>NZ_CP156677.1:719540-1439081 GCF_048453025.1 Phosphitispora sp. TUW77
ATGGAGCTAAAGAGCTTAATATTAGTATTAGCTGTATTTTGGATATTGATAAAAATAAAAATAGCTCCTATTGTAATAATTTTATCTTGTGGTCTTTTAGGAATTGTAGTTTTTTAACCAGGGCTATGAACATCTTATCCAAAAACCAAAGGCCTCTCTAATTTTTAAACAGGTAAAAACACCTTAGGCGAAAATTAGAGAGGCTTATCTATTGACATATAGTGATAAAAAATATATTATATAAAATAAGATATATATAAATAATATATAATATTATTTATATATAATATGGATTTAGGAGAACGAAATATATGGATGTTTCAGAATTTAAACATTTGCTTTGGGATAATACGAGAAAAATCTATGAAGGGATGAATACAATTTTAAACGAGTGGGGGGGCCGATACGGATTGTCTGCGCTGCAGCTGCGAATTCTGATGGAGGTTTATCAAAAAGGAACTCACACGGTCGGAAGCCTTGCATCGAATATATTAGTTGCTGGAGCAAACATCTCTGCTATGTGTAAGAAACTTGAGAACCTTGGATTTCTAATTCGCACACGAAATCCATTTGATGAAAGAGTGGTATTGATAGAACTTACTGACATGGGAAAAGAAACGATGCAGGAAATCGATAAGCTTTTTGAGGAAAAGATGTATAAGCTTTTAGAAAAAGATGCGGAGTTAAAGGAAAGTTTGGAAACAGTTTATTTGGCTATGGTAAAACTCAATGCACTGCTTTATCAGCTTGATGATAATGTAAACCAAAAACAAGAATAAAGGAGTAAAAATGAGGAGTGCAGAAGATGAATATACTAGTTACCTTGAACTCGAATTATCTCAATCCATTGAAGATAATGTTCGCTTTTTCTGAATAATCCATGTGAGATATTCACCATATACCTTATGCATGCAAGGAGATTAGAAAGTGTGATGAAAAAATAATGGCAGGTATGATTACGAAAGACATGGTTCTTAATGAAAATATCTTAAATTTGGAGCATCCTGAGGATGTATTGGAATCTGCAGAACTATACATAAGAACTATAATGGAATATAATTGTGCTTTACGTGAAGTGAAAACAAAATTCAGCGTGATAAATGATGAGATGGCACTTACTATTGATAGAAATCCTATCGAGCATATTAAAACCAGAGTCAAACAACCAATCAGTATAATAAGAAAACTAGAGAGAAAAGGGATTCCTATTACTATTAAAAATATAGAGGAAAATATATTTGATGTGGCAGGAATCAGGGTGGTATGCTCTTATCCGGAAGACGTATATAAACTTGCAGGTGCATTGTCTAATCAGGATGATATAACGGTATTACAAAAAAAGGATTACATTAAAAATCCAAAAGAGAATGGCTATAGAAGTTATCATATGGTTGTTCAAGTTCCTATTTTTCTTTTGGAGGAGAAAAAAACAAAATGTGTTGAAATACAGTTAAGGACGATTGCGATGGATTTTTGGGCGAGTCTGGAACATAAAATGAGATACAAAAAAGATATTGAAAATATTGAGTTTGTTCATAAGGAATTATTAGAATGTGCGAAATTAAGCAGTAATTTGGATCAAAGAATGCAAAAATTAAGACATATCATAGAATCCAGATAAAGAAGCTGGGCCAGATGAAGAGCCGGGCTATACAAACGCGTTTTCTTGTGTTAAAATAAACATAAATTAAATATTTGGTAAATACTTGGGATGAGTAATTCTTTACGTGAGCGAAAGAATTTAAAAGGGAAGTTAGTTAAAGCTAACGCGGTACCCGCCACTGTGAAAGGGAGTTAACTCACAATTTGTCACTGGAATATCTCCGGGAAGGCGTGAGTTAATGAAGAACTTGAGCCAGGAGACCTGCTCATGCCAAACCTTAAGACAACCTACGGGTGTTAGGGAGGTGTATTACTTATTGCTTTGGTAATCTAAGCCGGTCCAGGTAAGAATTTTATGCCCTTCCGTTAGTGGAGGGTTTTTATTATATCTTATTTTAATATATCTTATAAGGGAGTGGATAGAAGATTATGAGAAGAACATTCAAATTATGCCTTATGCTGCTGGCAGTATTAATATTTGCTTCAGGTTGTGGGGCGGTAAAGGGATCAAATGGGGAATCGAACAGGAATTACTATGCAGTAGTAGTTGATCATATGGGAAGAGAAGTTTCTATTGAGTCTGAGCCGAAAAGGATTGTTTCATTAGCGCCAAGTAATACTGAAACTGCTTTTGCCCTTGGTTTAGGAAGCAGAATCGTAGGTGTTACCGATTATTGCAATTATCCGGAAGAGGCATTAAAAATAGATAAAGTAGGGGGATTTTCTAATCCTAATACTGAAGCGGTAATAGCTTTAACCCCAGATTTGGTATTGGCAGGTAATATGCACGATGAACAGGTCAAAAAGCTGGAGGAAATGGGTGTTCCTGTTTTAGTGCTTAACCCAGAGTCAATGGAAGAAACATTTGAAGCTATGATAATGATTGGAAAAGCTACAGGGAATAGCAAGGAAGCAGATGCCGTAATAGATGATATGAAGGCTAGATTGAAAAATATTGAATCTAAGATTAGTTCTATCCCTGAAGAAGAAAGGGCCAGAGTCTATTATGAGGTATCTTCAGACCCTCTGATGAGCGCCGGTTCGGCATCTCTTATTAATGAAGCAATTACCCTTGCAGGAGGAAAGAATATTTTCGCCGATGTTGATGAAAGGTATCCGAAGGTTAGTGAAGAGGTACTTATAAAAAGAGATCCGGAATTTATACTTTTCCCTGGAAGCCACGGGTCAAGTTCATTCGATCCCCAAGAAATAGCAGCCAGGCCCTTATGGAATGAAATCACTGCAGTAAAAGAAAACAATCTTTTTGACGTATCTGCTGATAAAATTTCTCGATCAGGGCCTCGTTTAATTGAAGCTGTAGAAAAATTAGCGAAAATTTTTTACCCCGAACTATTCGAGAAGGGTTGATGGATGATTGGAGTCAAAGGAAATGCCGATAAATGGGCAGGAATATAAAAAAATAGTTCGAATAAAAAGAGCAACCTTGCTGGTATCTTTAATTTTATTGTTATTTGTGACAACATTTGTGGCAATTGTATCAGGAGCTGCTTCAATCCCTTTGAAATCAGCGCTGGCCATACTCCTTTCACCTATACGAGGTTTGGATTGCCTGATTACCGGGGCTGACATAACGGAAGTACAGAGAGGGATTATTTTTCAGTTGCGCCTGCCAAGAGTTATTCAGGCTGCTATTGTCGGAGCTTCCTTGTCTGTTGCCGGTGCTGTTTTTCAAGGCCTTTTCCGGAATCCCATGGCTGATCCTTACGTTCTTGGCGTTTCTTCCGGAGCTGCCTTGGGGGCTGTGTCAGCGATGCTGATAGGGAGTCCTGTTTTCTTGGCGGGGTTTTCTGCGGTTCCGCTATTTGCTTTTATCAGCGGGATATTAACTATTGCTTTAGTTTACTTGATGTCTCGTACCGGGAAATTAGTGCCGGTGATGACCCTGCTCTTGGCAGGAATAGCTGTTAGTGCTTTCCTTTCTGCAGTAGTGTCCCTGCTTACCTATTTTGCCGGAGAAAAATTGGATCAGGTCGTTTTTTGGATGATGGGAGGTATAAGTGGAGCCAGCTGGTCTAGGATAGTTGCCATGCTGCCCTATGTCATAGCTGGATTTAGCTTGGTTTTCTTTTATGCCAAGGAGTTAAATGTGATGCTGTTGGGTGAGGAAACAGCCAGGAATCTTGGCGTGAATACAGAAAGGGTCAAAAAAATATTACTGGCAGCCGCTTCACTGCTTGTTGCCGGTGCTGTATCGACCACGGGCATTATTGGCTTCGTAGGTTTAGTTGTGCCCCACTTTATACGAATAGCAGCAGGTCCGGACCACCGAATTTTATTGCCGGCTTCTGCTTTGTTGGGGGCAAACCTGCTTATAGCTGCCGACACACTGGCCCGTAACATTATAGCCCCTGCAGAACTTCCGGTGGGCATTATTACAGCATTGGTCGGGGCTCCCATGTTTCTTTACCTGTTAAAGAAAAGAAAAAAACTGCGTTACTTTAATACCGCCGATTAGGAGGCAGTGATGAGTTTAAGCTTAAAGGTTCATGGATTACGTATTGAATATGATTCAGTTTCCATTTTGGACAATGTGGATTTTAATTTGCACGGAGGGGAAATGGTTGCCTTGTTAGGCCCTAACGGTGCAGGAAAATCAACTCTCATGCGCTGTATAAGCAGGGCTTTGGAACCGACCAAGGGGACTATATTTTTTAACGGTCGTGAAGCCGCCAGCTTTAGTGCCGGAGATATGGCTCGCCAGCTAGCTGTTGTTCCTCAGGATACGGGTGTGGATTTTGACTTTACTGTAGAAGAAGTTGTGGAGATGGGCAGGTTTCCCTACCGCAAAGGGTTGCGCAAGGATAAAATAAATCATCAAGCCATTGTTCATTCTGCTATGGAAGTTACCGATATATTACGGCTAAAGCACCGTTCTGCTGCAACGTTAAGCGGAGGCGAAAGACAGCGCATGGTTTTTGCGAGGGCCCTTTGCCAAGAACCGGAGATTTTATTGCTTGACGAACCTACTGCCAACTTAGATATAGGATATCAATGGGAACTGCTGGATATCGTTTCAAGGCTCAACCGGGAGAAAAAGGTAACGGTTATTGCGGCAATTCATGATTTGAACTTGGCTACCTTGTTTTTCCGCCAATTTATCCTCTTGGCAAAAGGAAAAGTTTTGGCGTTTGGCAATGCTGAAGAAGTCCTGACAAAAGAAAATATTTTGGCTTCATATGGTGTGCAGGCTTCTATTTTTCGTCATCCCCTCCATGGCCGCCTGCAAGTCAGCATTGGCAAAGATAGTGTAAGGCCTATGAAAAATAAAGCAAGTGAAAAAGATAAAAGAGTCCATATTATAGGTGGAGGGAAAGAGGCTTTGCCGGTTTTAGAAGTGCTTTGGGAAAAGGGATATTCTCTGTCGCTGGGGCCTATCAGTCAGGAAGACAGTGGTTACGATTTTGCACGTTTTTTTGATATTCCGGTTATTGAAAATCCTCCTTTTTCAAAGATTAGTGATGAAATGTACAAGCAACATCTAAAGCTGATGCAGGAGTCTAAGTGGGTTGTTTTGCCGCCTATTTCTTTTGGAGAAGGAAATCTTCGTAACCTTGAAGCTATGGAAGAAGCTATGGCCCAAGGAATTTCGGGGATTGTTTTTGGAGAAAAAGCTGAATCACGTGATTACAGCGGGGGAAAGGCGGTTAGTATTCTGAAGCAGCTTAAGGAACACGGGGCCTTTTTCGTTAAAGACCCTGAAGATGTTTTTGAATGCATAAAGGATAAGTTATAGGTTAAGAGAAGGAACGTAAAAGGCATTGGGATGAAAATCCTAATGCCTTTAATTTTTAAAAATTTACATATTGACATGTAAAGAATGAATACATATAATTAAGCATATTAAATATTAACGTACTTAACAAAAACAATGCTCAATAACTTTGTTTTTGGTGTAATTTGAATTATAGAAGTATAGAAAGGAAGGTGAATTTAGATGGAAGGTAATGCCGAAAAAATATATCAATTATTGGAAAAATTTCATAAGCTTAAGCAAAACAAGAAAACTTCTGGAGATCTGCCGCGCAGTGGATTTATAATGTTGAAGAAGATTAGGATGAATAGTTCCGAAAATGAGGGAGTTACAATTTCGGCTTTAAGCGAGCTTTTGCAAATAAGTAAATCGGCAGTTTCGCAGATGATTAACTACCTTGAAAACAAAGGGTATGTGAATCGGATAATCACCAGAAGTGATCGCCGTCTTGTTTATGTAATGCTGACAGAGAGCGGTGAACAGTATTTGAACAAAGAAGCTCAATATTTCATGCAAGGGATGGCACAAATATTTGCTGAGATGGGAAAAGAAGATACGGAAGAATTACTGCGGTTATTAGAAAAGTTGTATTTAATAGTTATACATCGCAGCAAGCAATGATAAATTAATCAGTAGATAACATATGGGAGAAGGCTCTATCAATGATTAAGCTTATTAAATATTTAAGGCCATACAGTCCAATCATTTTTGGCGCTGTTGTATTATTGTTTTTACAGGCAATGTGTGACCTGGCGCTGCCTGATTATATGGCTGACATTGTCAATAACGGCGTTATTTACGGCAAGACTAATTACATCTTTAAAACAGGTGTAACTATGCTCTTAATTACTCTCCTGGGAACTGCTGCTTCAATAACTGTGGGTTATTTTGCTTCCATGACGGCTGCCGGGGCATCCCGTGATCTGCGGTCAGATTTATTTAAAAAAGTTCAGGGGTTCGCCAATGCTGAATTTGATAAGTTTTCAACGGCATCATTAATTACACGTACAACAAACGATATTACCCAAATTCAAACTGTTTTAGTTATGATGATTCGCTTGGTTTTTTATGCCCCGATTTTGGCTATTGGAGGCGTAATCAGAGCCATTTCCAGCAGTCCTTCTATGTCATGGATTATTGGAATTGCTGTAATATGTTTAGTTGGTACTATTTTTGTTTTGTTTTCCCTGGTTATGCCTAAGTTCAAAATGATTCAAAAACTGGTTGACCGGTTAAACCTGGTTACACGTGAAAATCTTGAAGGAATGCTGGTTATCCGGGCCTTTAACACTCAGCAATTCGAAATTGACCGGTTTGATAAAGCGAATATGGATTTAACATCTACCAACCTTTACGTAACGCGCATTATGGCTATAATGTGGCCCGCGATGATGCTGATTATGAACTTGGTTACTGTGCTTATTATTTGGGTAGGTGCAAAACAGGTATCTTCGTTTCGTCTGGATATTGGGGATATGATGGCCTATATGCAGTATGCAATGCAGATAATTTTTGCCTTTTTAATGATGTCTATAATGTTCATTATGGTTCCCAGGGCCGCTGTTTCGGCAGAGAGAATTGCGGAAGTGCTGGGGACCAGGTCAAGCATTACAGATCCTACGGACCCGGTGAGTTTCAGGGAGGATTTTCTGCCAAACATTGAGTTCCGGCATGTGAATTTTTGTTACCCTGGGGGCCAGGATAATGTTTTACATGATATCAACTTTTGTGCTAAAGCCGGGCAAACAACTGCAATCATCGGTTCAACAGGCAGCGGGAAGTCAACATTGATGAATCTGGTGATGCGGTTTTATGATGTAACTTCAGGCGAAATATTGATTGACGGTCAAGATATCCGGAATTTCACACGTAAGGACTTGCGGGATAAGATTGGTTATGTTCCCCAGAAAACTATTCTTTTTTCAGGTTCGATTAAGTCAAATTTGTCTTATGCGGATAAGAATACCGCACTGGGACAACTTGAAAAAGCGGCTGAGATTGCTCAAGCTGATGAATTTATCAACTCCAAGGAAGAGGGCTTTGATTCGAATATTGCTCAAGGGGGAACGAATGTTTCTGGGGGACAAAAACAACGGTTATCAATTGCCAGGGCGCTGGTGAAAAATGCGCCTATATATATTTTTGATGACAGTTTTTCGGCACTTGACTTGAAGACCGACCGAAAATTGCGGGCAGCTTTAAGAAGGGAAACGGTTAAGAGCACTATTCTTCTTGTTGCCCAACGTGTCAGCACTATCATGAATGCTGAACAAATTATTGTATTGGATAATGGACATATTGTGGGGGCCGGTTCGCACAGAGAACTATTGAAGAATTGCGAAGTTTATCGGCAAATTGCATATTCGCAATTGAGTGAGGAGGAACTGGCGAAGTGAGTGCAGAGAATCGTCGTTCAGGACCCAAGCCCGGTTCCGGACCCGGTCCCGGCGGACCGGGATTTGGCATGCAGACAGCCAAGGCCAAAGACTTCAAAAAGACTATACTTACCTTGGCAACATATCTGGAACCCCATAAAAAATCAATTATAGTTGTTGTCTTTTTTGCGTTCTTTTCAACAATTTTTAATATTGCTGGGCCTAAATTACTGGGTAAAATGACCACCAAACTGGCCGAAGGATTGATGGCCTGGTATGCTCAAACAGGGTTTTTGACCGACTTTCAGTATATGGGTAAGTTGGCTATAATACTTGTTGTTTTGTATATCATATCCTCAATCTGCTTTTATATACAAGGATATGTAATGGCTAAGGTTTCAATGGATGTAACATATAAACTGCGCAAGAAAATATCAGAAAAAATGTACAGGGTCCCTCTCAATTATTATGACTCCAAAACCCATGGTGAAGTTCAATCACGAGTGACGAATGATATTGATTTGATAACTCAAACCCTCAACCAAAGCTTAACTCAGATTATTACTTCTGTTACAAGTGTTGTGGGCATTTTGGTCATGATGCTGTCGATAAGCTCTCTGATGACACTTACTGCGTTATTGGTTATACCGTTATCATTTACTTTTGTTGCTGTGTTAGTAAAGAGGTCCCAAGTATTTTTTAAAGACCAGCAGAAGTATTTGGGTGAAATCAATGGTCACGTTGAAGAGATGTATGGAGGACATAGTATTGTTCAGGCCTTTAATGCTGAAAAAGAGTCAATAGAAGTCTTTGAGAAAATAAACAATAAATTATACTATTCCGCCTGGAAATCGCAGTTTGTCTCCAGCATCATGATGCCGGTGATGGGCTTTGTTGGGAACTTGGGTTATGTTGTGGTCAGTATTTTGGGTGGCTATTTGGCAATAAAGAAGGTTGTGGAGATTGGAGATATTCAGGCATTCATTCAGTATATGAGATTATTTACTCAACCAATTTCTCAAATTGCTTCAATCTCAAATACTATTCAGGCAACAGTTGCAGCCGCTGAGCGTGTTTTTGAATTCATCAGTGAAGCGGAGGAAATCCCGGAAACTCAAACACCGGTTAAAGTTCAGGAGGTTTGTGGCAATGTAGTTTTCGAAAATGTACGTTTTGGTTACAACAAGGAAAAGGTCATTATTCACAACTTTTCAGCAGAAATTAAAGCCGGGCAAAGAGTGGCTATTGTTGGCCCGACAGGTGCCGGTAAAACTACAGTCATGAAACTTTTAATGAGATTTTATGATATTGACCAAGGGAAAATAACGGTTGATGGTCATAACATCTATGACTTTACCCGAAATGACCTGAGGGCCATGTTTGGTATGGTTCTCCAGGAAACTTGGCTGTATAATGCTTCGATCAAGGATAATATTCGTTATGGAACATTTGGGGCAACGGATGAGCAAGTGATGGAAGCTGCTAAGGCAGCACATGGTGATGAGTTTATTCGTGCTTTGCCAGATGGCTATAATATGATTTTAAATGAAGAAGTCAGTAATATTTCACAAGGACAGAAACAGTTATTTACCATTGCCAGAGTTATTTTGGCTAATCCAAAGATATTGATTTTGGATGAAGCAACAAGTTCGGTTGATACCAGAACCGAGATTTTGATTCAAAAGGCAATGGAACATTTAATGCGCAATAGAACAAGTTTTGTTATTGCTCATAGACTTTCTACTATCAGAGACGCGGATTTGATTTTAATGATGAAAGACGGTGATATCGTAGAACAGGGCACTCATGAGGAATTATTGACACTAAATGGCGCTTATGCCGAACTTTATCAAAGCCAGTTTCAAGAGTAATGAAAAGGGAGGAGCCAATCAATATGGAAAAATCAAAAAACAGGAAAGCAATCGTTTTATCTGTTCTAATTGGGGCACTATTGCTTGCTTGTGGTGTGGGTTTGTATTTTTTCATCGACAGCAGCCGCTATTTTACTACAGACAATGCCAAAGTAACGGCAAAAATGTATTATATCACTCCTAATATGTCGGGAGAATTAATTGAATGGAGCGTAATAGAAGGTGACCGTGTCGAAAAGAATGAGGTTTTGGGCCGGCAGGAAGTTTTGCCATATATTACTTCACCGGTTGCCGGAACTGTTGTAAAAAGTAATGGGGTTCCCGGTCAGATTGTCAATCCGGCCACACAGCTTGCAGTAATTGCAGATACAGATAATTTATATATTGGGGTTAATGTTGAAGAAACAGATATTGTTAAGATTAAGGTTGGGCAAACCGTGGATGTAAGCATTGACGCTTATTCCGGAAAAACGTTTAAAGGTGTTGTCGAGGAAATTGACCAAACCACCCAGACTTATTTTTCCGGCGCCTCCAGCTTTAGTACCAGCGGTACCTATACGAAAGTGACTCAGCTTATTCCGCTAAAAGTTGTCATAGAAAATCCGGAAAACCTTCCTTTGACTTTTGGCATGAATGCTACGGTAAAAATCCGTATTAAAGATAACTCTAATGATGCTGGTGTGGATAAAACAGCAGCAGTTTCAGGCGGCAAGCAGGCGACTAATTATACCAGCTTCATTGAGGCCGCGGACCAAATTACGGTAACCCCGAATATTTCGGGTAAAGTAAGCAAAATCAATGTGGAAATTGGTCAAACTGTAGCTGAAGGTGACGTGTTATTTTTATTGGACAGCACGGATTTAGAGCTGCAGGTCAAACAGGCTGCAGCCAGCTATAGTGCAGCACTTTCATCTTATAATGCCGCCCAAAAAGCGTATAATAGCAAATCTAATGAGGTGCCTGCCGAGGCTGCTTATAACGAGGCCCTATCAAATTATGACAGGATGCAGGCATTGTATGAAGCAGGAGCAGTCACTAAGGTTGAGCTTGATATTGGTAAGGCCAAAGTTGATACGACCCTGGCGCAGCTTGAAATGGCCCAAGACTCCGCCCAGTCAGCTTTAGAAGCTGCTACTGGGCAAATGCATGCTGCCAAAGCGGCCTTTGAAATTGTGCAAAAGAAATTCGATGATTGTACCGTGAAAGCACCGATGTCCGGAATAGTTGCATCAAAGAACATTGAAACGGGGGACCTGGCTTCTCCACAGATACCGGCGATAACCCTGGTAAATGCTGAAAAAGTAATTGTGCGTATCGATGTAACAGAAACGAATATTTCTAAAGTCAAAATTGGTATGGCAGCAGAAATTAGAGTGCAAGCCATTGATATGGTCACAAAGGGCACGGTAGTCAGGATGGCGCCTGCTTGTGATGAAAAGACCGGAATGTTTCCGGTAGAGATTGAAGTCGATAATGCGGATGGAAAGCTTAAGTCCGGGATGATAACAGATATAAAATTAGTGTACTAAGTCTAAAGGATATGAAGGATATGATGGTATTTTGCAGAAATTAATCTCAAATACCATCATATTGCTTTTTGAGGTGAAATGCCGTGACGCTGGATACATTGACACTGGATATATTGTGGTATTTTTTTATTTATGCATTTATTGGATGGTGTACTGAGGTTGTATATGCAGCCGGAAGAGCGGGTAAATTTAACTGGAGCTATTACTATCGTACGGGAAAAGGATAATTTACAAGAGAGCTTAGAGATAAAAAAATTAGTTTTTAAAGCAGATTTGGCAAAAACAAGAAAAGCTCGGCAAAAGGCTGCAGAGCATCGTAAACAAACCCTGATTGATTTGCACCAGACATATGGACAGTTATTTGAAGCCGTTCATTTTGGAGAAAAAAGGCTGTTGAAAGCATTTCCCGGATTAAAATCCATATATCATAATGAAGCCCTTGAAAAGCTGAAAAATAGTATTCATCATAAAAAATAAACATTTTCAACAGCTTAGTCCGAAGGTATATTCTGATTATAATTTGCTTCTTCGTTTTTAATCTCCCAGTGAATTAACAAGGTAATAGCAGCTCTGAGTATGATGATTCCGGCAACGATGAATATTTCTGACAAATCACGTACTACAACGGTTCTAAGGATTTCGCTGCCTAGTTTGAATTCCAGTCCCAAAGCCATTCCTCTCGCGAGATTCAACCTGATCAAGGGAGATTTGGAGATAAGGTTGATTGCTCCACGTATACCAGTGATAATTAATACTAAAACCCCCATGAATTCAAAAAATAAGATAGCAAAACCTGCTGTTTGAGTCAATATTTCATGCAAAAATTCCATAGTATGCTCCTTCTTCATATTTAGGATAATTATATCACACACATATTGACATGCTGAAGGTATCGTGCTATATTTATTTCAAAATTGTATATATTTTTATAGGTGCCAACAAATTGTTGGATAATAGGGAACCGGGTGATATTCCCGGACGGACCCGCCACTGTATTGAGGGAGCAATTGTCATAACCACTCCTTTTGGAGGAAGGGACAAGTTTGCGATGAACCTAAGTCAGGAGACCTGCCTATAAAATTTGCATTGGCAGCTTCGCGTATAAGCTGGCATTTGTGAGGATGATGGTAAAATCCGCACCTATTTGGGTTGCGGATTTTTTGTTATTTAAAGGGAGGTGTGAAATTGATGCAGGATATGAACCCACAATACTTAGAGGACCTGGCTACAGGTTATTGGCATTCGGAAGTGCTCTTTACCGCTGTGGAGCAGGAACTTTTTACACGGTTGGAACCGGATGGAAAATCTGTTTTTGAATTGGCCAAGGAATTAAATTATGACCTTGATAGCTTAAAAAGATATCTTCATGTCTTGTCTGTCTTGGGGCTGGTATTTGAGTTTGATGGGCATTACACCAATACAAAGCTTTCCGGCAGGTACCTGGTTCAGGGTGCTGAGGCTTATCAGGGTAATTCTATTCTTTGGCGCAAATACCTGGCAGAAAATTGGAAAAGCCTCCATCGCTGTTTGGAAAAAGGTACCCGGGTACTGTATGGGTCAATGGATGAGCCGCAAGATGCCGTTAAAGAGCGTTTTCGGCGATATTGCAGGGCTATGGACTGTATAATCAAAAATAAAATCGAACAGGTATTGCCGGTTTTTTCTAAGTTAAAGCTGCAGGGAGATATTTTGGATGTAGGTTCAGGCTTAGGCGCCTTTTCCATTGCTTTTTTGAGCCGGTTCCCGGATACTAAGGCCACTCTGCTGGATATGGCACAGGTTTTGGAATACGCAGAAGAAATCCATACGGGAAAGGCGTATGCAGACCGCATCCGGTACCGGCCTGCCAATATTTTGGACCCCTGGGAACTGGAAAATAAGCAATATAGTTTGGTCATATTATCGAATATTGTTCATGCTTTTGCTGAGGCGGAAACAGGTGAGGTGCTTTCTAGAGCTGCTGTTCATGTGGCAGAGGATGGTTTGCTGATCATTCATGATTTTTTTATGGAGCATGATTCTAAAAAAGCTGGTTTGTCAGATATGAATATGCTGGTAAACACCTATAACGGCAGGGTTTATAAGGCTGCCTGGGTGCAGCGGCAGTTAAAGGATAGAGGCTTTGCCGTTACGGAATTAATCCCTTTGGAATCGGATACGGCTCTTTTGATAGCAGCAAAGCGGCCGCAAAGGCTGGCTGAGTTATGTATAAGTGAGCTGCAGCAATTGGCGGTAAAGATACAAGATTTAGGATTTCAAGTGGTAAAGCCTATTGATGTAGACTTAATTCACCTGCCGGATTGGGTTGGGCTTAAATGTGAATTTGGCTGTGATAATTTCAACCAATCCCAATGTCCCCCCAATTGTATCAAGCCTGAACAAACCCGGGCCATACTGAAGGACTATAAACAGTGCCTATTATTACAGGACATGCCACCCACCCGTGATTTTCAAAGAAAGGTGCTGCAAGCGGAACATACGGCATTTAAAACCGGTTATTATAAAGCTTTTTCCCTTTGGGCCGGGCCCTGCAGTATTTGTCCGGAATGCGGCGGCAAGGACAAATGCAATAACCATAAGAATGCCCGGCCTTCCATGGAATCCTCCGGTATCGATGTTTTCGAGACTGTTAAAAGAGCCGGGTTGACCCTGAAAACTTTGCCGGAAAAAGATGATTATGTAAAATATTTTGCGATATTGCTATTGGAGTAGAAACTTATGAAAATACTTTTAATTCAAACACCATCCGTTGAAAATATGAGTTCCGAGAGAGTCTATCCTATAGGTATCGTAACCTTAGGGACTCATCTCATTCGTGCAGGGCATGAAGTGCTGCTGTTGGATATGAACCTGAAAGCCGATTCTTATGGGACATTAAAAGATACACTGCTGGCTGAAAAACCGGACCTGGTGGGATTATCACTAAGAAATATCGATCCTTTGGGCAATAAAAACACATCCCTGATACCGCCTTTTGTAATCACAGTGCGTATGATACATGCCCTTTTACCAAATATCCCTATTATAGTCGGCGGAACCGGATTTTCGCTTTTCCCTCAGCGTATCATGGAGGAATTGCCGGAAATTCGCTATGGGATAAAGGGAGAGGCAGAATACAGCCTCCCCAAGCTGATAGAGGATTTTGAGCAGCCGGGAGAACTTCCGGGCTTATGTTACCGGGAAAATGGTAAAGTTGTGGTAAATCCTGTTGTCTCTGATTTTACCTTTAAGGATTATCTTGTGCCTGATAGGGAGCTTTTATCTCCGTACTTGTACAGGGGAATAAATGACTATGTACCGGCTTTTGGCATTGAAACCAAAAGAGGCTGTCCCCTAAACTGTGCTTACTGTGTTTATCCTAGGCTTCAGGGCAGGGACATGCGCTGCCGCAAGCCTGGGGAAGTAGTGGACGAGGTGGAAATGCTCCAAGCCAGATATGGCTTGAATGATTTTCATTTCAATGACCCTGTTGTTAATCTGCCTGTGGCTCATCTGGAGGAAATTTGTGAGGAAATCCTAAGAAGAAGATTAAAGGTCACCTGGACCGGTTTTTTTCGGGAAGATGTGCTGGACCTGGAGAAGGTGAAGCTCTATGAAAAATCAGGCTGCAGCTGTTTTTCGTTTTCACCTGATGGCTTTTGCCAAAGCTCCCTTGATATGCTGCAGAAGCACCTGAAAGTATCAGATATCATTAAGGCAGCTGAGCTTACCGCTCAAACAGATGTATTGGTTATGTATCATTTCATGACAAATGTCCCTGGTGAAAATGCCGTGACTATTAAAGAAGCTAAAGCATTGATTGATCAATTGTACGAAATTCACCGGCCTAAAAGGAATTTGGGTGCCATTGTATTAAATAATATCCGCATTATGCCGGGAACGCCTATTGAAGCTATAGCCAGAAGTGATGGGGAAATCAATGAGGCTACCGACCTGCTCTACCCGGTATATTATAACCCTAAAAAGCATGAGACCTTAAGGTATGAGTTAGAGACTTATCACATGACGAAAAATGTATTCATGTGGCAGAAAGTAGAGGGTTGATATGAAGATTTTCCTACTGGAGCACCCCAGGCTAATTGCAGCGGCTAGGTGTAATGATATTGCCAATACCCCTTTATCTTCCAGTCTGATCAGTGGCTGTATAGCCGGGCTGCTTGACAGCAGGGGACATGATATTTGGATTGCAGAAGGATTTTTAGACAACCTGACCTATAAGGATATCTATGAGCAGATTATTGCTTTTGCCCCGCAAGTATTAGGTGTTCATTTGATTTATAATTGGGAAAATCATGGCCAATTGTATTCTTTTCTTAAACAGCTTAAGTCTGAGGGCTTGATTCAGAAGATTGTAGGCTATGGCTATTATACCACCTTTGCTTATGAGGAAATTTTTGAGTTATGTCCTGAATTTGACGGGCTGATAATCGGTGAGCCGGAGCAAACCTTTGCCGAGTGGTTGGAATGCGGGGATGGGGTAAACGGTATGGCTTGGGTGGACACAGCCGGGCAGATTCAGATAGTGCGCCGTGAGGTGAACTGTAATCTGGATGCATTGCCAGACCCTATCCGAACCGATGCAATGATGGGCATTGGGGAGGTCAATATAGAAAGCAGCCGGGGCTGTTACGGGAGATGCACCTTTTGCTATATCAACCCTTATTACGGAGCAGGTTCCTGCTGGCGTCCCAAGAGTCCGGAGAGGGTGATGCAGGAAATCGACCGGATCATTGCCCGCTATGGCCCGGTGAAATTTTATTTCACGGATCCGAATTTTATGGGCCCCGGCAAGCAGGGACAGGAGCGGGCATTAAAGCTGGCAGCACTGCTTAAAGAGAGGAAGGTTCATTTCGGCATCGAAGCAAGGGTCAACGATATCCATCAGGATACTATTGCGGCACTTGCGGATGCCGGGTTGAAGGATATGCTGATTGGTCTGGAAAGCGGTTGCAACGATTCCTTGAAGCGCCTGAACAAAATGACTACAGTGGAGCAGAACGAGAGGGCATTGAGTATCCTGCGCGCTAACGGTATTGAGCCAAATGTAGGTTTTATCATGTTTGAGCCTGATTCTTCTCTGATTGATATCCGCACTAATTTCCAATTTTTAAAAAGAAATGGTTTGTTGAAAAACTTATTTATCACAGCAAATGTGCTATATCATCCTCAGATTATCCTTCAAGGGACTAAAGCTTACCGGGATTTACAGCAGGAGGGACGCCTTATCTTGAAAGGCACCACTTATGAAGGCATGACGGCTTTTTCGGTTCCTGAAGCGGCCCGCCTGGCAGAAATAATCGGCCAGATTACCAATTACTTTTTTGTCAGGATGAATGAGGTATGGAAGGGAAAGGTTCAGGAGCCCTCCCATGCGTCAAGACTTTATGGAGACGCCAACCGGCTTTTGGTCAACTGCTTTGAGGAGAACTTAAGCCGGCTGGAAGCGGGGGAATTTATTGATGAACAGGCGGCTAGGGTGGTTGTGGATGAAGTAACGAAAAAAATCAAATCAATTTTCGAACAATTCCATACAAATGTTCAAAATATAGGAGGGAAATCATGTCATTTTTAGAAGATGCGAAAAATGGAGTCATAACAAAGGAAATAGAAGCTGCGGCAGCCGTTGAAGGTGTTGCTGCAGAAGTTATCAGGAAAGGAGTGGCTGATGGTACTATTGTGGTACCTTGTAATCCTGCCCATAAAATGCTGAAGCCTGTAGCCATTGGCAAAGGGCTTCGTACAAAGGTAAGTGCCAGCATCGGGCTGGACAGTAAGGACGCCACGGTGGCTTATGAACTGGAAAAGCTGCAGACTGCACTGGACGCAGGAACTAATGCAATCATGGACCTCAGTGTTGCCGGTGATATGGATGGTGCCCGCAGATTTATTTTAGCAGCATCTCCGGTGCCTGTAGGCACTTTGCCTTTGTATCAGACGGTGGCGGAAGCCAGTCGGAAATACGGCTCTGCCTTAAAAATGACGTCTGAGCAGATGTTGGAGGTCATTGAACTCCAAGCCGCAGATGGTGTTGATTTTATGGCACTTCATTGTGCAACCACCCTTGAAACTATCGAACGTGCCAAAAATGAAGGGCGTATCGATCCATTGGTAAGTTATGGCGGTTCCCATATCATTGGCTGGATGGTTCATCACAAAAAAGAAAACCCCTTATATGAAAACTATGACCGGATTTTAGAAATTGCCAAAAAATACGGTGTGACCCTCAGTCTGGCTGACGGTATGCGCCCTGGCTGCCTGGCGGATTCTTTGGATGGAGCCCAGGTACAGGAACTGGTAATCCTGGGTGAGTTGGTGGGCCGGGCCCGCGAGGCCGGTGTGCAGATTATGGTTAAAGGTCCCGGACATATGCCCTTGAATCATATTAAGGATACCATGACCCTCCAAAAAAGCTTATGTAAGGGAGCGCCATATTTTGTTTTTGGTCCCTTATTGACTGACCTGGGTGTGGGCTATGACCACATCAATGCCGCAATCGGCGGTGCGCTCAGCAGTTGGTATGGTGCGGAATTCCTGTGTTATGTCACACCTGCCGAGCATATCGGCAATCCCGATGCTTCCCAAGTGCATCAGGGCGTAATTGCCGCCCGTATCGCGGCACAAGCCGGAGACCTTGCCAAGGGCTTACCTGAAGCGATCCAGTGGGACCTGGCCATGTCCAATGCCCGGCGTGATTTGAACTGGCTGGAACAGATCAGGCTGGCAGTAGATCCCAGGCATGCCGAATATGTCCGGAAGACCAGAAACGATGGTGAGATTTCTGCCTGTGCCATGTGTGGAAAATTCTGTGCAATGGAAATCATTGCTGAACATATGAATTTTGATAAGCACAGCTGTTAATTATTTTGGGAAAGGATGGATGTAAACATGACACAAGTATTAAAGGCCCGTGCCGGAAAAATAACTGAAGAAATGGAAGCCGTTGCTTTATATGAACAAGTTGATGTGGAATTTATCAGAAAGGGAGTGGCTGAGGGGCGTATTGTCATTCCCAGGAATATTAATCGCAAGCCTTTCAAATATTGCGGGATTGGGGATGGTATGCGGGTTAAGGTAAATGCCTTGATCGGCACATCCAGCAACCGTGACGATATGGCTATGGAGGCCAGAAAACTGCAAGCCGCACAGGATGCAGGCTGTGACAGCTTCATGGACCTGAGCACCGGTTCCAGCATTGATGCCATGCGTAAGCAAACCCTGGAAATGGCCAATGTAGCCGTAGGCTGTACCACTATTTATCAGGCCGGTCAGGAAGCCATCGAAAAATATGGCAGTGTGGTGGAAATGCGAACAAAGGATATTTTGGACAATATTGAAAAACAAGCGGCGGAAGGCATGGATTTTATGGCGATCCATTCTGCATTCAATAACTCAGTATTGAATGTGATGCAGAAAACAGGCCGTGTAACCTGGGTAGTAAGTCGCGGCGGTGCCTTCATAACCGGCTGGATGCTGCACAATAAAAAAGAAAATCCCCTTTATGAACATTATGATCACATATTGGAGATATTAAAAGCACATGATGTTACTTTGAGTCTCGGGGATGCCATTCGTCCTGGGGCAACGGCGGATTCTCTGGATGGTGCTCAGTTGCAGGGACTATTGGTACAAGGGGATCTGACTAGACGGGCTCAAGCTGCAGGCGTGCAGGTTATGGTGGAAGGGCCGGGACATGTGCCCCTTAATCATGTGGAGGCGACTATGAAGCTGCAAAAAAGATTATGCAGCAATGCTCCCTATTTTATTCTGGGCACTTTGGCCACAGATGTTGCCCCCGGATATGATAATATTACCGGTGCCATTGGCGGAGCTTTTGCCGGTTCCTGTGGGGCAGACTTCCTTTGCTACCTGACTCCTGCAGAGCATTTGGGACTGCCTTTAGAGGAAGATGTGCGTACCGGTGTCATCACCACCAAAATGGCTGCTCAGATAGCCGACGTTGCCAGGGGCCATAAGCAGGCCATCGCCAGAGAAAATGAAATGGCCCGTGCCAGGGTAGCACTTGATATTGATAGGCAGATTAAAGTGGCTTTGGCACCGGATAAGCTGACTGCCGCCAAGGAAAAATGTTGCGGACAGCACCTGTGCACGGCCTGTGGCCAGGACTGTGCTGTTCAGGAAGCTGCCCGTTATTTCGGCATTGCCTAAGAACGTTTTATTCTTTACCATTCCAGCAGTAGGTACATACTTTATCCCAAGGTAAGCCGATTGCATCAAGCATGTCATACAAGGATTGGTACTTTAATGTTGTGAAATTCAAACGCTTTCTAATCCAGTCAATCATACAACTGTATTGTTCTGTATCCGGATCACAATATTCGTCCAATGAAGCCGGTTCATTACCTTCCAGTTCGCGTATGGCCCGTCGGGCTACCAAGTCCAGCTCTGAGTTCGACCTTGAAAAGTTAAGGTATTTGCAGCCGTAAACCAGTGGCGGACAGGCGGGTCGTACGTGTACTTCTTTAGCTTTACAGTTATATAGCAATTCAGTTGTTTCTCTCATTTGTGTGCCGCGTACAATTGAGTCATCACAAAAAAGAAGCCGTTTTTGCGCTACTAATTCAGTGATGGGTATAAGCTTCATCTTAGCAACAAGATTTCTGATATTTTGGTCTTGAGGCATAAAACTTCTGGCCCAGGTGGGAGTGTATTTAATGAAGGGCCTGCCATAAGGCATTCTGGATTCATTGGAATAACCTATGGCATGTGCGATTCCTGAATCAGGCACTCCGGCCACCAGGTCTACTTCTACATCATCATTGCGGGCTAAGGCGGCCCCATTACGATAGCGCATTACCTCAACATTCATTCCTTCATAAGATGAAGAAGGGTAACCATAATATACCCATAGGAAAGCACATATTTTCATTTTTTCACGGGGAGGTGAAATTTTTTCTATGCCTTCAGGTGTTAAAAGAATGATTTCTCCGGGTCCAAGCTCATATTTCATTTGATATCCCAGATTGGGAAAAGCACAAGATTCGAATGATACGCAGTAAGCCCCTTCTTTTTCACCTACAACCAAAGGTGTTCTGCCAAAACGATCTCTGGCTGCATAAATTCCTTGTGAAGTCAGTATCAGCATAGTACATGAACCGTCAATGGCTTCCTGCGCTTTTTGGATACCTTCTTTAAACGATTCTCCTTCATCTATTAATGAAGAAACTACTTCAGTAGGATTGATTACTCCCCTGCTCATTTCTAAAAAATGAGTATTATGTTTTGACAAAAACTTATCAGTTAGATGATCAATGTTGTTGATACGCCCTACAGTAGAAATTGCATAGTGCCCAAGATGGGAATAAATCAACAAGGGCTGTGCCTCAGTATCACTGATGCACCCAATTCCCATATTGCCTTCCATACCGGATAAATCATTTTCAAATTTTGCCCGGAACTGGATGTTCTGAATATTATGGATGGACCTTACAAAACTGCTTCCGTTCCAAACTGCCATTCCTCCCCGGCTTGTACCCAGGTGTGAATGATAATCAGTACCGAAATATAAATCCATAACACAACTGTTTTTTGATGCTACTCCAAATAGTCCCCCCATGATAAATTCACTCTCCTATGTTTATCTGAAATATCGTTACTCCCGCAGCTTATTATTCTTCTGCAATATCAGCATGGTAACTTTGCAGGGATTTAGCCTTATCTTCTTTCCGGCGATTGTCTTTGCAGGCTTTAATTCCTTTAACACTTGCCATTGCGGCAGTAAGGGTGGTGATGTACGGCACTTTGCATTTTATCGCAGTCTTTCTAATATAAGAATCATCATGCTGACCTTGTTTTCCAATAGGTGTATTTACCACCAATTGTATTTTTTTGTTCATTATAGCGTCCGCTATGTTTGGACGGCCTTCATGTAATTTCTTAATTAATTTTGACTTAATGCCGTTATTAGTTAAAAAGTTATGTGTTCCTTCAGTAGCAATTATTTTAAATTTAAGCTCGGTGAACATTTTTGCAACCTCAAGCATAGCCGGTTTATCCTGTTCTGCGACACTGATTAGAACAGTGCCTGAAGTGGGCAGGGATACTTGAGTGCCCTCCTGTGATTTGAAAAAAGCAAGTCCAAATGAATTTGCAATACCTAAAACTTCTCCCGTAGAACGCATTTCCGGACCTAAAAGAGGATCAACCTCAGGGAACATACTAAATGGGAAAACAGCTTCTTTTACCCCAAAATGTGGAATCTTTTTAGGCTTCAGCTCATTTATAAGCGAATCTTTTCCAGTCACATTAGATAAAATGACTTGTGTTGCAATATGTGCCATGGATATATTACAGACTTTTGAAACAAGCGGAACTGTCCGTGAAGCACGCGGATTGGCTTCCAAAACATAAACACGGTCATCTGCAATAGCATACTGCATGTTCATAAGACCTATAACATTCATTTTTCGGGCAATTTTTGCGGTATATTCGTGAATTGTTTGCAAATGCTTAGGCTCAATATTGATTGGAGGTATTACACATGCTGAGTCCCCGGAGTGAATACCTGCTAATTCGATATGTTCCATTACAGCAGGCACAAAAGCGTCGGTTCCATCAGCAATAGCATCTGCTTCTGCTTCAATAGCGTCTTCCAGGAACCTGTCTATAAGGATCGGTCGTTCAGGGGTTACGTCAACAGCAGCTTTTACATATTGATGAAGCATTCCTTCATCATAAATAATTTCCATGCCCCGTCCGCCTAGAACATATGATGGTCGAACCATTAACGGATATCCAATTTTATTTGCAATTGCAAGTGCCTCTTCCAGGGTGCTTGCCATACCGGATTCGGGCATTGGTATGTTAAGGTCCTCCATAATTTTGCGGAACCTGTCGCGGTCCTCTGCAAGATCTATAGTATCCGGGGTAGTGCCCAGAATTCTGGCTCCTGCTTTGGCAAGTTCTCCGGCAATATTCAATGGAGTCTGCCCGCCAAACTGAATAATTATTCCTATTGGGTTTTCTTTGTGGTAAATGCTGAGTACATCTTCAACAGTCAGTGGTTCAAAATACAGTTTATCTGATGTGTCATAATCAGTGGAAACCGTTTCGGGATTGCAGTTTACCATTATTGTTTCATAGCCCATATCACGCAAAGCAAAAGCTGCATGTACACAACAGTAATCAAACTCAATTCCCTGGCCGATACGGTTAGGACCTCCGCCGAGTATCATGACTTTCTGTTTATTGCTGGATTCAGTTTTGTCAATGGCATTGTAGGTTGAAAAATAATATGCTGCATCCTCTACACCACTGACGGGAACCGGTTCCCATCCTTCGACTATTCCCAAAGCAATGCGCCGATCCCTGATTTTTTCCTCAGAGATATTTAGCAGCATAGCCAAATAACGATCGGCAAAACCGTCTTTTTTGGCCTGGATAAGTAAATCGTCAGGCAGTGAGTCCCAGGAATATTTCAGGATTTC
Source organism: Phosphitispora sp. TUW77 (assembly GCF_048453025.1). GTDB lineage: Bacteria > Bacillota > Thermincolia > Thermincolales > UBA2595 > Phosphitispora. Next base: position 742,134 of record NZ_CP156677.1, read on the forward strand.
TTCCTCCAATAAGACAAGTTCCTTCATCTGTTCAATGAACCAGTGTTTGATATGGGTTAAACTGCTGAGTTCATTGATATCTGCTCCCTTGCGTAATGCTTCATACATAATAAATTGCCGCTCACTTGACGGTTCTGTAAGCATTTCCATAAGTTCTTTTAAGGAACACTTATTGAAGTTCTTGGCAAATCCCAGGCCATAACGACCTATTTCAAGTGAACGTATAGATTTTTGGAAGGCTTCTTTATAGTTTTTCCCGATACTCATGACTTCACCAACGGCCTTCATCTGGGTGCCAAGCTTATCATGGGAACCTTTAAACTTTTCAAAAGCCCAACGGGGGAATTTAACTACCACATAATCACCGGACGGACTATATTTATCAAGGGTCCCTTCACGCCAGTAAGGGATCTCATCTAAAGTAAGCCCTGCGGCAAGCATAGAAGAAATCAAGGCAATAGGGAAGCCGGTAGCTTTAGATGCTAAGGCTGAAGAGCGTGAAGTTCGGGGGTTTATTTCAATTACAACTATGCGGCCGGTTTTTGGGTCATGAGCAAACTGCACATTTGTGCCCCCGATTACTTGTATTGCTTCTGCTATATCGTAAGAGTGTTTCTGCAAACGTTGCTGGACTTCAGGACTGATTGTCAGCATTGGTGCAGAGCAGAAAGAGTCACCTGTATGTACACCCATTGCATCTATATTTTCAATAAAACACACAGTAATTATTTGGTTTTTTGCATCACGTACTATTTCAAGCTCCAGTTCTTCCCAGCCAAGCACTGATTCCTCAACAAGGATTTGACCGACAATGCTTGCTGCAATACCACGCTGGGCAACAGTCCTCAGCTCTTCGATATTATATACCAGTCCGCCTCCTGTACCGCCCATAGTATAAGCAGGACGAATAACTACCGGGAATCCAAGTTCAAGTGCGATATTTTCTGCTTCTTCTACAGTGTAAGCGGGTCTGCTTTGGGGCATCTCGATACCAAGTTTATTCATGGTTTCTTTAAATGCAATTCTGTCTTCTCCACGTTCTATTGCATCTACCTGTACCCCAATTACTTTAACACTATATTTTTCAAGAACCCCGGCTTTTGACAGCTCTAAGGTAAGGTTAAGGGCGGATTGGCCTCCCAAATTTGGCAGTAACGCATCAGGGCGTTCTTTAGCAATTATCTCTGACACCCTTTCCAGGTTAAGGGGCTCTATATAAGTCGCATCAGCCATTACCGGGTCAGTCATAATGGTAGCCGGATTTGAGTTTACCAGTACTATTTTATAACCCAGTTTTCGAAGAGCTTTACAGGCTTGGGTGCCGGAATAATCAAATTCACAGGCTTGTCCTATAATTATGGGTCCCGAGCCTATTATCAGTATTTTGTCAATATCATTTCTTTTTGGCATATTTTAACTCCTCACTGTATTAATATAGAATGCTCATCAACTATTATATAACAATTTATTCTTATTAACAGTTTTTTTCTAAATTTTTCAACAAAAAAATTAGATTTCTAAGCAGTTATAAAAAATGTCAGCTTATTGAGAATATTGACAAATATATCTAAAGGTGTAGACTGATAATATAGTATTGACTCTCGGTGATTGTCCGCAAATCATTATAGATTAAAGGGGATTGATAATATGAGTGATGATAGCAAAGGGTGCTGCTGTTCTGGTTCATCGTGCTGCAGCCCGGTTAGTGAAATTAAGAGCGTTAAAAGACAGCTCGTTATTGACTTTCTATATTTGGATTTATCTGTTTGTGCTCCTTGTCAAGGTACTAATGAAGTTTTAGAAGAAGCTATTTCAGATGTAAGTAAAGTTTTTGAGGCTACAAACGTGGAAGTAACTATAAATAAGGTTAATATTACAAATGAGAAGCAGGCCATCAAATATCAATTTGAAAGCTCCCCGACTATTCGTATAAATAGCCGGGATATTCAACTTGACATTAGAGAAAGCTCCTGTTCAACCTGCAGCGATTTAAGTGGTGTAGAAACAGACTGCAGGGTGTGGATGTATCAGGGTGAAGAGTATAACGTCCCACCGAAAGCTATGATTATCGATGCGATACTCAAAGAAGTATATGGCAATAATACAGAGATAGCTGAAAACAAAATATATACCGTTCCTGACAATCTCAAAAGATTTTTTAAAGCACTTGAACAGAAGTAAGATATCTGCTGATACAGTAACAAGAGAGGTGTATGTAAATGTGGTTTTCCAAATCAGCAGAAGAAGTACTGCAAATATTTAATGTTAATCCGGAACAGGGTCTTTCATCCGAAAAAGTTAAAGAAAAGTCTGCAATTTATGGAGAAAACAAACTGAAGGCCAAACCAAAGAAAGGCCTCGTTTCTCTTTTTATTGCCCAGCTTAAGGATATGCTCATTTATGTCCTGCTTAGCGCTGCGGTGATTACAATTGTTATCCATGAGTATATTGATGCTTTAATTATAATTTTAGTTGTTATACTAAATGCTGTTATTGGGGTAGTCCAAGAGTATAAGGCGGAAAAAGCTATTGAAGCACTGCAGCAAATGGCTGCACCGAAATGCCTTGTTAGGCGCAGCGGGGTAGTTGAAGAAATCAGTTCTGAAGAAATTGTACCTGGTGATATAGTTGTTCTTGATGCCGGACGCCTTGTTCCGGCTGACCTCCGGCTGATTAAGAGCGCTAATCTGCAGATTGAAGAATCTTCTTTAACAGGAGAGTCGGTTGCATCAGAAAAAAATGCTCACGATATTTATCAAGACCCCAAAACACCACTTGGAGACAGAACGAATATGGCATTTATGTCTACCTTGGTCACCTATGGACATGGTGAAGGTATAGTTGTTGATACCGCTATGAATACGGAAATGGGCAAGATAGCCAGGATTCTGGATGAAGAGATAGAGGAAATGACTCCTTTGCAGAAGAGAATGGAAGAGTTAGGCAGGAAATTGGGGTTTATTGCGATTGTTGTTTGTGTTTTGATTTTCGGTATCGCAGTTTTTCAGGGAAGAGATTTATTTGAAACTTTTTTAACTGCTATCAGCTTAGCAGTTGCTGTCATTCCTGAAGGGCTTCCGGCAATTGTAGCTATAGTACTTGCACTCGGTGTTACACAAATGTCTAAAATCAATGCCATCGTCAGAAAACTTACTGCTGTTGAGACACTGGGCTCGGTAAATATCATATGTTCAGACAAAACGGGAACCCTAACACAAAACAAGATGACAGTCGTTAAGCTGTATACTTTAAATAATCTAAAAGAGATACCTGCTGTGGGGGCCTTTGAAGTCAAGAATGACGAGCAGGAATTGGTTAGGTCTCTTGTATTATGTTCAGATGCTACCCTTGAAAATGGACAAAGTACCGGGGACCCTACCGAAGTGGCCCTTGTTGTCTTAGGGGAACGCTATAATTTAACCAGCAAAAAATTAAATGCAGAATATAAACGGGTGGATGAAAATTCTTTTGATTCCGTTCGGAAGCTGATGTCCACTTTAAATCAAGAAGGCAGCAGCTACAGAGTTCATACGAAAGGTGCTATTGATAATATACTGAAAATCTCAACAAATGTTCTTATTAACGGAAGAGTGCTTCCTTTAACCGAAGAAATAAAAACCCAATTTTCCCAAATAGCTGATGAGATGTCTGATGATGCTTTAAGGGTTTTGGGGGTGGCCTATAAAGACTGTGACAATCCGATTTCTGCCGGGGAAATGGAAAAAGATTTAACCATAATCGGGCTGGTTGGAATGATAGACCCTCCTCGCCCGGAAGTGAAGGATTCTATTAGAGAAGCAAAAATGGCCGGGATTACCCCAGTTATGATTACTGGAGACCATAAAAATACAGCAATGGCTATTGCTAAAAATCTTGGCATCGCTGAATTTCATGAACAAAGCATTACAGGTGCTGAAATTGATGAATTAATTGAGGAGGAATTTTCTAAGGAAATTAATAATTATCGTGTATTTGCCAGGGTTTCCCCTGAACATAAGGTTAAAATTGTGAAAGCCTATAAAATACAAGGGAATATTGTCTCCATGACAGGGGATGGGGTTAATGATGCCCCCTCATTAAAAAACGCGGATATCGGTGTTGCTATGGGAATCACGGGAACCGATGTTTCCAAAGGTGCCAGTGATATGATCTTAACAGATGATAATTTTACAACTATTGTTCATGCTATTGAAGAGGGACGTAATATATATAATAATATCAAAAAGTCCGTAATTTATTTATTATCATGCAATTTGGGGGAAATGATTGCAATCTTGGCCACTGTTCTCTTTTTCTGGCCTCTCCCTCTTCTTCCTACACAAATATTATGGATTAATTTGATAACGGATTCGCTGCCGGCTATTGCACTTGGGGTCGACCCCAGAGATAAGGATGTTATGAAACAAAAACCGCGTGATCCCAATGAAAGCTTTTTTGCTCATGGTGCCGGAATCAGGGCTTTTCTTGGTGGAGTAATGATTGGTTTTGTTACCTTAGCTGCCTTTTACTTTGGCTTAAAAGAGTTTAATTATGCATTATCTTCAAAAGATATCCCGGAAAATGTATTAACTTATGCTCGGACAATGGCCTTTGTTGTTTTGGCCACTTCCCAGTTGTTTTATTCAATATCTATAAGAAACTCAGTGAAAACAATACTCCAGATTGGATTGTTTTCGAATATGAAGCTTATAATTGCTATTGTTGCCGGACTATTGCTGCAAGTTGCGCTTATATCCATTCCAATATTGTCTTCTGCATTTAAGGTTCAAATACTTACTCTAAATGATTGGTACTTTGTCTTTGTTTTGGCTTTGATTCCTTTAATAATTAATGAGCTTATTAAAGTCTTAAGGAGATGGGGTTAAAATAATGAATGTTATTATCAACCAATGGCTGGTATACATTTCTGATACTATTTCTGCAACCATATGGTTTGCGCCATTATTAGCGCTGTTTGCCGGAATACTAACTTCGTTTACCCCATGTGCCCTTACAAGCGTGCCGCTTGTTATAGGCTATGTAGGGGGAACAGGCCGGCGGGATACCAAAAGGGCTTTTTGGCTGTCAGTTGTATTTTCTACAGGTATGGCGGTCACATTTACAGCTTTAGGGGTAACCGCTTCTATTCTTGGCAGCTTCATGCGGGGAACAGGCTCCTGGTGGTATATAGTATTGGGTATACTTATGGTTTTAATGGCTTTACAAACATGGGAACTCTATAACTTCATTCCGTCTTCTTATGCGCTAAACAAAAATACTAAGCGTGGTTTTTTAGGGGCTTTTGCTGCCGGGATATTAGGCGGATTTTTCTCATCTCCTTGTGCGACACCGGTTTTGGTTGTATTGCTGGCAATGGTGGCCAAGGAAGGGAGACTGCTGTGGGGAATACTGCTTTTGCTGTTGTATTCCATCGGGCACAGTTTTTTAGTAATGATTGCCGGAACATCTCTTGGTTTTGTGCATAAGCTTTCTTCGAGCACAAAATATTGTGGAGCAAGTAAGATGCTGAGAATATTAATGGGGCTGTTTATAATGCTGATAGCGTTTTACATGTTCTATTTGGGATTCATATAAAGGCTGTGGTATAATAAATCCAACAAAAATAAGGGAAGGGTGAACCTGATGACCAAAGGATTTATATATGCTGTTTCTATTAGTCCCAAAAGAGGACAACTAAAAAAAGAAGTTCCTGAAGCTAAACTTATAGAAAACTATGGTATAGAAAACGATGGACATGCCGGTGACTGGGGACGTCAGGTTACTTGTCTTAACTTGGCTAGTGTTCAAAAAATCAATAAAGAACATCACTTGAAAATCGGCCCAGGCGACTTTGCTGAAAATGTTTTAATTGAAGGGATGGATTTTTCTGCTCTAACTATAGGCAGCAAGATTAGATTGGGTAAAAGTGCCGTTTTAGAAGTCACTCAAGTAGGCAAAGAAGACCACCCAAGTATAGTTAGCAGAACATATGGTGTAAGTATTTTGCCAAGTGAAGGCCTGTTTTGTAAAGTTATTTCCGGTGGGATTATTAAAAAGGGAGATGTCGTTGAGAAAATCTGATTGCATCTTTTAATCAGATGGGGGTTATTGACATATGCCGAAAACATTGTATAATTAAATTATAAATAGCATATGCCAAAAACCATTAGGAAGGTGATGTCTATGCCGAACAGAGATGGGACAGGTCCAACGGGTAATTCAGGGTTAGTTCGAGGCCTTGGCAGAGGGTTAGGCCTGGGACTCAGAATGGGATTAGGTTATGGGTGCAGAAGAGGATATCGATTCTATGCTGAAAGATTAGCCGGATTGACTGACAAACAATTGCTGATAGAGGAAAAAGAATTGCTTCAAGGCAGGATCGATGATATTAGCAAGCAATTGGAAGGTCTATCAGAGGGAGATAAGTAACAGGGGGTTACCCCTGTTACTTATCTAGTTTAATTGAGGTGAATTATAATAATGCCAAGACCTAGGAAATGGAAAAAAGTATGCTGTTTGCCAGAAAGTAATTTATATGGACCACTTAATGAATTTGATAAAGATAGAAATATTATTAAAATGACGGTAGAAGAATATGAAACTATCCGTCTTATAGATTTAGACGGCTTGATGCAGGAAGAATGTGCTGAACGGATGAATGTCGCACGCGCAACAGTTCAAAAGATATATAATAATGCTCGAACTAAGCTTGCTGATTCATTGGTTAATGGAAATATAATTAAGATTGAAGGCGGAGACTATAAGCTTTACGACGAAGATGAGCAGGTTTATGGCTGTAAAAAATGCCGCAGGCGAAGATGCGGCAGAAATAATAATGCCCGTACTGGATTTCATGGTCATGGAGGAGAATAATATGAAGATAGCTGTGCTAAGTGGAAAGGGCGGTACAGGTAAGACTCTGGTATCTGTTAATTTGGCTGCAGCAGCATAACGGCTTGAGCATCGTTGATATTGAATGCGCTTCAGGGAAAGCTGTAAAAGATGTGTTTGATAAGACAATTAAAATACTCTTCAATTGAAAAGTAGAGAAAGCGGGGAGGCGAAACTTTATGCAAGCTTTAGTTGATAAAGAAAAATGCATTGGTTGTGGACAATGTGTTGATGTATGCCCTGTCGAGGCAATAAAAATTGAAAATGGAATAGCAGTTGTCAGTGATGAATGTATTGAGTGCGGAGCATGTGAAAGCGAATGCCCTGAAAATGCCATATCATTGTGAAATGAAATATGTGTACGGTCCGGTTCCATCCAGGAGGCTGGGCATTTCTTTGGGAATTAGTCCGATTCCGAAGAAGACATGTAATTATTCCTGCATTTATTGTCAGCTAGGAAGAACTAATCATATGACAAATACGCGGCAAATGTTCTTCCCTGTTGAGGAAATTACAGCTGAATTTGATGAGGTTTTGAAGGAAAATCTTTTATTTGATATTATAACAATAGTCGGGGAAGGTGAGCCTACACTTTATTTAGGACTTGGTGCTCTTATCAGTGAAATAAGAAAAAGAATAGATAAGCCGATAGCTGTAATTACAAATGGAGCGCTTCTTTATAATATGCAGGTGCAGTCTGAACTAAGCAAAGCAGATATTGTGTTGCCTACAATGGATGCATATGATGAGATATCATTTAAAAAGATTAACAGACCTCATGGCTGTCTTAATTTTGAAGATGTATGCCGTGGATTGGAGGATTTTTCAAAAATTTATCAGGGGCTGCTTTGGATTGAAATTATGCTGATGAAAAATATCAATGACGATGATGAAACACTGAATAAATATGCTGCGATGCTTAAGAGCATCAAGTATGACAAGCTGTATTTGAACACACCTATACGCCCGCCTGCTGAATCCAATGTAAAAGCTGTAGACCATGAAAAAATGAATTATGCAGCAGAGCTTTTAAGAGGTATTTCTATAAACCTGTTAGAATCACAAGGATTTCATAGTGAAATAAAAGATGATTATGATGCAATTCTTAGTATTATTAAACGTCATCCTATGAATCAATTTGAGATCGAAGGGTTTCTTAAAACCAGGGGCTGCAATGAAACTGGAGCATTAATAAATACCTTGCAACGAGATGAGAGAGTACTTTTAATCCATTATAAAGGATATGACACATTTAGGCTGAAATAGCACCGGCTATGTGCTGGGAGAAATGGCAGGAGAACTAAATCTTCTGCCATTTTTAAATTATTCATAATACAAACACCTAATCTTCATAAATCAGACACAAAAACATTTTAATATGGATTTGTTAAACAAGGTGTTAAAAATTTATTTGTGAGGTGAAAGTATTATGAAAAAGAATATTATCAAAATCATTTTAGATGTTGTAATGTTATTGCTGCTACTATTAATGTATAGTATAAATGCTACCGGCATAAGCTTTCATGAGATAGGCGGGTTAGCTGTATGTGCTCTGTTTCTTATCCATAATGGACTTAATTGGAAGTGGATAGTAAAAGTCAGCAAAAGGTTGTTCGATAAATCGCTTCCCGTAAAAACTAAGCTTGGATACGCGGTCAATGTCTTGCTATTTATTATGATGATTATCATTGCCATAAGTGGTATCATGATTTCCAAAACTATTTTTACTTCAATATACGGTGACAGAATTTTTTGGAAGACGGGTCATTTATTTGCGTCAGCAGTATCTCTCGTCCTGGCGGGCATACACGTCGGACTGCATTGGTCTTTTATAAAGAGCATCTTTTCAAAGCTTGTTAAGCTGCCAAATGTTATTGCCAGGCCGTTGGCGATAATGTGTCTCACAGGAATACTAATTTATGGCGGATACAGCATAGCTGCAACTGATTTTTCACGATGGCTGGCATCACCTTTCATTGCTCAAACATTACATGGTGACAAAATGCCGCATAATGAAGGAAGTATTGAATCAGGGCGGCCGCATGGGAATCAGGGGAGTAGGCATGGTCTCCATAACGGTTCATTCAGCCCTGGACGAATGACTGACGTAATTGCTTCATATGGTTCTATTACAGCAATTTTTGCAGCACTCACAGTATTGCTCGAAAAAATACTAAAAAAGAAAAAAATGTTATAAATTGCAGGTTATACTTGTAAGGATTTCATAATCACAATATAATTAATAGTTGAGGATATTCTTTCCAATATTAGTTTATAGAGTGATGGAGAATCTTAGTATGACTAATTATCTAAATATTCTAAAAGAAACCAGGATTAAAAATATAGCCAAGTACTGGGGATGGCTTTTGCTGGCCTTTTTTCTGATAGACTTGTGGTGGCTTCCCGACAGTTTGTTTGTTTATTTGTGGGGCAAGCCGGTTCCGCTGGGGCTGCATGTTTTATTCCTGGCACTTTTTTTGCTTTTCGGACTCATTGCAGCTACGGTATTTTTTAAGAAAGGTGTAGCTTTAAAGGAATCATCTCGGTCGGCTTTTCTAACCCTGCTGTGCAGTGTTTTAATGATTTTTCTGGTTGCAGCAGCCGCTCCCCTGGCCCTGCGGGCCTGGTCCCACTATCTTTTCGGGATGATGAGCAGCGGAAATGTAAATGATATTGCCGCTGCATTTACCTTGCTGGGATTAATATTCCTATTATTAATTGCTGCAGTGTTCAGCTGCTTTGCAGCTCTTACCTTTATGATGTATGGTATACCGGTATCGAAAACTGGGAAGGCGGCAATCCGCCTGTTTAAAATATGTCTGAAAAGGTTTTCGGTGTTTTTGCTTTTGACACTGGTAATTATTCTGGTCGGGGTTTTCTTGCTTAATATCATGAAATTAAGTGAAGTTGTTGTGGGGGCCCTTCTTCCCTATGGTTTTTTCTCACGATATATTCTTGGTTTAATATTGGCTGGAGGGAAAACTCTTTTTGCTCTCTTCTTAATCTGCTGTGGTTATATTTTATTGGCTGAAAACGGGGATGAAATCAGGGCAGAAATGGAAAAAACCGTTTCCGGGTCATTAGTATTTCCCGTTGCTATCGCAGTTTTGAACCTCGTTCTGATTTGCTGCATCATAATTCCTTATCTGAACGGTACTCTGCAGTTTACGGACAATATCAGGTCAAGGATAGTACAGGCTGATTACCTGTGGGACACGGGACAACGTGCCAAGGCAGCCTCGGAATATATCAAGGCCGAGGCCGATCTGATGGCATTTCAGGCTTATTTGAAAGGAATCCAAGAAATACGCACTATTGGTGCACTGGATAAAGCGGAAGAATTTTTTTCCGGTGCGGAAGAACTTAATGCCAATTCACCTTACATTTCTTATTTTAAGGGAATGCTTAACAGATTTGCTGACCCGCAAAATGAAAACAGTATGGATGTTAATCAGTTATTTACGGTTGCTGCCAATCAAGCGGATATTGTCCCTGAAGCCAGGATTTGGACTGTTGGCGGCTACCGGGCTTGCGGAGAAGAGGCTAAAGCCGGTGAGGCGCTTAATCTGCTCATTGCCGGGGGAGTGTTTAATGACAGGTTTGCCGGTCTGGGTGACGCGGGGGATAAGAAGCTGAATGCTTTATGGCAGGAGACCGAAAAAATCAAGGCTTTGCTAGATGATAGGGAACTAAATGTCATTTTAAGCAGGGCGGAATATGAAGAAGATAGTTTAGTCCTGGAGGAACTGGTAGAGTTCGCCGGGCGGAATACAAATCCGGAGACATATTTTCAGCTGGCGTTATTGGCGGAACGCCTGCCTTATCCGGCATATATGTATGAGTATGCCCAAAAATATTGGATAAGTGGAGAGTATAAAGAGGACGAAAAAACAGAAATAGAAGCGGCACTTTTTACTTCCTATATGTATGTCAAATCAGGCCATGCCGCTGATGCTGAAAACTTGATGGAAGCCATGTATGCAAAATATCCCGCGAATAAAGATATTGCGGGTGATTATGCTTACACGCTGATGGAAAATCATAAGTTTGCCAATGCTGCAGGTGTTATTGATGCCTTTACAAGGGAAAAGGATTCCGGCCTGTTGTATCTAAAGGCTGTAGCCTGCATGGAAAACAACAACACCATAGGGGCGCTGGAAGCTCTTGAAGGTCTATGCCAAATGATGGACACCAATCGTTCCAATCCGGAAGTTGTGAGGGATTTGGATGAATATATTTACAAATTTTTGCTGGATTATATGCATTTGACGAACAGTAATCCTGTGGAAGCACAAAAATTTCTTGCTGAGCTGGAAAACAGAAGGGCTCCCTTAGTCCTTTACCATTACATCAAGGGACTTGAAGCCAAACAAGGCGAGGATTATGAGGGCTCTAACCGGCACTTCGAGAAACTGTTGGAAATAAATCCGGCTTTAGCATATCCGTATTATTTGTTGGGTGTTAATTATAATGAAATGGCCGGGTATCAGAGGCAAGATTGTTATCCGATGGCTGAAACGTATTTCCTCAAATTTATTGACCGGCGTCCTGATGTGGTTGAAGGGTATTTTTGCCTGGGCTCCGTTTATAAGCATATGGGTGATAAAACCAGGGCCACGCGGGCATTCCTCAGGGTGGCTGCATATAATCCTTACCGGGATAACCCTTTATATGAACCATTTGGTATGAACAACCATGCTCTTGATGAAATAGAGAGGAACAAGTAGGAAGAAGAGTGATAAGATGATTACGGCAGGTCTATTGGTGATAAGTGGTGCATTATTATATATGATTTTATTTGGTTTTAAGGTTTGGGCTTTGTTTTGCCTGTTAATTGGGGCCATTATTGCCATAATGAGCATTTCCATAATCAAAAAGAAGCTCTTCCCTGCAGGAGGCCGGGCTCTAGTCATTTATAATACTGTTTTGGGCGCTGTTCTATTGGTGACGATTTTGGTTGTTCCTGCATTGCTTGATAATTCTTACGGCCCGGAAAAGCTTGACAGGGCTGTGAAAAAAAGCGCATCTCTGTTGGCTTCCGGTGACCTGGAAGGTGCCGAATTACTTCTTAAAGATTTAGCCGAAAAATATCCTGAGGTTTCCGAAATACAATTAAACCTTTCCACAGCTTATTTGATGCAAGGGAAACCCGAAGAAGCGGCCGGGACACTGGATGCAAGCAAGCAGCTCAGATATTTCAATGCCGATGAATGTTTTAATTATGCGCTATCGTACTACCAGCGTGAGGATTATGCTGATGCGATGGTTTATTTGAAAAATGCCCTTGACCTGGAACCGGATATGGAAGAGGCCTGTTTGTATGCTGCAGAATGTTCCCGCAGGCTGGATGACTATAAGGCTGCCGGTTATTTTTCTCGCCGTTTTATTGAAATTAGGCCTGATTTGCCCCAAGGTTATGTGCAGTCTGCCAAGGTAGACCTAATGCTTATGGAATACGGCAGAGCGGCTGCCGTATTGGAGAAGGCGCTGGAATTGAACCCGGGCGATTTGTTGAAACAGGAAATTCTTAGCTTAAAAGAAGAGATAGGGTATTATCAAAGCAAATTATAATGTTGAGGTAAAAGGGGAAGGTAGAAAATGTTAGGAAGGTTTCCGGTGTCTAAAATAAGCACCAAACTTATTTGTATTGTCCTGGTACTGGCTTTAATAGAGATGTCTTGTTTTTATAGTATGCCTGCTCAGGCCGGTATTGTTTCCGATATTTTTGGCCTTGACGGTTTATCGGGCAAGGTTGCCGACGATGTTTTTGACGGTGGCTGCAAGCTTATTGGAGGTGTTACCTACAATTTGGCTAAAACAATTTACGATTCAGGTTCCGGTGCTATTAGTATGCTTACAGGTGAACATTCTGTCATGGGGAAGATAGCAGGGTGGATGGATGTTGGCCTTAATGTTGCCTCAGCCGGCCTGATTATTTTTGCAATTGCTACAGGAAGCGCTACTTTCCCGGTTATAGCAACTATTACACTTGCAGTAACCGCTCTTAAAGCGGCTGTTGATAATCTGAAAAATATTGACAAGATTCTCTCATGGCTGAAAAAGAATCTTGGGGATGTGGGCAAAGGGCTGCTTGATGTTTATAAACCTAATATCTATATTTATAGTGATCACAACATTGATGTTAATGTACAGCTTCACCCTTACAGTTATATCACCGCATCGATACCGGAGTATGACCGGGAAGCGGGTTGGAATGCCAGTGTGTATAAGGGAACGATTAATGGATGTAATGACTATCTTTTTTATGAAGCAAAAGTACCTGATAATCATCTTCAGAGAAACAAAGGGTTCAAAATCACAGGCTGCCGTTTACAATCAGATTTACAGACCCTGATGGAATTATACGGTTTTAATGATAAAGAGACCTCCGATTTTGTGGAATATTGGAAGAACAAGCTTTCATATACGAATAATTATATTTTTTATCCTCAGGATACGGAAACAATCCAAAAAATCATGCCATTAACTGTAGTCCCTGCCCCGGATTCTGTCTGCCGGATATGGTTTTTAATTGAAAAAGATGACGGGCAATTCGTGGAAACTGTTTTTCCTATGGCAAAAGTAGCCCACAGCGGTTTTGCTGTTGTGGAGTGGGGCGGAATCATGGGCAGCAGTGAATAAACTCTGTATTTAACTAAAAAGTGCATAGATATAATACTTATACTGCAGAACTTTTGTTAAAAAGGTCTGCAGTTTGTTTTTAATTAAAAAAGTATGGCATATATATTTAATATAATTTTGGCCGCAGATTGGATTTGGCAGGATGATGAAAATCGTAGCAATAGGGAACAGGTTGATGAAAGATGACGGGATTGCCATAGCAGTAGCCGAAAATCTGAAAAATAAGCTGGAAGACCTGGGCTTTGAAGTAATCATCGGTGAAACGGATTTTCAGCTTTGCTTTCACCTGCTTAATGCGGATGATTTTGTTATCATTTTGGATGCGGCATTCATAGATGGAAACCCAGGGAATGTTCATGTATACAAATTGCAGGAAGCTTCCGTCAAATATGGGGAACCCGCTTCCGAGCATGAGATGAGTATATTTGATATGATTAAAATATTCTCAAAGCCCCTAAAAGGGTATTTCATTAGTATAGAAGCAGCCGAGACGGGATTTGGATTTGAGTTGAGCGATGAGTTAATGAGCAAATTCAGTGATATTTGCTTAAAAATTGAGTGTATTATTAATAGGATTATGGAGGCCCAAAATGCATGATACTTTTCTTAATGAAAGAATATATAATGTGCTGTTAAAGCTATGTGAGGAGAATTTTATTTCCAGATTGAATAAAATAACTGTGATTGTTAATCCGGACAGCCATATCAGTGGGAGCAGTCTTTATGAGTATTTCAAGGAGAGAAACAGCGATCTGGCGGGTGATTGGACTGAAATTGCAGTTGAAAAACAGAATGTCGGCAAGATGAATGCTGTGATTAAAAGCATTGAGGGTGAAGCCCCTGATGACTGATTTAAAGAGGTATAGCGTCCACATATCCGGAATTGTCCAGGGTGTGGGTATGAGGCCTTATATATACAAAACAGCAAAAAGATTTAATATCAGAGGATGGGTAAGCAATCAAGGCACATCTGTAGTCATGAAAATTATGGGCAGCAAAAAAAGTATTGAGCAATTCCTTGAAAATCTGCTGAATGAACCGCCTCCGGGGGCTAATATTTGCAGTATTGAATTTAAAACTGAGCAATATACAGAACAATTTAGGAGTGAACAAGATGTTGATTACAATAGTTTCTCAATTATCAGCAGTTCTGCAAACGGCTGTTTGCAAGGCTTCATTCCTCCTGATACGGGAATTTGCGATGAATGCATAAATGAAATTCGGGATAAGAGGAATCGTAGATATGAATATGCATTTACCAACTGCACCCACTGTGGTCCCAGATATTCGATTATAAGGTCTTTGCCTTATGACAGGCTCAATACTGCGATGGCTCCCTTTAAAATGTGCCCTGTATGCAGAAATGAGTATGAAAGTCCCGAAAGTAGAAGATTTCACTCCCAGACTAACTGCTGTCCGGATTGTGGCCCCAGGCTTTTCTTATTTGACAGCAGCGGCAAAAAGATAGAAAGCATTCATCCTATTAACGCCGCAAGAGAGCTTCTACATCAGGGGAAGCTTGGCGCAATCAAAGGAACCGGAGGGTATCATCTTGTCTGTAATGCACTGAATGAGAAAGCCGTAACCTTGATGAGACAAAGGAAAAGAAGGCCTTACAGGCCTTTGGCTTTAATGGCTGCATCTATTGATGCTGTAAAACTAATCTGTAGAGTGAATTCAAAAGAAGAAGAACTGCTTACAGGAACACAGCGGCCTATTGTATTGCTCGAAAAAAATGAGAGTAGTATTCTGCCTTACAGCATTGCTCCAAGGATTAACCGGTTTGGAGTGATGCTCCCCTATACGCCCCTGCATTATTTGCTGTTTGACGAAAAGCTTCGGTACCTCGTGATGACCAGCGGTAACAGCAGCGGATTGCCTATCTGCTACAAGGATAACGAAGCAATGGAAAAGCTTAAAAATATAGCGGATTTTTTTCTTGTTCACAACAGGGAGATACTTACTCCTGTAGATGATTCGGTAGTCAGGGTTGTTGCTGAGCGGGAAATGGTAAGCCGGTGCGGGAGAGGATATGCACCTGCTGCTTTAAGGATTAAGGCAGGTACTGAAGTTATAGCATTGGGTGCACAGGAAAAAGCCTCTGTTTGCTTACTGCATAAAGAGCATGCTCATATGAGTCAATATCTTGGCAGCCTTGAAGACATGGATTCATGCAATGAATACTTGAGGGTAATTAACCTGATGAAAATACTTCTTGATTCAAAACCAAAGTTCATTGCACACGACCTGCATCCCGGGTATTTTTCCACACAATATGCGGCCCAAGAAGCAGGTACCAAACTGCCGGTGCAGCATCATCATGCCCATATGGCAGCATGTATGGCAGAGCATGGTTTAACAAAAGACACAATAGGAGTTATTTACGATGGAACGGGAATGGGAACAGATGGGGCAATATGGGGAGGAGAATTTTTTGTTGGTTCAATGACTGGGTTCATCAGGAGCGGGCACTGGAAATATGTCACCCTGCAAGGCGGAGACAGTATGATAAAAGAACCCTGGAAATGTGCAGCATCTTATTTGTATGCCATGGGCCTGGACAGTGCAGATTTTTTTAAAGATATTGATGTTACAAAGATTAAAGCTGTACAGGATGCTGTAAGGCATAATATCAACTGCTTCAATTCATCAAGTATGGGAAGGCTTTTTGACTGTGTTTCAGCTCTTGTCATAAAGAGAATGCGTATTACTTATGATGCCCAGGCGGCTATTGAACTGGAGAGTGTTGTAAATAAAAATATAAGTGATTATTACCCTTATTCTATCTGTGAAAAGGAAAATAAGCTGGAAATTGGTTATGAGGAAATAATTTTAGGCATTTTAGAAGAATTGAAGGCAAGAAGAAGTGCTTCATATGTATCTGCCAAGTTTCATAATACCATTTGTAAAGTGACTGTAGATTGTATTTGTAAAATGAGGCTTAGATACCGGATAAATGATGTTGTTTTAAGCGGCGGAGTGTTCGAAAACAGCTATCTCCTTACAGCTATCTTGAAGGAATTAAAAAACCATGATTTTAATGTATATTGCAGTATGAGGGTGCCTGCAAATGATGGAGGCTTGTCTTTCGGTCAGGCAGCCATTGCTGCACATATGAAAAAGGAGGATACTTGTGTGTTTGGCAGTTCCGGCAAGGATTATGTCCATACATGATACCCATGCATGGATAGAAACCATGGGTGTCAGGAAAAAAGTCAATATTCAGCTTATTGCCTCTCCCGTGCCTGGTGAATATGTACTGGTTCATGCAGGCTTTGCCATTGAAAAAATCGACCCAGAGTATTTTCGTTTTTTGAGTGAGATGTTATACGAAATGCTGGAAGGACAAAATAATGAGTGAAGATAGAATTGTAGAACGACTGCTCCGTTGTGTCAAAGAAATACAGGAGCGGGATATCCGGATTATGGAGATTTGCGGGACACATACCAGGGCAGTTTCCAAATCGGGTATCCGGTATTTGCTTCCCCGGCAAATAAAGCTCTTATCCGGTCCGGGCTGCCCTGTCTGTGTCACTCATGAGTCCTATATAGATAAAGTAATAGAGATATCGGATGCAAAAAATGTAATCCTTGCTACCTTTGGAGACATGATACGGGTCAGAGGCACATCCGGCAGTTTATGGGATAAGCAGAGAAAGGGTGCAGAAATTGCTGTTGTTTATTCTCCGGAGGATGCAATGGTTATTGCAGCAAATAACAGGGATAAGCTTGTTGTTTTTGCTGCAGTTGGTTTGAAACCACAGCCCCCCTGATTGCCACAACGGTTAAACAGGTTAAAGCAAGCGGACTTGATAACCTTTTCTTTCTAACCGCTCTAAAATGTATGGAGCCGGTTATTCGCTTTATTCTCCGGGATGAAAGAAATAACATAAATGCAATGATTTGCCCCGGCCACGTAGCTGCAGTAATTGGAGCCGACTGCTTCAGATTTATTACCTGTGAATTTGGCATACCTGCTGCTGTATGTGGCTTTGAAACAGCAGATATTGCGGCAGGAATATGCCTGTTGTTGGAGCAAGTTGCCGGGAAAAGGCCGGTAGAGTTTTGTAACCTTTATAAGAGGTGTGTCAGGGCGGGGGGGAATATTGCAGCTCAAAATATTATAAATGAAGTTTTTGAAGTAACAGATGGGGTCTGGAGAGGTATTGGCAGCATCAAAAATTCGGCATTGGCGTTGAACAAGAAATATGAACATCTGGATGCCGCAAAGCGGCTTGGAATAGAGTTTGACCAATCCTCAACTCCTGCAAGCTGTCTTTGCAGTGAAATTCTTCTTGGAATAAAGCTGCCTTGCCAATGCAGGTTTTATGGGACTGCTTGTACACCCGAACAGCCGTCAGGGCCATGTATGGTGTCATCGGAAGGTGCCTGTGCAGTATACTACAGGTATGGAGGCAATAACGAAAATGGATAATAAAATCAGACTTTCCCACGGGGACGGGGGCAGCTATACCCGGCAGTTAATTAAGAATGTTTTTTTAAAATACTTTGGTGAACCATGCTCCGGGGATATGGCGGACTCCTTTGTCTTTTACACTGATTCGGGTAAATTGGCTTTTACTACAGACAGCTTTGTGGTAAAACCGCTGTTTTTCAAAGGTGGGGACATAGGCAAGCTTGCTGTGTGTGGAACCATCAATGACCTTGCAGCCGCCGGAGCCGTACCTTTATACTTAACTGCAGGCTTTATTATTGAAGAAGGCTTCAACATAGAGAGTCTTTGCAGGATTGCACAGTCTATGGCAGAGGTAAGCAGAGATACGAGGGCAAGAATTGTTGCTGGAGATACCAAAGTGGTTGAGAAAGGGAGTGTTGATGGGGTCTTTATTAATACATCCGGAATTGGCATGGTATCTGAGCTTTATAACCCTCGCAGGATGGAGCCGGGAGATGACATTATTGTAACCGGGGGGATTGCTGAACACGGTACCGCTATACTTATTGACAGGTATAACATGAATATTGAAGCAGAACTTGAAAGTGACTGTGGGCCGATGAGCAGTTTGTTGTCTGTTTTGAATAAGCACCTTGCATATATAAAAGTAATGAGGGACCCGACCAGGGGAGGTCTGGCAACTGTCCTTAATGAAATGGCCCTAGACCGGGGAACGGATATAGAATTAGATGAAAAAAGCATTCCTATAAAAAGTCAAGTAGAGGGCATTAATGATATTTTAGGGATTGACCCGCTTTATCTTGCCTGTGAAGGCAGAATGGTTATTGTAGTTGAAAAAGGCTATGGAGATAAGGTTTTGAAGCATATAAAAATATTTGGCAATTGTCGGGAGGCAGCTATCATCGGACGAGTTGCTTCCGGTACCCACGGGTTGGTTTATATAAATACCGCAATAGGAGGCAAACGTATCCTGCCTATGCTGGAAGGTCGGATGCTCCCTAGAATATGCTGAGTAAAACAAGTAAATCACAAAGCAACTCTCCGGAATAAAATGAATATAAACTTACTTATTGCCGGAGGAAAGAAATGAAAGAAACTAATAATACAGTTAAACAAATCGATTTTATACTTGATAAAATCAGGCATGACTTAAACATAACAGCAGGGACGATGAAACGGATTTTACAGATACAGCCGGAAATAACGATATTTACGCCGGAACAGTTGGCTAGGTTCAATGGCAAGAATGGCAACCCCGCATATATAGCAGTAAATGGAACAGTGTATGATGTTACAAATAATGCGGCTTGGGCTGCGGCTACACATTTTGGGCTGACAACCGGTCAGGACCTGAGTGATGAATTTGCTTCCTGTCATCCTGGGCAGCCTATTTTGAACAACTTAAGAGTAGTTGGAAAGCTGGTGCAAAATGAATAATTTAAGTAAGACCTGTCCTGAATATCAGAATAGGCTCAAAAAGGCAGCAAGCCTTGTAAATGCTGTTAGGATGCAAGCCGGAAAGGGTAGTTTGAAAAAAAGAAATCTTATTTGGCTTGAACTGACCGGGTGCTCAGGAAATATCATATCACTTTTGGATGGCACGAATCCTGATTTCAAGTTCCTGATTTCGCAAATGACTTATTTTATCTATAATAACAGTCTGCTTGCTGCTGAAGGTGAATATGCCATGGAGCGCCTGTTCAGTGCCCTTGACAATGATTTTATTCTTGCGGTGGAAGGGGCTGTAGCGACAAAAAATAATGGATTGTACAATATCATTGGCTGTTACAAAGGTAAGCCCGTAACGGCACTTGAAGCAGTGAAAACGTTTGCCGAGAAGGCCACTCATGTTATCGCTGTCGGCGCTTGTGCAACCCATGGAGGTGTCTCGGCAGCAAGGCCCAATCCGGCTGAATGTGTTAGTGTGCCGAGTGTTCTAAACAGAAAAGTAATAAATTTGCCTGGATGTCCATGCCACCCGGATTGGTTTATGGGTACACTGGCCCACATCTTGCTTTATGGAGAGCCTGAACTTGATAGAAGGGGGAGACCCCTTTTGTTTTACCGCACCCTGATTCACGATAGGTGTCCTCGCAGATCGTATTTCGATAAGGGAATCTTTGCCGAAAAACTTGGAGATAAAACCTGTATGTTCAAACTGGGTTGCAGGGGGCCGGTAACACGCATTGATTGTCCCACAAGGCAATGGAATGGATATGTAAACTGGCCTATTGAAGATGATACGCCATGTATTGGCTGTGCCCAATTCGGGTTTCCCGATGCAATGGAGCCGTTTATCAGCTATAATATTACAAGAGAGGTAACTGAATGAGAAAAAAGATTATTATTAATCCTGTGACCCGCATTAGCGGATTTATGGAAATACGGGCTGATATCGAGAACAACCTTGTTGTGGATGCCAGGACATCGGGCCTTTTATTCCGGGGCTTCGAAAAAATGCTGAATGGCAGGAACCCCTTTGATGCGGTATATTTTACCCAGCGAATTTGCGGCATCTGTTCAACTGCCCATTCCATGGCTTCAACCTTGGCTTTGGAAGATGCTATGGGAATTATTCCTTCTGAACAAGGGAGATATTTAAGAGACCTCATACATGGATGTGAATTCCTGCAGAATCATATCCGCCATTTTTATCAGTACACCATTCCGGATTTTGTAAAACTGCCTGAAAACTATCCTTTATTTAAGACCGGATATAGTGATTTCAGACTGCCAAAAGAAAAAAATGACAAGCTGGTCAATGATTACTTTGATTCTCTTGATATAAGCCGGAGTGCGCATGAAATGCTTGCTGTACTGGGAGGAAAAGTCCCGCACAACCATGGGGTGTTTATCGGAGGGATTACCACACAGGCCACTACAGATAAAATTATCAAGATTAAATCCATTCTTAATACCATATATCAATTTATTAATAATAAAATGATTCCTGATGTGTATATCATTGCAGAATATTATAAGGATTATTTTAGTATTGGGAAGGGATATGGTAATCTTTTGAGTTATGGCTGTTTCAACGGTTATAAAAACCTGGGTACACTGTATGTAAATCCACTTGTATATTACGGTGGTGACACGAGCACTTTTAATCCAAATAATATTACTGAGGAAATTGACTACTCTTGGTATAAAGATAAAAAAAGCTCATATAAGCCAATTGAGACTGTCCCGGATGCGGATATGAGCAAAGAACAAGCATATTCATGGGTAAAAGCTCCAAGATATAATAACCTGCCCTTTGAAACAGGTCCTTTGGCAAGACAATGGCTGAGTGGTGAATATAAAAACGGAATATCTACAATGGATAGAATAATTGCCAGGGCTCTTGAAGCTAAAAAAATTACGGCAGTAATGAATACACTCCTTGGGAATCTTATTCCCGGTGTATCTGTACAGGAGGAATACTCTGTGCCAGAAACAGGCGTTGGAGTGGGATTGATCGACACCACAAGGGGGGCCCTGGGGCATTGGCTGAAAATCAATAAAGGTGTGATTTCATTTTACCAGGTCATTACACCATCAGCTTGGAATCTTTCAACAGGCAGCGGAAACAATTTGAAAGGTACTGCTGAGCAGGCCCTTATTGGTATGCCAATCAGGAATATAGATGAACCCATTGAGTTGGGAAGGACAATTCGGTCTTTTGATCCTTGTATTTCGTGTGCAACCCATATTTATACCGGAGGCAAGTGCATTAATACTATAGATATGATGCTGTGAAATAATAAACCGGCTAAAACGCCGGTTTATTAAATTAATATACTGTATTTATTGTATTTACTGTAATGGAATTTGGAAATTTTGGGCCTGCTGCTGCTGAACGGTTTGTTTCCCTTTTTCTGTTAGCTCTGCATCTCTTGGGCTTAACATATACAAAAGTTGCTGTAGTTCCCCGACGTGCTTTCTCTCTTCATCAGCAATATGATATAAGATTTTTTTAACTCTGCCATCATTTGTAGCCATCGCGTGGGCTTCATAACCGATAATGGCTTCCAATTCACCTGCAATGTCAACACGGAGTGCCTGTACCAGTTCTTCATTGGACATTTGCCTTGGAACCATGGCCACGAATGGATTCCCGAGTAGTGCCATAAACTCACATCCTTCATACTTATGATTTAATAGAACAAATAGCACAATGTTTATTTCTATATTAGTTATGCCTGTTTTTGAAAAAAATAGGCCAGGGAATTTTTGGATGGAGTTATAATTTTTGGGTCATCTACATAGCTGAGCCGTAATATTACAAAGCAAATGCGGGATTTGTTTTAGGCGGATTCAGGGCAAAACCTGTTTAATCCTAAAAGCTGGGCAGTTCCGGATATAGTTGTCCCATAAAACAACACAGGTTTTTTCCTATTCAAAAATTGGTCTATGGTGGCATTTACGACAGTACTGCCTGTCACCAGAAAAAGATCACACCATTCCTCAATGGCTTCCAGTTTACTATCGTTATTTTCAATGGTAACACCATACTTATTTTTCCCAATGTTATCCGGATCAAGATCAAAAACCCTGATGTTAAAGCGACAGGCAAGCTGTTCAACCATGGCAGGCTGGAGTCCGATTACAGCAATACGCGGATTACCGTAATCTTCCGCAACTTTTTCTGCAAGTTTTTTACTGCATGCTCCCAGGTCGTCATCTTTACAATGAATTGTGCCGGAAGCTTTGCCTGTTTTACGTAAGACAGCGTTTAATGAGGCAATGATAACGGCACGTTTGTAATTATTGTCTGGGAAAAGTGTCAATGCTTCTTGTAGGGTACCGAAAAAATTTCCTGGCATATCAGTAAAAGCCTGCCCCTTGCAGCCATCGATTATTGCCTGCATTAATGTTTCTTTTCCTTTTTGCAGGGGAAAATCGTCACGTCCGGGAAAGCCAATTGCTTCCTCGGGGGAAAGGGCCTGACAGGTAATATTGATGTTTGTGCTGCAAAGGTCAGGGTTTTGAAGAATTTCAACGATATGGGGCCGGAGCCTCTTAAATACCTCTGGTATCTCCAATAAAATCACCTCCAATATTTATTTTCTAGCATCAAATATAGAATCCTCTTTTTAATAATTTGTTTTTGGTTAAACGTGCTATAGCACACGTGGCAATGAAATAAAAAAAACAGTACCTGTGCCTACTTCACTTTCAACCCAAATCCGTCCTCCATGGGCCTCGACAAGTTGTTTGGTAATCGCCAGACCCAGACCGCTTCCAGCCGGATAGCCGGTACGGTAAGGTTTCCCTTTGAAAAACCTGTCAAAAATATGAGGCAGTTCTTTCGCTGATATGCCGCTGCCGTTATCCCTGACAAAACAAACAACTTCAGCTTTTGTAGTACTGTGACAGCCGACTTCCAGGGTCCCGCCCGGTAATGTTTGTTTAATACTATTAAATATTAAATTGCCAAATATTTGGTCTATACGGTCCGGATCAATAGCAATACAAATTTCA
This sequence comes from Phosphitispora sp. TUW77, assembly GCF_048453025.1. Lineage (GTDB taxonomy): Bacteria > Bacillota > Thermincolia > Thermincolales > UBA2595 > Phosphitispora. Next base: position 765,529 of record NZ_CP156677.1, read on the forward strand.
CGATTTGGGTTAATTTCCCTGGTAAGGCCCTCATTTCTTAATGGGGGCCAATTTAATGTAAAGTTTAATTCTGCATTGCGTACATCAATTTCATATTTGTGGTAAATTTGCTTCAGCATTTTCTGAACCGGAATATGACTAATATTTAATGTTAGCTGCCTGGCCTCTAATTGTGTCAGCTGCATGATATCACTAATCAAACGGTTTAAGCCCTGTGTTTTGGCATAAATTATCTGCAGATATTTCATGATTTGTCCCGGCTCATTTACCGCACAGTGTAAAACAGTTTCCGCATAACCCTGAATAGTGGTAATTGGAGTGCGTAATTCATGGGAAACAGTTGATAATAAATCACGGCGGAACTTTTCTAAGCGCATAAATTCTTCTTCAACCCGTTTATGTTCGGAGATATCACGGACAATGCCCTCTATAGCAAGCAGATTGCCAAGTTGATCAGAAATAAAGGTATGACTTTGTTCAACCCAAATAATTTCCCCATTCTTACGCTGCAACCGGAATTTTACGTTTGCTTCAGGGTCTGTCGCCGCTTTTTCAATTGTTGAGAAAAAATGTTTTTTATCCGATTTATTAAGACTGTCAAAAAACAATTGCGGGTTTTGATAAAATTCCTCGGGCTTATAACCGGTTACAGTTAAGGCGGCCGGACTAACGTATTCAAATGCTGGTTCCGGTAATAAGCGGCAGCGATAAAGCATATCCTGAGCATGCTCTGCCAATAAGCGGAAACGATTCTCATGTTTTATTAATTCCTGTGTAGTTTTTTCAAAATATACCAGTAAAATGCAAATTGATAATAAAGGTGTAAGTATCGAAGAACTAAGATAACCCCAGGGTGAAAACCAGAATTCGGGCCGTACAAAAAAATAGTAACCTTTATGAATCCCCCAGACAATAAACATCCATCCGGTAAAATGATGGATAATTCCTTCTTCTTTCAATGAGTTTAGAAACTCAATTCCTGTCCAAACCGGCAGTAAGCTGAGCAATAGAGAGGATGGCAAAGTTAATGTAGAATATGAAATTTTAAATAACGGCAAAATAATTAGAAAAATAATGATGATTATTACTAAATATACTAAGGATTTGGCTAATTTTTTGTTTAAGAACAGGTATGTGCCCCACATCAATAAAAGAATGCTGACAAAATATAAAATCTGTTTTTCTAAAATTAGCCAAGCTCTGTCATTTGCCGGATGATAAAAAATATCAAACAGAAAACTTAATGAATAAATTGCCCAGCTAAGCCCCCAAAAAGCAATATAACGTTCACGCTTTTGCTGTGATATATATAAATAAACCAGCGAAAGCATGAAAGTTGTTGATACCATTGCAATTATCGCATAATTAATTACTATCATTTACATCCCGCACTTATTTTCAGCACATAATAAAATGCTGTGAAAATTTAATGTCCGGATATTATTATTTCAATAAATTCAAATTTAAATTAGCAGTCAGCCGATAAATAAGTAAAAGGCGGTGTATTTAATGGCTAATGAAAAAATTCTAATTGTTGATGATGAACCGGAAATTTGTGATTTTATTTCTATTTACCTGAAAAACGAAGGCTTTCAGACATTGATTGCACATGATGGTAAAACAGCGTTGGAATATATTAAAAAAGAAAATCCGAACCTCATTATCCTTGATGTGATTTTGCCTGATTTTGATGGAATTGCAACTTGTTTGGAACTGCGAAAATCTACAATCACCCCGGTAATTTTCTTGAGCTGTAAAAATGAAGAAATGGATAAGGTTATTGGACTAACAGTCGGTGGTGATGACTATCTCACTAAGCCATTCAGCCTCAGTGAGCTTACTGCACGGGTTAAAGCCCAGCTCAGGCGCAGCAGCATTATGCAGAACACAGATTTTATTAAAAAGCCGAATCTAATCCGGTATGGTGAATTAGTAATTGATATTGAAGCTTATACAGTAACAGTTAATGAAAAGCCAGTTATTCTTTCTGCTAAAGAATTTGAAATCCTTACTCTGCTGGCCCGTAACCCAAATCGTGTTTTCAGCAGTGACCAATTATTTACTTTGGCGTGGCAGGAACAATATATCAGAGATTCACGAACGATTGCGGTTCATATCAGCAATATTCGAAAAAAAATAGAACAGGACCCCGATCATCCGGAATATATCCTCACAGTATGGGGGGTGGGATACAAATTTAACGGTAATCTTCCCAAGCATGATTAATCTATATAGCATGATTAATCTACATTCATATAAGCAAACATAACATATAAAAAGCAATTAACACAAAATCCGATCATTCCGGTGGACCACCCATTGCTCCAGGTAAATGCAGATGGATGAAGCACCCCGAATATTGCTATTACACTTCCGGTCAACATTCCGGCAACTGCACCGGTAATATTTCCTTTTTTCCAGTATAGGCCGAATAGCAGCGGAACAGCTGCCTGTACAATACAGTTATAAAGGATAAATTCAATAATAATTAATTTTGGCAGCTGGATTGTTGCCAGCCACAGAGAAAGCAGTCCGACAACGATAGTTGTTGCTTTAGCATTCTTTAGGGCAGCTTGAGGTGAGAGCTTTCTGCCGGTATATTGAAAATCATTAACAATAATTATTGAAGCAGCATTAATAATACTGGCAATGGTTGATATACAAGCTGCGAGCACCACTACTGCCATCATTGCCAAACCAAGTGCCCCGCCGAAATGCTCAGCTAACCAGAGAATTCCCCTGCTTGCATCTGCAGGGAACCCGGGCAGTAATCCCGCGCCGAGGCCAAGCATTAACGGCAAAAATGCAACTGCAATTACTGCGAATGGTACAAGAAGTATAGTTCTCTGCATTGCTGCCGGACTTTCGGCACGGTACAGATGAGTAAATTCGTCCGGCCAGCAAAAGGCCCCTAAAGTACCTGTCAGCATACTTGAGACAAACAAATTGGCGTTCCAACTCCCTTCCAGACTGAATAATTCGGGCTTTTGTGAACTGACAAACTCATAAAGCGGAATTATCCCACCATATGCTTCCCTGATCAAAAAATAAACCAGCCATCCTCCTAAAAAAATAAAAATACATACCTGGTATAGGCTGCCTACTGCGCAGGCGCGTGCCCCCCCGTAATAACAGTAAACTGTGATAAATAATGCAATTATTGTTATCCCAAGTTCAAAATTAATTAAGTTCCGTGTAGCAACCGACAGTATATAACCTGCAGTTTTTAATTCGATAACCAGCCACGGGACCCAGAAAGCAAATGTAAACAGTGAATAAAACATCTTAAAAGCACGGTTTTGGTAACGCAGTTCAATAAAATCGGCAAGTGTCAGCAGGTTATGTTTTTTTCCCATCGTCCAGACCGGCTTGGCAAGAATATAAACCAGCACGAGCCCCCCCAGTGCGTAAAGAACCAGGTATTGTGCGAAGATTCCATAATTAACTGCGGTTGCAAACCAATCCGTATAAGTAGCCCCTACAAACCAAGCGCCAATATATGAAAAAGCAACTTGTATCCATTTCAAAGAGCGTCCTGCAACGGCATAATCCTCAATTGACTTTGGTTTAACAAAACCTGTCCTCAATACTAAAATATTAATACCCAAAAATATTAAAACGATAAAAATTACAATAAGCTGTGGTTCACGCATTTCCATCCCCCCCGGTAACTTTATTATGTTCCGAACTAAATTCTTTATAAATTCTTTATAATTTCTTTATTTTATCTAAATATTTAGGTTTTAAAATAAGAATTGTAAAACAGCTGAAATGGTGGGGGTGCGAATATGGAGAGCTATGGAGCTATAAGCTTGATTCCTGCGGCAATCGTTGTCATATTGGCCTTGGTTACCCGTAAAACCTTGGAGCCATTACTGATAGGCTCTATAACGGGTTTTATTATTCTCAGCAAGGAGAATTTTTTTACTGAGTTTGTTAATGCTTCCCTGAAAGTATTGGGGGACCCTACAATTGGCTGGGTTATTCTCGTTTGTGGTTTTATGGGTAGTTTAATAGCGGTACTGGAAAAGTCAGGTGGGGCAAATTCATTTGCACTGCTGGCGATTAAATATGCGAATACACGTAAAAAATCATTGTTTTTCACCTGGCTGGTTGGGCTATGCCTTTTCATCGATGATTATTTAAATGTATTAACAGTCGGCTCCACTATGAAAAAGGTTACTGATAAACACTTAATTCCACGCGTTTTTCTGGCGTATTCGGTTGGTTCTACGGCAGCGCCGATTTGTGTTTTGGTTCCTTTTTCGACATGGGCTGTTTTTTTTGCCTCATTACTGGCAAATGAAGGCTTAACGGTTAACGGGAGCAGTATTGGGGCTTATATTCAATCAATCCCATACATTTTTTACGGCTGGGCTGCGGTTTTCATCATTCTGCCTTTGGTAATTAGTGGCATCATCCCTTTAGTGGGGCCGATGAAAAAAGCGGATGATATTGCTTTAAAAACAGGGCAGTTATTCCCAGCTGATTATGTTGAGGCAAATCAACAGGTAAATGCCGAAGATAAAACAGAAGCAAGCCCAGAAAACGCAGGGGGCATTTTGATTAATTTTATACTGCCAATAATAGTACTTATTGCTGCTACCATAGCTATGGATATTGACCTTTTAAAAGGGGTAATAGTTGCTATGGTATTTACTGCAATGTTGTATAAATTTAAGGGAATTATGAAATATGAGGAATTTATGAACAATTGCTGGGAAGGTTTTCAGAGCATGGTTGTCGTTCTGGGGGTGGTGATTGTTTCATTTATTTTTAAGGAAGCAAATGATGGTTTGGGGTTAACTAACTATGTTATTGAAACCGTAAAACCGATGATGAATGGCGGATGGTTACCTGCTGTGACATTTCTTGTGACTGCGGGTATTGCGTTTGCAACGGCAACGTTCTGGGGGTTGGCGGCAATTATGATACCAATAGTAATTCCCCTGTCCCTGGCAATGGGGGTTGATCCATTCCTTACTTCAGGTGCAGTTTTTTCCGGAGCTGCATTTGGCAGTCATGCCTGCTTCTATTCTGATTCCGCAATTCTCATAGCTAAGGCTACCGGGATACGGCCTTACGACCATGCAATTACCCAGTTGCCTTATGCCATAATTGCAGCACTATTGTCAACGGCATTTTATATCTTCTTCGGCTTTGCTTAATCAACTTCAGTGCAGAGAATAAATTATTTCTATCCCTAGTTTATTTTTAAGGAGGTGTTCTATTGGGATTCATAGTGATAAAAGGGATGGTTAAATAACTACACGCCAGAGTACTAAGTTGGTTCTAATTAATAATACTAAAGGAGGTTTCTGTTAAATGAGTGGCTCAAATGAAAAAACAAATACGCCAGGGATAAAACGTATTGATATCGTATTAGGCCTAATTTGCGCAATATTTTTTATTGATACCGTTTCACCGGTTGCACAAATGGGTCCTGCGGCGATAACCTGGATGATAATTATGGCTGTATTGTTTTTCTTCCCTGGCAGTTTGACTGTTGCTGAATTGGGTTCGGCTTATCCTGAAAACGGCGGCTTTTATGCCTGGATTAAACGTGCTTACGGTAAGGCATGGGGAGCAAGAATTACATGGATGTATTGGTCTTGTAACGCAATTTGGATTTCTTCTGTGGCAACTTTTACTTCTACAGTATTTTGCCAGTTATTTATACCGAATGTATCTATGGTGGTACAAAGCATCATGAACCTTGCGCTTATCTGGCTGATGGTTTTCGTAGCATCTCGACCACTGAAAAACAGTACGTTTTTTATTAATGCCAGTGCGGTGATAAAACTAGGTATGGCTGCAGGTCTGGTGGTTGCTGCTTTTTCTGTCCTCAGCAAAAACGGCTTTGTCCCGGCGAACTCCATTTCTTGGGCCGATTTTAAGCCGACATATGGACAAACATTGTATTTCTTACCTGCATTAATTTACAATTTTCTCGGATTTGAATCCATGTCTGCCGCTACCGCAGAGATGAAAAATCCGGCTAAGGATGTTCCAAAATCAGCTTTGAATAATGTTTTGATAGTAACCGTATTATATATCGTAGCTGTTTTAGCAATGTTAACTATTCAGCCCGTTGAAAATATCAGCATAGTTAAAGGAGTTATGGATGCCTTTATGATTGGTTTGGGCTCAAGTCCGATCATGAAATTTGTTGTCTACACCATTGGGCTGCTATTTGTTCTGGTATTATTTACACAAGGAATGCTGTGGATTCTAACAGTATGCCGTGTTTCTGCTGAAACCGCACTTCATTATGAATTGCCTATGGCATTTGCAAAAATGCATCCTAAGAATAATACGCCGATCGGCAGTTTGATTCTTGCCGGGATAGTAGCTACTGTTGTAAATGTTATTTATGGTTTTATGTCAAGCTCTGCAGAAGAAATGTTCTGGACGATTTTCTCCTGTACAAGTATTATTCTGTTACTTCCTTATTTGATAAATTTCGAAGCGTTTTTAAAACTGCGTAAAGAAGATACTACTACGAAACGCCCATATACTTTCCCTGGTCCAAAGGGTTTAGTATCATTCTTTATTAGAATTGCCCAAATTATTATTCTGCTTTGTATCCTTTTCTTCGTATGGGTTCCCGGTGAACCGTTTAATATGAAACTTGGCCTGTCAGTCATTATCGGTGTTATTGTTACTCTGGGCGCCGGTGAAATTATAACCAGGACAAGCATGGCCAGGGCCCCTGGTAATAAGAAAGCTGCAGAAAAATTAGGTGGCGTGGAAAATATAGGTGCTACAGAAACTCTATAACAATTTAAGGCAGAAATAATTAATCATCAAATGGAGGTTTTGAAAATGACCCAAAAAGCAGAATTAGTTTTTAAAAATGGTTTTATTTATACTGCTGATAAAAATCGTTCTACAGCTGAAGCAGTAGCAATCGCTGACAGTAAGTTTGTCTTTATTGGCAGCAGTGCCGATGTTGAAGCTTATATTGATTCCAATACCGAAGTTATCGATCTTAACGGTCAGTTGGTTATGCCATCCTTTTTTGAAGGTCATGCCCATGTAAGCAAATCTGTTGTTAACCACTTTGGCTGTAATTTGTTTGGTATTAATACTTTGGAAGACTATATTTCTGCATTAAAAGAGTTCTTAAAAGAACATCCTGATTTCCCGGCAATTAGAGGTAATGGTTGGTTAGAGGCAGTATTCCCAGGTACCGGTCCCAAAAAAGAAGATTTGGACAAGGTATCCACAGAAATACCAATTGTTTGTACTTCTGAAACCCTGCACTCCGTCTGGGCTAATTCCAAGGCCCTTGAAATGGCGGGAATTACTAAGGACACTCCGGACCCTAAAAATGGCAAAATTCATAGAAATGAAGATGGCAGCCCAAGTGGTTGCTTAAGAGAGAGTGCACAGGATTTAGTATTCAATGTCTTGCCTGATTTCACCGTAGAGCAGTATAAAGTTGGGATTTTGGCTTATCAGGAACTGGCCCATAAATATGGTTTCAATGGAGTGTATGACCCGTGGCTTGATCATGGCAGTAATGCGATTGAAGCCTTTAAGGAACTTGAAAAAGAAAATAAACTAACCATGCGTTATCGTGGTGCTTACTGGATTAATCCAGAGCGCGGCTTAGATCAGGTTGAGGAATTAACAGCCAGCAGAGCTAATGATTGTAATGGTGAATTGTTTAAAATCAATGGTGTCAAGTTCTTTGTTGATGGTATTATAGAAAGCGTTACAGCCTGTTTGTTGGAACCTTATGTAGAAGCTGAAGGTAAAGAAGCAGGATATAAAGGTCATCCTATTTGGGAAGCTGAGCCGCTGAATAATATGTTAGCCGCATTAGATAAAGAGGGCTTCCAGTTGCACTCCCACGCAATGGGTGATGCTGCCGTAAGGGCTACTTTAGATGCTGTCAAGTTTACCCAAAAGCAAAATGGCAAGCGTGATGCCCGTCATACCGTTACACATGCCGGATTAATTGACCCTAATGATATTCCTAGGTTTAAGGAATTAGGTGTTGTTGCCATGTTAAACACTTATTGGGCCCAAATAGATGATTTGTATTTTATGAACGGTTCTTTTGTAGGTATGGATCGTGCCGATAAATTCTATCCGGTAAACAGTCTTATTAAAGCGGGAGCACTGGTTTGCAGTGCGAGTGACTATCCAATTACCGCAATTCCCAATCCATTTATCGGTATTGAAATTGGGGTTACCAGAACGGCTCCGGATAACTATCATCCATGGATATTTGATTATTCTAATTCTGTGTTCCATAAAGCACACTGGCCTGAAGAAAAGGCAAGTTTACCTGATATGATTGATGCATTTACAATTAACCAGGCATGTGCTTGCTTCCTGGAAGATGAAACAGGCTCAATTGAAGTGGGAAAATCAGCAGATATGATTGTAGTTGATAAAAATATTACAGAGATTCCGGCTGAAGATATCGGTACTGCAACTGTTCAAATGACCCTCTTTAAAGGGAAGAAAGTCTAGAGTTTTTAAAAAAATTTATTGACACACTGTTAAAAGTTTACTATAATGATTTGAAAGTTAAATATTAACTATCCCAAACCTGAAGGTTGGGTTGTTTGCAAGAAGCATTTGTTTCCCCCGGTTTTTATATTGGCAATAAATTAATATGGTATCGAAATTACGAACCAAGAAGGTTCGCTGCAAAAGCGACTTTTTGGTTCGTTTTAATTTGTTTACAATTACTTTAATGAGGGAGGCACAAAAAATGAAGTTATTCAACAACGGGTTGTATAAAAAGAATAGAGCGCTTATTATCTCAATTATGTTGAGTATGGTTTTGGTTTTTACCGGGTGTGACAAGACAACACAAACCCAGCAAGCTGAAGAGGTAAATTCTTCAGCCAATATTGCTGCTTATACCATAGCCGACGCGACAGGGGACTGGGGTTACCCGACTCCATACGGACATTACCAGCGGGGACCGGGGTACATAAGGATGAGCTTAATTTTTGACACCCTGGTGTGGAAGGATGAAAAAGGGTTTGTGCCTGCCTTGGCCCAAAAGTGGAATTATAGTGAAGGCGAGAACTCATATTTGTTTGAACTGGATGAAAAAGCAAAGTGGCATGATGGCCAGAAGCTTACTTCCAAAGATGTGGCATTTACCTTAGAATATCTGAAAAAACACCCATATACTTGGGTCGACCATAGCCGTATAGCTAAAGTAGAAGTTCTTGATGAATACAAGGTAAAAATATATCTGTCTGAAAAATATGCCCCGTTTTTAAACAACATAGCCGGTGTAATGCCGATTTTGCCTGAGCATATCTGGAAAAATATTGATAAACCTGAGGAATTTAGAGATTCACAGGCATTGATAGGCACAGGTCCATATAAGCTGGTGGACTATAACAAAGAGCAGGGTGCTTACCTGTATGAAGCAAACAAGGACTATTATCTTGGTATTCCAAGGGTTGAAAAACTCAGGTTTGTTAAAGTCAGCAATGAAATGGCTGCCGCGGCTTTAGAGAGAGGGGAAGTCAATTTTGCGCAAATCCCGCCTGAATTAAAAGATGATTTAGTTCAAAAAGGTTTTAAGCAAATTAAAACAAATTATGATTGGGCCCTTAAACTGATGATTAATCATCAGAAACAACCTTTTTCAAATAAAGAATTCAGACAAGCCCTTGCCTATGCTATTGACAGGGGAGAACTAGTGAAAACGACCAAGAGGGGGAATGCCCTGGCAGGATTCCCCGGATTATTATCCCCTGATTCCGAATGGTACAATCCGTCTGTTGACAATTATGATTATAACCCCGACCGGGCCCAGGAACTATTAAAAGGGCTGGGCTACAATATGCAGAATGGGTGCTTGACCAAAAACGGCCAGGAACTGTCACTGGAACTCTTATTCAGCCCGGATTTCGAGAGAGAAGGACAGTTTATTAAGCAGCAGCTTGAGAAAATCGGAATCGGTGTTAAGTTAAAAAGCCTTGAATCTAAAACTGTTGATTCAATGCTTGATGGATGGAAGTATGATTTAGCAATATCCGGTCATGGGGGACTCGGGGGAGATGCCGAAGTCTTGAATAAAATGATTTTGGGTAAGTCGTTCATGAGTGCCAGATATACTGTTGATAAGGATTTGAGCCGTTTGCTTAAAGAACAGATCATTACTGTGGATTCCGGTGAACGCAAAGCAAAGGTTGAAAAAATCCAGGAACTTTACGCTCAAAATATGCCCTGTGTGACACTTTATTACCCTGATTGGTATTATAGCTATGACCACAAGATTGGGTTTTTCAATACTAAAAACGGTATTGGGTTTGGCATTCCTTTGCCGTTTAACAAGATAGCGTTTATAAACTAGCTAACCGTTATGACAGCTTTGGAGGAACGCTCATGTTAAAGTTTTTTAAAGATGGAATCAATTATTTTATCGCCTTTGTCATCATCATTTCGTTAAATTTTTTGCTTCCCCGTTTAATGCCTGGGGATCCGTTAACGGCAATTTACGGGGAAGAAGCTTTAATACAAATGTCACCTGAATTCAAATCCCAACTAATACAGCGGCTTGCCCTGGACCAGTCCCTTTGGGAGCAGTTTACCTCTTATCTGTTATCTCTGGTTAAAGGAAATCTAGGATACTCTTATTACTATAATGCTCCGGTTTCTGATGTAATTATGGGAGCACTTCCCTGGACATTGCTTTTGGTAGGTACGGCAATTATCATGTCCACGATTATAGGAATAATTATCGGCTTGGAATCCGGATGGAGGCGTGGCAAGAAAACCGACAAGGTTTTATTGGCAGGGATAATGTTTTTGGACGGGTTTCCTGATTTCTTTCTTGGTATGGTTATGTTGATTGTATTTGGGGTGATTTTAGGTTTATTTCCCCTAGCGGGAGCAGTGACACCTTATGCCGGTTATTCAGGGATGGTTCTGGTCTTGGATGTTCTGAAACATCTTGTCCTGCCGGCTGCTTCCCTGACAATGGTGAATGTGACAGGGGCATACCTGTTGACCAGGAATGCCATGATAGCCGTACTGGGGGAGGCTTACATCTTTACTGCGAAAGCTAAAGGCTTGAATGATGCTGCAATCAGATACCGTCACGCCGGGAGAAATTCCATACTTCCGGTGATTACTCATACCGGCATGCAGGTAGGCAGGCTGGTAACTGGAGCGCTGTTTATTGAGACTGTTTTTTCTTACCCTGGTTTGGGACTGCTTATTCAACGGGGTCTCCAAACCAGGGACTATCCCGTTTTGCAGGGGGTTTTCTTTGTCATTACGGTTTTCGTATTGATTGCGAATTTCTCTGTGGATATCCTTTATAAAAAACTTGATCCGAGGTTAGAACCATGCACATTAACTACTGGCAAGAAATTAAATCCAACAATATAGGAAGACTTGGCCTTATATTTTTGATAATTATTGTAAGTGCTGCTGTTTTTTCGCCGCTGTTCTTTCCTTTTGACCCGGCAGGGCAGTCTCAGGCTTCTTTTCAACCACCGTCTGGAGAGCACTGGCTGGGCACTAATGATGTCGGACAAGATATTTTTTCACAATTATTATATGGTGCCAGGACATCCTTACTTGCAGCAGTATTAGTAGCTTTCCTGTCTACGGTCATAAGTGCATTTATTGGTGCGACAGCAGGGTATCAAGGTGGTATTTATGAGAAAGTAGTTATGCGGTTGGTTGATGCATTTCTTGTAATACCACCAATGCTTTTGATTATTATTATTGCGGCTTATGTTCAACCAGGGTTGTGGCAGTTGATATTATTGCTTTCCTTGCTGAGTTGGCCGGGAGGAGCCAGGATAATCAGGTCCCAGACCCTGGTGTTGAAAGAAAAAACCCATGTTTGGGCTTCAAAAACTTTTGGAGCAAGTATGGTACATATATTGACACGGCATATTATCCCTGACCTTGGTCCGGTACTTGCGGCTGTGATGATTCAGAGCGCGCGGCGCGCAGTGTTTATGGAGGCGGGGTTATCATTTCTTGGGGTAATGGACCCGATGACTATCAGTTGGGGTAAAATGCTGTACCATTCCATGAAATATGTTTATCTGGACGTATGGCAATGGTGGCTTTTACCGGTAGGGATATTGTTATCTTTAACTGTTATGTCTTTTACTTTTATCGGTTATTCCCTGGAGGAAGCAATGGATCCGAGGCTAAGGAGGGGAAGACATGCTTGATATCAGGAATCTAACTGTTAATTACGGAAAAACAAAAATACTAAATGGTGTCACTCTTTCAATAAACAGAGGGGATTCTATTGCCATCATTGGAGAATCGGGAACAGGCAAGACAACCCTGGCAAGGAGCATAATCGGGCTTGGGGAAGGTGAATGTACAGGGGAAATAGTTTTTCAAGGCACCAATCTTTTAGAACTTTCGCCTAAAGAAATGGCCAAAATAAGATGGAATAAAATCGCAATAGTTTTTCAAAATATAGAAGATGCACTAAATCCTGTACATAATGTCCTGGAACAGATTATGGAGCCAATGATTGCTCATAATTCATTAAAGAAATCGGAGGCCAAGAAGAAAGCGGTAGAATTACTAATTAAGGTAGGTCTTTCACATACCTGTTTTAATTTTTATCCTCACCAGTTAAGCGGGGGGCAGAAACAGCGGGTGTTGATTGCCATGGCATTGGCCAATGACCCGGAACTGCTCATCTTGGATGAGTCGACATCGGCCCTTGACCCGATAACCAAAGAGGAAATTATTAAGCTTCTTCAGGAGATAGGACAACAGTGTGCATTGCTGATAGTGACCCATGACCTGTCGATTGCAGCCAGGCTTGCCCGGAAAACCGCCGTTTTGTATGGGGGCATGATTGTTGAAGCCGGGCCAACGAACCATATCCTGTCTTACCCCAGGCATCCTTATACCAGGGGCTTGCTGCGCTCTTATCCGAACATGACAACTACCAAGGATTTACAGGGAATTCCCGGACGACTTTCCCGGCCTGAGCGTGGCTGTCTTTTTGCCCCGCGCTGTACCCAGCATACAGGCATATGTAACGAGTCATGTCCTGAACTCACCGAAGCAGAAGAGCGAATGATAGCTTGTCATCTGGGTGGTATTGTGCCATTACTGGAAATTGAGAATTTATCTAAGTCTTTTGGGCAGGTTAGGGCTTTAGACCGTGTCAGTTTTACCTTATTTGAAGGGGAGACATTGGCCGTAGTTGGAGAAAGCGGTTCTGGTAAAACTACTTTAGCAAGAACAATTATTGGTCTGCATGAGATGTCAGAGGGTACTGTGTTCCTGGGAGGTAAACAAGTAGAAAAAAGAAGTAAAGATTTTTACCGGCAGCTGCAGATGATTTACCAGAACCCATCCGAATCCATCAGCCATAGACATAATGTTTTGGAGGCCGTAAGGGAGCCTTTGGATGTACACAATGTAGGAAGCGCGGAAGAAAGAATAGAAAAAGTACGTAAAGTGCTGGATGAGGTTGAGCTGCCTTCAACCGACGAGTTTTTAATGATTTATCCTCACCATCTTAGCGGTGGGGAAGCTCAAAGGGTGGCTATTGCCAGGGCTCTGATCCTGGAACCGAAAATGCTTATTGCAGATGAACCGACTTCAGCTTTGGACCCCAGTGTTCAGGCAAAAATATTGAAACTGTTGCTGAACCTGCAGGAAAAAAGAGGGTTAAGTATAATTTTTATTACACATGATATTGCCTTAGCCAGAAAAGTAAGTGATCGGATTATGGTATTAAAAGAGGGTCGGATTGTGGAACAGGGTCCTTCTCATGTTATTCTTTCTGAGCCTCGGCATCCCTATACAAAAAGTTTGCTGTCTGCCGCTCCAACATTAGAAGCTGAGAAAATAGGTTTTGAAATGGGATATATAGAACGATGTTCAACTGCTTAAAAAATACTAGTAAAAAACATTGGGAGTGAGTTTGATAATATGGAAGACGAACGCAAAAACAGTATACAGGGTGATTTTTGGGCAAAGGCTTGGCAGGAGGCTTCCTGTCAAAAGAGAAATAACCGCATATCAAAAAACAATATTGAAAAAACAGTAGCCGTTTGGAATAATAGGGCAGAGAGTTTTGCCAGAAATACGGCTAAAGAAGGAAACCGGGCCAGAACACAGGCGGTTTTTGATTTCCTAGATTTTTGCGGAGTCAACATTGATGGCATAACAATCCTGGATATAGGCTGCGGCCCCGGCAATTACACTATTCCTTTGGCTAAAAGGGCAGCCCATATCTGGGCCCTTGACCCTGCAGTTGCCATGCTGGATATACTTAAGGAAAAAGCAGAAAAGACCGGTGTTGATAACATCACATATATTAACAAGCCTTGGGAAGATATAAACCTGCAGGATGAGGGATGGCTGAATAAATTTGATCTGGTTTTTGCTTCAATGTCACCAGGGGTAAATGACAGAAAAACATTAGAAAAAATGATTGACGCTTCCAAACAGTATTGTTTTATCAGCAAATTTGCCGGGCAGCGCAGGAACAACCTGCATGACAAACTGTGGCGGTTGGTCTTCCGGGAAGATTTATCGGATTTATCGATGGATATAATTTTTCCTTTCAATCTTGTATATTCGTTAGGGTATTTTCCTTCATTAAAATTTATTGCATCAAACTGGGTAAATGAAGACTCAGCAGAGGAAACGATTGTAAAGCTGAGGGACTGGTTATCGGGCTATACGGACATTACCCCTGAATTATCCAAAACTATACAAGAATTTGTGTTGGCTGAATCAGTAGGCGGTCAGGTAAAAGAAGAAGTTAAAGCAAATAACGGCATGATGATTTGGCAGGTGTAAATTTTAGGGCAGGGTCAATTTTAGAGTTGTTCCTACGGAACAAGGGAAAATCATCCCTGGGAAGGCCTGTTCAAGGGCAATTGCCCCGCGATGCCCGGTACAATGGGCGGCGCCGATTTTTTTTATATGGAATTTTCGTAAGACATCAAGGGTCTCCCGGATAACTTTGTCTGATGCTCCACTTAGGTGCATTCCACCCATAACTAAGTTAAAATGGTGTTCTCCCGTCAGTTCGGAAATATGTTCAAAAGTATTTGCCAAGCCTGCATGGCAGCATCCAAGGATGACTGCAAGACCTTCCGAGGTGTTGAGAATAAGGGTCTGGTCATCCAGCAGCAAATCTAACTCCATTCCTTCGGGGTCATTATAAAAGCTCGTAAGATTGTCCTCAATACTATATAACCTTGGGATTTCCCCGGTAGTTATGCATCCTGGGAATAATTCCTGGGGCTCCTTGGATAAGCAAAACTTATCAGTATGTTTGATTAATTCCTTCGGAATCCCTATTTCCCTGGAACACTTTTTGGAAGTTACGTAATAGCGTTTTTTGAAAACATCCGGATGGGCATGTACCGGTATCTGAGGATATAAACTCAACAGAGCCGGCAAACCTCCGGTATGGTCATAATGTCCATGACTCAGAACTACTTTATTTATTTTACGCAAATCAATGTCCATGATTTGTGCGTTCTCAAGAAACAGGCTGCTTTGACCGGTATCCCACAGAACTGACCAATCAGGAGTTTCAATCAGAACAGACCAGCCATGTTCAGCCTTAAAAGGCGAAGAATAAACAGTATTTTCAACTAATATGGAGATTTTAATTTGCTTCATAAAATGTATTATCCCCCTCTTGTTGTATTAAAGCAATTTTATCATATTTTAAACAGAAATAAACAAAATTTTCTGGACAGTTTTGCTGCAGTTATGATAGAATGATTCAAAAGAATAAACCGAGCAAGTGATTCTGTTTTTAACAGGATTGAAAAGGGAAGCCGGTTTAAATCCGGCGCGGTCCCGCCACTGTGAGAGGGAGCTTGTCTGCATTATGCCACTGGAGATTCCGGGAAGGCGCAGAACATGCAATGACCTTAAGCCAGGAGACCTGCTTGCTTGAACTCGCCGCTTTACCCACGATGGATGGGGAGGAAGAGAGCCTTAGTGTTTTTTTACCCTCTGCATTGTTGTGCTGAGGGTGTTTTAATTTACAACCAAATATATTTTATAATAGGTGTTTTATCCCGAGGGGTAGAACTTAAATGGAATTCATATAAATTTGCTGTGACGGGGAATGTGCTCAAAAGCGGAATTTAACTTGAGTATATAATGAACTGGAAAATCAGTAGGTCGGCCTATCTAATACACCTGGTTCAAATAATTTTGGAGGTGATTAGAGAAGGCTTTTTTGTTTTAAAATTACATATACCTGAATAGGTGTTTTACCCTGAGGGGTAAAACTTAAATAGCAGTATCTATGTTGATTACTTTAAACCATAAAGTGGGTGTAAATCGGACAACTTACTTGCATCCATGATGACATGGGGTCAAAGCAATGGGCCTATTCTAATACACCACAGAATATTGGGAGGTGATTAGAGAAGGCCGTTTTTTAATTTCAACTCCCTAGTCTGATAGACCGGGGATTTTTTATTTATAAACATATCAGTGGAGGGATGATAAATGTATTTTCCTAAAAAACTGCTTCAAAGGTTTAAAATACTGTTTATGGTATTGGTTGCTGTTATGTTCTTCATAATAACGCCGGCAGTTAATGCTAGCGAGGTTAACTCGTTGGATAATTTTGCAGCGGAATTTGTATATGATGATTATACAATAAACGGTTTTCAAAATAGCGAATACAGTGTGGGTTCTTATGCGTTTTATGTTTTTAACCAGGCTGGTATTGATGTCAATTCATGGTTATATGATGACGAGACCTTTGAAGAATCTGTAACAAACGCTATATATACTGACATATTAAATGAGCCGGAAAAATCAGCTAAATTGTTGGCTCAAGATTTAGCCGCCGCAAAAGTGCTGAACCAAAACGATTATGCAGGCCAATTGGTTGATATATTTGTATATAGGCAAACTGTCAACGGGTTTGATGACAGTCTTTTTTCCAACATTCCGGCATTTGAACTGATAGGTGCGGTAGGTTTGATTGATGAACTGGATACAGGCATGACCAAGGAATATATTTTAGGACAGCAAAGTACGACAGTTGATAACGATGTCTACAGCTGGGGTTTTACATATGGCGAATATTATCCGGATTTTATAACTACGGCCAAAGCCATTAGAGCTCTGCATTATTTGGACCCTGGGCAAAGTGACCCGGAAATTCAGGAAGCTATTGATAATGGACTGGCTTGGATGCAAAACCAGCAGCAAGATGATGGCAGTTTTATAGCAGGATATCCAGGAATGGATGATCCGCTGATTGATACTGCAGAATTAATTATGACACTGGCAGCATTGGACATGGACCTTGAATCATGGACTAGCATTGCAGGCAACAGTGCAGTTGATTATTTACTGAATAATGCTCTCAATGAAGATGGTAGCTTTGGTCAAAGCCAAAACGTTCTGGATGCTGTTATATTTATTAATGCATATAGTTTGGTAGATAACGGGTTATATATTTACCCATCCGACACAACAATGGATGTTGGGGATAATGAGCAATTAAAAGCCTTTTGGAAGAACGCTGACGGGACGAATGACGTAACATGTGTGGCAGAGTGGTCTGTGATTGACAGCAGTATAGTAAGTGTTTACAGCGATGGGGCGGTAAGCGCTTTAGAAACCGGGCAGACAACAGTTCAGGCGGTTTATGGAGGGCTAACGGCATCTGCTGCTATAAATGTTGAGTCTTTATCCAGTGGCGATAGTCCGGGCAGTGGTTCGACTTCGACAGAAGTGGAAGTAGCTATGGCTATAGTAGATGGTGATGGAAACATTCTTTTTGCTCCATCTGAATTTACAGTAGATGATGATAATGAATGGGGCCTTACCATATTAGGCGCCCTTGATGCTTCCGGTGCCAGCTATACTACTGCGGAATGGGATTGGGGCAATTATGTGGATTCGGTTCAAGGATTGGCAGCCACCGGATCATCGGGATGGATGTTTGCCCTCAACGGTCAGCAGGCAACTACCGGTGCTGAAGATCAAAGTATTGAAGACGGTGATCAAATCATATGGTACTATGTCTCCAGTATGGATGCTCAGCCTCCTGAATGGAGCGATTTGGTGAGAAGTTCTTCCGGAGATAGTCGAGTTAGTGTTGAGGAATCAGATACGGTTAGCGATACCGATTTAAATACGGCTATTCAGAGCTCAGAATCTACCGGACAGATTGTATTGGAACTAGAGGATACAAAAACTACATTGGCATTATCCAACGATCAAATAACCAAAATTTTGAAAACCGGCAAACCTCTGGTTGTCAATGTCAATGAAATGCAATTTGTGTTTCCTGCGGAAACTCTGAAGCTAGCAGAGATAACGGGAGAAAACGTTAAGCAGCTTATTATCGATGCTGAAAAATTAAGTGACTGGAAAATTCAAACTGAAATCAAGCCTTTCTATAATGAAAAATTAAAACCTGCAGGCAATATCTATGAGTTAAATGTTATGGTTGTAGATACAAATGATCAACAACAAGCCATCAAACAAGTTTCCGGCTGCCGAATTACCTTGCAGGTAGCTGAGGGTTATAGGGAAATAGCCCAGACCGGTATGGTTCAGGCCTATCACTATAATGAAACGAGTGAAAAATGGGAGTTTTTGGGTGGTGCATATGATACACAAACTAATACAATTAGTTTTTATACTGACCATTTTAGCAAGTATGCTTTACTGGTGGCAACCGCTTCCTTTGACGATATTGATGGACACTGGGCGCAAAAGGAAATTGAGATTATGGCTGCTAATGGGTATGTAACCGGTATGTGTAACGGTATCTTTTCAGCGGATAACCATATTTCCAGGGCGGAGTTTGTCACTGTCTTAACCAGGATAGCCGGCTTGACGGCAAATCCTGTTGGGACAGTGCAATTCAGCGATGTGCCTGCCAATGCCTGGTACCGGGATGCAGTAAATGCTGCTGTTTATAATGGTATAGTATACGGGGTCAGTGCTGACCGTTTTGCTCCGGGTGAGTTAATCATGAGAGAGCAGATGGCCGCTATGATTGAACGGTTGCTGGCTAAGAAAAACATGAATTGTTCTATAAGCGATAATAAAGTAAATAAAGTTCTAGGCAGTTTTACAGATACTGCTCGTATTCACTCATGGGCGCTGAGACCGGTTGCCCTGGCGGCTCAAGAAAAGTTAATGAACGGGCGGGGCAATGGGCAGTTTGTACCACAGGGGAATGCTACCCGTGCAGAAGCCACGGTAGTTCTTTATCGGGTGTTACAGAAATTTGTATTATATTCGGCAACATAATGGAGGTTTATTATGAGGAAACGTTATTTATTATTTACCTGTGTCTTATTAGCTGCCATGTTAATTGTGGGAGCATGTGGTCAGAAAAGTACGGAGAAAAAAGAAATTCCTTTATCGGAGAACAAAACGATAAACGAAGGATTTCCTTTAACCATTGAAGATGCTTTGGGAAACACGGTAACACTGGCAAAAAAACCGGAAAAAGTAGCTGTAATATCCGGTCAGTTGATTGACTTGTTTTGTTCTTTGGGCGGCAGCACGATATGCTCTGTAACGCTTGATGAATTGACTGCTGCAAAGGATACTGCCGGACAATTGCCGGTGATTGGCAGCACCTCTGCTCCTGATTTGGTGAAAATTATTGATTTACAACCGGATCTTGTGATTGCTGAATTTGGGCTTCAAAATGATATGGTTTTTATGCTGCAGCAGAGCAATATACCGGTGATTGCCTTGAACCTGGAAGGAGAAGAAAACAAAAAAAAGACAGTCAAAATACTGAAGGAAGTAGCTGGTATCAAGTCATGATTATCGGAAATTATCGGAAACATTTAAGGGGGGATTTGCAATGAGAACAAACTTTATAAAACATAGGAAACTCATATCTCTTTTCATAATTTCTGCTATTGTTGTTTTGGCGTTGCCGGCAATTTCTACTGCTGCACCGGCAATTCAAGTTAATATTAACGGCAAACCGGTAACATTTGGCAATACCCAGCCTTATGTTATTAATAACATTGTGATGCTGCCTGTGAGAACAATATCTGAGGCTCTTGGTGCAAATGTAACATGGGACGGGGTAAATAACAATGTTATACTTCGAAGAGGTAATAACATTTCCATATTAAAGAAGGGTAACGATACAGTATATGTAAACGGCAAGGCATTCAAGCTTTTGACCGCATCTAGTATAAGAAACGGTTCGATGTACGTCCCACAGGATTTTATTACAGATGTATTCGGATTTCAAATTTCCTATGACAAAAAAACTGCCAAAGTAAGTATCCAGATAAAAGAACTTCCGGTATATTATTCAAAGAATTTCCGTATCAAGTACCTTGATAATGGATGTAAATTGATTACAGATGGCGAACATTACAGAATCCTTCTGGTTCCCCGAGGGAAAACTGCCCCGAAAGGGATTATTGCCGATAAGACTGTGTATATACCTTTGCAAAAAGTAATGACAGCTTCATCCACTTTTGCGGGTGCAATGGCTAAACTAAATGTTCTGGACAGCCTGAAGGCTGTTACTACATCAAAAGATTACTGGTATATTCTAAAAGTAAAAGATCTGGTAAGCCGGGGAGCTATTAAATATGTTGGCGGCGATAATATGGAGCCGCCGAATTATGAGCTTGTAAAATCCATTAATCCCGAACTGGTATTTTTGTATACTGGAACAGCCGGACAGCAGCATGTTATGAGAAAGCTTTCCGAAATGGGAGTCAGTTTTGCGGTGAACAATGAATACCTGGAGCCTGATGGCTTAGGACGCTTGGAATGGATTAAATTTACCGCTGCTTTTTATGATAAAGAACTGGAAGCTGAAAAGATGTTTAATGATGCGATAAAAAATGTTTACACTGCCACCGCTAAAGCAGCAGGTCTTACAAAGCCGAAAGTGGCTTGGGGGCTTTCGTGGCAAGGCAAGGTATATATTACCAATCCGGCTTCATATGTAGGTAAGTGGATTACGATGTGTGGCGGGGATTATGTTTTTAAAGACCATAATGTCAGGGCAGATACCCAAGTCAGTCCGGAGTATTTTTATGCTCAAGCCAAAGATGCCGATGTATTTATATTTTCATCAACGACAAATTACATGAAGAGTCCTACCATAAATCAAATCGTCAAAGAAAATCCGTTATTTGCTAACCTTAAAGCGGTAAAAAACGGAAATGTATGGGCATATGCACCTGACTGGTGGCAAACCATTCCTGAAACCGATGTTTTTGTGAAAGATATTGCGGCTGTATTTCATCCTGAGGCTTTTCCGGGGTATAAGCCGGTCAAGCTGGTCAAACTTCCGAGGGAATAGACCTAAGATGAATTGTCATAGTTTTGGGAGGGAAATTATTAATGTCTTTTGCGACAAAGTGGAATAATGTGTTGATTTTCAGCCTTTTGCTGACCGTTCTTGTGCTGGTGTTCCTGCTTAATATTGGTATAGGTTCAATAAAAATCAGCCTGCCGGAGGTAGCTAAGATTATTATAAACAGGATTCAAGATGATTCCGTCAACTCCACCATCGTATGGAAAATCAGGCTGCCAAGGTCTATTGCTGCGATTATAGGAGGCTCTGCAATTGCAGTTGCGGGACTCATGTTCCAGATCTTTTTCCGGAATCCCATTGTAGATTCATATATACTCGGGGTTTCTTCAGGCTCAACCCTTTTTATGGCTTTATTTTTGCTTGGCGGATTTACCCTGGGGTTCTCCACTTTATCGCCTTATTTCATGTTTTTTGGCGCATTTTTTGGTGCATTGCTTGTTACCGGGATTATCTTGTTGTTTGCATACAAAGTACGAAGTTCCGTGACTTTACTAGTTATAGGGTTAATGATCGGCTATTTGTGTTCGGCAGCTACCGGAGTTTTAGTGACCTTTGCCGATAATGAAAAAGTAAAAGGATTTATGATTTGGTCGATGGGGAGCTTTGCCGGCTTTACCTGGGAACAGGCATATCTATTAATGCTTATCAGTCTTCCCTTTCTATTTTTTGCCTTACTCATTTCGAAACCATTGAATGCTTTTCTCCTTGGTGAAGACTATGCGAAAAGCATGGGTGTTAACATTATACTTTTTCGGATATTTATAATTTTAGTTTCCAGTGTATTAACAGCTGCGGTTACAGCTTTTGCCGGACCGGTAGCATTTATCGGGATGGCGGTACCGCATATTGCCAGGCTTGTTTTACGTACTTCCGATAACAGGGTCCTGATACCTGCAACTATTTTGTTTGGGGGCATTATTACTGCTTTATGTGACCTTATTGCCCGGACAATAGTTGCCCCAACGGAACTGACTATCAGTACCGTTACTTCGTTTTTCGGGGTACCTATAGTAATCTGGTTATTATTAAACAGGAGAACGTCATTATGAAAATGTTGGAGACCATTGACCTCATAGTAGGACACGAAAAAAAGGCAATTGTTGAAGGGATTAACCTTGAAATCCTGCCTGGTCAGCTTATTGCCCTGTTGGGTCCCAACGGCGCTGGGAAATCAACTATCTTGAAATCGTTTTCTGCTTTGCTTGTGCCGTTAAACGGGGCAATTCATATTCAGGGAGAAGACTTGTCACACATCAAAAGAAAAAACCTTTCAAAAATCTTGGCGGTGGTTTTGACTGACCGCTTGAACGCGGGTTTGTTAAGAGCTTTTGATGTAGTTGCCATGGGCAGGTATCCCCATACAGGTTTTCTTGGGGGGTTGTCGGTACAGGACAAAGAAATAGTATCGGAGTGCCTGCGGATAGTTAATGCAGAAATTCTTGCACAGAGATATTTTAACGAACTTAGTGATGGAGAAAAACAAAAAATACTGCTGGCACGAGCTCTTGCACAAGAGCCGGAAATGATTATCCTGGATGAACCTACGACTTACCTTGATATCAGACATAAATTAGAAATTATGTCTATTTTGAAGAGATTTAGCAGGGAAAAAGGTATTACAGTAATTTTTTCTCTTCATGAAATCGACCTGGCGTTGAAAAGCTGTGATAAGGCGATATTGGTGAAGGACGGTAAAATTGTAGATTATGGTTTGCCGGAGAAGGTGGGTAACAATAAAGCGGTTTTGGACCTTTACGACATTAACTCTGCCGGTTATAACGCCTTTATGGGTACAATTGAAATTTCCAACAATAGGGAGCCTTCTGTTTTTGTAGTGGGTGGGGCCGGAAAAGCAACAGGGATATATAGGACGCTTACCAGAAACAATATTGGTTTTTGTACCGGAATCTTGCATGAAAATGATGTTGACTGCCATGTAGCTGAGACCATAGGAGTTGTTACAGTTAAGGAAAAACCTTTTCAGAATATTGGATTGAAAGCTTACCGGGAAGCACTAAACCTTATTAAAGAAAGTTCACTGATGGTAGATGCCGGATTTCCGATTGCAGAAACAAACAGTCTTAACCGCAAGCTGGTGTTGGAAGCACTGCAGAATGGACAACGGGTGTGTACGATACGGGATGAAAAGGAGAATAGGCAGCTTTATGGTGATTGGTCAGATAAAATGATATATTGTCATACTGCTGTAGAGATTCTTCCTCTTTGTTCATAAGGACGTGAACTTGATGAAGGGAAAAATACTGCTTGTGCTTTGGACCACCAGTGAATGCAATCTTCGCTGCAAATACTGCTATGCGTCGGCCGTACAGGAAAAGCAGAAAATGGGCTTTGAAACTGCTTGTAAAGCTCTGGATATGGTTAGAAACAGCCCTATAAAAGTGCAGTTTGCAGGTGGAGAGCCAATGTTGAACTTTCAGTTAATTGAACGCGTGTATGACTATATTAGAAGGAAGGGTTATAATGCATCTCTGCAAATGCAGACTAATGGCACACTTATTAATAGTGAACGCGCCCGGGCATTAAAAAAAATGAAAATTGCATTGGGAGTAAGCTTGGATGGTACAGCAGATGTCAATGAACGCCTGCGGGGCGGAACAAAGCTGGCGGTTGAAGGAATACGGGAATTAGCCCGGAGGGGTATGATGGTTAACATCAATAGTGTGGTAACAGCTCAAAACGTGGAAAAGCTGCCGGGACTGCTCGATTTTGCATTATATCTAGGTAATGTTGGCGGCATAGGGCTGGATCTTTTGCGAATAGCAGGAAGCGCAAAAGAAGATCAATCCGGGGTATCCCAGCCCAGTGCAGAGCAGCTAAGGACAGCTCTAAAATCTATGCATCAGAGAAGTATGGATATATATAAACAATTTGGCAGGCGTATCGTTATTCGTGAAGTTGAAGAAGCAAAAAAGCGCCTATTTGCTGGACAAACCCCCGGGTCTTACTGCTATGCGTCTTGTGGACGGTCTATCGTTGTGCTGCCTGATGGGAACATTTATCCATGCGGTTCTTTGATCGGCAGGCAGGATTATTATATGGGCAGGGTAGATGACGGAAAATACACCCCTGTTTCACTTAAGGGCATTAAACCTGGCAGGTGTGACGAGTGTAAATACGGAAACATTTGCCCGGGCGGGTGCCCATCCCGGATGATTGTAAATTATGATGAGGAGCCGCAGCTTAACTCTCTTGATTGTGTGCTCAAAAAGACCGCATTTGAAATAGCAGAAAAATGCATTTATTCGATGAATGGAGGGAACCAATGTGCTGAACCTGGTAGTGATATTGACAAGCAACGAACCTTTTTTAACCATCAGGGAAGCAATCAAGATATTGGAGGAAGAGCATCCGGGACAGTTTAATATTCAATTGTTTGATACTACGACCCTGGATAATGACATGGACAACTACAACTCCTGTATTAGAGCTACAAATGAAGCTGATATGGTTTTTATTAAAATTCATGGTTCGATATCTTTTTTCAAACGGTTTTTAGACTATTTTGGAAGATATAAGGGAAATAAAAGGTTTTTTATTACCACAAGCATAGAAGAGGAAGTGGCGAGCTTTTTGAGAAGCTAAACATATTGCCGGAGGATTATGCAAAACTTTATAAATACTATATATCAGGTGGCTTAACAAACTATATAAATATGTTTAAATGGATTGCAAATGAATTCAGTGCTGCCTGTTTTGAAGCCTGTGAGCCTGAAAGCCCGAGCTGGAACGGTTTATATGACCCGCTGCTGGATTCTGAAGATGAAAATACAATACTTGATAAGGCTGTGTCCGGACTCAAGCCGGTGATTGGAATCCTTATCCATGCCGGACTTATGCACAGGAAAGACCTTAAGCATATAGATGCTTTGATGGCGCGGATAAGGGAGCTTGGCTCAACACCTCTTTGCGTTTATTCAGGCATTATTCCAGACAAAAACCTTGGGTGTGAAGGCATCAAGGCATCACTCGAAAGGTACATGATGCGTGATGGCAAACCGATTGTTGGTTCTATTATCAACACGACCTCCTTTTCTTTAAGTGTGCTTTCCGAACCTGGTGATGGTTCAAAGGCAAAGGAGGAAAGTATATTTTCAATGCTTAATGTCCCTGTTTTACAGGCTATGACAACTTATCAAACTTATGAAAAATGGAAAAGCTCACTTACCGGAATTGATAGTCTTTCCATGAGCTTTTGCGTGTTCCAGCCCGAATTTGATGGCCAGCTAATATCTGTGCCTTTTGCTTCTACCGAGATCGAGGAATATCCAATGGGACAAAAAAAGGTATCAACTCCCATCACAGAAAGGGTGGATAAAGTAGCCAGGCTGGCCATTAACTGGGCACAGCTTGCACTTATGGAAAACAGCAAAAAGAAGATAGCAATAATTCTTCATAATAACCCTCCTCGCAATGATACTATCGGAGGAGCAGCAGGCCTTGATACCCCTGTATCTGTCTATAATATAATCACTGAACTCAAAAACTGTGGTGTAAAGCTGGATTATGACTTTGCCGATGGGAAAGAGATCATAGATAAAATTATTGCAGGCCTAACCAATGATGGAAGATGGCTTCCTCCAGAAAAAATGCTGGAAAGAAGTATCGATACTGTAAATGGAGACCTTTACAGGCAGTGGTACAGTGGTTTTGGTGAAAAGGTCAGGAGCAAAATGGCAGAAGACTGGGGGGAGCCTCCAGGTAAATTTATGGTTGTTGAAGATAACGTATTGGTCCCTGGAATTTTAAATGGCAACATATTTATTGGACTGCAGCCTCCGAGGGCTCAAGAGGAAAAGGCTGAAGAGCTTTATCACAGTACCGATATGGTGGTGCCTCACCAGTATGTAGGTTTCTATAAATGGGTTGAGCGGGTATTCAAAGCAGATGCAATTATGCATATAGGTACTCATGGGACTATTGAATGGCTGCCCGGCAAAGAAGTTGGGCTTTCCTGCGAATGCTACAGTGATTTAAACATATCCTGTATCCCTCACATGTATCCATATATTATAAGCAGCCCTGGCGAAGGTACCCCGGCAAAGCGCCGGACCTATGCGGCACTGGCTGATTATATGATACCTTCAATGGTAGAGAGCGGTACTTATGACGAGCTTACCGAAATGGATGAGCTGATGCGCCAATATTACCATATAAAAAGTGTTGATGTGAAGAAACTGCCGATAATACAACAACAGATTTGGGATCTGGCGGTCAAAATGAATTTGAATGATGATATCGGTATTTCTCAGGAAGATGCAGATTCTGATATCGATGGTTGTATAGAACGTCTTCATTCATGGACTACCAATATTCAGGCATGTGAGATAGCCGATGGGCTGCATATATTCGGAAAACCACCGGAAGGTGATAGGTTCAGAAATATGCTGAAAATGTTGGTCCGTGTAAAGAATGCCGAAGTACCTTCACTGCGTGAAGGTATATGTGATATACTGGGCCTGGATTTTGAAGAGCTTCTGGCGGCACCTGAAAAGATGACAGATGATGGTAAATCAAATGCAATCCTGCTTGCCGAGGCAGACGAAATAGGCAGGCGAATTTTTCTTGAACTTGAAAAGGCCGATTATGATGAAAAAGCTGTTAGTGAAATAATTAAGAGGTTTGAAGTTGACAAAAAGAATAGCTCAAAGCGTCTTAAGCAGTGCCTTAATTTTGTATGTACTTTTGTTAAACCACGTGTGCAGGGCATAACAGATGAATTGGATAATCTTATCGGCGGAACAAATGGTAAGTTTATTCCTCCAGGTCCGTCTGGCCATCCTACAAGAGGAAATGCCAGGCTTCTGCCTACTGGCAGGAATTTTTATTCGGTAGACCCGGGTGCGATGCCATCACGCTCGGCATGGGAAGTTGGTAAAACTTTAGGGAAACAATTGATTGAAAGATACACAAAAGATGAAGGAAGCTGCCCGGAATCTGTTGCTATACTCGTTTGGGCAACGGAAGCGATGAGGAATTACGGGGACGATATTGCAGAGACACTGTATCTGCTGGGTGTACGTCCGGTTTGGCTGGGCAGCAGTGACCGGGTTGTGGGTACGGAAGTGATTCCGATGGAAGAACTTGGCCGCCCCCGGATAGACGTAACACTGCGCATCACAGGTCTGTTCAGGGATGCATTTCCTAACTTGATAGAAATGGTGGAAGATGCGGTCAATCTTGTGGCATCACTTGATGAACCCCACGATATTAATTTTGTACGCAAACATGTAAGTGAAGAAGTTGCTGAACTGGTACAGCAGGGAATGGAGCGGGAGCAGGCCTTTGAACGCTCGGTGATGCGTATCTTTGGTGATCCTCCAGGCACATATGGGGCAGGTGTTAATTCGGTAGTAAACAGTAAAAAATGGCAGACTGTGAACGATTTAGGACAGGTATATACAAATTGGGGCAGCCATGTTTACGGGAAAAAATTTCATGGCGAAAAAGTTCCTGAAGTCTTTGCACGCAGGATGAGTAGAACAAATGCAGCCATAAAGAACGTATCGGCAAGAGAAAGCGATATGCTCGATAGTGATGATTTTTACAATTATTTTGGAGGTCTGGTTTCAGCCATTACTACGCATAGCGGCAAACAGAAACCGGCATATATTCCCTGTACAGCCGATACCGAACATATAGAGACGCTTTCAATACATGAGGAGGCTTCACGGGTAATGCGTGCCAGGATCAATAACCCCAAGTGGGTAGAAGGTCTGAAACGGCACGGCTATAAAGGCGCTATGGAGGTTTCTGTTATGGTTGATATTGCTTTCGGCTGGGATGCAACCACCGATGTAATAGATGACTGGATGTATGATCGTATTGCAGAGAGATATGCCTTTGATAAGGATACAACCGATTGGATGCGTGAAGTTAATCCATGGGCTTTACATAATATAGCGGAAAGATTGCTTGAAGCTAACCAGCGGGGTATGTGGAACGCTTCAGAAGAAAATGTTGCCCGGCTCCAGGAGATATATCTGGAAATGGAAGGCAGCATTGAGGAAATCATGTAATTAAGTAGGCTCTCGGAAATGACCGGAGATGAAATATGATGAGGCATTGTACCAATTTTCCACACTGCCACTGGAGAAATCTAACCTTGTTCCTGGCGAAGCCATAGACTAAACCGCCAATTCGGCTCCTGCCTCAATGGCGGCTTCGCCATCCATGGCTCCGGTCTCTGGCTTCGCTTAGCGGAACTTTGGTAAGATTTCTTACAGCGGCAGTGCAAGGAAAATCTTGCACAACACCTCACCATATATCACGGTCATTTCCGGAGCCTACTGTGGAGGAAAAAAACAAAAAGTACAAGGCACAAAGCCTTAAATATTAAGGAAATTCTATTTCCGAGAGACTTAATTAACTTTGGGGAGGATTCTTGATATATGAAAAATATAGTGTTTCCTTTTCCGGCTATTTTGGGGCAGGAGAAGATAAAGAAAGCACTTATATGGAATGTAGTTAATCCAAGGATCGGCGGCCTGCTGATAAGCGGAGAAAAGGGTACGGCCAAATCCACTCTGGTAAGGGGACTGGCAGCCATGATCGATGGTCTGGAAGTAGTGGAATTGCCCCTTAATACTACAGAGGACAGGCTGGTTGGCGCGATAGATTTGGAAGGCGCTATAAAATATGGCATTAAGCGTTTTGAAGCCGGTATTTTAGAGAAGGCCCACGGCAATATGCTTTATGTTGATGAAGTGAACCTGCTCAGTGACCATATAGTAAACAGTTTGTTGGAAGTAGCAGCTTCCGGAGTCAATGTAGTAGAGCGTGAAGGGATTTCCTACCGCCACCCGTCCAGATTTGTGCTGGTTGGCAGCATGAATCCGGAAGAAGGTAAGCTCAGGGCACAGTTTCTGGATAGATTTGGATTATATGTTGAGGTAAAGGGTGAAGAAGATACGCGGAAGAGGGCAGAGATAATACGACGCAGGCTGGAATTCGAACGCGACCCCAAAGTATTTGTTAACAAATGGGATAGGGAGATGATAGCAGAAAATAAGCGGATATACTATGCCCGTGAGGCTCTAAAAAATGTTGTAGTCACAGATAATGCAATGCAGTTTGCCGTAACTATGGCCAAGGAAGGTAACTGTGCAGGTCAGAGAGCGGAACTGATGATAGTTGAAACAGCTAAGGCCATAGCTGCTTTAGACGGCAGGAATGCGTTAAATGCTAAGGACATCCGTGAAGCAGCCGAATATGTGCTGCCTCACAGAATCAGGGATATTCCAAATGAGCCCTTGAGCTCGCCGGAACAGGCGCTTCCAGAGGAAGAACAACAAGAAGAACAACAAGAAGAACAACAGGAAAAACAACAGGAAAAACAGCAGCAAACAAGTAGTGATAACTTGCCAAATGAAATGGAAGACAATCGGGATGAAATGGAAGACAATCAGGGTGATGAACGGCAGCTGCAGGATAAGGATTCGGATGATAATGATGACGAACTAATCGATAAACCTGGGCAGATTTTCATGGTAAAACCATGGATAATGGACGACCAGGAGAGAACCTCGCGTAAAGGCAGCGGGAAACGTAGCCTAGTTAAAACCAGTTCAATGCAGGGAAGGTATGTCAAATATAAATTTCCAAGGGCAAGCTTAATACAGGACATTGCGTTTGATGCAACACTGCGTGCTGCGGCGCCTTTTCAGAACAGCAGGGACAAAAACGATATGATGGTTGCCATACATACAGGTGACATTAGACTCAAAGTCCGTGAAAAGCGCACTGGTAATACGATAATGTTTGTGGTGGATGCAAGCGGCTCCATGGGTGCCAATAAGAGGATGAAGGCGGTTAAAGGGGCAGTATTGTCTTTGCTTAACGATGCCTATCAAAAGAGAGATAAGGTTGGACTTATCGCTTTTCGCAAGAAGTCCGCAGAGCTTATGCTTGGTATCACCCGTAGTGTGGAGCTTGCGCAAAAACGGCTGCAGGATATGCCGACAGGTGGCAGAACACCGCTTGCGGAAGGATTGAAAATGGCTTATGATGTTTT
Source organism: Phosphitispora sp. TUW77 (assembly GCF_048453025.1). Lineage (GTDB taxonomy): Bacteria > Bacillota > Thermincolia > Thermincolales > UBA2595 > Phosphitispora. The sequence continues at coordinate 795,864 of NZ_CP156677.1, forward strand.
AAAAGCTGCAAAAGTAAAAGATCCTGACATTATACCGGTTGTTGTGCTGGTTTCAGACGGTAGAGCAAATTTTGCCTGTGGCGGGTTAAACGCATTTGAAGAGGCTGTAAAAGCAGCAGGGAAATTTGGGACAGAAGGGATAAAGTCTATCGTTATTAATACTGATTGTGATTTTATAAGGCTTGATTTGGTTGATAAAATTGTAGATGCTATGCACGCAGATCATTTTCGCATAGAAGATTTGGAAGCTGAAAGTATTGTAACGGCACTATCTGTTTCTGTTTAAATTTGGTAAGGCATTGCATTGATTTTCAGCTTTGGCATCGGAGAATTCTAGCCTTGCTCTTGGCGAAGTCACGGACTAAACCGCCAATTCGCCGTCCGTGGCTCAGTGGCGGCTTCTCGCCGTCCATGGCTTCGGTCCGTGACTTCGCTTAGCGGAGACTTCGGTAAGACTCCTCACGATGCCTGCGCAAGGAAAATCTTGTGCAACACCTCACCAGATTCCACGGTCATATCCGCAGCTTACTGTGGAGGATAAAACAAAACGTCCATGGCACAGCTATGAACATAAACGACTCTCGAACTTTCGAGAGAGGATATATGGGGAGGGAGAAAATTGCTGGTTTTTCAAAATCTGACCAAAGTTTATGGAAATATCACAGCAGTGGATAATCTAAACTTTGAAATAGCAAAAGGTGAGTTTTTTGGATTATTAGGCCCTAATGGGGCTGGTAAAAGCACCACCATCAGGATGTTAAACACATTGACTGCGCCTTCGAGCGGGTCAATTTTGATTGATGGTCGGAAGATTGACAGGAACGCGACAGAGTTAAAGGCAAAGATCGGGGTTGTTTCACAGCATTTGAATCTGGAAGTCGAAATGACAGCTTGGGAAAACCTTGAGATACATGGCTGCCTTTATGGTTTAAAAAAAGCTTTTCGCCGGAAACGCATTGAAGAGCTTTTAGAATTTACCGGTTTATCTGACAGGGCAAATTATTTGGTTAGGACTTTTTCGGGAGGAATGAAAAGGAAGTTGATGATAGCCCGCGCGCTGATGCATGGACCGGAAATATTGCTTATGGATGAACCCACCGTTGGACTTGATGCCGCTGTACGGCGGAAAATGTGGGATTTGATGAAGGGATTAAATAAGAATGGCTTAACGGTAGTACTAACAACCCATTATATAGAGGAAGCGGAGATATTGTGCGGCAGAGTTGGGTTGATGAACAGCGGAAAGCTTATTGAATTGGATACCCCCCAAGAACTTATTAAAAAAACAGGGGAATTTGTACTGGAATACTTTGAAAACGGAGAGACCAGGAGCAGGTTTTTTGATACCAGGCAGCAAGCAATTGACAGTGCGGCGGGGATAGATGGCAGTGTAAACATACGGCGGGCTAATCTGGAAGATACATTTATCAAACTGACCAATAGAAAGGTGGAAAATTGATATGCAGTTCATCGCCATATTATGGCAGGAATATGTTATCTTTAAACAAAGATTCTGGAGTGTTACTACAGGTACCATGATTGCACCTGTTTTATATCTGATTGTATTTGGGTGGGGACTTGGCAGTGGCATAAATATAGGCGGAGGTTCATACATAAATTTTGTTATTCCCGGTATTATAGCGCTTACAACCATGAACTTAAGCTTTAGCACAGTGGCTAATGATATTAATGTTTCCAGGCTTTATTCGAAAACCTTCGAAGAGTTTATGGTTTCACCGATAAGCATGTTAGTTTATGCGGCTGGGAAGATAACAGCCAGTGCTCTTAGAGGAATTTATTCAGCTCTTATTATTATTTTACTCGCTTTAGTTTTTAAGGCTGGGCTCAAGTTTGATTTTTATTTTATCATGATGATTATATTGAATTGTTTTGTTTTTTCAGCTTTAGGGTTTAGTATTGGATTAATGATTAATTCCCATGCGGATATGTCAAAATTTATGAATTTCATTATTACTCCAATGTCTTTTCTTTGCGGAACTTTTTTCCCGCTGGATAAAATGCCTGTGGTACTGAAACAATTTATCTGGATATTGCCGCTGACACAAACAAGCCTTGCATTGAGAAACAGGGGTGAAGATATAGTAAGCATGCTCCTGCCCCCGGCAATACTTACAGTTTATCTAATTATTTTCCTTATTATTGGAGTGAGGATTTGTAAAAAAACGGAATAAGCAGAAAGGGGTACAGGATGATGGAACATGTAAATAAAAGCTATCCATTTACGGCTATCGTGGGCCAGGAGAAAATGAAAACAGCACTTATATTAAATATAATCAACCCATTACTGGGAGGAGTCCTGATTAGGGGAGAAAAAGGCACAGCCAAGTCAACAGCGGTCCGGGCCCTGGCAGAATTACTGCCTGAACGGGAGCAGGTGGAAGGGTGTGTTTTCGGATGTGATCCGGCAGATACAGGCTTGATGTGCAGCAGCTGTGCGGAAAAAAAGAATAAAGGCATCGGTTTGGAGGTTATTTCGTCAAAGATGAGGGTTATTGACCTGCCTGTCAGTGCTACTGAGGATAGGGTCGTGGGTACTCTTGATATAGAGCATGCCATTAAAAAAGGTGAAAAAAAGTTTGAACCGGGTATTTTAGCCCAGGCTAACAGGAACATTCTTTATGTTGATGAGGTCAATCTTTTAGATGACCATGTGGTGGATGTATTGCTGGATTCTGCCGCGATGGGTGTCAATACTATTGAACGTGAAGGAGTTTCCTTTTCCCATCCGGCTAAATTTATTCTGGTTGGCACTATGAATCCGGAAGAAGGGGATTTAAGGCCTCAGTTGCTGGATCGCTTTGGTTTGGTTGTGGATGTTGCGGGAGAAAATGATGTTGCCAAAAGGGTTGAAGTAATCAAAAGAAGGCTGGAATTTGAAAACGATCCTGTAGAATTCAGCCAAAATTATGAAGAACTGCAGAAGGAGTTATGTAATAAAATTTCCGGAGCCGAACAAATGTTGAAAAAAGTTTGCTATAATGATAATATCCTTGAACTGGCCGCTAAAATATCAATTGCAATGGGTGTGGATGGGCACCGGGCCGATATTGGCATGATTAAAACGGCTATGACAATAGCAGCTTATAATTCACGGGAAGACGTAAGGGAGAGCGATATGTCGGAAGCTGCCGAACTGGTGCTTCCTCACAGAATGAGAAGGAGACCGTTTGAAGAAGGGGTTATGGATTTTAGTAAAGTAAAAGAAATTATAGAAGACAGGTGATGAACTAAATGAAAATAGCCTTATTGCACTTGGACCTAAGTGGTGGTCCGGAAAAACAAAATATAACGGTACTCAGTCATGCCATTAATTTGGCAGCCGAACAGGGAGCAAATTGGATTATTACTCCGGAAATGGCATTACAGGGATATTTTTTTTCCAATATGGACAAATCTGCAGAACCCCCGGTTCAGCCTAGTGAGTCAATGCAGGTTTTATGCCAACTGGCTGCCAGGCATAAAATAACTATATTTTTGGGCTGTGCGGAAAAGGATGCCGTTACAGGTAAATGTTACAACAGTTGTCTAGTGCTTGGACCAACAGGGGAAGTTCTGGGACGTCACCGTAAAATGCATACTCACGGGGTTGGAGCAGAAGCGTGGGTAACTACCGGGAATCAGTTGGAGCCTGTAAACTGCCAAGATATTAAGGCTGGAATTCTTGTTTGCGCAGATTCCTGGTTTATGGAAAATTCCCAGTGCCTTAAGGAGAAAGGTGCTGAGGCAATCATAATCCTGGCGGCCTGGCCGCCGACAGAAGAACACGGCCCTGGCGACTGTTGGGAGAGGTGTTCACAGACTGCTGGACTTCCGGTCTGGGTATGCAATCAGACCGGAAGTCATGAAAATCTGGATTTAAGTGAAGCGGAAAGCGCCGTAGTTGTCGGAGGAAAGACCTTATTTACATACTGCAGCAGGGAACCGGCTATCCTGCTCTTTGAGTGGGATCTCAGTAAACAATGTACATTATCAAGACAATTTTCCGTTATTGCGGTGTAGCTTGGTGGATTAATTGGAGTAAAATGGGGGAGAGAAATGAAAATAAAACTACATACATTGTCTACTGGTGACTCTGTTTATCATAATCGTAGTAATAGAAGCATTATTTTATTGTTTGAACAACCACGCAAAGTCCTCAGCACTTCATTGATGAACGGAGGGTACTGTGAAAACCTGACAGCAGTTTTTAATCATAATAGCAATTATGATGGCGAGGCCGGCACCCTGCAGCCCCCTACTTATGAAGAATATATGCAGTTGGCAGCTAAGGAAGCCGGGCTTGATCCCGACACGGTCTCCGGCATGGGAACTGCTGCTTCTATGGAAAATGTGGCCATACAATCAGCAACCTACGAAAACCTGACGGTAACAGCGGTGGTAACCGGTGGTGTGGAAATCAATGGGGGCAGGGTGGGTGATCCGGCCACATATTTTCAACCTATAGAAAAAAGCACTCTCCATAAATCTGGAACCATCAATATAATGCTTGTTATTGATGCCGATATGCCGCCCAGCAGTTTGGCCAGGGCACTGGTTACCTGTACGGAAGCAAAAACAGCGGCATTGCAAGAACTAATGGCCGGCAGCAATTATTCCAACGGCCTGGCGACAGGGTCAGGAACAGACCAAACTATTGTGATTGCTAATCCTGATTCGGATTTATATCTGGAAAGTGCAGGCAAGCACTCCAAATTAGGGGAACTTATTGGCCGGGTGGTTAAACAAGCCGTCAAAGAAGCCCTGTTGCTTCAAACCGGGTTGTCACCTAAGATGCAGCACAGTGTGCTGCGGCGTATGAAGCGCTTTGGGGTAACAGAGGAAACAGTATGGCAGGAATATGTGTCAGACAACAGTGGAGAGGTTATCAAACCACAGTTTTTAGAGTATTTATCTAAGATAGATACTGATGGGCAGTTAGTTGCTTATACGTCTTTGTATGTGCATTTGCTGGATCAATTCTTGTGGGAATTATTGCCGGGAGAAGAAGTTATGCAGACCGGTAGTGAATTAATAGCACTGGTTGCCGGCAATTTTGGCATACCACCTATGCCGATTGCCGGACCGGAGCTTCAAGATTATGTTCAGGCATGGGCAAAGCTGGTTAGTGATATTGTCAAATTTAATATGTCTGCTCCATACTAAACAGCGAAACAATAATAATCTATATTTATAGACAAGTATATAGGCACATGATATAATATTTTAAAAAATAGCAATAAGCAAGTGATTCTGTTTTTAACAGGATTTAAAAGGGAAGCCGGTTTAAATCCGGCGCGGTCCCGCCACTGTAAAAGTGAGTCTGTCTGCATTATGTCACTGGAGATTCCGGGAAGGCGCAGAACAGGCAATGACCTTAAGCCAGGAGACCTGCTTGCTTAAACTCGCCGCTTTACCCACGATGGATGGGGAGGAAGAGAACTTTCATGTTTTTTTACCTTCTGCATTTTTGTGTAGAAGGTTTTTCAGTTAATAATTATACTTTTGGATTAAGCTATAGTAAAAAGGGAGAGGACGGTATACACTTAATGCTTAATATTGATGGGTTTGCATATACCAATCGCTTGCGTCAGGTTCATCCTCTGGAAAAAGCTGCATTTGCTTTTATAACAATGTTTCTTTGCCTCGTTTTTTCTTTGCCGGAAATTTCATGTATAGTGATAATATTAATGGGATTTGTGATAGTGAAGCTTGCTGATATTCCTATAAAAGCATATTTTAGATTAATGCTGCTGCCTTTTTCATTTTTAGTGATAAGTGTTTTGACTGTTGCTGTTTCCGTATCTACCAAAGACTTGGGGCCTGGATTAATGGCAGGGATAACCTTATCAGGAATAAATGTGGGCTTTACATATAAAAGCTTGATTACGGCCGGAGACTTGTTTTGTAAAGCATTGGGTTCCGTTTCTTGCCTGTATTTTCTTTCATTAACTACCCCTGCCGTAGAAATGGTAGCTATAATGAGAAAACTAAAATTTCCTTCACTATTCATAGAATTAACTGATTTAATATACCGGTTTATATTTGTTATGCTGGCAGCGGCTGACGACATCTATACAAGTCAGTCTTCTCGCTGGGGCTATGCTTCATTCAAAAACTCCACAAAATCACTTGGCCAATTGACTGCCGCCATATTTGTAAAAGCCCTGCAGCGTTCCCAAGCGTTGTTTACATCCTTGTCATCAAGAGGTTATACCGGACAGTTAAATGTGTTAATACCTGAATACACCGTATCTATAAACAATATAATCCTGATTGCTGTTATTGAATCTGCTATAGCCATTACAGCAGTCTTACTAGAGGTGGGGACAATTGGCTGATTATATACTTGAGGCGGAAAATCTTAACTACAGATATCCTGATGGGACTCATGCCTTAAAAAACTTATGTTTAAAGATTCCCAAGGGTCAAAAAACAGCCATCCTGGGTTCTAACGGAGCAGGCAAATCCACCCTTTTTCTTCACTTTAACGGTATTTTAAAACCTACCGCCGGTACAGTGAGATTTAATGGCAAAGATGTCGTTTATAACAAGAAGCAATTGTTGGAATTACGGAAAAACGTTGGAATTGTATTTCAAGACCCGGACAGTCAACTGTTTTCAGCCAGTGTTTACCAGGAGATATCATTCGGGCCTTTAAATATTGGGTTAACTGAAAAAACAGTCAGGGAACGAGTTGAACAGGCAATGACTGCGACCGGTATTAATGAACTGAAGGACAAACCCACACATATGTTGAGTTACGGCCAAAAAAAAAGAGTAACCATTGCGGACATATTGGCTATGGAGCCTCTGGCGCTTATTTGTGACGAACCGACTGCGTGGCTAGACCCGAAACATGCCAAACAAACAGTACGGCTGTTTAACGAAATAAGCAACAATGGCACAACGGTTATTTTATCAACCCATGATGTTGATTTGGCATACTCCTGGGCCGATTATGTATTTATCATGAGTGATGGCAGAGTAATCGGAGAGGGGACCCCTGACAAGGTATTTAGTGACGATATTCTTATCAGGAAAGCTGACCTTGACAGGCCATGGCTGGTAGATGTATTTGAAATGCTAATAAAAAAAGGCTGCCTTTCAGTGAATACAGTTTTACCCCGAAATAAGGAAGAGCTTTTTGATTTAATACAATAGAATGGTAAGTTTTATGTAGCTGTATGGAATATTTTGTGATATAATTCTACACACAAAATAATACTAGGTGAATAAAAAACGATAGGAGGTCGAAAACTAATGGATGTTAAAGCTTTTGACAATTTAACCTTCGGAGTTTATGTCATCGGTTCCACAAAAGAAAGCCGGCTAAATGGACAAGCAGCTCACATGGTTTTTCGGATTTCTTTAGACCCGCAGAGAGTGGCAATAAGCATTAGCAAAAAGAACCTTACTAATGAGTTTATTAAGTCAAGCCGGGTTTTTTCTATTTCTGTTTTATCAAAAGATACTCCTTTGGATTTCATCGGTAATTTTGGTCTCAAATCAGGGCGCGATATTGATAAGTACCAAGATATTTCTTTTAAATTGGGGACAAACGGTGCCCCAGTTCTTTTGGAGCATACTTTAAGTACTATAGAGGCAGAAGTAGTTGAAACTTATGAAATGGAAACACATACTCTTTTTATTGGAAAAGTAGTTAATGCTGAAGTTGTTGACAATGGTGAGCCTCTTACCTTTGCTCATTACCAGAAGGTAAAAGGAGGGTCAGCACCTAAGACAGCACAGAGTGGTCCAAAGGGAACTGTGGATAGCAAGACACAAAAATACGTTTGCTCAATTTGTGGATATGTGTATGACCCGGTTTCCGGGGATCCGGGTTCCGGAATTGCTCCGGGAACGCCCTTTGAGGATATTCCTGAGGATTGGGTTTGTCCGATATGCGGTGCAGGAAAAGCTCAATTTCATGTGGAGGAGGAAGTACAAATGGATTTAAAAGGGTCAAAAACCGAGGCTAATTTGATGGCCGCTTTCAGCGGGGAATCAATGGCCAGGAATAAATATACTTACTATGCATCTAAGGCCAAGAAAGAGGGTCTGAATTCAATTGCCGACTTTTTTGAGGAAACAGCCGGTAATGAAAAAGAGCATGCCAAGATTTGGTTTAAGCTATTGCATGACGGGATTCCGTCAACTGCAGAGAATTTAGAGGCAGCTGCGGCAGGAGAAAATTATGAATGGACGGAAATGTATGCGGATTTTGCCCGAATTGCCAGAGAAGAAGGCTTTGAAAAAATTGCTTTTCTTTTTGAAAAGGTAGGCCAAATTGAAAAGGACCATGAGGAAAGATACCGTAAATTATTGCAAAACCTTAAAGAAAATAAGGTTTTTGCAAGGGAAACCAAGCAGTCCTGGATTTGTACCAACTGTGGGCATATTCATAATGATGAGAAGGCTCCTGAAGTTTGTCCTGTATGTGACCATCCCAAGGCATACTTTGCCATTAAGGCAGAGAATTATTAATTGAAATTGAATGCGAAAGATGGTGAGAAGGATGAACGACAATGTAGCTTTCTACCGTTGTGACTTCTGTGGTAATATTGTGGATATTATTAACAACGGAGGGGGAGAACTGGCTTGTTGCAGTAATCCTATGACTAAACTGGAAGCTAATATCACTGATGCATCAGAGGAAAAACATGTTCCAACGGCAAGTAGAAAAGACGGGAAAATCTATGTAGAGGTAGGTTCCGTTCCCCATCCTATGACAGAAACACATTACATTGAGTGGATTGTGCTGGTTTCCGGAAATAGTATAGAGAGAATTTCTCTTGCTCCTGTAGATGAACCGAAAGCGGTTTTTTGTGATAGGCCGGATGCTGGAGTTTATGCTTTCTGTAATCTTCATGGCTTGTGGAAAACTGCGGTCTAATTAAAATATTGATTTATGTTGCTGCAATAGGACACTTAGGTGTTTTATTGCAGTTTTTTTGCCTTTTATTACCTTGGGCAGGTTATATACCCTGTTGACAAAATAATTGAGCTAGTTAATAATTAACATGGTAAATAATTTATTAGGTTAATAAATAAAGAAATGTGCCGGCGACAGGATAAAAGTGATTAATAATATAATCAAATGTATGTATGAACGGGGAGATGATATTTTTGAATTTTAAACAGCGGAAAATACAGATAGCGGTAATTACTGCAGTTATACTGGTAATTGCTGCTATTGCATGGGGAGCATTAGCGAAAAACAAAGATGTATCTGCCACACAGGCGGAAGAAGTTACTCCAGTTAAGGTTGTAAAGGTGGCTAAGGGGGAGTTGACCTCTATCGTAAAAATAAGCGGTAAAGTGGCTGCTTCAAAAGAGGTGACTATAGTACCAAAGATAGGAGGAAAAGTCACAGAAGTAAGGGTTGAAGTGGGCCAGGAAGTCAAGAGGGGTGAATTGCTGATGGTCCTTGATGATACGGATATCTGTGCCCAGATTAAGCTGCATGAGGCGACTCTTGAGGCATCAAAGGCAGGGCAGCAGCAGGCAGTTATTGCTTATCAGGAAGCCCAGATAAATTTGGAGCGGATGAAATCCCTGTTTGCCCAAGGGGCCATATCAAAAAGCCAAATGGAGGTTGCTGAAAATGGTTTTGCCAGAGCTGCTGCAGCTTACGCACCGGATTCCGGAAGCACCCAGACCGCTGCCCAGATTAAACAGGCCCAGGCACAACTGGAAGCGGCAAAAATAAATTTGCAGAATACCAGGATTACCGCACCTATTGACGGTATTGTGGCAGCTAAAAACATTGAGCCTGGTGAAATGGCCGGTCCGGGATCGCCGGTGCTTACTGTTGCAGATATGGACCAAATGGTCGTGAAAGGTAATCTGCCGGAAAGTGAAGTTAATTTTGCTAAACCGGGTGATGAGGTAAAGGTTTATGTAACTGCGGCAAATAATGAACCCTACAAGGGTTGCATAGAAAGTGTCAGCCCTATTGCTGACCCTGTGACCAAAGGTTATTCTATAAAGGTGCGGATTGAAAACGGCAATCAGTTGCTTAAGGGCGGAATGGCTGCAGAAATACATATGGTTTCTGAAGCACGGGATGATATTCCGGTTCTGCCAAGAGAAGCCTTGTTAGATCAGGGGGACAGGAAAATTGTATATGTTGTCAATGGCAATAAAGCTCAGGAACGGGCAGTAACCCTAGGCCTTATTACGGACGATATGGCGGAAATTGTCTCAGGCCTGAACGCTGGTGAGCAGGTAGTGGTTTCAGGCCAGCAGTTTTTGACAGATGGGACTAAAATCACAGTAGAATCCGGGGGCGAATAAGTTATGAAAATATCTGAATTTGCCGTTAGGAGACCTGTTACTATTACTATGATTGTTCTGGGGATTTTGCTTATTGGAATAGTTTCCCTGGGAAAACTTGCTATTGATTTATACCCGGAATTGGATTTTCCGATAGCGGCTGTTATTGCCAACTATCCCGGCGCCGGTCCTGAGGAAATTGAAAATCAGGTTACCAGGCCCCTCGAAGAAATCCTGGGTACGGTAAATAATGTGGAAAGTATCATGTCCGTATCTTCACCCGGCAGTTCGATGGTATTGATGATGTTTAACTGGGGTACGGATATTGATTTTGCCACTCTTCAGATGCGAGAAAAGGTAGACCTTATTAAATCCGGTTTGCCTGATGATGTGGGTACACCTACTGTTTTTAAAATGGACCCCACAATCATGCCTATTATACAGGTTGGTGTCAGTGGCAGCCGGGACCTGGCAAGTCTTCAGCAGATAACGGAAGACCTGATCAAAAACCGTTTGGAAAGAATTGAAGGGGTTGCTTCAGTTGCAATAACGGGAGGACTGGTCAATGAGGTTGAGGTTAAGGCCGACCCTGTCAAATTAAATGCTTACGGACTTTCAATTAACCAGGTTATCCAGACTTTGCAGGGAGAAAACATGAACCTGTCTTCAGGAGAAATTGAAGACGGGAAGGAAAAGCTGTTGGTTCGGACCGTAGGGGAACTTAAGCAGATTGAGGACTTCGAGCAAATCATTATCAACGGTTCCGGGGGTACCCAAGTTAAGTTAAAGGATATAGCCCAGGTTAAGTTTACCCATCAGGAGCCGACTCAGTTTACGAGAGTAGATCAAAAACCCAGTCTGAGTATAAATATTCTTAAGCAAACTGGAAGCAATATAGTTAAGGTTGCGGATAAAGTAAATCAAGAAATTGAAAAACTGCAAAAAGAACTCCCTGTGGGTGTGAAAATTGATGTTGTTGTCGACCAGTCAATGTTTATTAAGGAATCCATAAGTCAAGTGGCCAGGAACACGGTAGCAGGGGGGATTCTTGCCGTACTGGTACTCCTCCTGTTTTTAAGAAATATCCGCAGTACCTTGATAATTGGATTGGCGATTCCTTTTTCAGTAATTTCCACATTTATTCTGGTGTATTTTGCCGGAATTACCCTTAACGTTATGTCCCTGGGCGGACTTGCTTTGGGGGTGGGGATGATGGTTGACAGTGCTATCGTTATTTTGGAAAACATTTACCGGTATCGCCAGATGGGACATGGATATATTGATGCTGCCATAAAGGGAAGCAGTGAAGTGGGTAGTGCAGTATTGGCTTCGACTTTAACAACTGTTGCGGTATTTTTGCCGATTGTATTTGTAGAAGGGTTGGCATCAGAGCTTTTCAAGCAGTTAGCATTAACTGTTACCTTTTCGCTTTTGGCTTCACTTTTTGTTGCTTTGACTTTGATACCCATGTTATCATCGAAATTATTGAAGGTAAATCCCTTGGAAGAAGCTGCAAGAACGACACCTTTAGCTAAAATGGCCAACATGGTGCAGCATTCCCTAAGGGCATTGGATGAATGGTATCGCAAGTTATTGAGCTGGGCGCTGCAGCACAGGAAAACTGTGCTAATAGGGGTGATTGCGGTTTTGTTGGGCAGTTTTGCTTTAATACCTGTTATTGGCATGGAGTTTATACCAGCGGTTGATATGGGAGAAATTTCAGTTACTGTCGAGCTTCCTAAAGGTGCGGTGTTGCAAGATACGGCCAGGGTAGCCACTGAGGTTGAGGAGATAATTAAACAGGTGCCTGAGGTTCGGACCATTTTCACCAGTATCGGCAGTACCGGTCAGATGATGGGCGGTTCAACAGGAGCGGTTTCTCATATGCAGCTGAAGGTTGGCAGCAGGACCGAAAGGGAGCGTTCTATTGATGAAATAAGTGAAGATTTGAGAAAGAGATTTAAGACTGTTACCGGGGCAAAAATTTCAGTATCTGCTGGAATGCAGCAGATGAGCGGCGGCAGTCCTATAGATATAGCTATCAAAGGCAAAGACCTGACAACGTTAAAGGAGTTGTCCAAACAGGTGGTGCAGGTGGTTAGTGGAGTTCCGGGTACCAGGGAAGTGGAAAGCAGTCTGGAGGAATCCCGCCCGGAAATACAGCTTGTTGTAAATCGTCAGAGGGCCGGACAATTAGGCCTGACATCAAGTCAGGTAGCCTCCAGTGTAAGGACAGCAATCAGCGGGATAACTACCTCTACATATAGGGTAGGGGGAAGGGAGTATGACATCAGGGTTAAAATAGGAGATAATAATCCTAGCCTGAAAGAACTGGAAGGTATGACTATAACTAGCCCTACCGGTGCCAGGGTGCCGTTAAGGGAGGTAGCCGAGATTTCCAGGGTTAATGGGCCAACCAGTATTAACCGGTCAGATCAGTCCAGGGTAGTTAATATTACTGCAAATGTAACAGGCAGGGATTTGGGTTCTGTGACTACAGAACTTAAACAGGCTATGGATAAAGTGAAATTACCAAGTGGGTATTCCATAGAGTATGGTGGTCAAAATCAGGAGATGATGGAATCTTTCCAAAGCTTGGGTTTAGCCTTGATTTTATCAATAATATTGGTATATATGGTTATGGCGTCTCTTTTTGAATCTTTGATGCATCCTTTTGTTATTATGTTTTCCATACCCACCACATTTATCGGCGTAATCGGTGGTTTGGCCGTGACAGGCAGGTCTTTGAGTGTTACGGCTTTAATTGGGGTAATTATGCTGATGGGGATAGTTGTTAACAATGCTATTGTTTTGGTTGACTACATTAATACTCTGAGGCGGCAGGGGATAGATAGGGCCGAGGCTATTGTCCGGGCCGGGCCAATTAGGCTTAGACCGATATTGATGACCACCTTGACAACGGTTTTGGGACTGATACCCTTGGCGTTAGGCTTTGGAGAAGGCGCAGAGGCTCAGGCCCCTATGGCCACTGTTGTTGTTGCGGGACTGATAATGTCAACCCTTTTCACTCTGGTATTTGTTCCGGTAGTATATACTATCATGGACGATGCCGGGCGTTGGTTCCGAAAAAAACGGGGCATGGGAGTAATGAATTTGCCGGGATTTTAATATAGACACACATTGGACACATTTATCTGTTATAATACTTCATGAAGGAGTGTGATTAATCAAGTGAAACTTCAATTTCCTAAAACTAAACGTACTATTATCGTCAGTTTTTTAATCCTAGGTGTTGCTTTATCAATTATAGTTGGTTATTGGTATGGGAATTCGCAACAAGACGTTGTGGCTACCGTGAATGGAGAAAATATCAGCAAAAATGAACTATATGAATTATTGGTAAAACAAAACGGTCAGCAGGTCTTGGATTCGTTAATTTCACAAAAAATAATTGAATTTGAAGCTAAAAAACAAAATATTGTTATATCTGATGAAGATATTCAAAAAGAACTGGCAAAGTTTCATCAATCTTATGGAAGTGAGGATGCTTTTAATCAAGCCCTTGAAATGAGCGGTTATTCCTTAGATGATATAAAAAAAGAGCTGACCCTGAATATAAAAATAAATAAATTATTGGAACCGCGAATTTCAATTACTGAAGAGGAAATAAAGAAATACTTTGACGAAAACAAGGAACAATTCGCTCAGCAAAAACAGGTAAAGGCCAGCCATATTTTAGTTGAAACTGAAGAAAAAGCAAATGAGATTAAAAAGAAGCTGTCAGATGGACAAGATTTCGCGCAACTGGCAAAAGACAATTCAACAGATACAATGAGCAAGGAAAATGGCGGGGACCTAGGGTTTTTTGGCAGTGGTGATATGGTTGCAGAATTTGAAAAAGCGGCCTTTGCCCTAGAGGTCGGAGAAATTAGCTCTCCGGTAAAGAGTGAATTCGGATATCACATTATTAAGGTGACTGAAGTTAAAGAGGCCCAGGAAGCCAATTATGAAGAAAGTAAACTCCAAATTAAGGACACCTTGTTTGGACAGAAAGCGCAGACGGAATATAGCACCTGGCTGCAGGAGCTGTATGAGGAGTATAAGATCGAAAATTTTCTGGAAGACAAATAAAAAAACAGGAGCGTGTTCATAAGATTGAACTTATGGAACGCTCTCTTTTTTTGAGGCAATATTATTAACTGAATTGCTTTTGTGGACAGTTGTACGAAGCGGGAGTTCCTTCAGGAAGAAGGTCAGGAAAAATGCCAGTATCAAGACGATTAAGATACTTAAAAATACATTGGCCAGGGAAGCAGCCATGGCTCCCCGTAATGCTTCTATAAGTTGAGTAAAGACCGGATGGAGTGATTCCGGTAAGCTGTTTTGAATTGCACTAAGCTTTGGGTGGTCTAAAAGAATCTGGGGATTTTTTAATTGAGAAATTTTTTTGATTGCAGCCGGCTCCAGTCCTGCCAGATTTAGCCTGCCGCCTAAGGCTTTTATTTTAGTGCCCATGCTTGTGGAAAGAACGGTACCCAGCACAGCAATTCCAATGGTCCCGCCGATGTTGCGGAATAATTGAACTGATGCTGTAGCTACTCCCAGGTCCTTGGAATCAACGGCATTTTGAACGGCAATCATGAAAACAGGCATTCCAAGTCCGAGGCCGCAGCCAAAGATAAGCATACTAATCGCTGCCATAGGAATATTGTTCATAACTACCATGAGCAGCATTCCAGTAACCATGGTAAACATTCCAATAAGGGCCATTTTTTTATATTTACCAGTTTTGGTCATCCGGCGTCCCGAATAAGCATTTAAAGCAAACATACCTATAGACATGGGCATAGTAACATAGCCGGCATAAGTTGCTGAAATGCCTTTTACGCCCTGCACGTAAAACGGCATATACATCAATGCCCCAAACATGCCTGCATGCATCATGAAACCAATAGCATAGGAAAGTGATACAACGCTGTTTTTAAACAAGGATAAGGGAAGGAGCGGAGTTTTTACTCTGGTTTCAACAAAAATAAAGAGGGCCAGAGAAACAATCGCGAAGGCGAATAGTTCCAAAATCAGGGACGAATCCCAGGGATATTTTGTGCCGGCCCATGAGAACGCAAGAAGCATGGGGACGATTGTAAGAACTATAAATAAGGAACCTGGATAATCGATCGATTCAGATTTTCTTCGGTTAGTTTTGGGGAAAAGCAGCAGAATCATAAAAAACGCCAAAAAACCAAATGGCAGGAACATCCAGAACACCCAGTGCCAATCCATATGGTCTACAATATAGCCGCCAAAACCGGGACCAAGGATACTGGAGATTCCAAAGACGGCACTGATAACCCCGATCCAGCGGCCTCTTTCGCGCGGGGAGAACAAATCGCCAATGGCAGTAAAGGCTGTAGCCATAATTATCCCAGCCCCGGTTCCCTGAATCCCACGGTAGATAATCAAGTGTATGATATCCTGTGAGGTTCCGGAAAAGAACGCCCCTGTCATAAAAATCACAATTCCGGACAAAATAAATGGCTTTCTTCCATAAATATCTGAGAGCTTGCCCACCAAAATTGTAGAGATTGTTGAGGTTAACAGGTAGATAGTTATAACCCAGGTATAATAATTCATGCCCCCTAGTTTGGCGATAATGCGAGGCAGGGCTACACCTACTATTGTCTGATTAATAGAAGAAAAAAACATGGCTGTAGAAATGGCAAACATAATCGTGGCTTTGCGTTGGTATGATAAATTTTCCACAGATTTAGACTCCCCCGAATTTATTGAATAGCGTAGATGTTATAAACTTTTTTATTATACTTTTTTTAGAAATAAAAGTCAATGGTATCGGGCAAAAGCAGTGATTATACCATTGACTATATATTAATTGCTAGATATAATTTACATATATTACAAACATGGGTTAGTTCTGGGAGTATTTTAAAAATGGATGGGATATGGGGCTGCAGAGAATGAAGCAATTAGGATATAAATTGCTGATTTTTATTATGATTTTTGTAGCAGGGTGCACTCCGGCACAGGTAAGCTCTATTGAAGCTGAACAAGGAATATTTGACCTTACCCATTTGGAGAAGTTTGAGGATGAAATTTTCGTACTTGATGGTGAATGGGAGTTTTACTGGAATAAATTATTAACTTACCCAGACCTTGACATAGAAACATATGACCTCTTGGTTTATGTCCCAAATGCATGGAATGCATATTCGTTAAAAGGAGCAGACCTTCCCGGTCAGGGCTATGCTACGTACAGGCTGCATATTAAGACAGGCTTGCCGGCAGGTACTATGATGGGGCTGAAGGTGCACTCCTTTTCCAGTGCTTACAATTTATTTATTAATGAAAAGCTTGTTGCTTCAAATGGAAGGGTATCTGAAAATGCCGCGACAGAAATTGGAGCATATAAACCCCAGGTCGCATTATTCAATATTCCCGATTGCGAATTTGACATTATTATTCAAGCATCAAATTTTCACAATGCCAGGGGCGGATTCTGGCATTGCATGTCAATGGGCAGTGCTGATAATATTATCAGTCTTAATGAGAGAACAAAGGAGAAAGAAACTTTTCTGATTGGCGCTCTGCTGATTACCTCCTTATTTAATTTTGCCGTTTTTGCCCTGAGTAATAAATTAAGGTATACCTTGTATTTTGCTCTGTTTTGCATATCAGTAGCTGTTAGTATTGATATGGTAGGGCAGTTCATAATCCTTGAATTTTTTCCTGAACTGAGTTTAGATGCTATTCTTTTAATTACTTATTCAGTGGCTGAGTGGATGGTGTTTTTACTCATTTTGTTTATGCATTCCCTTTATCCATCAAAGGTTTCGGGTATTTTTGTCAGGATATATCTTATTATTGCGGTTATATTTCAATTGTATTATATTTTTACGCCGCCATTAGATTATACCGGTAGTTTTTATATCAGCAGCTATATTGAAATAGCCGGTATAATATGTACAATAGTTATTGTTAGCATAGGTATTAAAAGACGGGCTAAAAGCGGTTGGCTTAATATTATCAGTATTCTGATAGCACTGGTTACCTATGTGCATGATATCTTATACTGGACTAATGTTATTTGCTGTGATTGTGGTGAAATATTTTATGTTGGGCTGTTTTTGTTTATTTTTATCCAACTGGTTATTCAGGCACAGCGTATTAAGCAGTATCATGACAAGAAAATTGCTGCCGAGCTGGCATTTTTACAGGCACAAATCAAGCCGCATTTATTATATAATGCCATTAATACCTTTGTCTCTATCTCGTACTATGATATAGAAAAAGCGAGAAACCTTTTGATGAATTTAAGTAGTTACTTAAGAAGCAGTTTTGATTTGAAGGATTTATGCCAGTTTGTCCCGCTGAAAAATGAAATAGAGCTTGCCAAAGGTTATGTTGAGCTCGAAAAGTTTCGTTTTGAGGAGCGAATAGAAGTAAGCTTTGAGGTTCCGGAAGAATTGGAAGCCAGAGTTCCTAAATTTATACTGCAGCCATTAATTGAGAATGCAATTATCCATGGAATTTTACCCAAGCCTGAAGGAGGGCGGGTTGACATATCAGTAAAAAAAGAGGGAAATTATCTCATATTCAGGGTAAAAGATAATGGTATTGGAATGTCTGTAGACAAATTGAATTGGGAAAAGTTTGATTCACCAAAAGGTATTGGAATGGTCAATATAGATAGACGGCTGCGGAAGCTGTTTGGTAAAGGACTTCAAATCAAAAGCAGTCCCGGAGCCGGAACAGAGTTGATATGGAGTATCCCTTTATGACGGGAGTGGAGTTTGCCTGATGATTAAAGCAGTATTGATTGATGATGAGAGACCTGCATTAAAAGGCCTTGAATACCTGTTAAGGAGTCATCAGTTTGTTGAAATAGCGGGAATGTTTATCAACCCACTGGAGGCCATTGAGGAAATAGCCGGTATCAAACCACATGTCGTATTTCTTGATATCAATATGCCGCAGATGCAGGGAATTGATGCAGCTTCTCGAATACTTGACCAGTGTCAGGATACGAACATTGTTTTTGTTACAGCCTTTGACCGGTATGCCATTGAAGCTTTTGAACTTCATGCCTTGGACTATATATTAAAGCCTATTTCCAGGGAACGCTTGACTATTACCTTGAAGAGAGTAATGGCAAAGAACCAAATTAAACAGCAAAGTGAGGGTAAAAAGCTTGTAATAAGCTGCTTTGGCCGGTTTCAAATGGGATGGTTTGGGGAGGAGCCAGTAAAATGGCGGACCGAAAAGACCAGGGAGCTATTTGCCTTTTTAATTCATCATCAGGGAAGGAAAGTTTCAAAGGATCAAATCCTTGAGCAGCTTTGGCCGGAAACGCCATTAGAAAAAGCAGTACACCAGCTGCATAATGGGATTTATTATATTCGCAAAACTTTGGTACAGTACGGTATAGATAAGTCCTTGATTAGTATTTCTGGATATTATAGTATCAACCTGGGTGTTGTAGAAGTGGATGTATTGCTTTTTCAGCAATGCATTGGAAGGGTCAGCTGCAATATGACAATTCAATGCCTTGAGGGTATAGAAACTATGTATGTGGGTGAATACATGGAAGGGACGGACTGGCCCTGGGCGGATTTGGAGCGTGAGAGGCTTTTCAGGCAGTACGGTGAAGTTGTTGTTCGTTTATCTAAGGCTTACATAGAAAAAAAAGAATATGCCAAAGCAGAGAAGCTCTTATTAAAGGTTTTTAACAGAAACCCCTATGAGGAAAATATTACCGAGCTGTTAATGCAACTTTACAGAGTGACCGGCGATAAGACTAAAGCTGCGAGACATTTTGCGGCATATACAAAATTGCTGATGGAAGACCTTGGGGTTCAGCCCCAGATTAAATTATTGAATATTTATTCTTCAATAAAGTGAAAGTGAAGCAATCTCAATTATTAATGATGAAACCACCTCTATTTTATTAGATGGGTGGTTTATTTATTTTGAGAAATAGTTAATTTATTTGGGAGAATTTTGGGAGATTATGGTTGTACAATGGAATAGTGTTCAATTTCACTTTTTTATATAAACAAAAATTAGGAGGTGAATTTGTGCTAGTTTATATTCTTCATACAGGCGGCTATGGTTTGGCTAAAATAGCGACCTGGCTCTCGGAAAAACCGTATATTAGGGATGTAGTGCTTATGAAGAGCCCTGATGCATTTCTGGAACAAATTAAACTGGAAAGGCCGGAATTAGTTTTTATTCGTATTGGAAACAGCGACATCCCAGGGCTGGGTATAGGACAGATGGTGAAGGCAATGGACCAGGCCATTAGGGTAATTTTTGTTGCCGAAGAAAATGATTGCGCACCTGATGCTTGTGAAGTTGTCGCTTATGGATATCTGTTATATCCAATTGAGAGGGAGAATTTTGAAAAAGTGTTATTCAGTGTTGTTGAGCATGTTTAACTTTTTTATTTGTTCTCTTTTGGTCACATCTATTACTTTAAAGAAACTGTTTAGCTGTTTATGCCATTCTTTTTCAATTTCTGTATAGTTGAGTTGTGTATAGTTGAGTTGTGAATCTGCCGCATTTTTTGGCAGCCTTTGCAAAAGCAGAGCCAGTTCCAAATCTTCAAGTGATTGAAATACCTCAAAAAATTCATCATCAAAGAGACAATACCCTTCAAGAATATCCACCAGGTCGGCTAGGCTCTGAACTTCTCTTTTTATGATTACTATCTTGTCAGATACATATCTGCACCGCCTAATTTCATCTGCAATACTGCGAAATAATTCATCATCCATTTTTCTTCCATCTTCAAATTTGAAGGAAGGTTGTAAACGTTTTTCTTTTAAACTTATAAATAATGATTCCAAGCGATTATTTACCAGCGCATTTTCTAGTCTTGATGACAGATTCTTAATAGTATTTATCATAATCTGTCTTAAAGACTTATCAAAGATATTAAGCTCGCTACAGAGTTGTGTGCATGCATTTATTAGCGTTGTCTCTATTTGATTTTTTGACACGTTCACCAATTTTTGCTGCAAATACTGCCTATCAAAAAGTTCAATATTAAGCCTTAAGATATTCTTTCCTGCTAAAATGCAGCCAATTGCGTTTGTTAGCACAATTTCAAAAATATTTATCAGCAAGTCTTGATAATTGTCATCATAACCGCGCAGCAAACAATGAATATCATTGATATCGAAGTTTTTACAAAACTGATTTTCCAGTAACATTTTTTGCAAATACTCATTGATGTACTCTATACCGGTTAATTCCATTTCAACAATGCTTAAAGGGTAATCTATGAAACCGGGAGTATCATGGGCAGCAAATTCAACATCATAAGCACAGAAAAAAGCCGGGATTCCATTTAGGATAGTATCATTGTAGGCGTAATTATCCGTGACCAGGGAATCATTTTGAACTATGTTAAACATTTGTTTAGCATGCTCCAATTGTAATTCCGTCAGTTTTTTGCCCTGCCGGTATAATTCTGTTAAAGGTTTTTGTTTTAGTGCCTCAATGCTCATATCGGCATCAGGCAAACTCTTTAAATAGATTCCAATAGTGTAAAAGATAGAATATAAAATGTCTTGTGCGGTTTCTTCCTTTATGGAACTGCTTCCGCCACAGGTATAGCGCTCTGACTGTCTAGCTAAAAGCTGGATGGCTTGCATTTGGATATTTTCTAGTTCGGAATCAGTTACTAGATTAAGGCGGCAGGCCTCGTGCAAAAATGACTGAAAATACTGTGTCTTACTGAGGTCTTCTTTTTTTATTAAGCTTTTTTTATCAAGATTAGTCATAATAATTATCCTCACTAAAAGACTCTTCTGTATCTTTGCACATGCTCATATAATTTCTTATTCCATAGCGAATATTGCGTGCCATTAATTCCAATTCCCGGTTTTGCAGCAGTTCAATAGAGCCTCGGCAGTTTTGGTCAAAATAGGTTTTCATCAGTGAAATTAAATCATCATCATCTATTTCATTCAGAGTTTCATTTTTGAAGTAATAAAAAGTTTCTATTAAGTCATTTAATATGGGAGCATAGTTGTGCTTGGCAAGGAAAGGGGAGTCACAAAATTTAATAATAATTTTGTTAATGACTCCCGAACCAAATTCGATGCGTCCATTGGTTCTCAGGGCAGTTGTCTGTGTTTCAACAAGCTCTGCAGCCTCTTGCGGAGACAGTACCAGCCCGTAGCGGAGAGTTATTTTATTGCAGTTTATAATTTCAGAAATGGCCTGTTTATTCATAAAAATAATAGGAAATATAAAAGTATTATCAGCCATATTTTACTCCTTTTAATTATTTTTTAGCAGATAGAAAAGTAGAAAAAAGAATATTGACAAAGCATTTGTTTTATGATATAGTATAGTTGGGAGAGAATCTTCTTTAATACTTAATTTGGGTTAATTTTTAGTATACTATTATTTGTATAAAAAGTCAATGAATTTTGTTTTTAATGACAAATAATAATCCTCTTGTCCAGGAACCTGACAAGAGGATTATTATTTTGTATAAGTTAACCATTGGATAACCGTTCACCGGTATGCTTATAGTTTATGTCTACCATAAAGCTTTTAAGTCAATTATTAATTGTGGAAAATCCGGATGTTCTATAATATCTTCGTCCATTCCGGCAGCAACAAGAGCATATACGCCATCCCTCAAGCAAAAACATTCAAGAGTTTTTTCATCAGGGTTCACAAGCCAATAATGCTGTACCTGGTTAGTTTGATAAATCCGCATCTTCTGCAGCCTGTCTTTGCGACCGGTTGATATGGACAGGATTTCAACAACTAGTTTAGGAGGCCCGTCAATGCGCATTTCTTTGACAATGCTTTTTTGCTCCCCTGATACATAGAATACATCCGGCTGGACAACAGTAATGCTATGGAAGGTAACATCCAGTGGTGCATTAAAGATTTCTCCGTCTGGGTCATTGTTCCAAAAATAATCTTCCAGAATCCGTTGCAGCCGGCGGGATACTCGTTGGTGCATAACATTTGGTGAGGGTTCTTTAACTAAGACGCCGTCAAGAACTTCAAGACGGTATCCTGGTTCTTCCGGCAGATCTAAATAGTCTTGATAGGTAAAAGTCTTAGTGGGACTAATTTTGTATCCGGCTGCTTTTTCCTGAACAGAAGAACCGGTTAGTGCTTTGATTACATCAGAAGGACAATAACGGTATTGTTTATTGCCTAAATCTACGTAGGGAATTTTTTTTTCCCTTGTATATCTCCAGATTGTATCAACAGCTAAATTTAAAGAATCAGCCAGGACATGAGCGGTTACAAGTCGGCTGGCATCAACCATAATATCACCTCTAATAATATTATATATATTATATTAACCAATGTAAACTTAAACAAACTATAATTAAGTAAAAAACAGCTACACTTGCCTATAATTGATAAATAAGAGTTGGATATTGACACCTGGTGGTATTAAAGAGTATAATCATAATAGTTATTTAGTAGAGCAGTAGTTTACTAAACAACTAGCAGGATAATCAATTTAATAAATCATTGGAGGTAAAATAATGAAAATACCTACTGCCTTAAAACACAAACCTGTGATTGTATCCGAAAATTATGAGAACGTGGATGGCAGAAATGCTTATAGCTCTGATGCAAAAGGACTTTCACTGGGATTAGCTCAATGGAATGATCGCGGCAAGGTGGATATTTCTGCTAAAGTATGGAGATATACCGGTGAAAAATGGTCCAGACAATCTGAAGAGCTGCCTTTACACCGTGTTCTTGACCTTGCAATTCTTGTTTGCAGGGCAAAACTACATTTTAGTGAGGCTTATCGATATGAAAACTTATTTGATCCGGAAAACCCTATTATAGATAGAGTTCCTTTACAGGGTGATGCTATGACAGTGGCTGTATGTACTGAAAATGAAAAAATTGACGAAGATATTAAATTATTCAGCCAAGCTCTCAGCAATGATGATGAATTAATCGGAGAACGTTTAAGTACTTTAGCAAGGATACTTGGTGAAATGGGATATTGACATTATGCTGATATTTTGATATATAATAAATAAAATTAGCACTCTCATCAGTAGAGTGCTAATTTTTGAAATTGGATTTAATAATCAATTTTAAAAGAGGAAGGAGAGATTTGATTTGTCAAAAATGCAATTTAAAGCTGAATCAAAAAGATTGTTGGATTTAATGATTAATTCTATTTATACCCATAAGGAGATTTTTTTAAGGGAACTCATTTCCAATGCCAGTGATGCTATTGACAAAATATATTACAGGGCATTAACTGATGACTCCCTAAGTTTCAACAAAGACAACTACTATATTAAAGTGACAGTGGACAAAGAAAACAGGCTGCTGCAAATATCCGATACCGGTATAGGGATGACCAAACAGGAGCTTGAAGACAACTTGGGAGTTATTGCGAGCAGCGGCTCATTAAACTTTAAAAATGAAAATGAAATAAAAGATGGCTATGATATTATCGGACAGTTTGGTGTGGGGTTTTATTCGGCATTTATGGTATCTGAAACAGTGACTGTAATAACCAGGGCATTGGGAAGTGAAGAAGCTTATAAATGGGAATCTGAAGGGGCTGATGGGTATACTGTTAAACCATGTGAAAAAGAATCGATTGGCACAGATGTTATTCTTAAAATTAAAGCGAATTCAGATGACGAAAATTATGATGAGTTCCTGGAAGAGTATAAATTAAGGGCCATTATTAAAAAGTATTCCGATTTTATCAGGTACCCCATTAAAATGGATATTACCGGGACAAGATTAAAAGAAGGAAGTGACAAGGAATACGAAGAGTATCAAGAAGAACAAGTTGTAAACAGTATGGTTCCTATATGGAAAAAGAATAAAAACGAGCTTAGCCAGGAAGATTACGAGAACTTTTATTCGGAAAAACGCTATGGCTTTGATAAGCCAATCAGGCACATTCATATCAGTGCCGAAGGTACCGTAACATATAAGGCGATTTTATTTATTCCTGAAAAAACGCCCTTTGATTTTTATACTAAAGATTACGAAAAAGGCTTGGAACTTTATGCAAACGGTGTTTTGATTATGAATAAGTGTGCTGACCTGCTGCCTGATTATTTCAGTTTCGTAAAAGGCATGGTGGATTCGGAGGATTTGTCCCTTAATATATCCAGGGAAATGCTGCAGCATGACAGGCAGCTGAAATTTATCGCCAAAAATCTTAAAACCAAAATTAAAAATGAATTGGAAAACCTGTTGAAAAATGAGAGGGACAAGTATGAAGAGTTCTATAAATCTTTTGGAAGACAGTTGAAGTATGGTATTTACACTGATTTTGGCATTAATAAAGAGGTTCTGCAGGATTTATTGATGTTTTATTCATCTAAAGAGGAAAAAATGGTTACTTTAGGTGAATATGTTTCCAGGATGCCTGAAGAACAAAAATATATCTATTATGCTTCCGGAGAATCAGTTGAGAGAATTGATAAAATGCCGCAAACGGAGCTTGTATCTGATAAGGGGTATGAAATTCTGTATTTCACAGATGATGTTGATGAATTTGCAATAAAAATGATCACAACATATAATGATAAGGAATTTAAATCAGTATCCAGTGGTGATTTGGGTATAGAGCAGGAAAATGAAACTTCCCCTGATACGGGTGATAATGATAAGCAGGAACTTTTTGATTACATGAAAAATGTTTTGTCAGACAAGGTTAAAGAGGTTAGGGCTTCAAAAAGGCTGAAAAATCACCCTGTATGCCTGGCTAATGAGGGTGAACTCTCAATTGAAATGGAAAAAGTTCTTAACTCATTGCCGAATAATGACCAAAATATAAAGGCAGACAAAGTATTGGAAATTAACGTAAACCATGATGTGTTCAAAGCACTGCAGGAAGCATATGAAAAAGATAAAGACAAACTGCAGTTGTATACGGATTTATTGTATAACCAGGCATTGCTTATTGAAGGACTGACAATTGAGGACCCGGTTGAGTTCACTAACAATATTTGCAAAATGATGAGGTAAGAAATTCCAAAAGGGAGGCATCCCATAAGTGGGAGGCCTCCCTTTGCAATTGTACTATTCCTGGTATAGTATAGTAACACCCCGTGTAACAGGGTCCCATTGAACTTGGCAGCCCAGATTTTCTGTAATGAATCTTAGCGGCAGCATCGTCCTGCCCGGTGGGATTATAATCGGAACTACGTTAGAATTGGCAGGGTCTATTTGTGTGTTTATGCCGTTAACCTGGGCAGTGTTATTATCTATCCAAAGCACAATAGTTTTATCGGCTGTGGCCACGGTAACCTTTCTATCAGTGGGGTCCCAGTCTACGGAAGCCCCAAGATGTTGAGCCACGTATCTAATAGGCAGCAGTGTTCTGTTCTCGCGGATAACGGGAGCGGCATCCATGGTTAGTAACTGGCTGGTAGTTGAGGCCGGATCGCTTACATAGTATTCAGCCGAATCTATATAAAAAATCATTTCAATTTCTGTACCGGTCTGGTTACCTGGGGCTGCTGCTGGGGTGACTGCTGTTGTTTCATTGGAGTAGTTCGAATCTCCAAAATTGTTATAGGACCTAATTCTGTATGTATATTCTGTATCAGGCGCCACATCTGTATCAAGGTATTCGGTTATATCGGCCCCAACTGTGGCAATTTCACTGAAAATGCTTTCATCTGTGCTGCGCTCAATTTTAAACCCATCTTCATTGCTGGAATTATCGGTCCAGGTTAGTTCAATATTATTTTCCGAAACAGCTTGAGCATCAAGACCTGACGGTATTGCAGGAATGAAAATAATGGGAATTACTTCAATAGGTTCCAGGGGTAAAGGAGTTATTATGATACCTGTACCAATAGTAAAATCCGCATCACTGGTATCGTATTTGTATAAAGGGGGAGTAAAGGAAAACTGCCTCCTTATCTGTATCCTGGCATTGCCGGTGTTAATGTTGGGTACTGCCCAAGTATAACTTCCTGTATTGCTGCAGGAGGTTATGTAATTCCAGGTATTGCCGGAATCTGTTGAATAATAAAGGGTTATTGACCCTCCGGAGGGGGTAGAGGTCCAAGTGATTTCACGTGTTTCCTGTAATATTCCTGAGTTCCAATGTTCTCCGCCATTAGGGGATAATATCTTGGTTTCGCCAAAATATCCTTCAGTAATGGTAAATTCACTGCTGGCTGTGGATTCGGTGGTTCCGGGAGGGGGCAGTAGAAATACTCTCTCTACCTTAATTTTGGCATGGTTTGTTTCCACATCGGGTACGGTCCAGTTATAACTGCCCGTATTGGAGAGAAATACGCTATTTATTTTGTTCCAGTTTATTCCTCCATCTGTTGAATAGTAAATGTTGACAGAGCCTCCCGTGGGGTCGGTAGTCCAGGAAATGGTATGGACTTCACCGGGTTTCCAGCATTCTCCCCCGGCAGGAGAAAGTAGAGTAACTGCTGAATCGGCCCGGGCTTCATTGGCCCAGAACATACCGGCTGCCAATACTGTCACTACAAGCAGTATTAACAGATAAGACCCTTTTTTCTTCAATTTAATTACCTCCTTTTCTTTCGTTTAAGGTATATTACTGTGTTTCACTTTAAGTTATTCTTTTAAAATATCGAAATGGCGTCGATAGCGCTTTGGAATTTGTATGTCCACCTTGAAGCCTATGGCCTGAATGGCTTTGGAGATTTGAGTAATTCCATCATTGTAAAAGACGCTTATTCTTTTCTCTTTGCTGCTGATATTTTTATAGTTACTAGGGCAAACAAATGTCCAGTCAGCACCTTCCTGGTTGATTATGACCCTAAAGAACCTGTCTATCTCTGTTTCTTTATAGTCCAATTTCTTTAATAGAATGTGATGTTCAAAGGCATCATCAATATTAGCAAGCAGTATTTCCAGCCCGTCATAAGAAACCAGCATTAATAAGGGGTCATTAGCCTGCATTGCTTCATATACATGTGTTTCCCCTGGGTAATATTTGATAACCATACAAAATTCCCCCTTTAACGTGTATGGACAATGGTCCGACACGTCTGAGTAAATTATAGCTGATTTCTATTTAAGACTCAACTTTTACCAGAATTTTTTTGGAAGGGAATATGAGCTATTTTGTAGAAATTACAAAGAAATTGGAATATACAAGTTGAGGTTTGATGCTGATGGGCCTTTATAAAAACGGAAAAACACTCATTATTGGATTAATTGGCGTAATAATAGCTGCCGCTATATGTTTTGACGTAATCGCCTTTACGGATACCAAAGTGAGAGTTTCATCTCTTTCGCCTCAAAATGGATTATTGGACTTAGCCGATTGGGAACCGGGAAGAGATGGGATTATAAGCCTGAGTGGCGGATGGGATTTTTATTGGAACAGGTTCCTTAGCAGTGATGAACTTAAGGAAACGGGCGTGGAAGCGGATATTAAGGCCAAAGTGCCGGCAGTATGGAACAATTATAAAATTAATGGCAGCAGTCTTCCGGGTTTTGGATATGCAACCTACCGTCTAAAAGTGATAAACGCAAATGAGGATGAACTCATCGCGTTCCACATACCAACGATGTCTACCTCATACCGGATGTACATTAATGAGAAGTTGGTTGCTTCAAATGGGACTACGGCAGCAGAAAAAGAAAACTTTAGTCCTGAGTATAGGCCAAAAACAGTTCGAATTGCAGCTCCGGGAGCACAATTCGATATTGTTGTACATATATCAAACTTCATCTATTCCCGCGGGGGTATGTGGTATTCAATTGATATGGGTACACCGGAACAAGTTGAAAACCTAAATAAGCGAATTATATACAGGGATATATTCCTATTCAGCATCTTTTTCATCATGGGTTTATATTATTTAAGTATTTTTATGATGAGACGTGAAGACAAGAGCAGTTTATACTTTGTTCTGATGTGTGTGGTTGTAATCGGCAGGACGATTATACATGGAGATTATGCAGTTTATAGGCTGCTGCCTTTTATTAGTTTCAGTGCAATAGTATTTATAAATTATGCAACTTTATACTGGTTCCCCACAGCTTTTCTCCTGCTCCTGAAGGAGTTGTTTCCTGAAGAGGTATCTGGGAAGGCCGTTAGGGCGACAGTTATCTACGCGGCAGTGATTACACTGATAACACTGCTTCTTCCTCTTCATATCTATACGAGGTATACATGTTTTGTCCTGGCAATGCTAATCCTGACATCTTTATATACGATAGTATGTTCCTGTATTGCATTTTTAAAAGGGAAACAGGATTCACTAATAGTATTATCCGGCGCGCTTGCTATGGTAGGCGGAGCTGCTTATGATATCCTGGTTTATCTGAAGTTAATTCCGCAATATGTTGGTGAAGTGTCCAGCTTTGGATTTTTTGTACTTCTCTTTCTTGAATCATTTGTCCTTGCCAGGAGATTTTCACAGGCTTTCAAGAATGTTAATGAAATGTCAGGCAAATTAATGAAGATAGATAAGCTTAAGGATGAGTTCCTTGCTAATACGTCACATGAGCTCCGGACACCTCTTAATGGTATACTTGGCATAACTGAAGGTATGCTCCGGGGCAGTGAAGGAGAATTAAATGATGGGCAGAGACAGAGCCTTTCCATTGTGGCTCTGAGCTGCAGGAGGCTGTCGTATCTGGTCAATGACATTTTGGATTACTCCAGGCTGAAGTATAGTGATATTAAACTTAACCTGAGCCCTTTGAGGGTAGAAGCTGTTATTGAGACTACATTAAATGAATTCAGGCAGTTGACTAACCCGCAACGGGTGGAAATATCCAGCACTATTCCTAATGGATTGCCTCCGGTTATGGCTGATGAAAACCGGCTGGCACAGATAATGTATAATCTGGTTGGCAATGCGGTGAAATGTACCAATCAAGGATATATCAGGGTTATGGCAAAAGAAACCGGTGAAATGCTGGAAATTTGTATAGAAGATACCGGTGAAGGCATTCCGGAAGAAAAATTTAGTGATATATTCAAGTCTTTTGAGCAGGTGGATACTTCTCTTGCCCGCAAATATGGCGGTACAGGATTAGGCCTTCCAATTACAAAATTCCTCATCGAATCACATGGTGGCAGCATATGGGTTGCTTCAGAGGTAGGTAAAGGCGCAAAGTTTACTTTTACACTGCCGATTACCCGGGAACAGTTTGCAAAAAATGAAGCACAAATTCCATTTTACGGAATTGCAGCAGCTGCCGGTGAACCTCGGGTTATTAGAATACCGGGAGAAGGGGCAAATATCCTGGTAGCTGATGATGAGAGAGTAAACTTACAGTCTGCCGCTGCCATTCTGAAAACGGAGGGGTATTCTATAACGGCAGTAAATAGCGGGAAGGCAGCGTTGGAGGAGGTCAGGAAACAGAGTGATATTTCCTTGTTAATATTGGATGTGATGATGCCTGAGATGTCCGGGTATGAAGTATGCCGGATAATAAGGGACAACAGGTCGCATTATGAACTCCCGGTTCTGATGCTTACTGCAAAAACTACAACTGAGGATATTGTAAGGGGCTTCAAAGCAGGAGCCAATGATTATCTGCCAAAGCCGGTTGAGGCAGAGGAACTGCTTGCCAGGGTGAAGACATTAGTGAATTTGAAGGATTCGGTAGACAAGGCCAAGGCAGCCGAAGTGGCTTTTCTGCAGGCTCAAATCAAACCTCATTTTCTTTTTAATGTCCTTAATACCATTTCTTCATTTTGTGATTCTGACCCGGAACGCGCGGGTAAGCTTATCAATGATTTAGCTAACTATCTCAGGCACAGCTTTGATTTTAAAAATCTCGATTTATTTGTCCCCCTTGATACTGAAATCAGCCTAATCAAATCTTATTTGGAAATAGAGAAGGCACGGTTTGGTGACGAAATGAGTGTAGAATTTGTTTTGGATGACAGTATCCAAATTGATATACCGCCTTTGTCCATACAGCCTCTAATTGAAAATGCCATTCGTCATGGTCTGAGGAAAAGAGCGGGAGGAGGTATAGTTACCGTATCGGTTGGGAAGGTCGCGGACGGAGTGCGGGTAGCAGTTAGTGACAATGGGCCGGGGATTCCTGCCGATAAGCTGGACAGGCTTTTTACAGCCGAAAACATAAGTGGTATTGGTCTGAAAAACATTCATTTCCGGCTAAAGAAGATTTATGGAATAGGCCTGTTTATAGAAAGTGAACCAGGTAAAGGAACAAAGGTCTCATTTATTGTACCGGTGGGAGGTGATTCCATTGATTCGGGCAATAATAGTTGAAGATGAGCGTCCTTCGGCTGATAAAATGGAGAAGCTGCTTAAAGATACTGAAATTGTTGAGATAAAGGGGAAGTTTACAAACCCGGTGCTGGCATTAGAATTCATAAAAAAGGTTAAGATAGATGCGGCTTTTTTGGACATAGAGATGCCGGAGCTAGATGGCTTTCAACTGTCTAATCATTTGCAAAATCTGCAGAGTTGGGCTTCGGTGGTATTTGTAACTGCTTATAACGAATATGCCGTAGAGGCATTTCGTGTAAATGCACTGGATTACCTCATGAAGCCGGTGGATAAAGACAGACTGCAAGAAACCCTGCATAGAATTATTCAGGAAAAAGACATCCAAATAGTGAGTTCTCAAGCGCAGGTGAGCTGTTTTGGCAGATTTAAGGTGTCTATAGGCTCAAGTGAGGTGAAATTCCGTACCTGTAAGGCGGCGGAATTACTGGCCTGCCTTATTGACTGCAGGGGCAGGGAAGTCGGCCGGAATGAAATAATTGACCGTTTATGGCCGGAGTATGACGGCGATAGGGCAGTTGCCCATTTTAATACTACACTCCACTATGTCAGGAAGGCTTTGCTGCGAAATGGTGTTGAAGCCCCTATTGAATATTTAAGGGGTTCATACCGGCTGGATGCCACTGCTATTAACTGTGATGCTTATAAGTTTATGTCCTTGGCATCTGCTTCGGAGAGTATAAATGGTTTAACTATTTCACAATATGAGGAGACTGCTGCCCTTTATACCGGTGATTACTTTGGAGATAATGAATATGGCTGGGCTGAAAGAAACCGGATGCTGTTCAGGGAAAAGTATATCCAATTGCTTATAAAGATGGCTGATTATTATAAGATAGCAGAAGAATACAGTAAGATTATTGAACTCTTAAAAATCGGTTTAGCTCATGAACCGCTGCACAGCATGATGAATTACAAGCTGCTGGAGGCTTTATTGTCGGTAAAAGACACCATTGCCGCCGCCAAATACTATGATATTTACAAGAGAGGGCTGAAGAAAGAGTTTAGCCTACAACCTGATGCCAGCTTCAGGAAGCTGATGAAATAAACAATCCGTCCGGATTAATCCGGGCGGTTTTTAATTTCATGAACCTGTTTAGTGGTGGTTTAGTGAAGTTTTATATAATTAAACTAACTGCTATAAAAAGGAATGATATTCGATGTATAATGCTGCGGTTATTGACACTGACCCGTATACTCTTGAAACCATGGCCCGTTTACTGGAAAACAACAGTTACATTTCCCGGGTTGCTTGTTTCAGCCGCCTGCCCGATTTTTTCAGTGAACTGGAAAAAGGCTGGATCCATATTGCATTTATCCGCGTGGGCGGTCCGGAGCTTCAGGGACTTTCACTGGCTATGAAGATAATAAAGGTTTCCCCAGCCACACGGGTTGTGTTTATGGCAGGCATTGCCGGGTATGCCATTATGGCTTTTGAAGAAGGGGCGCGGGGGTACCTGCTGCTGCCGGCTGACCAAAGGCGCCTGGATGAAGTAATTGAAAATATCAGGAGACGTGATCACCGGGAGCGTGGTGATCCATGCTGAACGCATATAAAACATGAAAAAATCATTTGAATGGAGGAAATGAAAATGAATAAAAAAAGCTTATCGCGGTGGCTGTTAACCATTTTAATGATGCTATTGTTATTGGCGGTTATGTCAGCGACTGTTTTGGCAGAGACGACCAATGTTTACGTGGACCCTGTCAACGGTGATGATGCCAATTCCGGCAGTTTGGGTGAGGAAGTTAAAACTATTGAAAGGGCTCTGGAACTTGCGCCCACTAATGCTGCTTCCATCATTTGCTTAAGAGAAGGGGATTATAGTATTACCACATATATAACCCACCAAAACCTAACTATTACTGCTTATGATGACGGAAACGGTAATTATGATAATGTCACTATCTATCCTGATTATGACAGCACTTTAACGGCACCCAATCAGATTTGGACTACGGAATGGATATTTGCCGCTGACAGCTTGGCTTCAAAGTTAGGTCTAACTTTAAGTCACCTTAATCTGTCAGGTGATAATTTAACTACCGGGGAGCCGGAAGACGGTTCAGCCGTAACAGGAATGTACACTTATTCTGCTGACGGCGCAGGCAGCTATGTCACATTGGAGGACTGCACCATCAGTGATATGCAAGTGGCTGTCTTAGATAAATACTCAGATTACCTCACTGTGTCTATTCTTAATTGTGACATAGAAGCATTTTATCCGGTAAGAACAGATAACACTCCATATTTGCTTATATATGATTCAACCATTCAGATGAGTTCAACGGATTTATCTGGTGATGTCATTTATTTGAACGGAACACCTACTGTTGATATTCAGGGTAATACTATAATAGGGAACAATGGTAATGGAACAGGTATTTATGAAGATGTCCGCAATGGAACTATTTCCAACAATACTTTCCTTGACCTGGATACCGCTCTTGAACTGAGTGAAATCGGGAATTTAACTGTTTCCGGAAACTATGTGGAAACCACCAACAACGGCTTTGACCTGGAAACATATTATTATAACCCTGCCAGCATTACTGTCAGTGATAACACCATCATCAACAAGACATTAGAAAATCATTACCAGACAGGGATTAAACTGTATCTAAACGATGATACCGGCGGAAGCACCTTCAATGTGTATGGGAATGAGATTGTTAATTTCGCATATGGCTTTTACTATGACGGTGATGATTACTATTCGGACCTGATTAATTTAAATCTTTCCAACGCAGGTTCGGGGAATAAATTCAGGGGCAATATTCTCAATATGTACATTGAAAGTCTGAGGAGTACATCACAGGTGGATATGTGTCAGACTGACTGGGGTACGACGGACAGGCAGGAAATATTTGACCGCATTTACTTCCGGGATATCTATCCCGCGTCTGATGGTAGCACTGCCGCTGCTACCCATGAGGAAGCCTTTATATTTGATGATACCTTTTCTACCATAGCACGTGATGTCGTCTATGTAGATGATGATTTTAGCAGCTCAACTCCGGGTTTTGGGGTATCCTGTTTCAACAATATTTCCGAAGCCAAATCCATGGTCAGGTCAGGCGGTATTGTTAATGTTGCAGAGGGTTTATATGATGAACAGGTATCCATTTTTCATCCGGTAACAATCCAAGGTATCGGGGAAAATGCGGTGATAAAAAACACAGCAGATACAAATAAGCCTATTATGCTTGTATCCGCACCCAATACAACCATAAGCGGCATGAATTTCCAGGAAGGAACATATGGCCTTTCGATAGGCGATTTCGATTACTGCCGGAACTACTTGAACAGTTCTTTTAACTTCACTTATTATGATAGTATGGCAGACAATACAACAGTCTATAATAATTACTTCGGGAATCAAAGTTATACCAGTATAAACATTGATTACCAAAATTATCCTGCTACATTGGATGGTCTGACAGTGGAAGGCAATATTTTTAACAGTGATACCAGCTATACCTATAATGCTTTAGTTTCCAGAAGTGATTTTGTTATTGATTCTCCAACAATTAAAGATAATCAGATTGAATATAACTATATGAACGGTTTCCGTTTCAGATTCGCCGGGGATGCTTTGATTCAGGGGAATGATATAGTAATAGATGGTGATTTTCTTTATCCTTATGAGAATAAAGGGGGATTTATAATATATCCGGAAGGTAATTGTTTGATTACCGGCAATACATTTGAACTTGCAGACGGAGTAGATTATGCTTCATCTGCAAATGACAGTGTTGGCTTTAGGTATGATGTTGATACAATACCGGCAGAACTTATTACTGCAGATTTTTATAACAATAATTTCTCTGGTTTTGACTATGCCCTTTACTTTTATGCTTACGGGATTGATTTGCAGGAGGGCACAATTGATGTGACCGTAGGCGGCAGTAATGAAAACTATAACGATTTAAGCAATAACACTTATGGTGTTGTTTCCCAGTATAAGCCGGTGGCTATCGATGCCTCCTGCAACGTTTGGGGAGTAGCTGATGAGGATATTCCCGGCATGATTTTGGACTTCAATGATGAATCCTATTATGGAATAATAAATTATCTGCCATCTGCGGTCTTAACCTCTGATGATCCGGAATTGTCAGACCTGCAGGCTTCTCCCGTTTCCCTGGTGCCGTCTTTTGACCCTGAGGTCCATGAATACATGGCATCTGCAGCTAATGAAGTGACTGCCGTCACTATAACCCCATCGGCAGATGCAGGAACTATTTATGTCAACGACACTGAAGCGGCCAGCGCTTCTTCAGTAGAAATTCCTTTGGCAGTTGGAGATAATACGGTTTCGATTGAAGTATATGCAGAAGATGGAATAACAAACATGACGTATACGATTGTTATCAACAGGGCCATTAGTGTGCCTGAACCTGATGCTACCCTGTCAGGTCTAAGTGCCTCAGGGATCACGCTGACTCCTGAGTTTGACAGTGCCACGACAAGTTATTCTGCAAATGTCAGCAATAATGTAAGCAGTACAACCATCACTGCCGAACCCAGTGAACCGCTTTCAGATGTTTCGATTAATGATACAGAAGGAACAAGCAAAGAAGTGATACTGGCCGTTGGAGATAATACGGTTTCGATTGAAGTATATGCCGAAGATGGAATAACAAACATGACTTATACGATTGTTATCAACAGGGCCGCCAGCACTTCAACAGGCAGCAGCGGCAGCAGCTATACCCCGCCTGTCATTGATGTTACTACTCAAACCACAGATGACAGCACAACGACCTCAACTGAAATTTCTGTTACAACTAGTTCCTCGGGAGTGGCAGAAGCAAGCATCTCCACTGCAATGGTGGATGCTCTGCTTGATGAGGCTGATGCAGAAGACGGGACCTCTAAAGAAGATATCATTGAGGTTTCTGTCAATACTCCAGCAGATACAAGTACAATTGAAGTCAATATTCCACAGGCTGAGCTTGAAAAGATTGCTGAAAACTCAGATGCTGGCTTTGGGATTGCGTCTCCGTTGATATCCATTACCTTTGACGGGAAAGCCATTGAAACTATTTCGGCTGCGGCAGCAGGAGGCAATGTTACCGTCTCTGCCGGTATCATCGATAATAGCCGCCTCTCCGAACAAGATCAGGCAAAGGTTGCCGACAGGCCTGTCTATGACCTTGGAGTGAAGAATGGAGATGTTCAGGTCTCCCACTTTGGCGGCGGTCATGCAACAGTAAGGATACCATATACACTGAAACAGGGAGAAAATCCGAATGCCGTTGTAATCTACTATCTCGGCAATGACGGAAGCCTGAAAACAGTCAGGGGACATTTTGACGCCACAGCCGGGGTGGTAGTATTCAAAACTCCGCACTTCTCCAATTTTGTCATCGGTCATAATCCGGTTGTATTTAATGATGTAAAAACCGATGTCTGGTATAAGGATGCGGTTGACTTTATTGCTGCTCGCGGGATAACTACAGGCACTGGGGATGATAGCTACAGTCCTGAGATGCAGCTTACCAGAGGCCAGTTTATGGTTCTTTTGATGAATGCTTATCAGATTGAACCTGCCAGTGGCTCAGATGACCAAACCGGGAACTTTGCAGATGCAGGCAACACCTATTATACCGGCTATTTAGCAGCAGCGAAGACTCTTGGCATTGCTAACGGTGTGGGCAACAATATGTTTGCTCCTGAAAAAGCAATCACCAGGCAGGAAATGTTTGTGTTGCTATATAATGCACTAAAGCTAATTGATGAACTTCCGCCGGCCGCTAATGATAGGCAGCTAGCTGTATTTAATGATGCCGGTCTGGTGGCTTCCTGGGCAAATGAAGCTATGTCATCATTAGTCCAAAGCGGTATTGTCAGCGGCAGTAACAATATGCTGAGCCCGGCAGAAACGACTACCAGGGCACAAATGGCACAAGTGCTGTATAACCTTTTGTCAAAATAAGTGGCTGCAAAACAACGTAATAAACATATCACCCCTCTGCAGGAGTTCGCAGAGGGGTGAGAGATATTTCATTATTCGTTTATAGTAAATAATTCGCGAATATAGTTACGGCGGCTATGAAGTATGCGGTGTATGACAATATTATCTTTAATTATCCTGTAGAATACAAGATAGGGGCTTACCACAATAAAGCGATACCCTCGATTAATAAGGGTAAATTCTTCTTCTGATAAGACTGAGCCCATGTTTGGGAAATCCGCGAGTTTGCTTACTTCGGCGTTAAGCTTGTTTAATAAAGATTCGGCAGCGGTTGCATTATCCTCAGATATATATGAGAAAATTTCATCCATATCATCAACTGCTGCTGGTGTATATTTAACATTATTTTTTCGCGGCATTAATCTTCCTCCGCGTTCTAGCTATAACTTCATCATGGTCAATCAATTGTTCGCCTTCAGCAATCTGCTTTTCTGCTACCAGCAGTCTGGATTGCAGTTTAATACGGGCTTCCATGCGACGAAACGCTTCATGGCTCATGACAACCAAGTCTGCTTCTCCATTGCGTGTAAGCACTACCGGTTCATCAAGGTCATGGCAGTATTTTGAAAAACCGTTATAGTCTTGGCGAATAGTTGTTGAAGGTTTAATATTCATTACTGAAACCGCCTTTCAGATATCTTTATTCTGACTATATTCTATCAAATATATACTACTAATTCAAGGATTCCCTTGACAAACATATGTTTTCGATAATATACTTGTCTTAAAATTATATTTAAAAAGTACAAGTCACGTAACTGGCGGATAGTGGGGGCACCCACAGGGAGCGTGATTGGTGATTATTATCGACCGCCTGGGTAGAATAAAGCCCAGGCGGTATTTTATTAAAAGGAGGGTTTTTTATGAAATCAATGGTACTAAAATATGGCTGTAATCCAAATCAGAAGCCGGCACAAATCCGTTTTGCCGGTGATGAGCTTCCTATCAAGGTGCTAAACGGTAATCCGGGGTATATTAATTTCATGGATGCCCTCAATTCATGGCAGTTGGTCAAGGAATTGCGGATTGCTCTGAACATGCCGGCAGCCGCTTCTTTTAAGCATGTTAGCCCGGCCGGAGCGGCAATCGGATTACCATTGAATGAAGAACAAAAAAAGGCTTGCCGGGTTAGTGATATAGATTTATCACCACTTGCTGCGGCATATGCGCGGGCAAGGGGGGCGGACAGGCTGTCTTCTTTTGGTGACTGGGCAGCTATGAGTGACACTGTGGACAAACCCACTGCGGAAATTTTGAGAAAAGAGGTGTCTGACGGAGTCATCGCTCCCGGTTATACTCCGGAAGCACTTGAGCTTCTTAAGCAGAAAAGAGGCGGGAAATATAATGTCATACAAATTGATCCAGCATATGAACCGCCTGAAATTGAAGCAAGGTTTATTTACGGTATTGAGTTTCTCCAGAAAAAAAATAGTGTTATCCCCAGTTTTGCAGACCTTGACAATATTGTGACCGATAATAAGGAATTGCCTGATGCGGCTAAGAGGGATATGATCCTGGCAATGCTGACACTCAAGTATACTCAATCCAATTCCGTGTGCTATGTACATGACGGTCAGGTTATCGGTTCCGGTGCGGGCCAGCAGTCAAGGATACATTGTACCCGGTTGGCAGGGGACAAGGCTGATATCTGGTACTTAAAACAGCATCCCAGAGTACAGGGTTTTAAGTTCAAGCCGGAAGTGGGGATTGCGGACCAGGATAATGCCATGGACCTGTTTGTCAGAAATGATGTCACTGATTATGAACTTAATATGTTGCAGGATATACTGGAAACAGTTCCGGAAAGGCTTTCTCAACAGGAACGGCAGGAATGGCTCAAAGGCTTAAAAAATGTTACCTTAGGCTCTGATGCTTTCTTTCCATTTAGGGACAATATCGACCGGGCCGCTCAGAGCGGGGTTAAGTATATTGTCCAGGCAGGCGGTTCACTTAGAGATGATATAGTAATAAATGCCTGCAACGAATACGGAATGGTCATGGTGACTACGGGATTAAGGCTGTTCCATCACTAACATTTCAAAGGAGCTGATACTTGTGTATTCAACATTTAACGCGGATATAGTAATAATAGGGGAGGTAGCAGCAAAATAAATCAATCTGCCCTCCCCTTAACATGCTACTAAAATACGGGAGGACAATTAAAATGAGTAAAAACAATTTATATAATATAGGACTTTCTGAACGTTTTATTCAGGAAGCTGAAATGTATGACAGCAATCTGCATTTGGCCAGGGTTTCAGCCCAGCACAAGGACATGTACCGGGTTATCACCGAAAGCGGTGAGATATGGGCGGAAATTTCCGGAAAGCTCAGTTACTCGGCATCTGTTTCGGCAGATTATCCCGTTGTTGGTGATTGGGTACTTGTTGACAGGATAGATGATAACAATGGTTACGCCATAATTCATCATATTCTTACCCGGAAAAGCTGTTTTGAAAGGAAGGCGGCGGGTACCGGGCAGGAACGGCAGAAGATAGCTGCTAATATTGATACGGTTTTTATTTGTATGTCACTTAATAATGATTTTAACGTGCGCCGTATTGAGCGGTATCTTGCCATTGCCTGGGACAGCATGGCAGTTCCTGTTATTGTACTCACCAAGTCCGACTTGTGCAGTGATTTGCCCACAAAGCTGAAGGAGTTAGAGTCTGTTGCCATTGGAGTAGATGTGGTTATTACTACGAGTATGAATGGTGATGGTTATACCGGGATCGGCAAATACTTGCATAAAGGCAAAACTATAGCCTTTATCGGCTCATCAGGTGTAGGCAAATCCACACTGATTAACAAATTGTTGGGTGAACAGGTGCTGGTCACTAAAGAAATCAGGGGAGATGATAAGGGCAGACATACTACCACACATAGGCAGCTACTGGTTCTATCTGATGGCGGTGGAGTGGTGATAGACACGCCCGGTATGCGTGAAATTCAGATTGCCGGAGCTGATTTGTCCAGGTCATTTGCTGATATCGAAGAATTGGCCGAAAAGTGCCGTTTCCGGGATTGCAAACATGAATCTGAACCACAGTGTGCTGTGAAGAAGGCTATCGAAGATGGGACCTTATCTGTCAAGCGGTTTGAAAACTACAAAAAGCTGCAGCGGGAGATGGTTTTTGAAGTACGGAAAAGTACATTGTCTGCGGCCCAGGCAGAGAAGCAGAAAATAGTTGATATGATGGGGTCACTAGATGCTCAAAAGCAGGTTGTTAAAGGTAACCGGAAAAACAAAGGGAAGAGATAAAAATACATTAGGAATCAAAAGGGAGTGTCCCATAAGTGATATGCTCCCTTTTTGATTGGGCGGGAAATCTGGTGAGTTATAGCACCGGTTTTCCGCACTGGCATCGGAGGGTTCTAACCTTGCTCCTGGCGAAGTCACGGACTAAACCGCCAATTCGGCATCCTGCCTCAGTGGCGGCTCCGCCATCCGTGGCTCCGGTTCGTGACTTCGCTTAGCGGAGTGCGGTAAGACTCCTCACGAGGCCAGTGCAAGGAAAACCTTGTGCAACATCTCACCAAGCTTCCCGCCCTTTCCTTCAAGGTGCATCCCTCTCATAGGACCATCAAAAGCAGGAAAAGAAAAAACATTGCTTTGAAGGTGAAAGGGTTTTTGCTTCCAGTGTAGAATTATTAATGAAACAGTAAAGATGCGGAGGAAGCTTAAACGGTAAAAAGAAAAAGCACTACTGGCTACGAGTCTCATGTTAGAGTATATGAATGTGAAGACTGTACCGGGTGTACCAACCGAGAATCCTGTACTAAAAGCAAGTACTGGAACCGTAGGATAGAGGTTAATGTCCGTTTAGAAGAGCTAAAGCAAGAAGCCAGAGAAAACTTAACTTCTGAGCTAGGCCTTGCCCTGCGCAAAAGACGCTGTATTGAACCCGAGTACGTATTTGGCCGGATAAAATGGTGTTGGGGCTTTAAAAGATTCCTCCTCAGGGGTCTTGAAAAGGTTAAAATTGAGTGGGGATTACTGTGTATGGCACATAATGTTTCAAAAATGGCAACTATCCAGTGGGCTTAAGAAGAAGCTCGCTAATTTTTTGACACAAAGACAGGGACCATGCCCATAAGTAATTACTTATGACACGGTCCCTTTTTACATACGATATGCCTCATGAATTTATCATAGTAGTATTCAATTTATTGTAATATTCAATTTATTGTGGTAATTTAATATGGTTCTAGGTATAATTTAAATACATATATTAATTTTTGGCAGAATTGTTTAAGTGAAATTGTATTTCTGAGAGGCTATAAAAAAAGGAGGGGAAATAGTGAAAAAAAGAAGGTTCGGGTTTATCAGCGGGATATTGATAATCGCTGTCCTGGTCAATGTGGCGGCAGGTTTTGGAATAAGCGGTGATGCATGGGCACTGATGGGAAATATTCCTCTTAATCCCCCGGTTCAAACTATACAGCTTCCATCCTCGGCAACGGTGCAAATTGACAGTAGTGCCAGTTCCTGGGCCATACCACATCTTCAGCAGGCATATGAATATGGATTGACATATCCCGGTATTATGAAAGATTTTAAAAAACCTATTACCCGCCAGGAATTTTGTACAATTGTGGTTAAGCTTTACGAAAAACTCAGCGGTAAAACGGCAACAGCCGGAAGCAGTCCTTTTACAGATACTTCAGACCCGGAAATAATCAAGGCATACCAGCTGGGAATTGTTAAAGGCACCGGAGCCGGAAAATTCTCACCTGGCTGGAATATCACCAGACAGGAAATATGTGTCATGATTTTCCGGGCCCTTGATGTGGCAGTGACCGGTCTTGATAAAAGTATCGGTACCGACTTCCCATTCAGTGACAAGGGTCTGATTGCCTCTTGGGCGGCTGATGCCATGAAGTTTGCATATAAAAATAATATCATGAACGGTGTAGGAGGCAACAGGATAGATCCCTTGAGCAATACCACCCGGGAGCAGGCCATAACTCTTATTAAGAGGACTTATGAGGCTTTTCGGGTAAATGTGATTGATGCAACTATTTCCGTAGGGCAAGCGGACGTCAAAAAGCTGACTGAAAAAGAGAAATTCATTAATTCAGATTTAAGTAACCGGATAGCCTTCCCCAGGTATGATTCCCGCCTTGAACTTTTTGTTGCCACCGAAGCGGGTAAGCCTGCAAAACGGCCTTCGGCTGTTGCGAGCGGTGGTACAGGACGATTAGTCCGAACAGCAGGTCTGGATTTAATGGTTGATTTGAAGCCTATTCAACCGGTTCAGCCAAATTTGTATACCGGGATACAGCCCAGTGTATCACCTGTGATACCTCCTTATTGGCTGCTTCCCAGACCGGAGGGATCCATATATACCAAAGCCCAGTGTGCAGCTTTGATAGACAGGGACGGGAATAAAAAACGCTGGTTTGCTTTTAACTTAAATACATCCCAGGCCGCCAAGGTGGTCTGGCAGGTATCCAAGGCGCCATTCAACGGCTTTAGTGACAGTTGGAAATATCCCCGTGGGCTGGTGGCTTCAGGTGAGGTTTCAGCACAGGCGGGAGAATTTGTGATTGACTTCGGCCCTATTGCTGCCGGCCAGTCATCAGGCATTCAGTGGCAGTTGAAGCCGGCAGGACAGTTGTTATGGAGTAATACCTCTACATACAAAGAAATTCCCAAGGCCCAGAAAAAATATTATGTCCGGGCTGTCCCTGTTGATTCGTCAGGGAAATGTATCGGTGATCCCGGAGAGGGGCTCGAGGTCCTCTATGGGGAACCACTCACAGCGGCAGTTGCCGGTCAGAACCTGAATCCATCCTTTGAGCTTTGGGCTCCGATGTGGGAAGGGGAGGCTGAAGGAGGCGGGCCGGACAATTTAGGTTACAGTGGGGAATTCCCAAATTTAATGGTTCATGAAACCATTTCTCATCATTCTGATAGCAGATATACAAGTGATTACTGGTTTTTATTCCACGGCTTTGATCCGGCTGTCACCAGGGTAGTCATGCAGGTGGCTGCCAAGCCTTTCACCGGCAGTATGGTTGACTGGGATGCACCCAAGGGGCTGGTATACAGCAAATCTTATACAAACCTCCCGGTAAAGCTTAATACTCAGTTTGAAAATGCGGTTCCTATCAAGTTTAGTCAATTTGGTCCGGACGAATCAATCATGAAGCCTGATGAATTTATTTCCTATTATGTACGGGCGGTGGCAGTTAAACCTTCAAATATTGCGGGCAGTGAAGAGGTTGCGTTTTCTGAAACTATTACTGTTAATTACGGTTATCCCAGTGCCCCCAAATGGTTTATTCCCCAGGACGTATCAGTAAAATCATATATCCCTAACATAAAAGTATTGCATTACCGGCCGGTGCAGTGGGAGGATCCCGAATGGGAGCATAAATACATTGTTTACCGGGCCCCTAAGTGGAATGAAATCAACTGTACCTTTAAGAATGTACAGACCGGACAAAAGCTTTATCCTTATTATCATTACGTTATGAGTGATGCAACCATCACTCCGGCTAAGTACGAGAATGAAATTATTCCCAAGGTCCTAGTTAAAGGCACATCTGTTACCATTGTTGACAAAGAGTCGGATAAATCCTGGTGGGGAGAGCTTTGGGACAGCATAGTAGACTTTTTCAGTTCAATAATTGATATAATTAAAAATATCACCAATTGGGTGAGCAGTGCATATGCAAACCTGAAATCAGGGCTGATTAATTTTGTTGCCAGTAATTTCCCCCTTATTCCGGACAATTGGCGGGCGGGACTGAAACTTGCCCTTGAAGCCCTGGTGAACACAGGGATGGCTGCTATGGGCATTCCTCCCACTCTGCCTAATTTTGACCAGCTCTCTAATATGAGCCTTGATTATATGGCACAGGTAGCCCTGACTGAGGCCGGTATTCCTGCTAATGAGATAACAAATGAATTAGTCACAAAAACAGCAGAGGGTTTAGGGAATGAAATCACTGCAGCTACTAATTCGGCAAGCCCAAACCCGATTAACTCCGCTTTCCTGAAGAACCATCCGGATTATCTTTACAGGCCGGCCTATATGGATATTGAGATAAGCAATCCATATGACAAACCGTCCTTACCGGGCAGTTTCAATATTGATGCCGAATGGGAATGGACTGAGGAAGTCAGTTTAGACCATGAGGTATTCAGTCACTGGCCGCAGGAACAGCAGTTTGCCGATGCCCTGCAGTATGTGGTTCATTTTCTCTACGGGCTGAGCAGGGGGCGCAATGGCTATCCCATCTATTATCCGGTGTATGAACCGGTAAGGGGACAGCCCATACCTATTCTGCAGCCGGGTGAGAAGCGGACTGTCCGCATTTATTTAAAGCCATATACAGGGAAGCCATATCCATTTGCAATTAATGGAGATTCGGTCCTGTTGGAAGACTTTGCCCACCTTTATTGGGGTGACGTTGGCAAGGTAGAATTCCGTGTCAGGACAGATAAGTATGACCTGCCTGACCCTGAAGCAGTGGCCAAGGCTCAGGGCTTCCAGGAAGACGATGACCACATCTATACTTACGGCTATGATAAACTTTCCAGCGGCAGTTATTTTGAGCAGGTTCCATGCCAGTCCTATTAATGGAAAAATCAATTCTATTAATGCTGAAAACATTTGAAAAGCAATATTTGTTTTATGATACCCGGACGCCTTTCAGGTTTCCGGGTATTTCTATAGCAAAATATTTTCAAAAATATTGGCAAATTAACATTATTTGGGAGATAAATTCTCGAATATTAGAGGTTTTTCACATCACTTTGCAGAAACAACATTATAAGTATGGGAACTTTCAGCCTTCTTTTTACGTCAAAAATCTTATGAGAGAAGAGAACACTAAAATTCTTAAACTCGGGGAGGAAGGATGATACCAGATGCCTGACATATCCAAACTATTTAAACCGGCAGGACATGTCTGGAACCGTAAAATTGCTTCGCTTATTATTACCGTTATAATTGTTTTGTTAAATGCAGGATTAGCAGTTGCAGCACCGGACGGAGAAACGGAAAAAGTTGCTGAAACTAAAAAGACAATAACCATTGATGCCAAAAGTGCTTTTGGGAACCACTCAAAACAGGGGAAATGGCTGCCGCTCAGGATTGAGGCAGCTAACAGCGGCCCTGATATTGAAGGCAAAATTAAAGTTGTTTTCAGTAACCAGGAGCGTTTTCCTGTGGATTACCAGACAAATGCAATAATCCCGACGGGAAGCACAAAGGAATTTGACCTTAATATACCAGTCAATGAATATACAGGAAGCCTTAAAGTTCAGTTGATAACAGGAAAAAAGGTCTTGGCTGAAGATAAGATAAACCTTACTTTTCATCCTGTCGAACAGCCTATTATCGGTATTCTTGACCGGGCCCCTTCCGAATTCCGTTCCCTTTATGGTCTTAGTCTCATTAATGGGGTTTCACCGGTAGTGTTGACCCTGAATCACGAATCTTTCCCGGAACAAGCTGAGCTACTTTCTTTTTTTGACATCCTTGTGATTGATGATGTAAA
Organism: Phosphitispora sp. TUW77; assembly: GCF_048453025.1. Lineage (GTDB taxonomy): Bacteria > Bacillota > Thermincolia > Thermincolales > UBA2595 > Phosphitispora. The sequence continues at coordinate 840,862 of NZ_CP156677.1, forward strand.
CCTGAACCTTGACAGCAAACGACAGGACGCTCTGAACCGATGGGTTAATCAGGGAGGAATCCTGGCGGTGGGAGGCGGGCCGGGATGGCAGAAGGTAATACCAAATCTGCCTCCCGAACTGGCAATTGCCAAGGTATCTGGAGTTGAAACCAGAAACCTGGGTTCACTGCACCGTATGCTGGGCCTTAAGGAACTAACTGCTTTAGAGGAACCGGTACAGACCGCTTTGTTTAGCGATATCAGCGGCAGGGGTCTTTATGGGGATGCTGGCAGGTATTTGGCTATAGAAAAGGCAATTGGCAATGGTAAGGTAATTTGCCTGGCTTATGACCCGGCACTGGAACCGATGGCCGGATGGAAGGGGACCGGGGCCATATGGCAGGAACTGCTTTTTGGGGGACACCCCCTGAATACAATGGATAAAACTCATTTAAAATATGTTGCCGGCGGGAACACCTGGGCAATGATAGAAGCACTGAACACAATCCCCGGGCTGCAGTTTCCTTCCCTTAAGGGGATAGCTGCAGTTTTAGGGTTGTACGTACTGCTGGTGGGGCCTCTGAGTTACCTGATACTTAAAAAAATTGACAAACGCGAATGGACCTGGATAATGGCTCCGGCTTTAGCAATAGTATTTGTGGCAGTTATATATGTGGCTTCATTTCAGGAAAGGCACAATGAAGTCTTGACTCACCAGATAAGTATTGTTGATATGAGTCAAGGGACAACCAATGCAAGGGCAGAGACCATTACTGGGATTTTTGCCCCTAAAGTCGATACTTACAGGCTAGAGCTGGAAGGGCAGCACTTCATCAGTTCACTCCCGGCTTATGATTATATCAGGTCATATGGTCCGGGCCAGGTGCCGGAAGCCCAGCTTGTTGTGGAACAGTCACCCAGGAGTACGGTAATTCAGCTTAAAGATATGGATACTTGGGTAATGCGGGGGTTTGGCCATGAAACCGATATCTCCCTTGCCGGAAATATTTCAGGGGAGTTAAAGTTTGATAGTAACGGCTGGGCGGGTATTGTTACCAACAATACGGAATATGACTTTACAGACGGTGTATTGGTTACGGCATATGGTTTTAAAAAAACAGGGCCGCTTAAGGCAGGAAAAACACTTAAGGTTGAAATGCCAAAAGGCAGTCTTGGCAGTCAGGGCCCGCCCTTTTATTACCAGATTTACAATCCCGGTATTCAGTGGCAGGGTCCCGGAACCCCGCCAAAGCAAACCCGGCAGGATGTGCTCAGACAGCAGCTGCTGGAAGCCCTGTTTAACGGCGCCCCTTGGAACCCCGGTGGGGGGCAGGCATTATTTTTGGCATGGTCGGATCAAAAAATAAAGGGTACCATCGAAATTCCCGGCGAGGATATAAAACAGTTCTATACCACATTATTCAAATTGCCCGTGAACCTTAAGATTGACACAGAAAACCTTAATATACCACCTGGTTTTATTATGGGTACAGTTATTGACAGTACAAATGTTGCTCTTGGGCCGCCCGGGGTAGTACAGATTCAGGCGGGAGGGAAGGCAGTATACCAGTTTGAGCTTCCCAAGGGTTATTTTGACAATATGGAACTTTATTTGTCCGGAAGTGGCCCGACTACCATGATAGGCTTCCTCTATAACTGGGAAGAACAGGAGTGGGAAAACTTTAATGTGCGCCCGGGCAGTAATGTCATCAAGGATTATGCAAAATATGTAAACAAAAACCGTATGGTAAAATTCAGGATTGAGAGCGACAGGGACTGGTATGAAGTGAACGGAGTAAGCATATCCCTGACCAGAAAAGGTGGTGGCTAAATGATCAGGGTTGCAGGATTGGCAAAGCATTACGGGAAATTCGAAGCCTTAAAAGGTGTTAGCTTTAGTATTGAAGAGGGCAGTATTTTTGGTTTTGTCGGTCCCAATGGTGCCGGTAAGACAACTACCATGAAAATCATGGCTACTCTGTTGACACCTACTGCGGGCCAGGCATATATTGATGATATTGATGTGATTAGGCATCCTCAGAAGGTACGGCAGCTAATTGGCTATATGCCAGATTTCTTTGGGGTCTATGACAGGCTGAAGGTTACCGAATATCTTGATTTTTATGCATCATGTTACCGGATAGCGGTTGACAGGCGCCGGAATATAATTGCAGACCTGCTGGAACTGGTGGATTTAAGTCATAAGGCTGATGTTTACGTGGATTCCCTGTCAAGGGGGATGAAACAGCGGCTTTGTCTGGCCAGGTGCTTGGTACATGACCCCAAGGTGCTGATTCTTGATGAGCCGGCTTCAGGTCTTGACCCCAGGGCCAGGGTGGAAATAAGGGAACTATTGCGTGAGTTGAAAAAGATGGGAAAAACCATTATCATTTCCTCACACATTTTATCCGAATTGGCGGAACTGTGTACTCATGTGGGTATTATTGAAGCTGGTGAATTGGTCGCAGAAGGGACTGTTGAGCAGATAACCGCACAACTGAGTTCAGACAGGCTGATTCAGGTCAAGGTGAGTTCGGGACAGGAAGCAGCAGTTGAGGTTATCAGGGAACAGCCCGGAGTTGCTGCTGTTACCGAAACTGCCGACGGTGTTCTCCAGGTTAGCTTTTCCGGAGATAGCACCGGTCAGGCCGAACTTCTCCGGAGATTAATAACTGCAGGAATCCCTGTACTGTCTTTTGCAGAAACAAGCAATAGTCTGGAAGACCTGTTTATGCGCATTACCAGGGGGGTGGTACAGTGACAGGCAATCCCGTTCTAACCAAGGAATTGCGTGACAGGGTAAGGACCTGGCGGTCTCCGTTGGTGATTACCGTTTATCTGGGGTTTATTGCCGTTGTCGGTGGATTTTTTATATTTGAACAGACAAGGGGCGGTATGGGCGGACCGCGGGTTTACCGGATGGGGATAGAGATATTTAACATTATGGCTATCCTCCAGATTGGCTTGATAGCTTTTCTGACCCCCGGCCTTACGGCAGGGGTTATCAGCGGGGAAAGGGAAAGACAGACCCTGCCCTTACTGATGATAACCCGGATGTCCCCATTGTCGGTGGCTACCGGCAAACTGATTTCAGCAATCAGTTATATGCTGTTGTTGATCGTGATTTCCATGCCGTTTTACAGCATTGTCTTCTTTTTTGGCGGGGTTTCACTCAGCCAGTTTTTTCAGGTGGCAGGTATTCTTATGGTAACAACTGTTCTTCTGGGGAGTATGGGAATGTTTTTTTCATCACTTTTTAAACGTACTACAGTAGCCATTATTGTTACTTATGGGGCAACTTTTATGCTGTTCTTCGGGACCGTTTTCCTGACAGCTTTAATCGTACAAATTACCCAGTATTATATTGGTGGTCCGGTAACCGGACCGCAATCCGTACCATTTATTATTTATTTTAATCCTTTGGTGGCCTTGGGTTCGGTTCTTCCTATGGGTGGGAATATCGTGCCCTTTAGCAGCAGTAATTTACCTATCCAGTCACTGGCCCCCTGGCAGGTAAGCCTTTTGCTGGATACGGTCATTACCTTGCTGGCTGTGGGACTTACCGTATGGCTGATCCGTCCCACTAGGGCAGGGAGCAAAAGGAGAGGGTAAGTATGGGTGAAGCAAATGAATTATCTCCCAAGGCTAAATTATCTCTACGAGATGGAAAACAGCAGCTTCAGAAGGCTTTGCGTCCATCGCTCAGGCGCGTGGCTATAAGACATTACATCGAATGGGCGCTCAGAGCCTTTGTTTGTGGCCTGGTTGCTGCTGCTGCCATACTTGCGGTTTCCAGATTTGTGCCTATTGCTGACAGCCTGTTCCGGTCGGCTGCCGTAGGACTAATGGTTGTAACCGTATTTTTGGTCAGAGCCTGGCAAAAGAGGCCGGGATGCAGGGAAGCCGCACTGGCTGCTGATCAGACTGGACTCAGTGAACGGGCTGCCACAGCCTGGGAGTTCCGGAACTCTAATGACCCGTTTATAGTGAGACAGCGTGATGATGCCCTTGAATTTCTGAAAAAAATGGATTATCGGGGCATTCCGCTCTGGATAAAGTCACTTCGGGAATTTGGGACAGTTTTAGTGCTGCTGCTGGCAGTTACGGTCCTGGCATTTTATCCGAACCCCATGGATAAAGTGGCTGAGGCCAGGAAACAGGAACAGCTGGCTCTTGCTGAAGCAAAGGAAGATATCCGGGAACTGCGCCGGCAGGTGGCGCAAGATGAAGAAGTTCCTGATGATATTAAAAAACAGCTTGATGCTGAACTTAAAAAGCTCGAACAGGAACTGGCAGAGGCCGGTTCCTTGGATAAAGGGGCTGCTGCCCTGGCGAAAGAAGAAGCCGATATTGTCCGCAGGTTCTCACAGAAGGAAACGAAATCCTGGTTGGCAGAAGTGGCAGGTATGTTAAAAGAAAAGCCGCTTACTGCTGAGGCAGGTAAGGCCCTGGAAAAAGGCGACCTTCAGAAGTTTAAGCAGCAGATGGAGGCTCTTGGTGCTTCGGTGAAGGAACTTGATGCAGAGGAAAGGAAAAGCCTGGATGAACTTAAAGAACAGGTTGTCGGGCAGTTTGCTGAAGCCTTGATGGCTGACCGGCTGGCTGCTGATATGCAGGCTGCTTTGAGACGTGCCAAGGAAGGAATGCTGGCAATGGGAAGTTCCGGCGGAAAGTCGCAGACGGCTATGGCCGGCACTTTCAGCACCGGTGCCGGGGGGAGTTCTGCCGGTAATACAGGTGGCAATGCCATTGGCACTGGTAATGCCGGTAACGCTGAAGGTAATGTCGATGGTAATGCCGGCAGCAATAACGGTGGCAGCTCCGGCGGATCCGCAGGTGTAGGCACGGAAGGTGCTGCCGGAGAAGGTGCTGCCGGAGGGACTGGTTCTGGAAGCGGTTCTGCTTCCGCAAGTGGAGCAGGAAGTGGAGCAGGGACCGGTTCCACCAACACTGATGGTGGTTCACATTCAGCGGGGGAAGCAGGTCCGGGTACTGACGATTACTGGGGCATAGCTCCTGAAAATGAGGGGCAATATGAGGTTATTTATGTGCCTACAAGACTGGGCAGTGACGGCCGGCCTGAATATGTGGGTGGGACCCCGGGGGATTCGGGCACATCGGTTTCCGTAGATACGGAGAACGGTCCGGTTACCGGGGGCTGGCTTCTGCCCTATTCCGAGGTTCTGACCCGGTATGAGTCTGAAGCAATGCAGGGCTTGGAACAGCAGTATGTTCCTGATAATATGAAGGATATGGTGAGGGAATATTTTATGGGTCTTGCGGGAGAGTAGACCGGGGTGATACCCGGGAAATTTGTCTTGATTGCTAAAATTGGCTTGGAGGGATGAGGGTGAACTATGATACTACCGAGAATCAGGAGAATATAAAAAACCAGGCTAAAGTGGATGAGGCCCAGGTTCAGGAGGTTGTCAACAGGGTCCGCCAAATTGAAGCAGAGGTTTCCAGGGTGATGGTCGGACAAGGGGATGTTATCAGACAAATCCTGCTTACTTTGATGACAGGAGGACATGCCCTGCTGGAAGGGGTCCCCGGTCTGGGAAAAACCCTCCTGGTGCGGACCCTTGGCCGGGCACTGGGGTTAAAATTTGCCCGTATCCAATTCACCCCTGACCTGATGCCTGCCGATATAATCGGTACCAATATTATGACTGAAACTGAACAGGGAAGGGGTTTTAAGTTTCAGCAGGGAGCAGTTTTTGCCAATTTGGTCTTGGCAGATGAGATAAATAGGGCAACTCCCAAGACTCAGAGTGCTCTTTTGGAGGCGATGCAGGAACGGACGGTATCTGTGGCCGGTATTACCAGGCCCTTGCCGGAGCCCTTTTTTGTTCTGGCGACCCAGAATCCCCTGGAAATGGAGGGGACATACCCTCTTCCGGAGGCCCAGATGGATCGTTTCCTGTTCAAGGTTTTGGTTGATTTCCCCGGTGAGACGGAGTTGCGGGAGATTTTACTAAAAACTACGGGATATGGCGAGACTGAGGTTAACCAGGTGGCTGATGCCGCAGACCTGGCAGGCTTAATCAAAACAGCTTCTGTTGTTCCTGTTGCCACACATGTTGTTGATTATATTATAAGGCTGATTCTGGCCACTCATCCCGAACGTCCTGAAGCTTCCGAGCGGGTCAGGAGATATGTTCGTTACGGGGCAAGCCCCAGAGGAGGTCAGGCAATCCTGGTCACGGCGCGAATCAGGGCCCTCCTGGAGGGACGATTCAATATAGCCTTTGAGGATGTGGCGGCTGTTGCCTTGCCTGCTCTGAGACACCGGTTTTTTCTGAATTTTGAGGGTGAGGCAGAGGGTATTACAGGTGATATACTGATTAAAGAACTTTTGGAAACAGTTCCCAAAACCAAAGGAGTGAAATAGAGGTGGAGGGACTTTTCTTTGACCGGGAATTTTTGAATAAGCTGGAGAGTATGGGATTTCTCCTGAAAAAGGCCCTTACCGGCCGTTACAGCGGTCAACACCGATCCCTCAGGAAAGGGCAGTCGGTTGAGTTCGCCGATTACCGTCCCTATACTTCGGGTGATGACTGGCGGCAGGTTGACTGGAACGCATATGCCAGGCTGGATCGTTTGTTTATTAAGCTGTTCATGGAGGAGCAGGACCTTTGTGTGCATTTTCTGGTAGATACCAGTGGTTCTATGGAATGGGGGGGTGGAACCAAGTTTAAGATAGCCAGGGAGCTGGCCGGAGCACTGGGTTACCTGGCTCTTGTCAATATGGAACAGGTCGGGGCTGTCGCCCTTAATGACGACATGTCAGGTTTTTTACCCCTGCAGAGAGGGAAAGTAGGTATTACACGGCTTTGGGGGTATTTGGGTCAGTTGCGCTCCGGAGGGGCCACTGAGTTGAATCTGGCCTTGCGCAGTGCCGGACGGTTTATCCGGAGGCCGGGAATTGCAGTGCTTATCTCTGACCTCTTGAGCCCCGCCGGTTATCAGGAGGGTTTGAAATATTTACAGCACCTGGGACAGCAGGTGGTAGTGCTTCATGTTATGTCAGCAGCGGAAAAGAACCCTGAACTCCTGGGAAATTACAGGTTGGTTGATTGTGAAAACCGGGAATTCAGGGAAGTGAGCATTACACCTATGATGCTGGAGGCATATCGTAAACAGGTGGAAAGTTTTGAGCAGGGCATCAAAGGGTTTTGCGGGAACCGGGAAATAACTTACCTTAGTGTATCTGCAGAAGACAAACTGGAGGATATCCTGCTGCATTCATTAAGGAGTATTGGTGTATTGGTATAGCAGGGGAAGGGGTGTTTGAATATGCAGTTTTTGGCTCCCGCGGCATGGGGGTTTTTTCTGATTATCCCTGTAATTGTGTTGTTTTACTTGTTAAGGCAGAAGAAAACTGCATATGAGATTAGCAGTATCCTGTTATGGCAGAGGGTTTTGGCTGATACCATGTCCCAGACTCCGTGGCAAAGGCTTAGACGTAATCTGCTTATGTTTTTGCAGTTGCTGCTGGCTTTTCTTCTGGTACTGGCCTTAATGCGTCCGTATCTGGTAAGGATTCAGCAGAACAGTGAAGACCTGATGATCCTTCTTGATACCTCAGCCAGTATGTCAGCCCTGGAAAACGGCAGCACACGGATCGACCTGGCTAAAGAGGAGATTACGGCACTGGTGAAAAGCAGGAAACCTGGTACCCGGTTTTCCCTGATAACGGTTGGCCGAACTCCACAGGCCCTGGTTACCCGTACCAAAGATCCTGGAGAATTTCTTACTGTATTGAAAAAAACCGCCCCCGGTTATTATGAAGCCGAAATGGAGACAACACTGTCTCTTGTCACTGCACTTTTGGAAAAAGGCACCGGGACACAGACGGTTTTTTTCAGTGATGGCGGGATTTCTGTTCCGGAGGGTAGTGTCGGGATACCGGGTTTTGAGTATCGCAAAATCGGTAGTAGTGATGCCAATCTTGCCATATCGGCATTTTCCACAGGTGAAGGGGACAGGGGTCTCCTGGCTATGACCAGGATAGACAATTACGGACATGAGGAAATGGAGACTGCGGTCATACTGCTATCAGAAAATGGTGTTTTTGATATCAAGGCGGTAAAGGTTGCACCGGGTAAGGCGGCACATGTGTATTGGGATATCCCGCAAGGATTGCCTTATATCGAGGCCAGGATTGATGCCAAAGATGTTTTGGAAGCCGATAATTTTTCTTGGATTGTGCCGTATAAGGACAAACTGGTCAAGACTCTGCTGGTGACTGAAGGTAATATCTTTCTGGAACAGGCCCTTAAATTAAACTCGGGTGTGGAACTCCACAAGGCTGTTTCCGCAGATTACCCGGAAATACAGAAAGATGCATATGCACTATCTGTTTTTGACGGTTTTTGGCCTGAACCAAGCCCGTCAGGAAATTATGTTGTTTTTAATCCTCCGGCAGACAGTGGGCTGGTAAAGTCCGGGGCGATGCCTGCCGTCGGGGAGCTTGAAATGTTAGAACACCCTGTGCTGCGTTACGTATCATGGAATGATGTTCATATTGAAAAAAGCAAGGGCCTGAAAACCTCCGGAGGCTGGGAGCCGGTATTGAAAATTGGGGCCAGAGCCCTGGTCACTGTAAGGAATTCTGGTAATTCAAGGGCGGCAGCTATTGGTTTTGACCTGCACAGGTCAGACCTGCCTTTAAGGCCCGCATTTCCGATTTTAATGCAGAATATATTTGACTGGACCGCTTACCGGGGAGCGGTACGGGAGGTTCAGGTCAGTGCTGAAACACCGGTGCAACTCAATATTGCTCCCAGGTCGGAAGAGGTTTTTGTGGTTTATCCAAACGGTACCCGGAAAAAACTGAAGCCACCCTATATGTTGAATTCCGGGGATACCCGGAAACCCGGAATTTATAAGGTTGAGCAGATTACAGGGGGAGAAAAGCAGGTTGATTATATGGCAGTTAGTTTTGTATCTCCAAGGGAATCAAGTGTTGCAGCAGTTGATACTATTAAACTGGGTAATATTGATGTAAAGACAAATGAGGTAACCAGGGTTAACCTGGAGGTATGGCCGTTTATTGTTATAGCTGTACTGGTATTTTTATGTCTCGAATGGTGGGTGTATTTACGTGGGCATTAATTTTTCCCAGCCATATTATCTCATATTGCTGCTGCTGCTCCCATATTTTGTTCATCTCTGGGCACGCAGCCCCAGGGCGTTTGCGTCCTGGCAGCAAAAGGCCTTTTTGGCTCTGCGCCTTCTGATAGTGGTTTTGCTTGTCTTTGCCTTGTCAGGGCTGGAATTCACTTTCAGGCACCAGGAGAGATCGGTGATTTATGTTGCTGATACTTCTATATCGATGGCGGGGGTGAGCCTGGAAACTGTTGACTGGATTACCCGTTCATTGGCTGATCTTCCGGCAGATGCTGTTGCAGGTGTGGTCAGTGTCGGGAAAAAGGCAATGGTTGAAAATCCTGTAGGCAGACATCCCGATTTTCAGGGGTTTCAGTCCGTGATAGATCCTGACTATACCGACCTTGCTGCCGGACTGGGGTTGGCCCGGGCCATGCTGCCTGAAAACCGGGGTAAGCAAATTGTTCTTATCAGTGACGGCAGGGAAAACAGGGGAGATGCTATAGAACAGGCCAGGCTGTTGAAACAGCACGGAATAAGGCTTGATGTCCTGCCGCTATTTCCGAAAACCGGGCCTGAGGCCCTTGTAAAAGCGGTTTCCATCCCTTCACACCTGCGTAAAGGTGAATATTTTGACATTAAGGCCGTTATTGAGGCTGCAGTGCCAACTCGGGGCAAAGTGCGAATTATGGTAGGCAACCGGATTCTGAAAGAGGAGCAGGTCAGCCTGTCCAAAGGTGATAACAGGCTGGTATGGTCCGCCAGGGCTGAAAGCCCCGGATTATATACTTACCGGGTAGAACTGACTGCCGAGAGGGACACTTATCAGGAAAACAATGTGGGAATAGGTATTGTTCAGGTTGCTGGAACACCTAAAGTACTCTTGGTTGAGGGCACAGAGGGTGAAAGCCGGGCTCTGGCCGATGCCCTGGGGACGGCACAAATACAGACTGAGATTACCGGTCCCCGGTTTATACCCCATACCTTGGCAGAAATGGCCGGGTATTCTTCAATCATCTTGGTTAATGTACCGGCAGCCGAAGTTCCGGACCAGACCATGGCTTCTCTGGAAACTTATGTCCGAGACCTGGGCCGGGGACTGGTTATGGTCGGTGGTGAAAACAGTTTTGGTTTGGGAGGGTATTATAAGACCCCGGTTGAGAAAGCTCTGCCGGTAAATATGGATATCAGGGGTAAAGGTGAGGTCCCCAGTGTTGGCCTTGTCCTCGTAATTGACAAGTCAGGAAGTATGGGAGGGACAAATTACGGAATTCCTAAGATTGAACTTGCCAAAGAGGCGGCAGTAAGGGCGGCCGAAATCCTTGATGCCAGGGACAGTCTTGGTGTAATTGCCTTTGACAGCAGTTATAAATGGGTTGTGGAGACAGCGCAGTTAAAGGATAAGGGAAAAGTTGAGGACAGTATTGGGTCTATCAGGGCAGGAGGCGGGACTAATATATTCCCAGGTCTGCAAGAAGCGTATAAATCCCTTGTCAAAGCTCCTGTAAAGGTGAAACATATTATCCTCCTTACAGATGGGCAATCGGGTTATGGAGGGGAATATGAAGAGCTTTTGGAAAAGATGAAAAAAGACAATATCACCCTCTCAACTATTGCAGTGGGCGGCGATTCTGACACCGGCTTGCTTTCATACTTGGCTGAATCCGGTCAGGGCCGGTATTATTTTACTGACGATTTTGAAAGTATCCCTAAGATTTTCACCAGGGAAACAATTATGGCTGCAAGGAGTTACTTGGTACAGGAACCCTTTACGCCTGTCCGGTGTGGTGGCAGCGGGCTCCTTCCACCGGGAGGACTGCCGGCTTTATTTGGATATGTGGCCACTGCCCCCAAGAGTACTGCGGAAACTATCCTGCTAAGCCATAATGGGGACCCGGTGCTGGCAAGATGGCAGTACGGCCTTGGGCGGACAGTGGCCTGGACCAGTGATGTTAAGGGCAGGTGGGCCGGGGAATGGATAAAGTGGCATAGCTTCCCTGAGTTTTGGGCCAAGATTGTCAGTTGGACACTGCCTCAGGAAGCCTCCGGTGATATGATAGTTTCTACAGGACACGAGTATGATCACGCCTGGGTAAGTGTGGATATGCCTGGAGAACGGGGACGGGTTCATGATATTATGGCAAAAATTATTTCCCCTAATGGCTCAGTACAGGAAATTCCGCTTCGTGCAGTGGGGCCGGGCAGGTACAGGGAGTTCTTTGATACTGAAAAGTCTGGGGCGTATATGGTTCAGGTGGTGCAGAGGATCGGTGACGGTATTGGCAGGCAGAAAACCGCCGGTCTGGTGATACCATATTCTCCTGAGTACCTGTTTCGTAATGTCAGTGATGATTATTTTGCCACTCTTGCCGCAGCAGGTGGCGGCAGGGTGCTTGACCCGGAAAAAGACATCAGTAAAATAGGCAGCCTGCCACTACCTGCAGTTTGGGGCAAGATATCCTTATGGACGGGACTGCTAACTGTGGTCGTTTTGCTGTTCCCGGTTGATATAGCTGCCCGGAGGTTTAATTGGAACCTCAGGTGGGCTGTGGTGTTATGGCAGCGTTTTAACAACAGGTTGGAGGAGTTTTCCCGGACCAGGACTGCAGATTTTGATTCCCGTGAGGCCCAGGGTAATACATTGGCCGGGAAGCAGGAAAAACAACTGGTTTCCGCCGAAAAGAACAGTGAAGAATCTTTTACCTCTAAATTGCTTGCCGCCAAGAAGCGTGCCAAAAAATAAACCAAAAAATAAATCAAGGTCTTCAGAAAGGTAAGGCAGCAGGGAAGGGAAATGCGGTATGAGGCAGCGGGAAAACTGGGATGACCCTATTAACCCGGAAGACAGTAAAGAGCTGGATATGGAATTAATACATGAACTCAATTTTAAGGATACTGAATCTGAAGCAATAAATGGTAAAGCTGCAGAAAATGAAGAAATGGCGGATTTCACTTGGGTTAGCAGGAAACGGGCATTATTTAGAGTTATTGGGTTTTTTGTGGCAGTAGCTTTTTTGGCTGCCATATGGAGTAACTGGTTTCGCATTATTAATGCGCTACCCTTGGATTTCCTGGCAAAATCCCACGAACTTTCCAAAGAGCCCGGGATTCGGAAATTGCAGCAGGCTGTCGTTAGAATTGAAGTTTCGGGTAGTCAGGGGTCTGGTTTTAACATTAATTCCGGCGGCCTGATTATTACTAATGAGCATGTGGTTGCCGGGGCCCAAAATGCAGGGGTAACTTTTTCGGATGGCACTTATTACAGCGGTAAAGTGCTTGTGGCTTACCCAGATATAGACCTAGCCGTAATAAAAATAGCGGGTCGGGACCTGCCAAGCCTGGAATTAAAACCTGATTCTGCCATAACACCTGACATGGAGGTGCTTATCATTGGCAATCCCCTTGGATTTACCGATGTGGTCACTAGAGGCCGTGTTACCGGCAGTGTTAAGGCGAAAGGATGGGACGTGCCGGTTATTATGATTGCAGGTGAAATAAGGAGCGGGAGCAGCGGAAGCCCTGTTTTGAATAATGATGGACATGTTATTGCGGTGGTTTTCGGGTCGTTGGTTTCAGATAAAGGTAAAGAAAAGGGACAGATGAGTGCTTTGGCAGTTCCTGTGAAGTATCTGGACAGATTTTTCTGGGAGCAGGGTCAGGATTGGCCATATATATAAAAAAATAAAAAAAGAAATAAAAAAAAGAACCTCTAGGTTCTTTGGGTAGGTTAAATTGGTTGCGGGGGGAGGATTTGAACCTCCGACCTTCGGGTTATGAGCCCGACGAGCTACCAGCTGCTCTACCCCGCGTTATTAAGCTTGTTTAGTATAGCACATTTAAGAGGGGAAAGCAAATGGGATTTTGTGTAATATTAAGATGGGGACGTGAAAAAGGTGAATTTGCTCTCGGTTGAAAAACTAACGAAAAGCTATGGACTGAAAACACTTTTCAGTAATTTATCTTTCGGGATTGACGAAGGGGAGAAAATAGGTCTGATTGGAATAAACGGAACAGGGAAGTCTACATTGCTGAAGACGTTGGCAGGAATAGAAACCCCTGATCACGGTGAGGTTACTGTTGGCAGCACTGTGTCTGTTGCTTACCTGCCGCAGAATCCGGATTTTGATGATGAGTTAACGATACTGCAGCAGATTTTTAAACATATTGACTCTTCAATTAAATATCCTTGGCAGGCTGAGAGTGAAGCTAAAACAATCCTTACCAGGATGGGGATTTATGATTTTGATGCTATTTTAGGGACACTTTCAGGGGGCCAGAGAAAACGGGTTGCGTTGGCCGGGGCACTGATTAACCCGGCTGATCTCCTGATTCTTGATGAACCGACAAATCATATTGATAATGAAACAGTTGGTTGGCTGGAACAGTATTTGGACAGGCGCAGAGGTGCCCTGGTAATGATTACTCATGACAGGTATTTTCTTGACAGGATGGTTAACCGGATTATTGAACTGGAAAATGGCCGGCTGTATAGTTATCCAGGCAATTACAGCAGATACCTGGAACTGAAACTGGAACGACATGAACAGGAGAGGTCAGCAGAACAAAAGAGGCTAAATATTTTACGTAATGAACTAAAATGGATAAAAAAAGGGGCTAAGGCCCGCACAACCAAACAAAAGGCCAGGATTGAAAGGTTTGAGCAGCTTAGGGAGGAGGCTCCGGAAGCTAAACATGATAAGATTGAAATATCGGTGGGGGCAGCCCGTCTTGGCAAAAAAGTAATTTCTTTGGAAACTATTAGTAAGAGTTTTTCCGAAGCTAAAGTCATAAATGATTTCAGTTATACTTTTTTAAGAAATGCCCGAGTAGGCATAATCGGGCGTAACGGTATCGGTAAGTCAACATTGCTCAACATTATTGCGGGTACTCTGGAGCCTGACTCTGGAGCTGTGGATAGGGGGCAAACCGTCAGAATCGGTATTTTTTCCCAGGAAACCAAAGAGATGGACCAAAGCCTGAGGGTTATTGAATATATCAGGGAACAGGCGGAATTTATTACAACTGCTGATGGTAAGCTTATCAGTGCCTCTCAAATGCTGGAACGATTCCTCTTTCCCCCGGAATTGCAGTGGACCTCTGTAGAGAAACTGTCCGGCGGGGAGAAGAGAAGACTTTACCTGCTCCGGGTTCTGATGGGCTCCCCCAATGTATTGCTTCTGGATGAGCCTACCAATGACCTGGATATAGAAACACTTACAATTCTTGAAGACTATCTTGATGATTTTCCTGGAGTGGTGGTGGTTGTGTCTCATGACCGTTATTTTCTGGACCGGGTTGTTAATGAAATACTTGATTTTACTGACGGTACCGGGATAATGCATTACCTGGGAAATTATTCCGACTATCAGGAATCAGCAAAAAGCCGACTGGCAGATGGGAGCCTGGATAGGGAAGTGGTTCAAACAGGTAAGAATAATTCAGCCAAACCGCCGGAAGCAGCCGATAAACAAAAAAATCGTCCATTAAAATTCAGCTATAAAGAAAAACAGGAATTTGAGCAGATTGAGGATATGATCAGTGATCTGGAAGAAGAATTCCGGGCAGTAAATTCCAAAATTAATCATGCCGGGAGTGATTATGTACTCCTTCAGGATCTGGTCAGGGAACAGCAAAGGCTTGGCAAACAGCTGGACGGTCTCCTGGAGCGATGGGCATACCTGAACGAATTGGCTGAAGAAATAGAACGTGTAGTGAAATCAAAATGACTAAAGTGGAGGGTCCAGTTTTAATGGAATACCTGTCAGGAATTGTGGAGCGAATCACATTTGTTAATGAAGAAAATGGGTTTACCGTTGCCAAGATAAAATCAAAGGGCTTTCCTGACCTGGTAACGGTAGTAGGAAATATGGCTGCGGTAAATGTTGGTGCCGCTGTCAAACTTAAGGGTGAATGGAAGGTTGACAGCAGGTTTGGGCGTCAATTTTCCGTTATTGATTATATGGAGACAGTTCCGGCTACTGTTGCCGGAATCGAAAAATACCTGGGGAGTGGATTAATCAAGGGTATTGGTCCTGTTAATGCCAAAAGAATTGTCAAGGCTTTTGGTATTGATACCATAAGGGTAATTGAGGAAGAACCGGAGAGACTGGCTGAGGCCGAAGGAATAGGTAAAAAAAGGATAGAAATGATTAAGGAGGCCTGGCAGGAGCAGAAGGAAATCAAGAATGTCATGCTGTTCCTCCAGTCACATGGGGTTTCCACCTCATTTGCTGTTAAAATATATAAAACATACGGTGATAAGAGTATTGAAACAGTCCGCACCAATCCTTACCGTCTCGCTGATGATATCTGGGGCATCGGCTTCCGGACCGCAGATATTATTGCTGGTAAACTTGGTTTTGATAAAAATTCATATGAGCGATGCCGTTCCGGGGTTCTGTATATATTGAATGAGTTGGCTAAAGAAGGGCACTGTTTTGCTACCAGAGAAGAACTGGCGGAACAGACTGAAAAGATGCTGGAACTGGAAAGGGATAACATTACTGGGGCAATAGGAAAACTGATTTTAGAAAAACTCCTTATTGCTGAGGGTGAGGACGTTGTTTACCTGCCGCCTTTTTATTACAGTGAAGTCGGGGCTGCCAGAAGGATTCGGGAAATTACTGCCCGGCCAAGTAATTTTAGTACGGGAGATATTGAGGAACTTATCAGGCAGGTTCAGAAAGAATGTGGTATTTCTTATGACGAGGTTCAGAAAGATGCTGTTAGAATTGCAGTGAAATCCAAATTTATGGTCCTTACAGGGGGGCCTGGTACCGGAAAAACAACGACAACCCTGGCAGTTATCCGGGCTTTTCAGAAAATGGGTGCCGAGATACTGCTGGCTGCCCCCACCGGCAGGGCTGCTAAGAGAATGTCGGAAACAACCGGCATGGAAGCGAAAACCATCCACAGGTTATTGGAGTTTAAGCCTCCCGAAGGGTGCCAGAGAAATGAGGAAAACCCGCTTGATTGTGACCTCCTGATAATAGATGAGACTTCCATGGTGGATATTATTTTGTTTTATAATCTCCTAAAAGCTGTTAGAGACGATACTGTTGTGATTCTGGTGGGTGATGCTGACCAACTTCCCTCAGTAAATGCAGGGAATGTGTTGAATGACATAATTGATTCCGGCGCAGTCAGTGTGGTGAGGCTGCAGCGGATATTCAGGCAGGCTCAGGGCAGCATGATTGTTACTAATGCCCACAAGATAAACGCCGGAGAATTTCCTGTTATCAAGGGTGGAAAAAATAGTGACTTTTTCTTTATAGAAGAAGAAGACCCGGTAAACGCAGTGGCAGTAATCAAAGACCTTTGTTCCAGGAGACTTCCTGATTATTATGATGCTGAGCCGGTTGATGATATACAGGTTCTGTGTCCGATGCAGCGAGGGGAGACAGGAGCGGTTAATCTGAACTGTATCCTTCAGGATGTCCTAAACCCTAACCCGGTACATATCATGCACAGGGGAGTTCAGTACCGGGTAAGGGATAAAGTAATGCAGGTCAGGAACAATTATGATAAAAATATCTTTAATGGTGATATAGGCAGGATTGTTTCAGTTAACCGTGAAGATGGGATTGTTGAGATAAGGTTTGATGACTCTGTTGTTTTGTATGATGTGTCTGAATTAGATGAAGTTGTACATGCTTATGCCACGACTATTCATAAGAGCCAGGGCAGTGAATATAGGATCGTATTGGTTCCCTTTTCTACTCAGCACTATATGATGCTGCAGAGAAATCTCCTGTATACGGCAATTACCAGAGCAAAAGAAGTGATGGTGATTGTCGGCTCAAAGAAGGCGTTGGCTATGGCTGTCAATAATAGGAAGATTGCTGAGAGAAATACCCTGCTGGCCACGAGGCTCAGGGTTGATTAGGGGAATCGTGATTGTACCGGTTCTCCTTTTTGCCTTTTTAAAGCGTCTCTTGTTAGCAATTTATATTGCCCC
Source organism: Phosphitispora sp. TUW77 (assembly GCF_048453025.1). Lineage (GTDB taxonomy): Bacteria > Bacillota > Thermincolia > Thermincolales > UBA2595 > Phosphitispora. Next base: position 857,909 of record NZ_CP156677.1, read on the forward strand.
GGCATACAATGCAAAAACAGCGTTTTAGGGGGGATTTAATGGGCAGGTCAATAGTTCAATATGGCGGTCTGGTAACTGTATTGTCAACAGATAAGGACTTTTACTATCCGGGGGAACAGGTGTATCTATTTTTGGAGGCGGTTAATGTTTCATTTTTGCCAATCAGTCTTACTTTTTCTACCACACAACGGTATGAGTTTATTGTTGCCGGACTGTTTGGCGAGGTTTGGCGGTGGTCGGCAGGCAATTTTTTTGCTCAAGGGGATTATCAGGTTCCGCAGTTTATGCCACGGGTTGTGGAGAGTATCACTCTTGGACCGGGTGAAAATTTGTTTTGCGGGGAGGTCTGGAACCAGGAAGGAACCGGAGGTTTACCGGTTCCGCAGGGAACTTATCAGATGTCCGGATGGAATACTTTTAATGAATTTGAATATCTGCCAAAACCGAATGTGTATATAGATATAGGTATACCAGCTATTTTATCATTTAGAATGTTATGTTAGAAGTAAAGTCTAGCTATTTGAATAACATCAACAAACCGGTAAATACTATATCTATATAACATAATCATTAAAACATTTAGATAATCAAGCATATTTGTGGAGGAAGGAAATGATCGGTTTGCAGCTACCCCAATTTAAACGACTGCCCAAGCATATTGGTATTATTCCCGACGGTAACCGGAGGTGGGCTGAGTCACATGGGCTGACCAAGGAATGTGGTTATGAAAATGGTATCGGGCCGGGGATGCAGCTTTATGAGTTTTGCAGCGCTCTGGGGATTAAAGAACTAACTTTTTATGGTTTCACACAGGATAATACTAAAAGGCCGCATCCCCAAAAAAAGGCTTTCAAACAAGCCTGTATTGATGCTGTCCTAAAATTGTCAAAGCGTGATGCTGCTCTGAGGGTTATTGGTAATGTAGATTCCCCGTCATTTCCACGTGAACTGATACCATATACTAACAGGATTTCTTTCGGAAAAGGTTCAATTAAGATTAATTTTTTGGTAAATTACGGCTGGCAGTGGGACTTGAACCACGGGCTGCAAGGTTTAAACGGAAAAGGGTCCAAGAGAGGTTTCTATAAACATCTGGCTTCTTCTGATGTTTCCAGGGTAGATTTGATTATTCGCTGGGGAGGCCGCAGGAGGCTGAGCGGGTTTTTGCCGGTGCAGTCGATTTATTCTGATTTTTATATAATAGATGATTACTGGCCGGACTTTACTCCGGAGCATCTTTTTGAAGCACTTAGATGGTATGAGGGGCAGGATGTTACTCTTGGAGGATAATCGCAATCAAATATAAAGGTAGTTGAATTAAAGGTGGCTATAATATCGGTGACAAGAGGCGGGCAGCTGACTGCCGGATTTTGCTCCGTATCGGCCTGGCCGAAAATGCCGCCAGGTCGATTTTATTTGCCAGGGCCAAGTCCCTGGCAAAATCTATTTCTAGTTGTGTCACCAATGTCTTATCATATATCATTGCATTGACCTCGAAATTTAGCTGAAAACTCCGCATATCAAGATTAGCCGAACCAAGGGAGGCCACCTCACCGTCAACGGAAATTATCTTGGCATGAATGAAGCCCGGCTGATATAAATAAATTTGGATACCTGCTTCCATAAGCTCGTCAAAATAACTCTGTGATGCCCAGAAGACAATTTTATGGTCAGGTTTGCCTGGCAGAATAATTTTGACATCAACCCCGCTTAAGGCCGCTGTTTTTAAGGCAAGGGAAATACCCTCATCAGGGATAAGGTATGGTGTGGTAATTTTTATTGAATTATGTGCAGAAGTAATTAACGCAAAATATGATTGACGGATGGACTCCCAGTCGGAGTCTGGACCGCTGGCCGCTATTTGGATAGCATGGCCCTGAAATTTATTAGTCTCCGGGAAATATGAGGGTTCCATTTGATCAGGCAGCTTTTCATGGCTGACAAATTCCCAATCCAGCATAAATATTATTTGCAGAAAATGTACGGCCGCCCCTTCGAGCTTTAGGTGGGTATCCCGCCATTTCCCCAGATTGGGGTGGTAGCCAAGGTATTCGTCCCCCACATTAAGTCCGCCCATAAAACCTACACTACCGTCAATTACAACAATCTTACGGTGGTTCCGATAGTTAAGCTTGTTAGTAATGTATGGAATAATTACAGGCAAAAACGGTTTAATCTGAATGCCGTTTTGCTCCATTTCCTGGGTATATTTACCGGAAAGCCCCCAGCTTCCCACGGCATCATAGATGACCTTAACTGATACGCCTTCACAGGCTTTTTTTATTAGAATGTCTTTTAATCTCCGACCGGTATTATCATCTTTTATAATATAATATTCAACATGAATATGGTTAACTGCTTTTTCCAGTGCGGCAAAAATACTTTCAAAAGCTTCAGTTCCGTCTGACAGTATTTCAACTGAATTGTTCCTTGTAAACGGGGCTTTGGCATTGTGAAGCATAAGATTGATTAATTGTTTCTTAGAATTCAGTTCTTTGGTTAATTCACAGTCATTTTTAATGCAGTCTATTTGATGGTCAACAAGGTTTTTAAGGTGCTTCATCTCATTGATATATTTTGTGCGAACAATTTTTCGTTTACGGAGGTTTTGACCCAGCATCAGGTATATAATGAATCCGAGAATAGGGAAAATATTCAGTACTGCCAGCCAGGCAATTGTTTTGTAGGGATTTTTCTTTTCCATAAAGATTAGAAAACTAACCACAAGTATAAGAACAGTGGTAGAAACTGAATAGACCCATACAATTTTATCACCATATAGAGACCAAAAATCTGTTAACATATTACCTCCAGGTTCGTCATGGTTAGTATTTATTAATGTTACCAGAAAATCTGCGGATTTTCCACAATTTTTGGTGCCATTTTTACCCATAATTACTCTAATTTTGACACATTGGCTTACCTTGCAGAGTATCTTTATATTAAATAAACATATTAAACAATTTGATTTAAGGGGTGTGCCCAGTATGGTGGTTCATAAACACAGAATATTATATTTTAGTTACAGGCCGGTGAGAGTAAATAGAGAAAATAAACCAGTTGCAGACCATGAGCGGGTATATGTTGTTGATGATACATATAAGTTATATGCTTTTGACAAGAACTCAGGGAAACTTGCCTGGACTGCTCCTATTGATAACGGAGTTTGCCGGGTTGAATGCGGAGCAGATGAACCGCCTCAGCTGGTGGCTGTGGGAAATATGGTGTTTGCAGTTTCCGGGGGTGGGGTCGAAGAGAAAGAAGGAATTGTTTTTGCTTTTGAGGCAGAAACCGGAAAACTGCTTTCACGGACAGTGGTTCCGCCCAAAGAGGAACGGTATATCAGGGGATATCGACTGCCGGAGTTATGAATAAATAGTGATATTAAAAAATGTGCCTCCAGATGTTCCGGTATGCTATAATGAAGTTATTGAAAGAAAAACGGAGGAGTATTATGAAATCACTGGTACTGACAGAGAAACCCAGTGTGGGGCGTGAAATCGCCCGGGTCCTGGGATGCCATACTAAGGGGAAGGGGTACCTGGAAGGCCCCAAATATGTAGTCACTTGGGCCCTTGGGCACCTGGTGACCCTGGCGGAACCGGAGGATTATGATAAGAAATATAAGACGTGGCGGCTGGAGGACCTGCCAATGATGCCCAGGCAGATGAAGCTGAAGACAATTCGGCAGACATCCCAGCAGTTTGGTGCGGTAAAGAATTTGATGAAACGGGGGGACCTTGGGGAGCTGATTATTGCCACAGATGCCGGGAGGGAAGGTGAGCTTGTGGCAAGGTGGATTATGGAATATGCAGGCTGGAAAAAACCATTTCACAGGCTGTGGATTTCATCACAGACGGATTCTGCTATCAAAGCGGGCTTTGCCCGGCTCCGGCCCGGAAAGGAATATGACAACCTTTATGCTTCCGCTGTATGCAGGGCAGAAGCCGATTGGCTGATAGGGCTGAATGTGACCAGGGCCCTGACTACCAAGTTTAATGCACAGCTTACTGCAGGTCGGGTACAGACACCCACCGTGGCAATGATAGTTAACAGGGAAGAGGAGATTAAGAAGTTTGTCCCCAAAGACTTCTGGACCTTACGGGCAGATTTCGGGGATTATTTTGGCGACTGGCGGGATGCCTCGGGTCAGGGAAGAATCTTTGACTTTAGCAGCGCTGAAGCCCTGCTAAAGAAAATAAAGGGCGCTATCGGTAAGATTACTGACCTGAAAGTGGAACAAAAAGCGGAACCGCCGTCACTGTTATATGACCTCACTGAATTACAGCGGGATGCCAACAGGAGGTATGGTTTTCCGGCACAAAAAACCCTCTCGGTACTCCAGGGGTTGTATGAACGGCATAAACTGGTTACTTACCCGCGCACAGATTCCCGGTACCTCTCAAAGGATATTGTGCCGACACTGAAGGACAGGCTTAACTCCATTGCCATAGGGGAATATGCAGATTATACCCGACCCCTGTTGGGTAAACCCTTGACTATTACCAAAAGGATTGTTGATGACAGCAAGGTTAGTGACCACCATGCCATTATTCCCACAGAAGAACCTGCGCGCCTTAGTGCTCTTGATGCTGATGAAAGAAAACTATATGACCTGATAGTGAAAAAGTTTATTGCCGCTTTTTACCCGCCGTTCAAGTATGAACGGGTTACTGTGGTTACTGTTGTGGAAGGTGAGAGCTTTTATTCCCGCGGTAAGGTTGTCAAGGAACAGGGCTGGAAAGCCGTTTACGGACGGGGAACTGATCAGGAAGGTGAGGAAAAGGATGATGCCTTACCTGAGCAGGTGCTGCATTCCCAGAAGAAGGGCGCTGTTAAGCAGGTTAAGGACTGCAAAACTATGAAGTCCCAGACGAAACCGCCTGCCCGCTATTCAGAGGCTACCCTGCTGTCCGCCATGGAGAGCCCTGGGAAGTTCGTTGAAGATGAGGAGCTGAGGGAAGCCTTGAAACAGAGCGGCCTGGGGACACCGGCTACTAGGGCGGAGATTATTGAGAAAATTATTAATACGGATTATGTGGAACGCCGGGGCAAAGAACTTGTCCCGACATCAAAAGGGATTCAGCTAATCGGCTTGGTTAGTGAAGACCTGCGGTCACCGGAGCTTACGGCAAAGTGGGAGCAGTCCCTTTCTGAAATGGCCCGTGGAAGGGAGAGCAAAACCAAATTTATGACCGGGATTCGCGAGTATACCGTGAAGCTTGTTAAGGAGATTGCAACCAGTGGGGCCCAGTTTAAGGCGGATAATATATCACGTGTAAAGTGTCCTGACTGTGGTAAATATTTAATTACGATAAAAGGGAAAAAAGGGAAGACCCTGGTTTGCCCTGACCGGGAATGCGGGCACAGGGAAGCAGCCGAACCTCAGGTTTCGAACTTCCGCTGTCCGGATTGTAAAAAGAAAATGGTTATCCTGGAAAAGCAGGGCAGTAAAATGGTGCGCTGCAAAAACTGCGGTTTTGCTCAGAGGTTGGAGGATTTCAAGGAAAGCATGTCTGTCGCTCGCAGTAAAGGGGCTGTCAATAAAAAACTGATCAATCAGTTCAGTGACAAGGAGAGTATTGGTACAAACCTCGGTGCTCTATTAAAAGAAGCAATCGAAGGCTCCGGGAGAAAGGAAGAGTGAAAGGGAAAATGAACAAAAGAATCGGTGTTTTTATTATAATTATTATGGTAATGTTTTTGGCTGCCGCTGGCTGTGCAGGAAACCGTGAGAAGTCGTCAGTTACCTCACAGGGGAGCCAAATTGAGCAGCAGGCTGCTTTTGACGAATCAGTACTGAAAGGCAAGAAAGTCGGTATTATTGAGACAAAGTATGGCAAGATATATATTGAGCTGTTCCAGGATGAGGCCCCCGGTACGGTAGAAAACTTTAAGAAGCTTGCCGAACAGGGTTTTTATAATGGACTTACTTTTCACCGGTATGAACCCGGTTTCGTAATTCAGGGAGGGGACCCCGAAGGTACAGGGGCGGGCGGCCCCGGATATACCATCAAGGCTGAGATTAACTCCCACAAGCATCTCAAAGGGGCTGTGGCCATGGCCCGCCGGGCAAATGACCTTGATTCCGCCGGAAGCCAGTTTTATATTACACTTGAAGAAAAACCGTTCCTTGACGGGCAGTATACGGTTTTTGGCCAAGTGGTCGGCGGAATGGATGCTGTCATGAAGCTTAGGGCCGGTGATATAATGGACAAGGTTACAGTCAAGGACTTTTAACTTGTCATAGGAGGAGCTGCGATTGTTCAGTTTTAGGAGGACGGCAGAAAAGGGCTTTGAGGTTTATGAGGTTTACAATGAAAAGGGAATAACAGCTAAATTTATCCCTGAAAGAGGCGGGCTGTTAACTGAATACTTTATGGGAGATATCCCTTTGTTTTACCTGGACAGCAGCACTTTATTTGATAATACCAAAAACGTCCGCGGGGGCAACCCGGTTCTTTTTCCCATATGTGGTCCGCTGGAGAATGACAGGTATGTATTGGAGGGTCGGGAGTATCAAATGAAGCAGCATGGTTTGGCCCGGACTGTTCCCTGGCAGGCGGAGGAGCCCGAATGCTTCAGGGACAGTGCCAGGATTAACTTATACCTGGAAAGCAATAAAGCAACAAAAAGCATGTACCCTTTTGATTTCAGGCTGGAATTTTCTTATTTTATAACTGAAGGGACAATCATTATTGAACAAAAGTACTTTAACTGCTCCGATCAAGAAATGCCTTTTTACGCAGGTTTTCACCCGTATTTTTATGCTCCCGGAGGGAAAGCAGTTAACCTGCATATTCCAGCCAGACGATGTTTTGATATCAAATCAGGGAAGACTAAGGTGTTTCGAGGGATTCCGGATTTTGATGCTGTTCCTGAAACAAATTTGGTTTTTGGCAGTTTACAAGGAAATGAGGCATGTTTTGACAGGAGTGACGGTTTTCGGGTCACTGTCAGATATGATGATTCATTCAGCTATATTGTCCTTTGGGTTCTCCGGGACAGGGAATTCGTTTGCCTGGAACCATGGATGGGGGACAATTATGATATGAACCGGGGCAGGGCTGTCAGGGTGAAACCAGGTTGTGAATACCGTGCGGTGGTTTCCTATTCTATTAGTCAGATATTTTAAAAGAAAGAAACGGGGTCCTTTAGGACTCCATGATTTTTTCGCGGTATTCATTGTAAGCATCTATGAAGTCTTGGCGTGACTTTAAAAAATGCACAAAATCAGCTATACACCTGAGGGTCTGGGGACCTATGGTATGTTCAATTTTTTCGGTTTCCTCCAGCACATTTTCTTTCAGGCCCAGCAGGAGAAGGAATTCTTCAATGGTCCGGTGGCGTTCCAGCAGGAACCTGCCTTTTTCCCGTCCTTCATCATTAAGCAGGATTATGCCATATTTTTTGTAGTTGACTAGCTTGATATCAGCAAGCTTTTGAACCATTTTAGTAGCAGATGGAGGCTGTACGTTCAGGGCATCAGCCAGGTCCTGAATCCTGGTAAAACCTGATTCCTTTGAAAGCCGGTAAATCATTTCCAAATAATCTTCCATTGAGGCCGTAAGAGGGCCTTCTTCTTTTTTCATATATTCGCGGAAGGTAAAAAATTCCCGGTCGGTCATTGTATTCACCTACTTATTGTTTACAGTAAGCCCTAAATAAGGGTAGTGGTAAATTATATGTCTTTGGTTACTCTTCCATCACCCCAGATAGGAATTTCGGGACCAAGATAAGTTGGCTTATCATGAACAAGCAGTTGCAGAACCGCTTTGGTATTTGCCAGGATCTCGCGCAGCCTTAAATAATCCTCACCGATATATTCTCTTTTATCGGCACTTACTCCTGATGCATGCAGACCAAGTGCCTGGGCGACATAGAGCGCCCGGGGGAGATGGAAATCCTGTGTAACTATAATGGCTTTTTTCACCTGAAAGATATCCCTGGCCCGGTACATGCTTTCATAAGTACTGAAACCGGCATGATCCATAAAAATATCTGTTTCAGGAACACCTTGTTCCAGGGCGTAAAGACGCATATTGTTTACCTCATCATAAGATGCCTGACCGTGGTCGCCGGTCAGAAGAAGCTTTTTAACCTTACCTTCGGTATATAATTCAATACCGGTATCGAGACGGTCTGCAAGCACCGGGGACAATCCCCCGTTTTTATAAACCCGCGCCCCCAGGACTATGGCCGCATCTGCTTCCGGGCTGCCGGAAACTGCATGCACACCGGACTTTCCGGACATATATACGGCCACATTGGAATACAAGACAAAGGTTATCAGTATTACAATTGCTGTTATAATGAACTTTAAAATATTTATTAGTTTCATTTAAATTCCTCCGGTTCACCCCAGCAGTCTGGAAACATCCTTTGAAGTAGCATAAACCATTGTTCCGATAATAAAGAGCCAGCCCAAAAGTGACAACGGGACACGTATTTTAACTGATTTCGGCCATGTCTTTTCGATTATGGTCAGCAGCACTTGACCGCCATCCAGGGCGGGAATAGGAAGGAGGTTGAGGACCGCCAGGTTGATGCTCAGGAAAACAGCTAGAGCAATAATGCCGGGAAGCCCCAGGCTAACTGCCTAAAATGTCCTGTTTCATGAATCGATAAGATAAATCCAATTACCAGACATACTATTAAGTAATTCATGGCATTACCCCCAGTAATTTATTAATTCCAAGTAATTATTTTTCAACTTAGCTTTCAACAGGTTATATTTGTTTTCCTTCCGACAATTAGTCATTTCTCAAATGTGGTTATAAATGTGGTTATATGCTACGAAAAAACAAAACTCCACCAGATACCGTTGCTTCCTGACGGCAAGCTGCGGATCGGTGGAATTTTAAATTCTGTTTTAAATTCTATGTGTTGTGTTACCAGTTTAAGTTGATATTATACCTCAGTACCCGAAGTTGTATATGCTCCTGCACATGTTCCTGCACATGTGCCCAGTCCAGTGCCGTTACCCATCCCGGCTCTTTTACCCATGCCTTTGCCGCCTCTGCCGTTACCTTGTCCAAGAGTGGTTCTCTGTACACTGTCTTTCACCCTTTGTTCCATGTTTTCCAGACAGTACTCGGCTTGTTCCTCTGAGATGGTTCCATTGGCAATACTTTGGTCAAGTTGTGATTTTCTCTGTTCCAAGATGCTGTCAACCAACTTGTCTTCACTGATTCCTTTGCTTTCTGCAATCTGGCTTAAGGATTTGCCGCTTTGGCGTTCGGTCCTTACTTCTGCAGCATCCATCCCTAGGAGCTTGCTTACAGAGTCTATCATGTTTCCATAAACCCGGCCAAGTCCTGCACCTTTACAAAAAACACCTGTTGATTGAGGGGCAGTTGATTCGGTTGTAGCAGCATTGGCATTAGGTGTTGTGAACAACTGGCCGAAGACCAGTATTCCGCCAAGTGCAGTGATTGCTGCTATACCTGCTAAGGTTTTTTTGAGATTCATTAAAATCATCCTTTCTATTTTTTTTGTATCGGACTCTGGTTATATAGTATCCAATAAATATGGTTATTCTTTGTTGAGATTTTGAACATTTTGTGAACTATTTATTAAAACTTTTGTCATATTTGTTATATCAGAATAAATGAGTTATTGTAAAATATTGAACAGTTGCCTGTGATGATTTATAATTAGGAGATACAATTAATTATTAACTATCAGGAGATATAATATAAAGAAGGAGAATTTTTCAATGAAGTATGTTAGTACAAGAGGTAATTTTGACAGTGTTAATGCGGCCGAAGCCATTAAACTCGGCATGGTGCCTCCGGGAGGGTTGTTTGTTCCTGAGGGTATCCCGGTTATTGATTCAAAAAAACTTATTAGCTTAGCGGGGAAGGGTTACCGGGAAATAGCCAGGGAGATACTGGGGATGTTCCTGACGGACTACCTTCCGGAAGAAATTGATGAGTGTATTCAAAAGGCATATAATGATAATAATTTCGATCATCCTGATATGGCACCTTTATATAAACTTGATAACAGCTCTTATGTTCTTGAACTCTGGCATGGTCCTACCGCGGCCTTTAAGGATATGGCGCTTCAAATAATGCCCCATTTCCTGTCCAGGGCAATAGAGAAGCTGGGGGTTGACAGGGAGACAGTTATTCTTGTGGCCACATCTGGTGATACCGGTAAAGCCGCCCTTGAAGGATTTAAAAATGTTCCCGGAATAAAGATTATTGTCTTCTATCCGTATGGCGGTGTCAGTAAAGTCCAGGAGCTTCAGATGACGACTACCGATGGTGATAATACCTATGTAGTCGCGGTTAGGGGTAATTTTGACGATTGCCAGAATGCCGTGAAACAGGTGTTTGGGGATGAGGCTTACAACAGTTTTTTAGCAGAAAAGGGTTATGAACTTTCGTCAGCCAATTCGATTAACTGGGGACGTCTGCTTCCCCAAATTGTATATTACTTCTGGGCATATCTTGACTTGGTTGGCAAAAAAGTCGTTTCACAAGGGGATAAGGTCAATTTTGTTGTTCCTACCGGAAATTTCGGTAACATCCTGGCCGGTTATTATGCCTTTAGGATGGGGCTCCCGATCAACAAACTGATCTGTGCGTCCAATGAAAACAGGGTGCTGACAGATTTCTTTGCTACAGGGACATATGACCGTAACCGGGAATTTATCAAAACAGTCAGCCCATCTATGGATATTCTGATATCAAGCAACCTGGAACGTTTTTTATTTGAAATGACCGGCCATGATGCGGGCAAAATCAGTGAATGGCTGGGGCAGTTGAACAGAGAGGGGCAATTCCAGGCAGATGAAAACACCCGCAGAGAAACTGAACGTATCCTGAGTGCCGGATATGCCAGTGAAGAAGAGACCCTGGAAACCATAAGAACTGTGTTTGAAAAGTATGGCTATACAGTTGATACACATACTGCCGTAGGGGTTAAGGTTTATTCCGATTATGTCCGGGAAACAGGTGACCGTACAGTAACTGTCCTGGATGCAACGGCAAATCCTTTTAAGTTTAACCGTGCGGTATTGGAGGCTTTAAAAGGGGAAGATGCCATTGCCGGCAAAGATGAATTTGAAATTCTCCGGGAGCTTGAAAAAATAACAGGTATGGAAACTCACCGGGGACTCAAGAATCTGGATTCCAGACCGGTCAAGTATGACCGGGTTTCCGATAAAGGTGATATCAAAAAGGATATTGAAGAAATCCTGGGACTGTAATTTTGTATTAGTATTTGTGTATAACTTGTTAAATTATTCCTGTCTGTGCAATACCAGGCAGGATTTTTTTATTATAAGGGAAAATATTGCACAACACCTCACCATATATCACGGTCATTTCCGGAGCCTACTGTGGAGGAAAAAACAAAAAGTCCAAGGCACAAAGCCTTAAATATTAAGGAAATTTTTTTTCCGAGAGACTTATATTAGTAGAAGGAGGATTCACATGCAAAAGATAAACTATTATAAAATATATATTATTTTTTTTCTAATATTTATGTTAACTGGATGTGACAAAATAACAGTGTTTCCTAATGATAAAAATAGTAAAATAAAGACGATAGAAAATATAATTACAGGATTAGTTATTGACTACTACTCTAATTCAGGCCGATCAATAGACAGGAATAAAATTTTGGTTTGTAAGATCAAACCTTATGAATCGGGGTATTTAGCCTTAACTTTGTATGCTGGTGAAGGCCCACAATTAGTACTGTTTTATATAGACAAGGATAAAAATAACAACTATTTAATATCAAAAAAATCTTACGGAGAGCTTGCTATCAGCATGGGTTTTTCTGCCAACAGGGTAGTAGATAACGATAATACTATTATATTTGGTAATTTAAACGAATCAACATGGATGCCTTCTACTGATAAAAGGAAACTAACTAATTATTCTAAAATGACAGTGAAATTTGAGAACGGTAAATTAATTAATGAGGATTTTAAAACAAGAGAAAAGGGCTACATAATTTTATTGAATTCAAATTCTAGAGTAGTCAGTATATTATTGTATGACTCCAAAAATCAGATTGTAAATTCACTTGAAGATTTTAACCAATGCGGAAATGGTATTAATGATACAGAGCTAAACTAAGGTGAGGTTTGCCTTCTAAATACTGTGGTATAATAGAAATAACTATTGGGGGCGGAGGGAAACCATGTCTGCAAAAGTTTTGATTGTTGATGATGAAAGGATTTTGGTAAAGGGACTGGCAAAGAGCCTCAACAATGAAGGTTACCGGACTGAGGTTGCATTTGACGGTGAGTCTGCCAGGGAGAAGGTCAGGAAAACTGAATTTGATCTAATAATTCTTGATATTATGCTTCCAGGGGTGGATGGCCTGACCTTGTGCCGGGAAATCCGGGCTTTGTCCGGGGTTCCAATTATAATGCTGACTGCCAGGGGTGATGATATTGATAAAATTATCGGTCTGGAAATGGGGGCAGATGATTACCTGGCTAAGCCGTTCAATGTTAGGGAACTGCTGGCCCGTATCAAAGCGGTACTGAGGCGTTCCAGCCAAGAGTCCGTGAAAGGAACCGGGCAGATTGTATGTGGAGGAATAGTTATTGACACTTTGAGAAGAAAGGTTAAAGCTGAAGGCAAGGAGATTGACCTTACCGGCAAGGAGTTTGAGCTGCTCCTGTATTTGGCTGGCATGTCGGGAAGGATTTTTACCAGGGATCAGCTTTTGAAGAATATATGGGGTTATGATTATATTGGAGAGGATCGTACCGTTGATGTGCATATAAGAAGGCTGAGGGAGAAAATTGAACCTGAGCCTGGGAAGCCGCGGTATATCCTTACTAAATGGGGTGTAGGCTACTTTTTCAATGAAGAAGATTGACCGGGAGATGTGCGGATGCGGTTGACTTTGGGATTAAAACTTGGAATTACTTATCTTCTGCTTATAGTATTATCACTTGCTGCTTTTGCTTATTTTACCATGGGTTTTTTTGAACAGAGTTTTCTTGATGAAAAAAAGGCGGCACTTTTTACTCATGCCAACATTCTGGCCAATAGTTCAATGCCATATCTTCAGGACCAGGAACAGTGGCCTTACTTGAATTACCTGGCGAGGAACCAGGCAGAAAAGGTTGGCAGTCGTTTTCTGGTACTTGATCGTACAGGGCTGGTTATAGCCGATTCAGCTACTGATTTACGGGGCAGGGCCCTGAGACACCGGGAGGTTTTAAATGCATTAAAAGGGGAGAATGCTGCTGCGTCTTATCAAGAGCCAGAGTATGGCTGGGTGCTGTACCTGGCTGTTCCGGTATATTCAGGGAAACAGGTGACCGGCGCTGTTTTTGTATCTGCCGATATCAACCCTATGGTGGCCCGCCTTGATGAGATCAGGGCCCGGCTCCTGTGGTTTTCGGCTGCGAGTGGGGCGTTAGTTTTTGTTATTAGCTTATTTATGGGTACTTTTTTTACTAGGCCAATTAAGAGGCTTATTGTTGCTGCAGGGAGGATAGCCTCAGGGGACTATGGCTACCGGATAGAGAAGGCGCCGAGTCATGATGAAATCGGGGAGCTTACAAGGGTGTTTAATGATATGAGTACCAAGATTCTGGCAGAAGATAATATTCGCAAGAGATTTGTTGCTGATGCGTCTCATGAATTAAAGAGCCCGGTTGCTGCGATAACAGCACTGCTGGATTCATACCCCCAAAAGGATATGTGCTCACCGGGAGAGTATCAGGAACTCTTGAAGGACATGCGATTTGAGGCGGATAGGCTAAAGAATTTAGTAGATGATTTGCTGGCCCTTAGCCGGCTGGAAGGGAACCGGGGGCAGCTCAAGATTGAAGAGACCTCTGTGGGGGAAATTGCGGAAGCGGTCCGGAAGGCTGCTGAGCCTGCAGCCAGGGCCAAGGGTGTCACAATTGGGACAACTCATTCCGGGGATATTTATTGGCCGCTTGATGGGGAAAAAATATTCAGGGTATTGGTGAACCTGGTTGATAATGCTGTAAAATATTCACCTTCAGGTGAAAAAGTAACCTTGGGATTCAGGGTAAAGGATGAGATGCTTAACTTTTATGTAGTAAATAAGGGGGAAGGCATCCCGGCAGTGGATATACCCAATATTTTTGAACGATTTTATCGTGTTGACAAAGCCCGTTCCCGGGAAACAGGCGGCTGGGGCCTGGGGCTGGCAATTGTAAAGGAAATTGTAGAACTCCATGGCGGTGACCTGAACGTTGAAAGTGAACTTGGAGGGGAGACAGTTTTCACATTCCGGCTGCCAGAAACAACTTAAAACATTTGTAACAATTTCGTCATCTTTGTGTAAAGTATGAGGTGTATATTTTTAAGTGAAGAGAGTCTTCCAGAAAATTTTTAAGTTAATGGGAGGGAATAATAATGAGGTCTAAAAGAATCAGGCATACCAGGTATTTCGGGTTAACAGTACTGGTTGTTCTGCTTGCATTGGTAATTGGATGCGGTCTGACAGGCAGCCAGGACAAGAACAATATGGACCAGAATAAGTCTCAAGTTGAGGAGCAGGACAATTCTCAAACTCCTCCGGTAAATCCACAGCCTACTGAGGAACAGGTTGAAATTACCTTGTATTTCAGTGACGATCAGGCAATGTTCTTGAAACCGGAAAAACGTACAGTAGAAAAAGGCGGGAAACCTCTGGCCAATCTGCTTATTGAGCAGTTGATAGAGGGGCCTCGGACTGAGGGGCTGCACCGGACCATCCCTGAAGAGGCAAAGCTGATTTCTGTTGAAGTTGTGGATGGTGTTGCTTTTGTGAATTTTTCCCGTGAGATGCAGACAAAACACTGGGGCGGCAGTGCCGGGGAGAGGATGACCTCTCAGTCTGTGGCCCATACCCTGGCGCAACTGCCGGAAGTTGAAAAGGTACAGTTCCTTATTGAGGGTAAAAAAGAGGAAGCTATCTGGGGCCATGGGTATACAGGTGAACCTGTAGCACCTGAAAGTGACATTATCTCAGGAGAGTAGTTTCACATAATGAATGGGGCTGAAAATGTGCTGGTAAGACTGGGCTATGTGGCATTGTCAATGGTTTTGGAGGACTGTTCGTCCTCCAAAACTATTACCGTAAAAAATTATGAACGTATTGAGGGACAGGATGCCAGAATTGGCAGGCTGCGCCGGATTACGGGCGAAAACCTGAAAAACCTGACAAGACTGTTATATTATAATACCGCAAATGAAGTACATTTGTTTCGGATTACTTCCAAACTGGTCCCGCTGGCAACCCATCCGCTGGCTGCCGGATGGGACTTTATTGCCGATTTCAGGGAAGAATTTGCCAAAATAGGGACAATAGTAAGGGAAAATAAAATGAGGGTCAGTTCACATCCTGACCACTTTACCCTTATTAACAGCCCCCGGCAGGAAGTTATTGAAGCATCTTTCCGGGACTTGGATTATCATGAAAAGGTGTTTCGGGCGATGGGCCTTGATAATGCGGAAATGGTAATGCATGTTGGAGGTATGTATGGTTCGCGGGAACAATCTGTAAAACGGTTCAAAGAGAATTTCAAAGAACTTCCTGACCGCATCCGGAAACGGCTTCTTTTGGAAAATGATGATAAATTATATGGGGCGGCAGATGTGCTGGATATCTGTGGGGAACTAAATATCCCAATGGTGTTTGATGTTCACCATCACATGTGCTGCAGCAGGGGCGAGGTTCTTGGTGACATTCTGCAGAAGGTATATAATACTTGGGGTGAGAGAATACCCAAGCTTCACTTTTCCAGTCCCAGGAGTGAGCAAAAATGCAGACCACATGCTGATGATATTGACTTTGATTCTTTTTACGGGTTTTTGAAAACTGCCCGTGAGTTTAACCGGGACATAGATGTTATGCTTGAGGCAAAAAATAAGGACCGTGCCCTTTTTAAGCTGATGGGCCAATTAAAGGAAACGGCGGGAATAAAAGCAGCCGGAGGAGCTTCTTTTTTGATTTGAGCTCTTTTTTTTTGCATTAAACCGAAATTATTTGCTATAATTAAATTTATTAATATAAAGGTGGATAATTTATGAAGCTTCCCGAGGAGTTTGTAAACCGGATGAAAAATATGCTGGGAGATGAGTTGGAAGAGTTCCTGGCGTCTTATGACCAGCCCAGGTATCACGGGCTGCGGGTAAACACCCTTAAGGTATCTGTAGATAAGTTCCGTGAGATATCCCCGTTTGCCCTGGAGCCTGTACCATGGACACGGGAGGGTTTCTATACTGACAGTGATGACAGGCCGGCAAAACACCCATATTACCATGCAGGCCTTTATTATATTCAGGAGCCCAGCGCCATGGTTCCTGTTTCAGTTCTCGATCCCCGGCCAGGTGACCGGGTTCTTGACCTGTGTGCTGCTCCGGGTGGCAAATCGACACACATAGCTGCTCGATTGGCAGGATCAGGGGTTCTGGTAGCCAATGATATCAGTGGAGAGCGGCTGAAGGGCATGGTCCGCAACATGGAAGTATTTGGCGTCAGAAACTACATTATTTTGAATGAAATACCTTCACGGATGGCGGAAAGGTTTAAGGGTTATTTTGATAAAATTGTGGTTGATGCCCCCTGTTCCGGTGAAGGGATGTTCCGCAAGGACCCCGGTGCGGTTAAGAGCTGGGGTGAGTTCTCTGTTGAACGATGTGTTCAGATGCAGAAGGGTATCATCAGGTTTGCCGCAGAAATGCTGAAACCGGGAGGAACGTTGGTTTATTCGACCTGTACTTTTGCCCCTGAAGAAAATGAAGGTATCATTGATTTTCTGCTGAAGCTAAATCCCGAATTTGAGGTTGAGGGGATACATGCCGTTCCCAGCGCCGCGCCCGGACAGCCTCAATGGTCCGGGGCCGGGGAACAGGTTTCCAAAACTATTCGTCTTTGGCCTCACCGGATAAAGGGAGAGGGACATTTTGCCGCCTTGTTGAGAAAAAAGGATGGCGAGGAAGCCAGGATTACTGAATTCGTGCCGGAGCCCCCTTTACGGGAAGATCTGGACGATTACCGGTCCTTTTTCGAATACACACTAAATATTCCCCCATTTGAACGTGGACTTGCACAGCATAACAGCCGGCTTTATGTTATTCCTCCAGGTTTGCCGGACCTTAAAGGTTTAAAAGTATTAAGGCCGGGATGGTTCATCGGGGAAGTAAGGAAAAGGAGATTTAAGCCGGTAGCACCGCTGGCACTGGCCTTGCGGAAGGAAGATGCCCGGCATGTCTTGGACTTTTCTGCCGGCTCCGAGGAGGTTATCAGGTACCTCAAGGGTGAAACCCTTCATATTATAGGAGAGCGCGGCTGGCGAATGGTATGTGTTGACGGTTTTCCACTGGGGTGGGCCAAGCAGCTCCAGGATATGTTGAATAATTATTATCCTGCCGGCTGGCGCTGGATGGGTTAGGTGGTGGCTGTGATGAAGGATAAAATTCGGTTAGATAAATTATTGGCTAACTCCGGCTTTGGCACCAGGAAGGAAATAAAGAAAGCTGTCCGGGAAGGCAGGGTTACGGTCAATGGCATAACAGTCACTGACAGTTCTTTTCACGTGCATTCCGGACAGGATACGGTTGTCTTTGATGGAGTTGTAGTTGAATACAGGGAGTTTGTCTACCTTATGCTGAACAAGCCTGCGGGCTATGTATCGGCAACTGTTGACCCAAAGCAGGCCACAGTTATTGAACTTGTTCCTGAGCGGTTTAGGCATTTTGAATTATTTCCAGTCGGCCGCTTGGATAAGGATACAGAGGGACTGCTCATCCTCACAAATGACGGCAAACTTGCCCATGAACTGCTGGCCCCCAAAAAACATGTCCCCAAGACATATTTTGTGAAGGTAAATGGCAGGGTTAGCCCCGGTCACGGGAAAAGATTTGCCGAAGGCGTTATTTTGGATGATGGATATAAGACAATGCCTGCCAGGCTGTCCATCGTGCATTCCGGAGATGTTTCGGAAGCTGAGGTGACCATCCATGAAGGAAAGTATCACCAGGTGAAACGGATGTTTGCAGCTCTGGGGCTTCCCGTTGTTTATCTGAAAAGGATAGCTATGGGGAACCTCAGCCTGGATGAATCCCTGGCACCGGGGGATGTGCGGGAGCTGAGCACGGGGGAACTCACCCTCCTAAGACCTTAACTAAAAAATTCGCTTCTTTTTCTCTCCGATTAACCAGTCTATAAATTGGCGGGCAGTTCGCCCGGAACGACCATTATAGCGCAATTCCCATTGAAGCGCCTGGCGATGCAGGTCTTCCTTAGGAATGTTTATTTCTGATTGTTTTGCAAGCCCCTCAACAATTTTTAAGTACTCCTGCTGGGCAGGTGAGGTGAAGGTTACGGTGATTCCGAACCTGTCTGCCAAGGAAAGTTTTTCCTGAAGGGTATCTTGAAGGCGCTTTTCATCACTTGAGGCATTATCTTCCCTGTCACTGAACCTCTCTTTTATAAGGTGTCTCCTATTTGAAGTAGCATAAATTAGCACATTTTCCGGTCTGGCTTCCAGGCCTCCTTCCAGAAGAGCTTTCAGGTATTTGTATTCTGATTCATTTTCTTCAAAAGAAAGGTCATCAATAAATATAATAAACTTTTGCACCCGTTGTCTCAGAAGGTGGATTATTTTGGGGAAATTGGCCAAATCTTGTTTAGAGACTTCTATAAGGCGCAGGCCCAGGGAACCGAAACGGTGCAGCAGGGCTTTTACGGTGGATGATTTTCCGGTCCCACGGTCCCCATACAATAGGATGTTATTAGCAGGAAGGCCCTGGATAAGTTTTTCAGTATTATTAATGATTATTTTCTTTTCAGTTTGATATCCGAAAAGGTTGTCAAATGTTACCGGATCAGGCTCTGCAATGCCCTGGAAGAAACCGTTGCCTTTGCTGTGGACCCATCTTAGCGCATGGTATCTGCCGAATATTCCCGCCCCGTTCTCATGGTAATACTTAGCCAGTTCGACCAGGAGTGACTGCCAGTCCTCTGATGAGGTCATTTTATTGGCCAGTTCCAGGCCGGAATTAATGGCGGCAAAGCCTGGGTTTGCTTCTGATTTGTTAGGAGCAGCAGGAGCAGCGGTTTTATCCCAGGTTGGCAGTACATCAAGGGAAGGAATATCTGTGCCGTTGGATATAAGGTCTTTGACCTTGTTTTTCACCATGTGGCGGATAGTTCTTGAGTCCATTGATGCAAGAATGTAAAGGTTAGCCAGGTCAGCGCCTGCCGCTTGTTTCAGGGGGGCATCAATTTCCTCAAAGGGAACAGATTCTGCTTTTTTACTGAAAGGATTTTCATCATTCAAGATGAATTTGGCCAGAAAATACTGCCAGGCATTGCCGCTAAATCCAGTAGGGACATTAATCTCCAGAAGGCTGTGGACTACGTCATAATAAGCATCTAGTAATGTTTCCGGTCCTGTATTATCAAGATTTATTGCTTTGATAAGGTACATAAATGAATTGAAAGTCTGCTCATTTTTTAAGCTTCGGTAGACTGAAAGCTGTCTCCCGGACAAAGCGGCTCCGGTAAATTTTAGTTTAAGTACAGAATCAGGACGAAACAATGAAAAACCTCCTTTAGGGAACGAATAAATCCAATCAAAAAATATTGATACTGTTATTATCGTCAAAAAACATTTATTCTTGACAGTTAGTTAATTAAAAAATATTATTAATTTACATAACACCATAGGAGAAGAAAGCTAATGGAAGTAGTCTGTATTTTGAACCCCGCTGCAGGCAGGGGCTCTGCTCCGCGTAAATGGAAACAGGTAATGGGAAACCTGGCAGGGCGAGAGTTTAAAATAGAAACCCTTACAACAACAGGACCGGGTGATGCCGCCCGGCTGGCAAAACAGGTAATCGCCCAAGGGGCCCGGATAATTATTGCAGCAGGCGGTGACGGTACCGTCAACGAGGTAGCAGGGGCTGCCGCCGGCAGTGACGTTAAGGTGGCTCTGGCTCCTTTCGGAACAGGGAATGACCTGGCCCGTGGATTAAGTATCCCGCGCCGTACTTCGGACTGGGCAGATAGTTTTCCTTCTTTTGCCGTCAGAAAACTTGACCTGGGGCTAGTTAACGGAAAGTACTTTATAAACCAGGCCGGTTTTGGTTTTGATGCCCGGGTTGGTCATAAAGTTAATACGGGAATAGGATTTCTTACCGGAAAACCTGCTTACCTGGCTGCAGTTGCTTCATGCTTAAGGGACTTAAGCCCGGTGGAAACAGAATTATTGGTTGATGGTGTCACTATACATCAAAAAGTCATTTTGGCAGCTTTTGCTAATAATGTTTTTATTGGCGGGGGACTTAAGCTGGCCCCCTCGGCCATACCTGATGACGGGCTGCTGGACCTGATTGTGATAGGGGATATTTCCCGCCTGGAACTGTTAAAATCATTTCCAATGCTTTTTAGCGGAAGCCATATAAAGCACCCTGCAGTAAGCATGTGGCGCGGGAAGACGTTTTCTCTTAATTCCGACCGGCGGGAATATGGTCACATTGATGGGGAAATATATGAAACCGATTTGTTGGAAATCAATATAAAACCAGGCTGCCTGAATTTCTTGGTTCCTTTTTAAGATTTAAGCCGCTTTTTTAAATTCAAGATAAGAATAAACAATAATTGAGACCATAATGACAAAAATCAAACTAAAGCTGATATATGCACCGGCTGCGGACTGGGAAAACGCTGAAATGAAGAAGACCAGGCCTGCTAAAACGAAGGCATATCCCCCGAACCTGTGGGTCTTTCTCCAATTGTCCTCACTGGCAAGGGTCCAGGGTATTTTGATGCCTACGAAATAATTGTGTCTTAATTTCGGCATTACATTACCTAAGATAATAAAAAGCAATCCAGTTATAATTTTAACGAACATACCGACATTAACAATATATCCCAGAGCTGCAGCAATTGAAATCCAGTGGACTCCGGTTAGCATGACGACAATACTTACAGCAATAATATGGTAACTTCCCATGTGTTTATCATATGATGCTTTTTTGGGATCAAATTTAGGAGCAAACTTCATTAACAGGTAAATAGCTAATGGTAATAATGCAGTGAAAAACACAAAATTTTTGCTCCCGGTGTTATCGACTTCACCTTTAATGTTCCAGTGCAGGGGAATTGTATCCGGCAAACTATTATAAACAAATAGAGTGGCAATAACAGATAATAAAATAAGTGCCATTAAAATTTTACTGAGTTTCATTTAAACCGCCTCCTTTTAATCTTTTTTAATCAGAAACTTGGTTTTCTCCTGAGAATTCCAAAAACCAGGCCATTACATCTTGGAAAATACTAGTATTTAGTGAATAGATCACATACTGCCCCTGTTTTTCACTTAATACCAATCCAGCATTTTTTAATATATCAAGGTGATGACTGATGCTTGGCTTGCTGATATCAAAACGGTCGGCAATATCCCCGGCAGACATGTTGCGCTCCTTCAAGTCCTTAAGTATTTTTCGGCGTGTTTTATCAGACAGTGCTTTAAACGTTTTATCCATACCACTCCCCCCTTTTTTGTGGCTAGACAATTAAATATTTAGATAATTATCTAAATAACTGTAATTTAATATTAGCACAGAAAATAATCAACGTCAAGGATAATAAAACTTGCAATTTATGTCAGGATATGTTATTGTTAAATCACGTGTTAAAGGGTTGAAAACCAAAACTATTTTGGCCTCCTGTTTTATGGTATTGGTCACAAAGATTTTGAGTTTTAACTTTTTGATCAGTTTGTTTAAAGGAGGTTTTATAATGGAAGGCAAAGTAAAATGGTTTAACGCTGAAAAAGGTTTTGGTTTTATCGAAACAGAAGCAGGCGGCGATGTGTTCGTCCATTTTTCAGCTATTCAAAGCGATGGTTTTAAGACTCTTGACGAAGGTCAGGAAGTTTCATTCGACATCGTTGAAGGCAACCGCGGGCCGCAGGCCGCTAATGTTGTACGTAGGTAATCAGGATAACTATTCAGGGCATTTCCTTACATGGGAAATGTCCTTTGTTTTTTATTAGCAGTTAAGCCTTTTTTGGTGGTAAAAATCGCTATAAAATTTCAGAAGCAAGATAAACACAGAAGCAAGTAAAATATATACAATTTTAGGTAATATATTGTATAATGAAATTATCAGAAAATATCAAAAAAGGAGGGTGTTTGATTTGTCCAGAAAAAAGCCGGTCATTATATTGGCAGTGCTGTTGCTGCTGCTGCCTATTTATGCAGTCCCAGTCTCTGCTCTTGTAATAGTCGATACAGTGGATATTACACCAGATCTGTTGCCTCTGTCAATTACTCCGGCAGCGCCGACTAACCTTACTGCGGAGGTGTCTTTAACCGTTGTAACCCTGACATGGCAGGACAATGCCAGCAATGAGGATGGTTTTGCTATTGAATGCAGAATCGGGGAAGGGACATTTAATCAGATTGGAACTGTTGGGGCCAATACTGCCACTTTTACTTATGAAAGTAGTGACCTTAGTACTACACATTATTTCAGGGTCAGGGCCTATAACTCGTCATCTCAGTACTCGGCTTATTCCAATGTGGTGAGTGTTTCCGGAGCTTTACAGTTGAGTTTATCTCCCAGCCCGCCGACTGATTTACAGGCCGACTCCGTGGGTTGGTTTTCTACACAATTATCATGGACAGATAACAGCGAAATGGAATCCGGATATGCAATTGAAAGGAAGAGGGCAGGCGAAGAATATACCAGCATAGCTTCAGTAGGTGCTGATATTACTACATTTCAGGACAGCAGTCTGAACTCGTCAACTACTTATTATTACCGCGTAAAAGCATACAGCTTTTGGGGTGATTCAAGCTACTCCAATGAAGTCGGCATTACTACCACTTCATTTGTTTTTCCCGATTTTGATATTGACCTTATTCCGGTTTTTCCTGAAGGGACTCCTCCCACAGACGTAGCAGCAGTTCCTGTTTCTCCTACTGAAATATGCATTTCTTGGGTCGATAACGCTGCAGATGAGATAGGTTACGGGATTTTCAGAAAGTCTGGAACATTAAGCTATGAGCAGGTAGGAGAGGTTTCGCCCAATAGCATGGATTTTTCTGATACTGGTTTGTCTCCAAATACAACGTATACCTATAAGGTATGTACTCTATATGAAGGTTTGTCCCCATCTTTCTCCGAAGAGGCAAATGCCACTACTCCTGATGTTCAGGTTACTCCCAATGAACCGTCAGGCCTTTCTGTCTCCATTGATTCCAGCAGTCAGGTCAGTTTTTCATGGACAGATAATGCCGATAATGAAACAGGGTTCAGTGTTGAACGTAAGAGTGGCAGTTCCTGCTATACTGAAATAGCTGTTTTGGCAGCAGATTCTACAGCATATGCCGATAACGGACTTACCCCGGATACTACCTACCAGTATAGGGTTAAGGCTTTTAACAGCATGGGGTATTCGGCAAATTCAAATGAGGTTACCGTGGTTATGCCGGCTGTAACTGAGAGTGTTCCGGCCGAAACAGGGACCCAGACGGTAATCAGGCTATATATAGACCAGATGGCTTATTTTGTTGATGATGTTTCTCAGAGTATGGATACAGCCCCGGTAATTTTGGAAGGGCGTACTCTTTTGCCCATCAGGTATATTGCTGAGCCATTGGGCGCAACAGTTGACTGGGACGGAAACGAGCGTAAGGTGACCGTTAATCTTGATGGCAAAGTCATAGCGCTCTGGATTGGAAACAGTGCTGCTATGGTTAATGGGGAATACCAGTTCATTGATTCGGTGAATCCCAATGTAAAACCGGTGATTATGCCACCCGGCAGAACCATGCTTCCCGTAAGGTTCATTGCAGAGAAACTGGGCTGCCAGGTAGAATGGGATGCGGTTCAAAGAATGGTTACTATAAGATACCCACAATAAAATACCCACAACAAAAAAACAGGGGACCATGTCATAAGTAATTATTACTTATGGGCATGGTCCTTTTACTTCTTGTTTTTGGGGGATTGTTCACAAAAAAGACACAAATATAAGGTATACTTAAGTATTAGTTTTAGTGGCAGGTCTTAATTGGGGGTGAATAATATGGTTGTCAAGAAAATTCTTATTGCCGATGATGAGGACCGGATGAGAAGGCTTGTCGGTGATTTCTTAAAAAAAGACGGCGCAGTTATAATCGAAGCTGCGGATGGGATTCACGCCCTGGAATACTTTAGGGATTACCCTGACATTGATTTGGTTATTTTGGATGTTATGATGCCCGGCTATGATGGCTGGACGGTTTGCCGGGAAATCAGGAAGGGATCTCAAGTCCCGATTATTATGCTTACTGCAAGGGGCCAAGAGTCTGATGAACTGTTTGGATTTGACCTGGGAGCTGATGAGTATATTGCCAAACCATTCAGTTTGAAGATATTGGCAGCCAGGGTTAATGCATTGTTACGCCGGGTGGAAAATGATAATAAGGAAATAAAGTATTTTGACGGACTGGAGATTGATGCAAATGGGAGACATATATATGTAGATGGCATGAAGGTGGAATTGACCCCTAAAGAATTCGAACTTCTGCTTTATTTAACAGATAATGCCGGAAGAGCTTTGAGCAGGGATCAGATATTAAATGCAGTGTGGGATTATGATTATTTTGGCGATGCCAGGACTGTCGATACCCATATAAAGAAGCTGCGCCTAAAATTGGGTTCGAAAAGCGATTTTATTCAAACAGTCAGGGGGGTGGGTTATAGATTTGAGGTGAAGAAATGAAACAATCGCTAAGGACTAGGCTGTTTTTAAGTATAACCCTTCTGATAATATTTTTTGTAATTGCTACACTGTTGGTGAATTCGCTGTTTCTGGGGAAATTTTATGTATCACAGAAGAGGGCGGTGCTTCTGGAGAGCAGAGACAGGATTGTAGAAATATATAACGGCGATCCTGAAAATATTTCCTTTGAACTGGAGAATCTGGAGCGGAATAAAGGGTTAACCATTTATATTGTTGGACCTGACTTTTATGAGTTTAAATATAATTCTGCGTTAAGGAAATTTAATCCGGACCGCATAAGAATCCCTAGAGAACACCTGCCCCTTGAGCTCCCATTTCAAAATGACCTGCAGAGCTTGGATGTTGGAGAATACTTCTTTAATTTGTCTACCGATCCACGATTGAAAACCAAATTTTTAGTGTTGGCCTCCAAAATGAATAATCAGGAATTTTTGCTCCTGAGTACGCCTATTGCAGCTATCAATGAAAGTGTGGTAATAGCTAACAGGTTCCTGCTGTTTACCGGCATTTTGACAGCGATTCTGGGAGGGATTGCCGTATATTTATTTTCCGGGAGGTTCACAAAGCCTATCCTGGACCTGAGTGATATTGCTCGGAAGATGTCGGCCCTTGACTTTAGTGTGAAGTATCCTGTTAAGTCAGATGACGAGATAGGTCAGTTGGGCCACAGTATAAATTCTCTTTCTGATCAGTTGGATAAAGCGATTTCCGAATTGCAGGAAGCCAATGCTAAATTGAGGGAAGATATTGAGCGGGAACGCATGATTGATAAAATGAGGAAAGATTTTATTTCAAGTGTATCTCATGAATTAAAAACACCCATAGCCCTTATTCAGGGTTATGCTGAAGGGCTTAAGCTGAATGTTAATGAGGATGAAGAAAGCAGGAATTTTTATTGTGATGTTATTATGGATGAAACTGGCAAAATGAATACCCTGGTCAAGGACTTGTTAGATTTATCACAGATAGAGTCAGGATATTTTAAATTGGATAAAAGTGATTTTGATATTTCGCTGTTGGTGGAACGTGTGTTGGATAAATACCAGCCTGTACTTCAGGAGAAAGGCATAATTAAACAAGTTGATAAAAGAGGCAGCCCGTTGGTAAATGGGGATAAGGTTAGAATAGAACAGGTTCTGGTAAATTACCTTAATAATGCTATAGACCATGTGGATGAAGCACGGATAATCAGGATAACAATTGCGGTTTATGCTGATAAAGTGCGGGTATCGGTATTTAATTCCGGAAAACCTATTCCGGATGAGTCCCTTGACAAAATCTGGAGCAGTTTTTATAAAGTTGACAAAGCCAGGACCCGTGCTTATGGCGGTACCGGTCTGGGGCTTTCGGTTGTGAAGGCAATTATGGAGCTCCATAACAATAGTTTTGGCGTGGCTAATATGGAAAACGGGGTTAAGTTTTGGTTTGAAGTTAATATCGCCTGACGGTAGTTTCTGAAAATTGTTTAAATCAGCAAATGCTATTTTGAGGAGGGAAGATATGTGGTGTTTGTTAAAATTTTAAATTTAATTAAGAGCAAGTGGAAATTATTAGCAGTAATTACTTGTGCTATTGTTTTAGCAGGGTATTTGGGGCTACGTTTTTTTGGCAGTGAAGAAGCCGCTTCTGTTCAGGCGGCAACCATATCGGTGCAAAAAGGGGCAATCGAAGTTAAAGTATCAGGGACCGGTTCAATTAAACCGACCAGGTCTATTAAGGTAACTCCAAATGTAAGTGGAACAATTACCAGTATTAATTTTAAGAACGGGCAGCAGGTAAAAAAAGGTGACTTGTTGTTTGAATTGAACAATGACAGTTTCCGGAGCGATTTAGAGAGGGCTGAGCTGGATTTGCGGCAGGTTGAGATGGACTACCGCAGCAGTATTGATGACAGCAGGGAGCAGAGTGTTACAGCACCTATCAGTGGTCAGGTTACCGCTATGGAAATTGAAAAAAATCAGGATGTGCAGAATGGCTCTATTATTATGGTCATTAATGATACCTCTAAACTTATTTTTAAAATTCCGGTAAACGGTGCTCAGTTGAACTATATAAAACGGGGCCAGAAAGTTGATGTGACGATTCCGGCCTTAATGTGGACTCTTGAGGGCAAGGTGCAGAAAGTTGACTACGGGGGGACCGTGAACACCGATGGTTCAAAGTTTTATGATATAACAATAGAGGTGAATAATCCGGGAACACTGGCTCCCGGTCTGGAAGCCCGGGCGGTGATTCATACAAATAACGGACAGGAGTCAGGTTATGAAATGGGGATACTTGAATGGGCGGAGACTGCTTCTGTGAGAGCAGGGATCTCAGGGACGATTCAGGATTTGTACGTGGATGAAAAGGAAAATGTGAAAAAAGGACAAAAGCTATGTTACATAAGCAGTGATAGTGCTGAAAAACAAGTTATTTCACAGCAGATTAAGCTTAAACAGGCCCAACTGAACCTGGAGGATGTAAAGACCAAGCTGGCGGACTGCAAGGTGTATGCCTCTATTGACGGTGTGTTTGACCTGAGTTTGGCAGACATTGATTCTGATTCGGAGACAACAGGTGAGGATTACTGGCAGGTGGGAGACGAGGTTTCTGCCGGTCAGGTGCTGGCCACAATTACAGAGACCGGCATGACGGTAACTGTTTCCGTGGATGAGGTGGATATTACTAAAGTCAAGGTAGGGCAGGAGGCGACGATAACTGCTGATGCCCTTCCTGAAAAGACATTTAGTGGAACAGTACAGGAAATTGCATCAAAGGGAACAGAGCAAAACGGTGTTGCCAGTTTTGATGTAACAGTTTGTATAAATCAACCTGATGAACTCAAGGAGAATATGACTGCAAATGTTGAAATTTTGGTTGCCGCAAAGGAAGGGGTTCTCTTGCTGCCTATAGAGGCTATTCAGGAGAGACAGGGACAAAAATATGTGATTATGGCTGCAGGTGCAACCGGTGATAGAACTACTGGTTCAAGAGCCGCTGAGGATAGAGGAGCAGGAACTGGTACGAATTCGAATGCGAGTCCGGACAGTAGTACAAATGCGAGTCCGGACAGCAGTACAATTGCGGGTGCCGGCACAAACCGCCAGGGCAATATGAGGCTTGTGAAAACTGGACTATATAATGAAACTATGATAGAAATCACTTCAGGACTTAAAGAGAGCGAAATAGTAACTATTCCTAATGTTGTTAGAAGCACTGATGCAGCTGGAGCCAGAAGTATGTTTGGCGGAGGCATGATGGGCGGAGGAGGCGCTAGGTCCAGTCAATTTGGAGGACATTGATGGTCAAGACGCTGGTGATTAAATTAGTAAAAACCTTGTGTGAAAGGATGAAAGATGATGATCAAATTGGTCGATATGAGTAAGTTCTACCACACAGGATCGGTTACACTTGCCGCATTAAACAAGGTTAACCTGAAAATAAAAAATGGTGAAATGTTAGCAATAATAGGACCTTCCGGTTCCGGAAAATCCACTTTGATGAATATGATTGGTTGTCTTGATGTGCCGTCCGAGGGTCAGTATCTGCTGGATGAACGGGAAGTTAGCAGGTTAAAGGAAGATGAATTATCTGAAATCCGGAATAAAAAAATTGGTTTTATATTCCAAAGTTTTAACCTGCTGCCCAAGCTGACGGCCCTGGAAAATGTAGAACTGCCCTTGATTTATCGGGGCTTGTCTGCAGCAGAGCGCAGGCAAAGTGCGGTTGAGGCATTAAACATGGTAGGCCTTTCTGACAGGATGCATCATAAACCTTCCGAACTTTCGGGAGGACAGCAGCAAAGAGTGGCTATAGCACGGGCACTGGCCGGAAACCCGCCGATTATACTTGCCGATGAACCGACAGGGAACCTGGATTCTCGCTCAGGAGTTGAAGTTATGGAAATAATCAAGGATTTGAATAATAAAGGGAAAACCATTATCCTGATTACCCATGATATGGAGATTGCACGGCAGGCCCGGAGAATAATCAGAATTCAAGATGGCCGTATTGTTAGTGATGAGGAGGTTGCTTGATGGGTGTATGGCAAATTATTAAATTGGCCATAGCAGGGATAAGGGCCAACAAAATGCGGTCATTTCTAACTATGCTTGGAGTTATCATCGGTGTTGCTGCCGTAATTGTTTTGGTTTCCATAGGAGAGGGGGCCAGCAAGTCGGTAACGGACAGAATAGAGGGAATGGGTTCTAACTTAATAAGTGTTAGTATTCGGGGTAACCAATCATCTGCAGTTCTTACTTATGATGAGGTTCAAAAATGGAAGGAACGGGCCGGGGTTAAGGGACTTGCCCCAATAGTAAGCGGAAATGTGTCGCTTAAATATGGCAGTAATAAATATGATACCAGTTTAGAAGGAGTTAATGAAGAATATCAGGAAGTACGCAATCACAAAGTACAGGCGGGAAGATTTATCTTGCCTATGGATGTAAGTTTGCGTCAGAAGGTGGTATTGCTGGGAACCGAGGTTTCTACAGAGTTGTTTGGCAGCATGAACCCTGTTGGGGAAATGGTAAAGATAAATGGTACCAATTTTAAAGTTGTCGGATTATTGGAGGAGAAAGGTTCTGAATCCATGGGTTCCAATGATGATAAGGTGCTTATTCCCCTTACAACCGCAGAACGCTTATTGAATAGTAAAGGCATCCGTTCTGTGTATGTTCAGGCAGAATCCCCGGAGGTGGTTGACTCGGTGGTGACCCAGATAGACAATATTTTGTTTAGGAAAACTAATGATACTGATTCTTACCGTGTTTTTAACCAGGCTGAAATGCTGTCAACCGTTAATGAGGTGACCGGGACTTTTACGGCAATGCTTGGCGGTATTGCGGCAATTTCACTTCTGGTGGGCGGTATTGGTATAATGAATATTATGCTGGTATCTGTTACCGAACGGACCAGGGAAATCGGTATTCGCAAGGCTATTGGTGCAAAAAGGAAGGATATCCTGCGTCAGTTTCTTATTGAGGCTTTGGTGGTCAGCAGTTCCGGGGGTATTATCGGAATCATCCTGGGAATTGCCGGGTCAAGCATCTTAGGTTCTGTAATGTCTCTGGATACAGTGGTTTCGTTTAAGATTATGGTTTTGGCTTTCGGGTTTTCACTTTTTATAGGGATGGTTTTTGGGATGTATCCTGCCAACAAGGCGGCTAAACTTAATCCTATTGAGGCACTGCGCTTTGAGTAAGAAGTGCCAGGGGCAGCAGAGTATTAGAAGTGTTTGGAATTTAAGTTAAAATATGATAATATTAAAAGGGATTTAAGAAGGGCAAAGCTATTTGGAGAATTGTTTATGTTAAGAGAGTTTAGAATTGCCAAATATCAGTTAAAAATTGAAGCCGGACAGGCTGGGTTAAGCCTCCCTGAATATAAGGGCTCAACATTTCGCGGGGGATTTGGGTCTACTTTCAAAAAGGTTGTTTGTTCACAAAGAAATAAAGAATGCCAGGAGTGTTTGCTAAAAAGCTCCTGTCCTTATGCATATATTTTTGAAACGTTTCCTTCGCCGGGGGCCTTGGCGCTGCGTAATTATGAAAGCATTCCCCGCCCTTTTGTTATAGAGCCTCCGCCAGAAATAAAGACCGAGTATGAGCACGGAGAGGAATTATTTTTCAATCTAATTTTAATAGGAAAAGCTATAGCCTACTTTCCATATTTTGTAGTTGCCTTCCGGGAGCTTGGTTTTATAGGCATAGGCAGAGGAAGAAAAAAATACGAATTAAAAGAAATAACTGCAATAAATGAGCAAAACAAAAAAGAAGAGCAAATTTATTTAAGTTGCGACGAATTGATAAAAAATACAGATTTAGCAATTAGTGGGCTTGATTTCAGAGAAGCTCCGACTGAGAATAATATATTTACCATAGATTTTGAAACAATGACCAGACTTAAATATGAAAAAAGGTTTGTCCAGACTTTAGAATTTCATGTTTTAATGCGAAATTTGCTGAGAAGATTATCTTCATTATATTATTTTCATCATGATTGTGAATTATCTTTGGACTTTAACAGCATAATTAAAAAAGCAGAGGATGTTAAGATTGTTGCAGATGGTTCATACTGGGCAGACTGGGAAAGATACTCAAGCCGCCAGGGGAAAAGAATGAACCTTGGAGGTATAGTTGGCCGGGTTGAATATAGGGGTGAATGGCACGAATTTTGGTCATTGCTGAAATTGGGAGAACTGGTTCATGTTGGGAAGGCAGCCACGTTTGGCATGGGAAAATACAAAATAATGGATACAGATTACCTGCAACATAGCCAGAAAGTTAAAACGAAATAAAAGATTAAAATTGTTTAGATTGATTAAGCTCGCATTTTTCAAAGTGCGGGCTTTTTGATGTAATATAGGGTTTAACGTTAAACCAAAAAAAGTTGCAATAGAAGGAAATGGGAAGCTTGTAGAAGAATGTATAAATTAGCAATATATTCCTTGATGCTTTGGAGGTGAAATATATGGCATTAACTAATTCGAAAAATCGAACAGGGGTTGGAAGAAGTGCTTTTGCCAGAATGCAGTATATACATGCCATGATAAAAGCGGGTAAGTATCCAAATGTACCGAGGCTGGCGGAAGAACTTGAAGTTAGTACCAGGGCTATACAACGTGACGTGGAAAAGATGCGTGACCTTATGAGGGCACCTATAATTTACTCACATATTCATAAAGGGTATTACTATGCAGATGATAACTTCAACATTCCCAAAATCAGGATGACACAAGGGGAACTGATTGCAATATTTTTGGGGAAAAAAGTGCTGGCACAATTTAAGGGACATCCCTATGAGAAAGAAATTAGGTCTGCTTACACAAAAATACAGGTGCTTTTTCCGGAAAATGAGTTAATTGATTATGATGTAATTGAACAGACAGTTACCTTTGCTGTAGACGATATAAGGGGTGATGAACAGAAAGTGCTGGGATATTACCAAATCCTTCAGGAGGCTATTAAGGCTAATAGGACTGTATATGCTGATTATTTTAGCATAAATTCCAAATGCCGCAGTGACCGCCTCATTGACCCTTATCACCTGCGTTGCCAGAAAGGGACTTGGTACTGCATTGGTTTTTGTCACAATAGGAAAGAAATTCGGGTTTTTGCTTTAGACAGGTTTTATGATTTGAATTTAACAGACCAGAGTTTCAAAAAAGATAATAATTTCAATATTAAAAAATATTTTGCGCATAGTTTTAACTTAGAGCGGGGCAGCCAACCTAAAGAAGTAACCATAGCTTTTGATAGGAATGCGGCCCGGTTAGTCAGGGAACGGCGTTGGCATGAGAGCCAAAAGTTAGTTGAACAGCCGGATGGGTCTATAATCCTGCACTTGACTGTAAGCGGTCTAAATGAAGTTAAGCGCTGGGCTATGAGTTTTGGTTGTCACGCCGAAATATTAACCCCTGATGAATTGAGACTGGAAATGAGTGAAGAAATTGCCGATATGTTAAAAAAATATTGTTGAAAATATGTGCCGAAAATATGTTCGCGACCGTATTTGGCGGAGTGAGGGTTTATAATTTAAGTCAGATGATATATGTGATGAGAATCAGGTTTGGTATTTTTCGCCGGTTTCGCTTACCATATGAACAATTCGTTCAAGCTTGGTGATACGGTCTTTGAGAATATTAATCTGATATTTTATTTCTTCATAATTTTTTTGAAATGTTTCTGAATCAGATTGAGTATTTTCAAGTTCAGATAATCGCCCTTCTAATTCGCCAACTTTGAAAGTCAATTCAGCATATATTTTTTTAATCATATCCATCGTTATGTCCAAGCTTTTGTGATATTTCTTAATTATTGCTATGTCGCTTTTTAGTTCATTACCCATATGCTTAAGTTCTTGTAATTGGGTTTCGACCTGTGTAAATCGTTGGTCTATTTGTTCAAATCGCTTGTCTATTTGTTCAAACCGGTGGTCAATCTGTTTAAAGCGTTGTTCTATCTGTTCAAAGCGTTGATATATGTGTTTGAAATGTTTATCATGTTCCTCCAGCTTAATATAAATTTTAATAAAAAATGGCTCTAAATCTTCAAGCATTGCAGCCCTGAATTGTTTAAATTGGTTTTCTTCCACTAGACAGCACCTCCAAAGCCTATAGAACGTATGTTCTGTAAATATATTAACATAATTTGATAAAAATGGCAACAAAAAGCTGGCTTAATTAATTATATTATGTTGAAACAGGATGAGGGGAAAAAGATGAGAAGTAAGAATGTTTTGGTTCAGTGGTGTTATCGGTGCAACAAATGATGTAAGGCGGTGCGTTGGCAGTCCCCTTGTGAAGCGGGAAATTGAGTAAAATATTGATTGAAAACAAACTACTTTCAGTCTCCTTGTGTAGGGATAAGAAAATTTTTTTATTTGCCTAGTGTGATTAAGTAGTAATACATTTTCACTACATTAGTATTATGCAAATATTTCTAAGTCTATACGAATATCAAAGGAATATCTTTTAAGAGAACAATATTTTAAATTAAAAACTAACTATGGATAAAAGGGGGATATTCCTGGGTGAATGGACTGTTTGATAGATTAATCGCTTTGTTCTTTATGATGTTTGTAGTAATAATTTCGATAATTTTATTTAAGGGAATAAACTAATAGTTATAATCTTTTCAGAAATCTCTTGACTTGATATAGCATATTTTGCGGAGGTGAAAAAGTGGTTGCTAAAAAGGCTCGGCAGTTAATGGTTAAAAAAATGTTGGAACGTGGGTGGAAAAATAAATTAGCTAAAAAGGGGGAATATGAACAATCTTTATTAGAACATTCTCTAAATGTTCTAGATGTTATCATTATTTTAATTGACAAGAAATTAGTTAGTTTAACTGAGCGGCAGCAGCAGATATTACTCTTGGCGGCTGTTTGTCATGATATTGGGAAAGAGACTGATGAATGGCAAGATTATATTGAGAAGGGAGGAAAATGGGTATCCCATATACGACCTGATTTGGCTGAGAAAATGATTGGCGAAATTGCAAGTGAACTTTGCTGGAATACATCTAGTGAAGCATTGGCGGCAGTGAAACTTCACATGACTAATGAGCGTACTACAGGAGCAACGGTTATAGAGCTGTTTGCCAAACATCAGGATAATAACTGGAAAATTCTGTGTGATTTAATAGATGCTGTTGATAATTTTGTTTCTATTAGAGAATTATTAAATGCCAGAGTTTATTGGGAGAATTCAATTTTAAGGCGTTATGCCCAAATTGACCATCACAGTGTAAGAGTTCGGGGGCTCTCTACTACTTTATTACATAAAGCTGCTATGGAGGCTTATTTCCATAATGATTGGCATCCTGTTTTGTTTTTCCCGGAAGGCACATTATATATCACGGGGTTAAGTAGTGAAAAAAGAGTTGACAAGAGTGATATCGAAAGCATCTTAAGAGAGACATTAAAAGATTTATTTAAAAGTAAGAAAAAAAATTTCCCAAAGTTATTAGTTGGCGGTATTTTGCAGACTTTTTTTCCTAAACCGGAACTATTTGATTTACAGGATTTGCGTTCCTATTTTTGGGAAGCTACCAAAAGAGCAAAGGCCAAGGATAAAGTGGATGAAAAAAACGTTTATAAATACTACAACATGAAAAGGCTTTTGGATGAAACAGGGGATTTCAAAATTGCAAAGTTAGGTGATGTAAAAGACCTGAGCAAAGTTAAAGACAAGCTGCCGGAAGAATATAAAGGGTTGGTAAGAGATAAGAAAGAAGATTTTTCCCAGAACGAAATAAATTTATTAAGTAATAGAATGGGAAGAGCACAACCAGAAATTGCGGTGCAAAAATATTTTACAAAAGTTATAGATCCCCGTAACGGTCTCATCACTGAACAAGAAATAGACTGTTTTAGAGAAGCTTATGAAGAAGTTTTCGGGGAAAATACATTTGATATGTTAATGTCGACTTCGACTTTGATGCCAGCAAATGACGTTGTCTTGGGTATTGACCATTTTTGGAATCAACCTGGGCATAAATTTAGAGTCGAAGCAAGTAAAATAGAGATTTTACCCACTAAACAACGCCACAAATTATTAATCGATGCTTTGGTAAATATTACTGAAAAAGGCTTTCGGAAAGTAAAAAGCAAGCCATCTATTGACCATTTTATTTCAAAAATGGCTCATAATTTTATGCATGATATATATTACCCCAATTCTCAAGACTCTGATTTAAAAGAATTTGCTCGACAGCAGATTAATTCATATACCAATGCTAAGCGTAACCTTTGTGCAGAAAAGCCAACTGACCATATTTGCCCGGTATGCAATTCTCATTTTGAAAACGGAGTCAGTGCTATAGCTGATATTCTTGATAAACCCGGAAGTTTTAATAATCGTGCTTTCGCATATGACAGAATAGAAAACATTATGATTTGTCAGAGCTGCTATTATGAACGTTTATTACAACAGATTGTTCTTGGAGGCAGACCAAAAGAAACAGTTTGTGTTTTTCCACAGATGAATGTTTCGTATTACGGTGGACAAAAAATTGCAGAAAAGGTACTAAAATTTCAAACTAAAATGAAAGAAATTCAGGGTGGGGCTGCAGAAATTCCAAATTCAGTTATTACTTTTAGTAGGCATAATAAAATAGTCAGAAATGTAGCTAACATTGAACTGGATAAAATGAGCACAGAGGAATTTTGCGATTTATTTAAATATCAAATTACAGATGAAACTAAAAAAAAGAGTTCTAAGAAGTTGGTTGCTTTATTAACTAAA
The DNA here is from genome assembly GCF_048453025.1 of Phosphitispora sp. TUW77. GTDB lineage: Bacteria > Bacillota > Thermincolia > Thermincolales > UBA2595 > Phosphitispora. The sequence continues at coordinate 893,386 of NZ_CP156677.1, forward strand.
GAGTTTGATGAATGTATTGAGGAAGTTAACAAGTTGTATGGTAAAGAATATGCTTCATGGGAAGAATTTGCACAGGAAGTTCAAGAAGAACCAAGTAAATTTGATCTAATCATACATCAGATATGTGTCCAGGCATATAACAGTTATCCGCAGTTGGAGATTGTATTCCATACTCCAAATCTTATCATGATTCCTACTTACAATCCTTTAATTAGTGACAGTGGAGCGATAGGAGAAAAGGATGAGGCAGACAGCAAGAAGGCAATAAAACAAATTTTAATCAGCCTAATGTTTTTTAAGCACCTAGACATGTCTATAGCTATTTTGGAAGACAAAGAGAATTTGGAGTTAATTGCTAATTCAACTGCAGGAGCAGTCTATATTCCATCAAATTCTGTTGTCAGGAGTCTTTTTAGTAATACTGCTAACACTTCTGTTTCTGAAAAATCAGCGAGTTGGATTTCCAGGATAGATGCAGATAAATGGTTTAATGGTTTGGTTGCTGCAAATCAATTGGTATATAGGTTAGATTATCCGCCCAAAAATAATTTATATACTATATTAACTGCAGAACATGTGGGGAAGCTCTTGCGAAGGATAGAAATTAAACAAAAAAGTATTACAGATTATGATATTAATAATCTGGAAAAATTAAAGGAGGTGTTATCAAAATGTTGGTAAGAAAACCTATCATTGCTAACCTTCAGAATGAAGATTACAAAGAGGTATTAAAGGATGTCGAAGAAATTGGAAAGCTTTTTGCTGATTATTTAACCAGCTATACCAGTAAAAATCCAGGACGCAGTAAGCATTCGGATATGGGGCCGGTAGGGAAAATTTTACGTAAGGTGAAAACCTTTTTTGAAGGAGGTGCTGACTTAAAAGGTGAAGCAATCAGAATTCATCAGATGACGGCTAAGAATCCTTATTTGGCTACAGAGACTTTGCAGAAGCTGGAACTCGGTATTGATAAATTAGTTAACTTAGTAAACAATGTGCCACTCAATGCCCGAAACAGGGTCATTGAACGGGTGGGCTATACTGTATATTGGTATCATAACAAGGCCAGACAAGAGTATTTTAGCCGGATAAGGAGAGAATTTAGTGAATACCTATGTAAGAAGTATAAGAATGAAAAGGGACTTCAAGAGGCATGGGAGGACGAAAATGTCAGCTTTAGCAATGTTCCTTACCCGGCTAAAACGATACAAGGAACTAAACAGTCGCTCAACAAGAAGGCAGATGTACAAGAGTTTCTAAATAGAAATAAAGATGCTGAAGAGTTTGTAACCACAAGTGAAGAGGGGGAGTAAATAATGAGTTTACCTAAAGAATTGGAAGTTCTGCAAAATTTTTTTGTGAAGCAACCTAATCCCTTGCTGGGAGTTGAAACCATTCAGGTATTATTGTTTCGCGAAATCCTTGACTTTACAGTGTTAAGAACTGAAGACACGCGGGAGTTAAACACGGTTATTACTCCATTATCTACTGAGAACGATGAAAATGTCCAACGGGTTGCCTTCCTTGGAAGTAAGCAAAAAGCTGTTGAATCTCGGCAAATGGAACGTCTCTTGAGAACTGCAGCTAATGAAGCAGATTATCCTATTGAAGAATGTTATCTTAAGGATTATCTGTGCTTAGAGTGCCCGAGATGTGCCTTATATGGGGGCACCAATGCATCAGCTTCCAAAACCACTAATGCTAATATTAAGCATAGAGTGGCTTATTCCACGGCGTTTTCTTTGGCTGCTTTTGAACAGATTCAGCAGACTACCACATTTAACGGTATCAGTGATTTGACAGTTCAAACCGGGCAGACATTGAATGAAAGAATTTCCGTAAAACCAGCTACAATTTTTCCTAGTATAGTTACTTTGCATAGTGTTACTTGGAAGGAATTAATTTTGATGATGAAGATAATTTTAAGCAGCCATAAGTATGGAGCAGAAAGCCGCATCGGCGGAGATGTGCGAAATACTGTTGTCGGTATTACAGGAGGCTGGGAAGAATTTATTACGCCTTTGGAATTCACAATGGAATTGAATTCAGAAAAAGAAAAGAGTCTTTCCGCTGAAAACGTAACTAAGATACTTAATAAGTATAAACTATTATTAGCTAATCAAAAAAAATCTGTAATACTATCACCGGAACAAGTGGACGATATGCTTAAATTTATCAGTGGATTTGAAATTGACAAGAAGTTCCTGACGAAGGCTTATGAGGATGTCCGTGCTTATAGAGATGTTCAAGAGAATTCGAAAGCTAAAAAGAAGTAGGTGGTGATGATGTCTGTTGAACTCAACAAGAAAAGGATTAGGTTATTTGCCATAACATTAGAACCAATGGATCTTTTGTGGTTTGCTTCCTATGATGCCAGCGGTCTAGCTAATACTGAAACTGTTATACATAATTATGCTCTTACTTATGCACTTAGCCGTTTTGAACGTGGTATTGTTTATCGTGATTATCCAACCTACGAGGAAGATTTGTTACAAATGCAGTGGTATTGTGTTCCTGCTAAGGCTGAGAAATATGAAAAAATGAGTTTTTCTTGGAATGCAATTAATTCTTGTACACATCAAACACTGGATGCCAACTTCAATAAAAGAAATACCCCGATGTTGGGCAGGAAAAATACCATAGTTCCCATTCCATATAGTAAATTTACTTTTTATGCTTTTAATTTCAATAATGAACAGCCTGTCAGAGTGATAAGGCTTGGCAAAAAAAGGACCCCATGCCGACTAATCTGGGAAGAGATAGCCAACCCTGTTGCAATAAAAAGAGAACAATGCAGGCCGAGTCACTGTATTAATCCTTTGGATGTTCAAGGGAATATGCTGCAGTATCAAATTGTTTCCATTCCTCCTTCTCTGGTGTTAAAAACTGTAATTATCCAGGATGATTGGGAGATTAGGAGTAATAATCATTTTGTTCATGTTCCTCAGTGTGTTTGTATTAGGGGTGGGTTCATTGATAATTAAGGAATATAAGATAGAACAAGTTAAATGTCCGGACTATGAAAGGCATTGGCCTGACAGGCATCCTTATCAGCATCAGGCTGCAATTTTTGCTAATTGGCAGAGTCATAGAAGCTTTTTGGTTACTACAAAAACAGGAAGCGGAAAAACCGTTGCTGCAGCTTTTCCTATTATAGTTAATCAAGAATCTGCGGTTTTTCTTTATCCTACTAATGCTCTTGTAGAAGACCAAGAAAAAAGCATTGCCAACATGTTATCCGAAATGAATTACCCGTATTATTCATATAAGGCAGATACGAAGTTTGACAGGATTCAGTATCAACAGGCAAGGGTCATTTTATTAAAAATTGATGCAGTCAGCCTGGAAGATTTTCGCAGACAATTGCATAAATCGTCTAAAGGGAGGACCTTGAAGGACCTTTTTTCCCAACATAAACCCTTAATACTTCTTACTAATCCCGATACATTATTTTACATTGTTGCTTTTTTCTATGCACATAGTGAAGAGCTATTGGGTTATCTGCAGAAATTTAATAATATTGTTCTGGATGAGTTTCATATGTATGCGGGGATTGAATTAGCGCATGTTTTGTTTATGTTAGAGTACTTTAAGTTCTTGGGAATATTTCGCCGCACAATTTTATTAAGTGCTACACCTGACAAAGAGGTAAAACAATTGCTTGATTTGATTATTGACCCTGTGGAAATAACAAGTGATACCAAGACTGATTTTCCTGTTACTGATAATAGAACAAGTATTCATGAGATTAAATTTTCTTACGACTTGGAAACGGGGAATGTAGTTGAACAGGCTATTAATATTGTTAAGAAGATATTACCTGAACTGTATAATGGGTTTCCAACAACAAACGAAGTTCCGCTGGTTGTTATTTTCAACTCGGTAATAGATGCCATTTATTTTGAAGACTTGCTGATTGGAGAATTAAATATTCAAATAAATCAAATTGGGTCTTACCGGGGAATGGTAGGCAAAGAGGTGCGAACAGTAACAGAGAAATTGATTGTTGTTGGAACTCGAGCCATAGAGGTTGGAATTAATTTTGATTGTAAGTATTTAATATTTGAGGCTAGTGACAAGGCCAGTTTTTTACAGCGAATTGGACGGATTGGGCGTCGACGATTAGGAAGCGCATTTTTGGTTTATGGGCGTGAACATGGACAGGAAGTCGAAGTATTTTCAGAACTACCACAATCGGTCGAACGGAACAACTTTGAAAAGGCAATTGGGCAATTATATGAGGGGAGAGATTCTTTAGCTTGGTTTGTAACAACTGAAGGTGGAATAATAACTATTGGTGCCCTTGTGCATCGTTTAGCATTAAGCGTGGCGGGGGAACGCCACGCTACTAATGAACAGCGGGCGGTTATTCAACAAAAATCAGGTGAAATATTGCAAGTATATTGTGAAAAGATTGGTGCTACAGCATTTCTGCCTAAGATAAACAGGTATTTTAAGAGGATAGAGAACTTAAAGTGGCTGCAAGTTTATCTTAACACCATGAGTTTTAGGGCTGGAAGCATGAATGTAAAGGTATATGACATTAGAGAAAAGAGTATCGATCGTGAACTAGGGGCATCTTATGAAGCTGATTTACAAAAAGTTTTATCAAGAGGCAGAATTAAAAGCTTTAGTTTTGATAAGAAGAATGGTTATAAGATAGTTATAAATGGTTATGGAATCTTTAGAAAAGTATCGGTTTTAGTTAATGTAAAAGATCATGAAAGGTGTTTATTCATGACAACAAAAGAAGTCCCTCAAATCTCGTTTTTAAGGGGGAATTTAGGAATACCTGAATTATCAGAATATTTCCAATGCCAGGAACAAATTCTTGTTGTTGTTCCCGCATCTATTGAGCCATATTTAGATTGGCGAATAAATTGCTATCAGTGCAACGTTGGTTACATAGGATTTGGTAGCAATGTATTCTTGCTAAGGGAATTATGCCGAAAAGTTTTCAACTTTTGATTTAAATAATTGAGAAGGTGATTCCATGCATATCCATATTACGGACTTCGGATGCTCACTGGGTAAAAAAAGTGAGCGCTTGGTAGTCAAAGAAAAAGGTAAGGTAAAGGAAGAATATCCGTTTTTCAATGTGGAAACGGTAACGGTTGATTCAAGAGGGGTATCCCTCTCATCAGACGTTATCCGGGAATGCATGGAACATGGTATCCAGATTAATTTTTTGTCAGGGTCGGGCAAACCTTATGCTAAGCTATCATCCCCTAATTTGACTGGAACAGTTATTACAAGAAGAGAGCAAATTTTGGCGTACATTGATAAGCGTGGTGTTATTCTGGGCAAAACCTTAGTGGAAGGCAAGCTGAAAAACCAGGCCAATCTACTAAAATATTTTAGCAAATACCGGAAAAGCACCGGGAAAGAGATTTATCAAGAGATTGTTTCCGGTATTGAAAAGATATGTAATATACAGACAGAGCTTAAGACTGTCGGTGGAAATTGTATTGATGAAGTGAGAGGGGCTTTGCTATCTATCGAGGGTAGGGGAGCCAACACTTATTGGAATATCTTGAGATTGATTTTGGAAGGCCGGATTGATTTTCCCGGGCGGGAACACCGGGGTACCATTGATCCATTTAATTCTCTGCTAAATTACGGGTATGGCATCTTGTATCAACAGGTATGGGGAGCTGTGCTGCTGGCCGGTTTGGAACCTTTTGCAGGTTTTCTGCATGTAGACAGACCTGGGAAGCCTTCTCTGATCCTGGATTTGGTAGAGGAATTCCGTCAGCCTGTTGTTGACCGTACAGTGGTAGCTATGGTTAATAAAGGGACAGAAGTTAAAATGGATGATAATGGCTTGGAACAGAAAACCCGAAAAGAACTGGCAACTAAAATTATAGAACGGCTGGAAACACCGGTATTATTTGAGGGGAAAAAGACTAAATTAAAGCACATCATCCAGAAACAGTCACGGCGGTTAGCCATGTTTTTGCGTGGACAGGCTAAGTACCGGTGTTTTGTCAGCAGTTGGTAAGAGCCGTTCTAAGTAAAGCTGGTTTTCAAATAAAGCGGGGTTGTACGTAAAGCGGGTGGTAAAATGAAGACAATTGTAGTTTATGATATTGAAAATGACCGGATACGTAAAAGAATATTTAATGCATGTAAAGACTATGGACTGGAACACATTCAATGCAGTGCCTTTCTCGGGGATTTGAATCATAACCGGCGTGGTGAGTTGAAACAGCGTTTGAAGCGCACATTGGGAAATAAGAAGGGTAAAATTTTTATTTGTCCTATTTGTGATAAGGACCTAAGGTTGCTGGAAGAAATAGTTGTATATGAGCCGAAGGGTGATACTGGTGAAACTACGGGTTAGTGATATCAAACAATATATATATTGTCCCCGGGTCATTTATTACCAGTATGTTTTGCCTGTTGACCGCAAGATAACTCGAAAGATGGAATATGGGCGGCAGGAGCATCTTGAACTGGACAGGCTTGAAAAGCGACGCAAGTTGAGAAGGTATCGTTTGACCGAAGGAAAACGATGCTTCCATACTCATCTTTATTCATCCCGACTTGATTTGGAAGGTAAGTTGGATATGCATATTATAACAGATAAAGGTTTGTTTCCAGTGGAGTTTAAACATACTGGGCGCAAGATTTCTCTTAATCATAAATATCAGGTTGCGGCTTATGCAATGCTTCTTGAGGATAATTACAATACCACTGTGCGATTTGGTTTTGTCTATTTGAACCTGCGCAATGAAATAATTCCTGTGGAAATAACTCCTGGAATGAGGCAATATGTCAGACAGATTTTGACCAAGATTAACTGGATAGTTAAGGAAGAAGTGTTGCCTGAAGCACCCAGAAGGAAAAATTGTTGTACTGATTGTGAATTTCGCAAATTTTGCGGCGATGTGGGGTGAGAACAGTGTATTTTTTGACTGAGGAGGAAAAAAAGCGGTTATTAAAAGGTTTTCTACCCAAATCAAGGGAAATTGGTGTTGCTGACGAGCTGCGGGGATGGAATTGGGCTCAACCACCACTAGAACCTATGTATGACTGTTCATTAGCGCTTTATGAAGTAGCCGGGGGTTATTGTCCTACGGGACGGGATGTGTTTATGCGCAGGGTTGAACATATTAAAACCGTTCCTAATCAGGCAATGATTCAGGGATCAATTTTGCATGAATTAATGGTAAATATTATAGTTGAAGCTAAAAAACTGATATATATTAAGGGAGTAGTAAATTATAAAGAAATTTGTCAGAATTTGCTGCAAATCCCCCCAGTAATTGAGAAGAAGTGGGAGAAAACACTATCACCTGACGAACTTAATGAAATACGAACAAAGGCAGAAATACTAAAGGATTTTGAAACATCTCGAATTATTGCCCGTATTCAGGAAATATTGATTAAGCAGCCATATATTGGCGAGGATTCTCTGGTATCACTTGCTATTCCGGTAGTTGTTGAGCAAAAATTGGATGGTACTTTTTTGGGCTTAAGCTCTCACCTGAGTGCAGATGCGTTTACATTTTCTGAGCCCATGATGTTGGATTTAAAATTTGGGGAAAAACGCGATTTTCATAGATTGACAACCACTGGCTATGCCATGGTTATGGAGGCAATTTATGAATTCCCGGTGAACATAGGGTGTATTGTTTATGCTGAATTCAAAAACGAGCGTTTGATAATATCAAAAGATATTCACATTATTGATGATGAACTCCGCCAATGGTTTATTGAAACCCGTGATGAAAAAATGCGTATGGTTTACGAGGAAATAGATCCGGGGGTGGCGAATAAATGTTACGAAAGTTGCCCATATTACGAAAACTGTCACGAATAGGGATTATTGAACAAGAAGGTCAATTACATATTATTATTCTGGCTTCCCCTGCTTTTTCCGGTGTGAGGCAATTAAAAGAAATGGGTTGTGTTTTTGATGGCGGGTATGTATTTTTACCGCCTGAAGGAGCAATGGTAGGTGTTTATAATGAATATGTTTTCCTATCATGGTTGCTTAATCGGAATAGGTTAAGAAGAAAAAAACGAAAAGATAAAATAGATATGGAGGTGAATTGGAAATAATGAGGTTTTCGCAAATAACCGGTATTTTTTTGCAGAAAATAGATTTGCGGGAAAATAGATGGTTTTGTAGCCTGAGGGAATTGAGGAGACTCTTACAGCCACTAACGTTCAGGAGATTAATTTGCGGTCGGTTACATTGCCAGACCCGATAACAAGGGGACTGAAAGTAAACTAGCTTTTGCTGATAAAGAAACCGGTTGCCCAGTTACATTGCCAGACCCGATAACAAGGGGACTGAAAGACGGTTGTTTTTTTGCCACCAACCTTTATAGGGATAGGTTACATTGCCAGACCCGATAACAAGGGGACTGAAAGATTCGGTAGACTTTTCTGCTCCCAGGTCGTCCAGAACAAGTTACATTGCCAGACCCGATAACAAGGGGACTGAAAGGAGTGATATCGCACTCCAGAGTTTGTCTTTCCTTTCGTTACATTGCCAGACCCGATAACAAGGGGACTGAAAGTAGGACTAGGACAGTTACAGCATGATTGGGAGCCTCCAGTTACATTGCCAGACCCGATAACAAGGGGACTGAAAGAACAACATTCCTTTATCAACAAATCCTCCCATAAGATGTTACATTGCCAGACCCGATAACAAGGGGACTGAAAGTTTTAAAGGTGTTTTCGACTATCAGGAGCCCGTCACTGGTTACATTGCCAGACCCGATAACAAGGGGACTGAAAGAGAATAGCGGTAGGCGGTGCAGGTGCGTTTGACCAAAAGTTACATTGCCAGACCCGATAACAAGGGGACTGAAAGCATATTCGATAGCGCCATTTGGATTCTCCCGGCCCGGTTACATTGCCAGACCCGATAACAAGGGGACTGAAAGGTTCAATAACTTTGGTAGCAAATCCAACTTCGCCGACGTTACATTGCCAGACCCGATAACAAGGGGACTGAAAGTCTAATGTCATGCTAGTTCCTCCTTAGATTTTTTTTATGTTACATTGCCAGACCCGATAACAAGGGGACTGAAAGGTTATTAATATCTTCTTGTATTTTCTTGATAATTTCTTCGTTACATTGCCAGACCCGATAACAAGGGGACTGAAAGTCCAAAGATATCTTGGCAGAGGACATCACAAAGACTCGTTACATTGCCAGACCCGATAACAAGGGGACTGAAAGAATAAGCTAACTGTCTTTGTGTAAAACCTTTTTTCTCGGTTACATTGCCAGACCCGATAACAAGGGGACTGAAAGAAACAAAGTTGATGCTGTAATGATACTACAGCCAACGTTACATTGCCAGACCCGATAACAAGGGGACTGAAAGAACACTGATGCAGGAAACAAGGCCATACTGAAGATGGTTACATTGCCAGACCCGATAACAAGGGGACTGAAAGGTGTTTGGTAAAGATGTGTCTGCAGATGTTTCAATGGTTACATTGCCAGACCCGATAACAAGGGGACTGAAAGCATAATAAAATTTATCTTCTGGGTTTTTAAGGGTCAGGTTACATTGCCAGACCCGATAACAAGGGGACTGAAAGAAATCACGCAATGCACGAATACGGTACAATGTCCTGCGTTACATTGCCAGACCCGATAACAAGGGGACTGAAAGTTTTTAGCTTGTTCGTCTGTGGATACTCTGACATATGTTACATTGCCAGACCCGATAACAAGGGGACTGAAAGGTGGGCAGAGGAGCGACTAATCCCAAGTCTTTTTGCTAGTTACATTGCCAGACCCGATAACAAGGGGACTGAAAGATCTCCCTATTTTCCTGACGATTGCCAATACAAACAGTTACATTGCCAGACCCGATAACAAGGGGACTGAAAGAATTAAGATGTAGAGGGGGGTATTATTGATGACCCTGTTACATTGCCAGACCCGATAACAAGGGGACTGAAAGCCTGTACAATCTTACGGACAGCAGCCTCAGCAACAGTTACATTGCCAGACCCGATAACAAGGGGACTGAAAGCATAAAACTGTAGCAACCCTCTGATCCTGCCGTCGCGTTACATTGCCAGACCCGATAACAAGGGGACTGAAAGAAGAACTGGACATCATAACCGGTGTCGCTTACCCCAAGTTACATTGCCAGACCCGATAACAAGGGGACTGAAAGGGAGCAGATGTTAGTATGAACCTCCCCCATCCGCTTAGGTTACATTGCCAGACCCGATAACAAGGGGACTGAAAGAAAGACAAAAGATGAAATCAAAAGAAATTTTTGTAAGTTACATTGCCAGACCCGATAACAAGGGGACTGAAAGCAAGTGCTGATAAGTGCTCCTCAGGACCCCCTTAGTTTGTTACATTGCCAGACCCGATAACAAGGGGACTGAAAGGTGCTTAGTAAAGGGGCAAAGCAAATGTCCGCTGCAAGTTACATTGCCAGACCCGATAACAAGGGGACTGAAAGATTTAAAACACCCCTTTCTACCTCGTTGAACACAGGGGTTACATTGCCAGACCCGATAACAAGGGGACTGAAAGCGTCCAGCTCCGCAGCTATAACGGCATCCATTTCCGCCGTTACATTGCCAGACCCGATAACAAGGGGACTGAAAGAAAGTCACATAGGCATGATTGAAGCTGGGAAGTCTCAGTTACATTGCCAGACCCGATAACAAGGGGACTGAAAGTGGAGATAAGTGCCAGTGTAGTTCACAGGTAGAAGGCGTTACATTGCCAGACCCGATAACAAGGGGACTGAAAGATACCAGACCCCAGAAGCCAGCCTTGTACTATCTCATCAGTTACATTGCCAGACCCGATAACAAGGGGACTGAAAGGAAGAAAGGTCTCCACAAAAAGAAACACAGCAAAAGTTACATTGCCAGACCCGATAACAAGGGGACTGAAAGAAGAAAATATAATTAAAGCAAAAGAAAGATATAAAAAGTTACATTGCCAGACCCGATAACAAGGGGACTGAAAGTCACCATCGGTACGTTCCCCCCCGGTTCCCATTCTGCGTTACATTGCCAGACCCGATAACAAGGGGACTGAAAGGTAAATTTCTTGTCTGGAACATGTTGTGCTAGATGGGCGTTACATTGCCAGACCCGATAACAAGGGGACTGAAAGTTGATGATCTTAAGTTATATTTGGCTGAGGATTCTCAGTTACATTGCCAGACCCGATAACAAGGGGACTGAAAGAAGATAGCCTTGTGCCGGGAGCATCACAGCGAAGTGCAGTTACATTGCCAGACCCGATAACAAGGGGACTGAAAGATTGATTTATCAGGCGGAGCCCAAGCCGGTGACTTTGTTACATTGCCAGACCCGATAACAAGGGGACTGAAAGGGCTTTACAGAATAGCAACCTCGATTTAATGCTGAAGGGTTACATTGCCAGACCCGATAACAAGGGGACTGAAAGGAGAAATGCCCGGTTTGCAATAAGCGAATGAATATCTGCGTTACATTGCCAGACCCGATAACAAGGGGACTGAAAGCTGATGATGGACAGATGGGCTGGTGGGGCAGCACATTGGCGTTACATTGCCAGACCCGATAACAAGGGGACTGAAAGGATTTGTGAGTCTCCGGAAGTGGCAGAAATCATGACTAGTTACATTGCCAGACCCGATAACAAGGGGACTGAAAGAATAAATAAGCAAGCTTTGAGTGTCTGTTTTTTCTATGGTTACATTGCCAGACCCGATAACAAGGGGACTGAAAGTCCTAAAGCTGTTGTTTTGAGATTGTTTTCAGACTTGCGTTACATTGCCAGACCCGATAACAAGGGGACTGAAAGTAAAATAGAGCTGACACCAGAGAATGTCCATGATGCTGTTACATTGCCAGACCCGATAACAAGGGGACTGAAAGCCCGTAAAAACTAAATCACTAGCTTCTAACGTCCAGTTACATTGCCAGACCCGATAACAAGGGGACTGAAAGCCAAAATAGCCATGGCCGCATTTAACTTGGTTATGGCGGTTACATTGCCAGACCCGATAACAAGGGGATTGAAAGTAAAAATAATATCCTTGACTTAATTGTGTCGGCCTAGTTACATTGCCAGACCCGATAACAAGGGGACTGAAAGTAAGACCAAGGGCTGCCACAATAGCTGATGCAATACTAGTTACATTGCCAGACCCGATAACAAGGGGACTGAAAGCCATCACAGCAAAGGCAGCCAGGGAGGTAAGAAGTCGTTACATTGCCAGACCCGATAACAAGGGGACTGAAAGGCAAGATAAGCGTAAGGATTATAGTACTATGTGTCAATTATCAAATTAAATCAGCCAAGATTCTCAAATTAAATTTTCATCCCCTTGGATTAAACCGGATAAAATTATCAAATTAATCCAGCAACCAGTGTTAGAATTATCATATTGCAGCATATTGGGGGCCAGCCCCCAAACCCCCGGGATTTATCGCATTAATTCTCCCAAGGATAGGCATAAGAAAAGCCGGGCGAAAAGACGCTCCGGCTATCCATGGCAGAACCCCAACGGGCGCTCAGGTTGCTTCCCAGCATTGCCCTATCCTCCCGGTGAGTAAGAGCCCCACTTAAATATTAAGCTCAGACTGGGCCTGGTAAACGACTTCCTCATCAATCTGCCGCTGCTTCTGGCCATAGGCATAGAGCAGACAGTTTGTAACAAGGCTGTTAACCAATCTTGGCAGCCCGTTAGTAGAGGCGTAAATAGCCTCAAAAGCAGAATCAGTAATAATGTCTTCAACCAGTCCAGCAAGTCGTAAACGGCTTAGGCAATAGTCCTTCAGTTCATCATCCTTAAGCCCTTGCATAATGTACTTCACTACCAACCTTTGTCTTAAAGGGTTGTTGATATTCATAGTGAGTTTAGAACGTATTAACGGCTGGCCAGCCAGGATGAGGATAAAAGGATTTTGGGAATCCATTTTAAAGTTAAAAATCAGTCTTAAATCCTCCAGCACCTTGTTTGAAGCCAGATGGATTTCATCCAGTACAATAACCGGAGTAATCCGGCGGTCATAGTACATAGAACTAATAGCCTGTTGAATCTGGTGAAAGACGGTGACCTTCTTGTGTTTGGGTTCCTCCCCTAATTCCAGGGCCAGCCCATGATAGAACTCCAGCACCGTTACCGTGGACAGGGAAAAGTAACAATGCTTGTAGAGAGATGGATTTAACTCACTGACAAATTTCCGGAGGGCGGTTGACTTACCAGAGCCGGGTTCACCGGCTACCAAGCCGAAACCGCGGGTATCCTGCAAATATTTAAGTCGTGACTCTAACTCCAACAGATCCTGACTGACAAACAGTTTATCGGTAGACATCTCTTTGGTAAAAGGATTAAACTTCAAGCCAAAATATTGGGTAAACATCAGGCATCACCTGCTGCTTCCGGTGGCTTAACTAACGGTTCTTCTTCCCTAAAACGAGCAAAAGAAATGCTTGGTGCCGGAACCTTTGCAGCAGCGACCGAATCCGTTGTCAGGTTAGGGTTGACCCGTTCCAGTGCAGTGCCAGGAGGTCTCCCCGGCCCTTTCCTCTTAACGTGAGAATTATCATAAAAATTTACTTGCCAGGCTTCGGCCACCTTCCGGCCATCCCGGTATAACAATAGCGGGTGAGCCGAGTTAGACAGCCATTCCGGTTCATACCTTACCTCCACTCGGGAATTAGCCAGGCGTTGGTCTGTTTCATAGAGTATAGTTTCTACGGATAAAGTGGCATCATGGTTAACCTTACGGGTAATCCGCAGTAAAAAATATTCCTCCAACAGTTCGGGGTTGGAGAAAAGGGTTATCTGGTGCGCCTGGGACATAAAGAAGTCGAGAGGACTCATATTCAAAGAGCTATGTAACTTACGCTGGTAATCCTCCTCAAGCCATTGCCAAAAACGTAGATTTAACTCATCCAGACTTTTAATCTGAGTGGGATCAATCCGGGTTAAGAAGCGCTGGCGTACGGTATGGAAGAATCTTTCAACCTTGCCCTTAGCAGTAGGGGTAAAAGGCTCAGTGTGGATCAAAGAACACCTCAAACCTGCGCATACCACAGCCATCTGTCCGCTGCGGTACACCTTCCCGTTATCGGTATAGATCATCTTGGGTACACCGCGCCTTAATACAGCTTCTTTTAAGGCTACCCTCAGAGCTGAAAAATTCTGGCTAAAGAAGAATTGACCATGAGTTATCAGCCGTGAAGCATCATCGATAAAAGCTAATAGATAAGTCTGTTTTTTCGATTTGCCAACCCTAATGTATGGCCCAAACATAATATCAGTTTGCTATAGTTCATTCGCCCATTGCCGTGAAAAGCGTTTTAACTCCTTTTCCGTATTGTTTTGCAGATCCTTTCCGGCTGCAAGCTCCGGGTTAGCTGCCAGAAAGCGATAAAAAGTGGCCTGGGATAACTTATCCGGAAGTATAACACCCTCCCGGACTAATTCCTCATAAAGCAAAATACTGGTGATGCGCGGTTTTTGGGCTCGTTTTTCCCTGATTTTACCGGCGATTTCCTGGCTGACCCTGCGACTCTTGCCACGGTCGGCCCGGTAACCGGGTTTTAGTGCTTCAAGGCCGCCACGTCGGTAATCGTTAAGCCAGCTCATTAAGGTTTTCGGGGAATAATTCTTGGGACCGTAATGAGGCATATCAATGGCTTTAACACAAACACTCTCAAAATATTCTTTTTGATTTGGTATCTGGCCGTTTAATACCGGGCTAATTAAAGAGAATCTTTTTAAAGCAATATTCTCTCGATCCTTGTTAGAGAGCACGACAAATACACCTCCGCCTATACAGGTAATTAACAGGGCTGTTCAACCGGTTAAACAATTCCCATTACCTGCATAATACCACCGGTGAGAGGGGAAGCCTATGCAAAAATTGTGTGGTTAGAGCTTTCGACAAGGTCTGACTTATAAAAAAGCTCCTTGCAGGCTAAACTAATTTGCAAGGAGCCATAAAAGAGTTATTGCATTGCGCGAAAAACCTTGTCGAGAAGGCCTGGATTGTATTAAATCCGGTAGTGATAATGCTTAACACTTCTTGGGCTCCCTTTGTTATGTCCTTTTCATCCGGCAACATGATGCCAGGAATCAAACTTCGTAAAACTATCTGAATTCGCTTAAGATTTGCCTTAAATCGGCGGCGGTAAAATTGAAGATGTTGCCTTTGCCAGTAAAGACGCTGCATCAAAGCTAACAGAAGAGGCAGCAGCTTGAAAAAATGGCATAAGAGGGCTAAGAAGATCATTTCCAGGGTGTACTGGTAATGTGGTAGGCAAAAAGATGGTAAGTATGACATGGTGTGGCCGCAGTATTCGCAATAAAACCGGCAAATTAAAATACGGTCTGCAAACCGGATGTTTATGACATTACGTGAATAGAACCCATGCCGTTTCGGTGGCACTGGTTTCAGGCAAGCAGGATGCAGACACTGTTTAGGTTCTGGGAAAGGAGCAAATCCCCGGCCCGCTTCATGGTATTCCTCAGGAGTGCATTCAACATGAAAAATGAGCTGCAAGTTAATCACCTCACAACTCATTGTGCCCAATTTTTTAACCAAGATAATCTAATAATTAATTTCAGACTACATTGGCATTGAAATTACTTGCAAATTAATTAATCTGAAAATAATAAGCAGTTTTAGGTCCCTTTAATTTGCGAGCCTACACCTATGGGCGTAAGTTACATTGCCAGACCCGATAACAAGGGGACTGAAAGTTGCATGGCTATGTGTATCGATGTGGTTTATGAAAAAGTTACATTGCCAGACCCGATAACAAGGGGACTGAAAGGCAACATAAAATAATCATTCCAGCTCCCACAAATTTAGTTACATTGCCAGACCCGATAACAAGGGGACTGAAAGGCAAAACCGGGGTCAGATAGTTTGAACCATCAACACCAGTTACATTGCCAGACCCGATAACAAGGGGACTGAAAGTTGACCACAAGATAGCTCCTCATGCCTGGTTAGTCGAGGTTACATTGCCAGACCCGATAACAAGGGGACTGAAAGTCTGTATGTGCCAGACGAATATTGGTATAGCTTGCTGGTTACATTGCCAGACCCGATAACAAGGGGACTGAAAGGTGAATGCCTATGCTGATAAGATTAGGTTTTGGATAGGGTTACATTGCCAGACCCGATAACAAGGGGACTGAAAGATGTGATGGATATATCTAGATTGAAAAGGGAAGGCCGTGTTACATTGCCAGACCCGATAACAAGGGGACTGAAAGCAGGCATAATAAGTTTCATCCCTGCCTGAATAATCTTGACACCGTCTAAGAAGGGGACATGACTTTTTACTTAACCATTGTTATAATATGAATTAATTACAATATTTTCTTAATTTCACTTTAGGCGGTGGTTAGGCAAATGACTAAATTGAACCAAAACGGAGAAGTGAATGCCATGAACACACAGGTACCCAAGGAACTTTGGACTGGAGACGATTACCATCTGTTTTGCTCGCAAGCAGATATGCGGGAGATACTGGAGGGAATTCTGGAGCAAATGAGCCAACTTGTTGAGTGTGATGTAGCCATTGTCTGGCTCTTAACAGGCTATGACTTCCGTTTAGCTGCCAGCCTGGGTATTTCTGACTTAAAACAACAGAGCACATACCGAATGCCAATGGATTTGGACCCTCTTTTGACTGAAATGTTTGCAAATGAAAAGCCAGCCATATGGAATAAAGAAAAGTTAGCAAATAAAAAGCCTGACCAATATAATTATTCTCCATTTAATGATGTATGGAGAGTTATGTCTTACATTAAGGAAGTACATTCGGGTATTACTGCCCCTTTGGTGTATCGTGGCCAGCCTCTAGGGATGCTGGTTTTGTTGAATAAGAAACGGGATTACACTAAGAGGGATGCGCAGTCGGTAATGGCTTTTGCCAACCAGGTAGCTGTGACTATGGAAAATGCCCGTCTCTATAGTTTTGCCCGGCGTCATGCGGCTCAATTGGAAGTGAAAAGCCAAGTCGGGCAGAAAATTACAGCTATCCTTGATTTAGATCAGTTATTATCAGAAGTTGTCAGACTGATACAGGATAAATTTGGCTACTATCACGTAATCCTTTTTTTGTCTGATAAAAACACAAATGAAGTTGTCCTCAGGGAATGTATCGGAGAACATGCTGAACGATTGAAATCGCAAGGTTTACGTATTAAGGTTGGTGAACATGGGATTGTTGGAAATGTGGCGCTGACGGGGCAACCATTTCTATGTAATGACGTTAGCAAGGAACCTATCTACCTTCGTCATGAGTTAATGCCGGAGACACAGTCTGAATTGGCTGTTCCCCTTCAGTTTGGCAATGTGGTGGTAGGTGTGCTGGATGTTCAGAGTAAGCAGCCCAATACTTTTCTGGAAGATGATATCACCACATTTCAAATCCTTGGCGGACAGATAGCTGTGGCCCTTGAAAACGCCCGCCTGTTTAAGGAAACCAGACACCAGCTTGAGGTGATGCGTGTTCTCTACAATATCTCGGTAGATATTTCTTCTCAGTTAAAGCTGCAGCATGTTTTTAATACTATTGTCACGCAGGCTGCCAGTTCCCTAAACGCTCAGGGGAGTACCCTGGCTGTTAGTGATCCGGAGACAAATCTTACGCGTATTGTCGCCTTACATAATGTCCCTTCAGAGTATGGTCAACGAGTAGTGGGACCGGGAACTCCCGTAAACAATTACGTGCTGGCAACAGGAAAACCTGTTATTATTAATGACACCGATTACTGGAGGCGCAATAACCTGAACATAGATAGTTGGTCGGATAATTTTATGTACCAACCACGTGATGCCATTCTCTCCGTTCCGCTTATTTGGGAAGGACAAGCTATAGGCGCATTGACAGTTATGAACATTGGTGAGGGACGATATTTTACCGATGATGATGCACGATTCTTGAGCTTGCTCGCCAATCTGGCCAGTGCTGCTCTAAATAATGCTCATTTATATGACCGGCTGGAGCAGATGGTTAAGGAACGGACCAGTGAATTGGCGGAAGCTAGAGAGGAGTTAGCCAAAAAGGCAGACCAATTACAGCAGCTTTTAGCGGCAACTGTTTATACGCAGGAGGAGGAACGCACCCGTATTGCCCGGGATTTGCACGATGAACACAACCAATTGATTACCGGGACTCTTTTTGGGATTCAGGCTGCTAGGGAGTCTATTCAAGACGAGAACATCGAAGAAGCCATGGAAGAAATTAATAATGTCGAAAAACTTCTGTTGAAAATCGAAGCTGAAAACAAACGTATTATTACCGGTTTACGTCCAATAGTCCTGGAATCTCATGGATTGGAAGCTGCATTGTATTGGCTAATAGATACCTGCCAGAAATACTGTGAAGCTGTTTGCAGGATCCAGGTATCCGGTCAGCCATTCCGCCTGACTCCCCATGTTGAAACCACCGTATTTCGCATAGTGCAGGAGTCACTTAATAATGTTGTGGCTCATGCTAGTGCCGGAAGCGTCAATATCTTGCTTGATTTTAAATCTGACCGGCTGTGTATTCAAATTACTGATGATGGTCAAGGGTTTGATACCGGTAGTTTGTTGACGAAAAAACAGATGGGTTTGATTGGGATGCAGGAGCGGGCCCAGAGTATTGGTGGGCAGTTGAAGATATTGTCCGAGCCGGGACAAGGAACCCGGGTGATGCTTGACCTTCCGGTGCCAATGAAAAATGTTTCACCAGAGACTAAATTGGATAGCCATCTTGGGGGACTTAAAACATCGACCGCTATAGAAGATATTTCGGAGATTGCCCGGGCCATTGAGGAGTTGGATAATGAGAAGGCTCTTCTGCTTGTAAAGAAGGCCATGAAAAATGGCATAGACCCTAATGTTTTGCATAATGGTGTGTTGGTTGGGTTAAAAGCTATTGAGACACGATTTGAAAACATACTATTTCCCAAAGTGAGCTAATAATAGTAAGCTAATGATTGAAGCATATAAAGGGACCGACTCATAAGTAAATGAGTCGCTCCCTTTTTTTTGTCAAAAAATCAACTTTAACCAGATTGATACCTTAGGCTCACATATTGAACCTGATATGACTTCGAAAATTTCTTTAGGACTGATATTATTTAAAGGAATCATTAAATAAAAAGGAGTGAATGTGTTGGCAAAATTGAATAAACTGATGTCTCCCGGTAGAATTGGCAGCATGGAACTTCGAAACAGGATTGTTTTATCGGCAATGGGTACTGAATTAAGCACTGAGGAAGGACTCACCACCGAAAGGGAAATACGCTTTTATGAGGAGCGGGCAAAAGGCGGTGTTGGGTTAATACTTTTGGGATCAGTATCAGTAGGACATCCCAATGGTTGTTGCCTGGAGTATCAATTGGGTATCTCAGATGAAAAGCATGTTCCCGGGTTAAAAGAAATGGTTGACCGGGTACATAAGCATGGTGCCAAAATAGCTCCCCAGCTTCAACATCCAGGCCTAATGTCTAATGCAGATGCAGGAAGGGGTATTCCGATTTTAGTTCCCTCCATGCCGGAACCCAAAGCTGGTGATGTTGGGACAATGAATGATATAACCGCTGCGGAAGGAGCATGCTTCGCAAAGTCGCGTGGCCTTAAGAGAGAATTTAAAGTTGCTACCCAGGAGGATATTAATTGGGTTGTAGAAAAGTTCGCTGAAGCTGCGGAACGGGCTAAACGAATTGGATTTGACGCCATAGAGATTCATGGCGGGCATGGCTATCTAATTGACGGCTTCCTTAATCCGACTACTAATAAGCGGACAGATCAATATGGCGGTTCGCTAGAGAATCGAGCCAGGCTTTTGATGGAGATTATAAGGGCCTGTAAAAAAGCAACCGGACCTGATTTCCCATTGATTTGTAAAATTAATGCATTCACCGCCCATCAGGCATCAGGCATCACTGTTGAGGATGCTATCGCGACGGCAAAGATGGCTCAAGAGGCCGGCGCGGATGCCATTTTTAGCAGTGCATATGGAGGTAACGCTGCCGCTACCGCATGCCAGGACACACATACTCCTAATTTACCATGTAAAACAATTCCCCAAGCCCGCCAAATCAAGGCAGCAATTAAAATTCCGGTTATAGGGGTAGGGCTGATTGAACCCCAGGAGGGCGATAAGCTAATCGCAGAAGGAGCTGTGGACTTCGTTGCTATGGGCCGTCAGCTTCTGGCTGACCCTGAACTTCCAAACAAGGTGAAAGAGGATAGGCTTGAGGATATTCGCCCATGTATAGTTTGCTTTAAATGTATCAGTCAGATATTCTTGAGTTCAGCTGTTAAGTGTGGGGTAAACCCTGTTTGTACTCATGAAGATGAGTTTGAAATTAAAAAGGTATCCAAGCCCAAGCGTGTATTGGTAGTTGGTGGAGGCCCGGCCGGCATGGAGGCGGCAAGAGTTGCCGCACTGCGCGGTCACAAGGTAACTATTTGTGATAAGGAAAAATTCCTTGGAGGCACATTGTTCTTTGCTTCAGTTATGTATATAGCAAACTACAAACTCGTTGAGTACCTGGAAGCACAGCTTAAGAAGCTTAAGGTAGACATCCAACTAGGTGTAGAAGTAACACCTGAGTTCGTTAAGAAGTTTAAACCGGATGTTGTAGTTGTAGCAACCGGTGTTAAGCGGTTCCTGCCGGATATCCTCGGAGTCAAACAAACTCACGTTCTTGACGGTGACGATATGCGCAATATGGTAACGGGTTCCGGTGATGGCGCAGCTGCCAAGACAGACCTTAAAACCAAGTTAATGTTGAAAGCCGGTTCATTGACCGGAATTTCACGTGATCCAAAAAAACTTGCTATGGGAAGTAAAGTCTTTATGCCGCTTGGTAAAAATGTTGTCGTAGTAGGTGGAGGCTTAGTTGGTGTTGAGATGGCCGAATTCCTTACCGAACGCGGGCGCAATGTAACCATTCTTGAGGAGGGATATGTTTTCGGATGGGAGATGTCACTTCTCAGGCGCTGGATTCACTTAAGCCATAATAAAAAGAATGGTGTAAAAAGCTTAGTCTTTTGCAAGGTAACGAGCATTGGCGAGAAGACACTTACTTATATCGATAAAGAAGGCCAGGAGCATACAATTGATGCTGATAATGTGATTATCGCACAGGGGCATACACATAATCTTGAGTTAGCTGAGACGCTCAAGAAACAGGGCTACGAAGTTCATACAGCCGGCGACTGCTCGGGTGATGACTTAATCGAGGGTGCAATGATTGATGGACTTAAAGTAGGTATGGCGATTTAAAGGACAAAAAAATATGGGTAGTTACGTCAAACGAAAGTGAAAGGAGTTACTTAAATGCATAACTCTGACATTCAGGGTCCGGTTAAAATGAGTCCTCGGTCTCGATTGCTGTTAATAATAGGATTGTATTTTTTCATTTCAGCAGCACAACTTTTTGCGTTACAGGTTAGTACAGCTATTGTAAAGATAGTTGATACTATTGGCGGCATAGAGTATTTGAGCGTAGCTTTTACAGCAATCATGATGGGGGCAGCCGTAATGTCACCAATTGCCGGGAAATTAAGTGATTTGTTTGGAAGAAGGCGTGTTTTGTTTATTGGTGTACTTGTTTTGTTTTTGTCAGAGTTGTTAGGCATTTTTGTCCAGAACATTTTTCAGTTTATCGCAATAGCAGGGATTCAGGGAATTGGCGGCGGTTTTGCAATAACAGTGAGCTTGATAGTAATTGCGGATGTTTGCAGTACAGAAGAACGGGCCAAATATATAGGTTATTATGGGTCTTTGATGGCAGGATTAGTAATATTTGGTCCACTTTTAGGAGGAGTTATAGTCGACAATTTTAATTGGAATTGGATATTTGTCACTCTTATGCCTTTTAGCTTGATAGGAGGAATCCTCATATTCAAGTTTATGCCGGATATACCCCGCAGTGAAAACACTAAAATAGATTATCTCGGTTCATTTCTGATAACCGCAGCTATTGTACTGACAGTGTTAATCACTGTGGTGGGAGGCAAACAATATCCCTGGGGTTCGCCGACTATTCTTATTATGTGTGCCCTTGCAGTCATCTCATTTGTATCATTTATCTTAGTAGAGAAGCGTTCCACAAATCCGATTATGTCGATGAGTATTTTTAGTAACTTCACCTTCACATTATGTTTCATTGCTTGTTTTTTGATTATCATGGCAGGAGTGGCAATTTCTTACTATTTCCCGGTATATGTTCAGAAGGTAAGGGGAATGACTCCCACAGATTCGGGAATGTTTTTGGCTTGCAGAGGAGTATTGGCTTTCTTTGTCAGTGCCTTTAATGGATGGGTTATTTCCCGCATTAAAGAGTACCGATGGAATGCTTTAGTGACCGTATTGTTAATGTGTGCAGCTCTTTTTAGTTTCTATATGATGGATGCCCAGACCTCCGTGTTTATGATTATATTGACTATTGTTTTCGTTGGCCTAGCTGGGGCATACAATAATATTTTTCATATTGGTGCACAAATGTCACTGCCTAACAATTTGATAGTACCGGCAATGGGTGCCATGCAGTTAGCAGTTGCTTTTGGCGCAACCCTTGGAAATGTCTTATATGGCTTGTTCTTAAGAACTCCAGATATAGGTGTCGGTATTAAAAATCTTTTTCTATGTTCCTTTGTGATTTCTTTAGTGGTAGTTGTGTGTATTATCGCACTTTTGCTGGATAGAGGTAAGGCACAGAAATCAGCTGTTAGTCATATTAGTAAGTAGCAGTTTAAGCTTAGGGAAAATGTGGGGGAAGTGGTGCCTGCACTTCAGGCAGTATGGCGGTTTGTCCCGGCAGATTCTTCTCCCACATGTTTCACCTGTAAATAGTGGCATATATGGGATGATAGAGTAACCCGCCGGTCTATGACGCTAATTAAGTGGCTGCGGCAAAGTCAAATGAAAGGAGGTGATAATTATGATTATTATCGGAGAGTCACTAAACGCTACGCGGAAGGCTGTGCGGGCAGCAGTAATAGACCACGATGTCGATTTTGTGCAGGCCCTTGCCAAGGAGCAGGTAGCTTGCGGGGCCAACATGCTGGATGTAAATGCTGCGGTAGCGGGCCGCAAAGAGGTTGAAGACCTGCCCTGGCTGGTCCAGGTGGTGCAAGAAGTGGTAGATGTTCCACTGGTATTGGATAGTGCGGACCCTGATGCCCTTATTGCCGCAATTAAAGTTCACCGTGGTCGTCCTATGGTCAATTCCATAAGTGCCGAGAGTGACAAGATTGAGAAGCTGGTCCCGGTAGTGTCCAGGGCTGATTGTTCTGTCATCGTATTATGCATGGATGACGGTGGTATTCCTATCGATGTAGAAGGTCGTTTAAAGGCGGGACGTGCTGCAATTGAACCATTGCTTAAAGCCGGCAAGAAAAAAGAGGACTTGTTTGTAGATCCCCTTGTCATGGCAATTTCGGTGGATGCGAATGCTGCCAGGACTACATTGGAAGTAATCCGGAGCCTGGGTGAAGGTGAATTTGCCGGTGTAAACATTACCGGAGGCTTAAGTAATATTAGTTTTGGGATGCCTGGACGTTCCCTGCTGAATCGGGTGTTTATGACAATGGCAATAAACATGGGACTTAATTCCTGCATTACTGATGTGCGGGACCAGGCGCTGATGTCAACTATTTATGCTTCCCTGAGCTTGTTTGAACAAAGTGCTTGCCGGGATTATATTAAGAAATTCCGTCAAGGTCTTCTGGTAGTTTAATTTATGAAGAAGTCTTGGTTACATATAAAAAAGAAGGAGGGTGACTATGAATATAGCGGAATTAGCAGAAGCGGTTTTAGAATTAGAAGATGATAAGGCGATTGCCATGGTAAAGCAATCAATCGAAGAGGGTATGAATGCTCGTGAAGTTCTAGAGAATGGTGTGTTAGCAGGGTTAAAGGAAATCGGCAAAAGGTTCCAAAACAAAGAATATTTCTTGGCTGAACTCACCATGGGAGCAGATTTGGTTGACCAGTGTATGGCGATTTTAGAGCCTCACCTACCCGTAGCGGAAGGTCCCAAGAGGGGTGTTGTAGTTATAGGTGCGGTTCAAGGCGACCTGCACTCCATCGGATATGGTCTGGTTCAAAAGCAATTGGAGCTGGCCGGTTATGAGGTGCATGAGGTAGGTATTAACTGTCCTTCCATGAAGTTTATTGATAAGGCCAAAGAAGTTAATGCTGACATTATTGGGCTTTCTGCCTTTTTGGTAACCACTATTCCGTACTGTGATGAAGTTATCAACTATTTAAAAGACATGGGTACCCGTGATAAGTACAAGGTAATCATCGGTGGGACAGAGTGTAATCATGAAGTAGCGGCAGCAATGGGTGCCGACGGGTTTGCGCCTGATGCCAGTGAAGCTGTTAAGCTTTGTGATAAATTGCTCGGACATGCTTAATAAAAAAAAATTATCGATGCAACATGAAATCAATTTAGTTGACTGTGAAGTACAAAAATAAATGGAGGTGCGAATATGATACCAACACTAGACTTTCAGGAACGGTCACTTAATGGACCCGTAATGAAAATGGACGAGTTTGACTTAGCGCTTGCTAAAAAGGTACGCGAACTGGTGAAGAAATACGGAATTAAATATAATCCCGAGGAACTTCTCCCTGATGATGCTACCGCAGATGCAGTTTATAAGGCCGGTGTTGAGCTGCTGGCTGATATCGGAGTATTGAACATTGAGACTACTCGAGTTATCAAGTGGACGAGAGAAGAAATTGAGCAGGTATGTAAAGAATATCGTGACAACCCGCCGTCAGTTACCTTTGGTAGAGCGGAAGATGCACATACTGTTGTTTACCGGCCAGAGCAGGATCCTAAAAGGCCGGCATGTTGGGCCTGTGCAGCAGGCGTTATCGGAGAAGACTGGTTCATTCCCTACCTGCAGTCTTTTGCTCAAGAGCCGACAGTTGAAGGTTTTGGCATTGCTGGAGGAATCGCTTCAGTTGGAGGCATGGCACCCAAAGCTGGCTGCCCGAGTGAAATTTCGTGTGGACTTTGGGAGCAGCGGGCAACTACAGAGGCAGTGCGCCGTGCCGGTCGTCCAAACATTCATCTTGGTCTAATTCCTACTGTTAGCACAACAGGTGGTACTTTAGCAGTGATTGGATCCGGCTTGCGTGAGCCTTACAATACCCAGGTAGGTATTCATATTATCCCGGAACAAAAGATTGACTGGACGAGATTTAATTTAGCTGTGGCTATTCAGCAGCGTGGTATAGAACCTTGGACCAGTACAATGTCCTTGCTTGGTGGATTATGCGGTGGTCCTGCAGGTGTTGCAGTAGGTATGATGGCTAACTTCATTGGGCAGTTAAGCTATGCTCATGGTAGACTGGGCAGCTTCTATGTAAACGATATGACCGGACGTGCCAGCAATAGGGAAGCACTCTGGACCTATGCAGCAGCCTTCCGCGCAGTAAACCGTAATATTAAGGTTGCTACCGGTACTTGCTGTTCAGACTCCGCTCCTGTGTTCAGCAGGGAAGAGCATATTATTCGTGGGGTTGCTATGGCAGTAGTAATGACAGCCTGTGGAGGCGGGTACTCCTGGGGTGCTGGTAACAGTGGGAAATCATCACGAATCCACTATGATGTAATGGGCAATGTTGCTCCGATGAGCAGGGATAAAGTTAATGTTGTGCTGAATGCGGTTTCCAAGCAGCTTGAAGAAATGGATGCTGCCGGAGGGACTAAGTTGTTATATAATGATTTAACTTTCCGTAATAATTATGATCTTACGACACTAAAGGCTCTTCCAGTACATCTTGATTCCTGTAAGAAGGCTTGTGAGATTATGGCTGGCTTAGGTGTGCCAATTTCTAATGACCTTGTGATTGATTAAGTGTCAGTTAGATAAAATTAATCCATTTTCGAAGGGAGAACGATTATGTCTAGTGAATTTCCATATTTATTAAGTCCTGCCACGATTGGGCCGGTAGAAATCCGTAACCGTGCGGTCATTTCGGCTCACCATTCAAATTTGGTGGAATGCCGTACCGAAGATATGTTTTCACACGGTAAATTAGGCAAGCGTTATGCCGCTTATGTTGAAGAGCGTGCTAAAGGCGGTATTGGGCTTTTTATTCTTGGTCAGTACATTGCACATCCTACCGGATTATATGAAGTGCCGTTTACAGATTGTCCTGGTTATGATGACCTTTGCTTACCCGGCATGAAGATGGCTGTTGAGGCTTGTCACAAGCATGGCGCCAAGGCCTTTGTTCAATTTGCTCATGCCGGTTTTATGAATGGCGGTGGCCGTGACGGCACTCCCGTATGGTCCGCATCCGAGCTGTCACCTCCTCCTGGAGGCATTGTAAGTTCAGCCATGGCGAAAGAAATGGACAAGGATGACATTGCAGACTTGATTGAGCACTATCGTATGTGCGCCCGTAATGCTAAAGCAGCCGGTGCTAACGGTGTAGAGATTCATGCCGCACATGCATACCTGTTAAACCAATTTTTGACCCCGCTTTATAATAAACGGACAGATGAATATGGCGGAAGCCTTGAGAACCGAATGCGTCTTCCAATGGAAGTTCTTGCCGCTGTACGTGAGGTAATTGGCAAGGATATGGCTCTGGGAATACGTCTTAGCTGTGAAGAATATGCTCAGGGTGGCTTGACAATTCAGGATCATCAGGAAATAGCTAAGGCTTTTGAAGCACAAGGTGTTATTGATTATATTAACGTAAGTCAAGGCTTGATTCCGAACTTTGTTCCGATTGTTGTTCCTTTGTTAACCTTCCCGCATGCAGCTTTTGCATCAAATGCAGGTGCAATTAAAGAAGCTGTTACTAATTTGAAGGTTCTGGCTACCGGTCGTATTATTGACCCGGTAGAAGCAGAGCAGATTTTGGCTGATGGCCATGCAGACGGATGTGTTATGACACGTGCACACCTTGCAGAACCTGAAATTATTAAAAAGACCATGGAAGGCCGTGTTGATGAAATCCGCGGCTGTGTAGGCTGTGGTAATGGATGTACCAACGGTATGGGCGGCGGTATCGGATGTACTCATAACCCTGTTGCCGGTCATGAATTAGATTGGGGTGGAGAACTTGACACCGCAGCTAAGAAGAAGAAAGTAATGGTTATTGGCGGCGGTCTTGCCGGTCTTGAATGTGCATGGGTTGCTCAATCTCGTGGACATGATGTAACCGTATACGAGAAGAGCGGCGAGCTTGGCGGGCAGGCGATCTTGGCACCTCAGCTTCCGGGAAGTGCTGAGCTTGACGGCATCCTTCGCTGGCGGAAGATGATGGTTGACAAGTGTGGTGTTAAAGTAGTTCTTAACACTGAAGTAACTGCTGAAATGGTAGAAAAAGAAGCTCCTGATGCAGTTGTGCTTGCAACCGGTTCCATTCCCCGCCGTGATGGCTTCAGTCCCTACGGGTATAGGGCAGTTATGGGATGGGAAAGCCCCAATGTATTCATACCTGAGGAAATTATCAAAGGTGAAGTTGAGGTTGGCCAAAACGTTGCAGTATATGACCCGCAAGCATTCCATCGTGGTGCTGGAATTGCTGAGAAACTGGCAGAAGAAGGCAAAGATGTTACCTTGATAATGCCTACAGTATTCCCGGCACAAACCAATAGTGCGATGATTTGGCTGGCAATCTTGCCGCGCTTGAACGCTCTGGGAATTAAGATGGTTAATCAAACATTGATTTTAGCTATCAATGGTTCAGAACTTACGACATATCATACACTTCATCAAAAGCCTGGTAAAATGGAAGGCTTTGACACTATTGTTATATCAGGTGTAAATACCGCAAATCGCGGTCTTTTAGAGCAAATCAGAGGCAAAGTTTCTGAGATTCATGTTATTGGTGATTGCAAGACACCGCGCCGTATGGATCATGCTACTTTAGAAGGATATAGGGCAGGTCGCGCGTTATAGAAAAAAATGATACGTTGAGGCTATGTTAATTTATCAGGGCCGGCTTAAATTGGGGCTGGCCCTGATTTAACTACTGGAAATATCAAGGGAGGTGGAGTTATTGGCTAATGATATTTGGGTACTGGTTGAGCATGACCTTGGAGATGTAAACAGCTCAACATTTGAGATGTTGATTGAAGCACGAACTGCTGCCGATCAACTCAAGGTAAATGTTGTAGCTTTGGTTTTAGGTCATGAATTGGCTGATATGACCAAAGCAGTAGCCGGTCATGGTGCAGATATAGTATATTATATCGAACATCCCATGCTTGCTAATTATACGAATGATGCTTACACACAAGTGCTTGTGGGCCTTATCAAAGAAAAAACACCGTTTATGGTATTAATGGCCTCAACAATAAACGGCCGTGACCTGGCCCCTCGTGTAGCAGCACGTTTGGGAGTGGGAATGGCTTCCGATTGTACTATGGTCAAGGTGACTAAAGAAGGAAAAGTAGAGGCAATCAGGTCAACACATAGGGACAAGGTATATACTACGGTTGCTTTAACATCACGTGAGCCGTTAATAGCAACTATACGTCCGGGCGCAATTGGTGTGGGTAAGGCAAATGACTCGCGTCAGGCAGCAGCCGAGTCTATTACAGTAAAAATTGATGAATCGGCAATGCGTACCAAGGTATTGCGAACCGGTAAGGCCGACCCGGCCACACTGGACATAACCGAAGCCGAGATGATAGTAGCCGGCGGCCGCGGTATGGGCAGTGCCCAAAATTGGCACCTGGTAGAAGACCTGGCCAAGGTCTTGGGCGCGTCTGTTGGCGGCACTCGAATGGTAATGGACGAAGGCTGGATGGGTCGTGAACGGTTGATTGGACAAACAGGAAAATCTGTAACCCCGAGATTATATATTGGCTTGGGTATTTCAGGTGCTAAAGAACACATGTTGGGGTTAAAGGAAGCGAAAAACACAGTAGCGATTAACAAGGACAAGGGAGCTGCCATTTTAAAACAAGTAGGCAAAGGAGTAGTAGGTGATGTCCATGAAGTAGTCCCGATCTTGATAAGTAAGATCAAAGAAATTGTTGGTGAAGCAGTTTAGCTTAAAATATATAGATACTGATGGATAACCTCTATCGGTCATAGGGAAGGAGTGGGTGACTCTTTATGATAGCGGGTCGCGAATTTTACTGGCATATCTCAAGCCCATTAAGTATGATAGGTGATGTCAAAACACTGCTATATATCGTGTTTGCGATAAGTGCGTTAATTTTTGGCGCAGGTTTTTACAGGAGGGTAAAACTAATACGGCAGGGCACATCCGGCCCTAGTGTGGGGAATGTACCACAGCGGATTTATACAACGCTGGCCGAACTGTTGAGTCACCGCAGGATATTGCGGGATAAATTTCCTGGAATCATGCACTTGTTAATATTATGGGGATTTTTAGTAATGACCATTGGTACTGCTATAACGGCCTTCCAGGATGATGTATTGGAAAAAATGGGTATAGAAATACTAGTGGGTAATTTCTACCTTTTATTTTCTTTAGCAATGGATTTGGCCGGATTAGTAGTAATTATCGGAGTCTTGATGGCCATGTACCGGCGGTATGTAAAAAAGCCGGAGCGTCTTGAAACCACGATGGATGACAACGTTTCACTAATATTGATACTGGTGATAGTAATAACGGGCTTTTTAACAGAAGGGTTAAGGATAGCGGGTTCACACGACCCATGGGCGATATTCAGCCCGATAGGCTACCTGTTTTCCGTATTCTTTATGTGGTTGCCGGAACAACAAATTGCATCTACAGTAAATTTCTTATGGTGGTTCCACTTACTATTGGCGATGGCATTTATAGCTTACATTCCTTACTCCAAAATGATGCACTTGATAGCGAGCCCAATTAATACATTCATGTGTTCAACGAGAGCAAAAGGCGAACTATCCGCTGCTGATATAGACACACCTGATGCGTTAGGAGCCGGTCCGTTTAACAAAATGGAACGTAAGCAGCTTCTGGACTTATTTTCTTGTACCCAATGCGGTCGTTGTTTAGAGTTTTGTCCGGCTTACATCAGCGGCCAACCGCTGGCGCCCCGGAAACTGATTTTAGACCTGAAATCCGGTATACTGGGTCAATGTACTGACAACCCAGTGGCAGATGCCGCCGGCCGAGACGCAATCTGGTCGTGTACCACCTGCCGCGCATGCCAGGAGCACTGTCCGGTATATATTCAGCACATAGACAAGGTAGTGGAGGCCAGAAGGTACATACTGGAAAGCGAAGGCGCCTCCCCGTCACTGAGCAAGGCACTGGAAGGCTTGACATTATTGGGTTCACCAGAGATGATGGCACCAACCGAACGCTTAGCAGTCATGCAGCGATATGAACTTCCGGTCATGGAGCCTGGGTCAAATACCGATGTAGCCTTGTGGATAGGCTGTGCGGGAGTAAGTGACCAACTGGCGCAGGACACCACAAAGGCACTGATAAAAATATTAAAGGCTGCAGGTATAAATGCCGCTGTTTTAGGTACAGCGGAGAAATGCTGCGGTGACCCTGCGCGACGTACAGGCGAGGAAGGCCTCTTCCAGAAGCTGGCGCGGGAAAACATCGAAGGTATGCGGAAACTGGGTGTAAAGAAAGTTTTGACCTGCTGTCCGCATTGCTATAACACCCTCAAGAATGAATACCCGCAGTTTGGCGCAGATTTCGAAGTAATACATCATACCGAGTTTATTTCAGATTTGCTGAAGAACAACCGTATAGAACTGACTAGACCAACAGACCAGATATTGACATATCATGACCCCTGTTACCTGGGCCGTTATAACGATACATATGACGCGCCGCGAGAGATTTTACAACAGAGCACGACTGCAGAATACCGTGAATTGTCGCGCTGCCGAGATAAAGCGGTATGCTGTGGCGGCGGCGGCGGGCAGATGTACCTGGAGTCAGCAGCCGGCACACGGATCAACCGGGTTCGTTTTCAAGAAGTAGAAGAGAATTCAGCAGAGGTGATAGCAACAGCTTGTCCATTCTGTAAGACAATGATGGATGATGCAGCCAAATTTAATCCTGACGGTCCGCGGGTGCGCGTGAAGGACATTGCTGAGGTAGTAAGCGAGGCCTTATGATAGGAACGGAGGTGTAGGATATGAGTCCATTGAACATAATGGTATGTGTGAAGCAGGTGCTTGATACACGGTTATCATTAGCAGTAAACGAATCCGGAGTAGCGCAGAAAGAACCCTGGCCGGTATATACACTCAATCCTGCCGATCGTTGCGCATTGGATGAAGCCATTCGATTGCGTGATGAAGCAGGCAGCGGTACTGTAACAGCAGTGACCATAGGTTCGGCAAGAGCAGAGGCAGCACTTGCCCAATGCCTGGCCAGAGGGGCAGATAAGGCAGTACATGTTTTGCTGGAAAAAGAAACCCTAGATTCGTTCTCGGTTGCGCGTGTGTTAAGTGATATTGCAAAGAAGCACAACTATGATTTGATACTGTGCGGCAACAAAACAGAGGATGACGGCTCATCGGAAGTGGGAAGCGTAATGGCAGAGATGCTTGATATCCCGCAGGTGACAAATGTGATAAATTTGACTATTAACGGTAATAAGTTAGAAGCAGAACGCAAGCTGGAGCGAGGTTACCGGCAAGTCCTGGAATCAAGCATGCCGGCGGTGATAACGGTAGACACCTCAATCTGCCAGCCCCGCTATGTAACAATACGTGCCAGCAGTTATAAGGCTAAGACAATATCGCGTGATGTGGAACGCATAAACCTAACGGATGAGAGCCTGCTTAATTATGCTTCAGAGCTGCGCAGCGTGGTAGGTATTTCGCCGCCTAAGCCGCGGCCCAAGAAGATTGCCATGGACACCGGGGCATCTGCTGCGGACAAAATGGCCATGCTGATGGGTCTAGGCGGACCACCGAAGAAGGCGGCAGCACAAAAAAGTTCAGGCGGGCCTGAGAGTGCTGCAGATGAAATTATTGAATTTCTCAAGGAGAAACGCTTACTTGGTTGATAACTGCTTGGTGCAGCGGCGTTGAAAATATCCGAAGGAATGAAACAAAATGGCTTCATATGAAAATATTCAGTTAAAATATTTGTTCCTGAACTTAAAGGTTAAAACCGGCTCAATAGCTAAAGAGGTTACGGACCCCCAGTATGTTAGTCATACACAGAAAAAACACGCCAAGGATGCCATTGTCTGGTTACTATCCAAAATGCCTCATTCTACGGAGGAAGTAGCTGATCATTTTGGAATGTCCAATGAATTAGCCAAACATTTGCTTGATGAGCTTATCAGCGGAGATATGGTTGATAAGGCAAAAGGGTACCCTACTAGGTATAAAATTGCGGGACAAATGGCTAAAAATATTGCTGGGCTTCACCAACAACGATTATGAAGAAGCATAGATTCGTATTCGGCAAGGGGGTTCCTGTAAGCAGTGAAAACTTATGGGTATACTCCTTTTTTTCTTGAAGAATTAATTTGGATTAGTGTATAATTACGGTATTACACCCATTTCATGGTCCCCGGAAGTTGGAATGAAAAGAGGTGAATTTATGAATCAGCCTGATGCCAAACATATGGAAAATGTAAAACAGCTTGGAGAAAAAATTGCCAGAGCTTATGTGGATGGCCTGAAAGAAATCGGTGGTGATGTTACAAAAAGTTGGGTCTGTGGAGCCGTTTGCGGAGGAGGCTGCAGTGCCGGCTGTGGAGGTGGATGTGTCGGCGGGTGTGCCGCTGATGGTCCAATTCCGGTAGGTGACGTATATGCTGCCGGTGGAGCCGGTGGAGCTTCAGGAGGAGTTGCAACCGGGGTTGCAGAAGGTTATTAGCATTAAAGTCAGATTACTTATTAATCTAAAAGAACCAAATTAATCTATAAGAACTAAAGGAAGATGTCATTTGAAAAAAATACTTCGGGGACTTCATTTTCAAAGTGTGAGTGGTATGGATTACTACTATGATGATTGTTCAGGGATGGTTTTTCCATGTCCAGGCGGCTTGAAAAATACTCTTCTGAATCAAGATGCAGACAGCCTTGACCGATTAGAAAAAACTCCGCCTGAACAGTTGGAATATTGGGAACGTTTTATTCAAGAACGGCACCACAAATATGGAGCCTTTTGGGCCCCGGGGTCATTTCCGCAAATACCCTCTAAGCCTGATCCCGATGTTTTAGCTGAGACCACGGCCCGGAATGGATTTCGCCAGCTTATATTGACGGTTACAGGAACTTGTAATCTGCAGTGCCGTTATTGCATCAATTCTATGATTTACCCCTATTCGGAAACAATGCCTTCGGAAACAATGTCACTACAGGTTGCCAAAAAGGCTGTTGATTATTACTTGGATAACATTGCCAGGATTCGCCGTAGCGATCCTTGCAGAACCGCGGTTATAACTTTTTACGGCGGGGAACCTTTGCTGCAATTCCCTTTGATAGAAGAAGTAGTCCGGTATATCCGTGAAAAAAAAGTTGCCAATGTACTGTTCACCATCAGTACCAATGGCCTTTTATTGGATGATAAGGTGACAGATTTCTTTGTTGCTAATAATTTTGCCGTCTGGGTGAGCCTCGACGGCCCTGAGCAGCAGCATGACCGCAATCGTACCACTCCCGGAGGCAAGGGCAGTTTCTCTGACGTATTCGCCAATATTAAACGTTTTTGGCAAAGGCACTCTGACTATCCGCTATTGGGTTTCCTGGTTACGTATGACTGGCGAAGCGATATTAGTGAGTTATGGCAGTTTTTTAAAAGCCATCAGGAGTTCAAAAAGTCTTTATTTATGTTTAATCCTGTCGGTTCACATTTTACCGATTATTATAAACAATTTTCCCAACAGGAAAGAAATGCGTTTTTTGAAAGTGTGGCAACAATCAGGAAAAATCTGTATGCACCTTTAACAGATGATGATAATGACCCATTGATAAATTTTTTTATTTTGTCACCATACCGGTTACACTTAATGCGAAAAATTTTGGGTTTACCCGGCAGGCCTGAAATACCAGGAACCGGTACTTGTCTGCCCGGAGAAAAAATTTGTGTGCTCCCGGATGGAAGGCTTCAGCCATGTGAAAGGGTGCCGGGACTGGCCAATATCGGTACAGTGGAAACCGGACTTAACTATAAAGTTATTGCTGAACTAATTAATATGTATAACCGAAACATTACGACCCAGTGCAGTGGATGCAGGATTATGCAGCTGTGCAAAACCTGTTTCTCACACTTCTGGTCCGGAAAAGACTTTTGCAAACCTACCCCGTCTTTTTGTGAAAATCAAGTCCAATGGACTGGAGAATTATTGAGTGAGATTTACAGTCTCCTGGAAGAAGTCCCAGGGTATTATGAAGAAGTAATGAAAATATATCAGCGGCGATACAGCCAAATGTTATCCCTTAATTTTTGATATATCCTGTGGGAGGGGATTAATTTGACCAAAAGAAAAAGATATTTCCGCTTATTTCCTGAAGTTATTTATGTTCCCGGAGTTGTAGGTAGCGCATTATACTTGCTTTTACAGCAAAAGGTGTTTGCTCTTGATTTGCTGCGCAGTCAGATACTGGCATATACGGAACAAAATTACTCACTTGAGCAGGCTGCAAACCAAATAGGACTTTCTTTACCGGAAACAGAAAAATTTCTGGATGCATTAAATAACCTGGGAGCAGGCTGTTTTCTGGAACAGCCTTGTTTTGTGGAAAAAATCCGGCCTTTTAATCCGGTTGAAGATATTACTTTTTTTCGTCCGGCGCCAAAAATAAATATCCTGCATATTAACCTGACATCACAATGCAGCCAGGACTGTATATTTTGCGAGCCCGGCAAGTTTACCCCCCGGCTGCAGCCCTGTCTCGGGTGTCGGCGGGAATTGGCAGGACGGGAACAGATACTGCCGTTCCATTACATAAAAAAGGCCTTGGAAGAAACAGCTTTATTAGGCTGTCATTCTATAGTCTTCCATGCCGGTGACCCCCATATTACAGAGGAATTGCTTTCGGACACAATTCTAAATGCTTGCAAATTAAATTATAATATGTTTGAACTTATTACCGGTACCCCGTTGGCAAAGGGGCTTATTAAACAACTGACAAAAATGAAAATCACTCCTGTTTTTCAGATTTTCTCTGACCAGGAAGCGGTTCATGACCACATCAGCGGTAAAAAAGGTAATTGGGCACAACTTATGCAAAATATTTTTTTCCTGAAGAAAAACGATTATCCCTTTAAACTGGTGTACTTGTTTGCCGGGGAAGACCCTGACCCCTACAGAGTACTCGCCAATTTAAATAAACTTGGACCCGAAGCCGTTTACAGTGACAGGCTTCTCAAAAACTCCCCTCCTGTTAAGGATTTTATTTATGGAGAAAATTACCTCACCCCGCCTGATATTGGCAGATATATTTCCAAACAAAAAAACCATACTTGCCTGCACGGCAAGCTGGCCCTTAATTGGGATGGCAAATATTATCCCTGTCCCGCATTTCTGGGACATGAACTGGGGCATGTACGGGAAACTACTGTTCAGGAAATATTTGCAGAGAAAAAAAATTTACAGTACTGGCAGAGCAATAATGAACAAGAGACTTGCTTCAAATGCGAGTTTCGCTTTGCCTGCCACAGGTGTGAAGCCTTGTTTTTACAGTGTGAGGATAAGACATTAATTTGTGGTAATAATGCAATGCTTATAGCAAACCGCGCCTAAAAGCTTCAGCTACTGCTTGAGTTCGGTTAGTTGCCCCCATTTTCTCAACTATATCCTGGGTTTTTCTCTTTACTGAACTTTCACTTATATAAAGTGTTTGAGCGATATCCTGGACCTTGGCGCCATCGGAAATTAATTTCAGCATTCTAAATTCCTGTTCTGATAAACCAGTGCCGGCTAATGCCCAAGCCTGATGTGCAACTTCAAGCTGTTTAAAGGCTTTGCCTGCTAATGAAGGTGAAAGCCTGTGTTCTCCACTGTGGACAGCTCGGATGGTATCAGCTAATATTTGAGGTGATGCGCTCTTGAGCAGGTAACCATGTACACAAGCCCGTGCAGCTTGATTCAGATAAGTTTCGTCATCGTAAGAAGTTAATATAATGATTTTACAATTTGGATGAGTCCGCTTCAACTGCAGGGCTATGTCCAAACCACTCCGACCGGCGGCTAGTCTAATATCCAACAGAATAACATCTGGTTGAACGGCATCCACTGACTGGATTACTTTTGGTCCCCCGTCGGAGTCGCCAACTACTTGGATATCCCGGTACTTAGAAAGTAATCTGTGTAAGCCCTGACGCACAACCGGATGATCATCAACCAACAAAACACGTATTTTGGCCATATAATTTTCCCTCCTGTTAATATCTATATTAACTTTCGGTAAAAGTGCTAAAAAATAGTTGCCCTGCCGAATTCAGTCAGAGCAGGGCGAGGAGATAATCTTTAAATTTATCACCAAATTAATTCTATCATCTGCTGATTGGGTAGTTAACAATAATTCCGGGAATGGTAAAGATATGGAGACAAGCGGTCGGAAATGACCACCGAAATGCAAAAACATAATGAAGGAACTCTTGTATTAATCTAGAATATTTAGTGCGTAGATGAAGTTAAGGATGTGGGTTAACATTCATGAAGGTTAAACACTTATTAATCGCTATTTTAATTGTAGTTGTCACTGGGCTTGCAGTTATTGTTTATACTAGGGACGGCGGTAGTGAGAATACGGACGGTCCCCGGTTTCTATTTGAAATAAACGCTAAAGATGGAGGAACCGGTCTCAAAGAACCGGTATATGCCGCAACAGATAATCAAGACCGTATCTTAGTTGCTGACAGCGGCAACCACAGGGTGGCGGTGTTTACCTCAAAAGGCCAGTTTTTATACGAAATTGGCGGGACTGGGTCTTCAAAACCTCTTTCTTATCCTTATGGAATTGGATTTCTGGGATCCCGGGTTCTTGTTGCTGACCCCGGTGCAGGGTCTATGTATGAATATTCTGGGTCAGGAGACTATAAAAAAACGTGGATTACTCCTGAACAGGGTATCAGGCCTGCTCAGATTTTTGTTACATCACATAGTGACGTATATGTAACTGATATGGCCGGCAAGCAAATACTGGTATTTGACAAAGACAGCAGTTTAATTAAAACTATCAAGTCACAGCAGGTTCCCCTGGGGTCTCCCCACGGCCTGGCTGTAACCGGTGATGGATTTATTTGGGTTGCTGACGGGGGTAACTATAATGTTAAACTGCTGAGCCCCACAGGAGAAACCAAAAAGGTTTTTGACGGCGGGCCCGTGCAGGCATTGAGTATGGCCAAAGGACTGGCAGTTGATTCAAAAGACAGAATTTATGTTGCGGATACTTTATCAAATTTGATTAGGGTATTTGATGAAGATGGAAACATCATTACGGCTTTCGGAACTGCTTCGGATAAGAAGGCTTCTTTCAGCTTGCCGGTAGGGATATTTATTGATAATAATGACAGAATATATATCGCTGATCAGGGCAATAACAGGATTCAGGTGTGGAGTTATTGATTTAAAATAAAGCGGCTGATATAAAATGGGGTGGAATAATTTGGTTTCAAGACACAGGAGACGAATTGAATTTAAAAAAAGCAGTACCGATCTAAGCATTATAGCCCTCGGAGGTGTCGGGGAAATAGGGAAAAACATGATGGTTTTTGAATATGGTGATGATATTATAGTTGTTGATGCGGGTGTTTGTTTTCCGGGTGAGGAATTGTATGGAATAGACTTGGTTATCCAGGACATTAGGTATCTTGTGGAAAATAAGGAGCGGGTAAGGGGAATTTTTATTACTCATGGTCATGAAGACCACATAGGTGCACTGCCGTATGTCCTTAAAGATATTAATGTACCTATATATGCTACCAGGCTTACCATTGGTTTGATTAAGAAGAAACTGACAGAACATGGTATGGCTAAAGATGCAAACTTAATTGAAATACATCCCGATGATATTATTAGTGCAGGGGTTTTTAATGTTGAATTTTTCCGGGTTAATCACAGTATTCCTGACGGGATTGGTCTGGCAATTGATACCCCTGAAGGACTTGTGGTGCATTCCGGAGACTTTAAACTGGACCATACACCAATTGATGGCAAGATTACCGAACTGGATAAATTAGCTTCATATGGAGCAAGGGGGGTACTGGTACTAATTTGTGACAGTACCGGAGTGGAAAACGAAGGCTTTACACCTTCTGAAAAGGTAGTCGGAGAAACATTTGCGAAGGAGTTTGAGAGGGCCGAAGGACGGATTATCATAGCAACATTTGCTTCAAATGTACACAGGATTCAACAGGTGCTCAATGCCGCAATGGAACATGACCGTAAGGTTGCCGTAGTGGGCAGGAGCATGGTAAATGTGGTTGAGGCGGCCAGGGAACTGGGTTATTTGTCCTGTTCCGATTCAGTTATGATTGATATTGATGAAATAAACAAACATGCCCCGCATCAATTAGTTATCATAACAACAGGCAGCCAAGGGGAACCTATGGCGGCCCTGACGCGAATTGCCGAAGGAAGTCACAGGCAGATTTCACTCGAACCTGGGGATACGGTAATTTTATCGGCAACCCCTATTCCAGGTAATGCCAGGTATGTGTACCGGACAATTAACAAACTTTTCAAAGGTGGTGCACGTGTTGTCTACAGGGATATTGCTTCAGTACATGTGTCCGGACACGCTGCCAGGGAAGAGATTATGACTTTGATAAATATGGTTAAACCCAAATATGCTATGCCCTTTCATGGAGAATACAGGCATTTGATAAAGTTTAAAAAAACTGCTTTTGAACTGGGGATTCCTGTGGAAAATATTATTATCACCGCTATTGGGGAGAGAAATGTTTTTCGTCAAGGTAGATTCAGCATGCAGGGCAAGGTCCAATCCGGCAGCATAATGGTTGATGGACTTGGAATAGGTGATGTCGGCAACATCGTTTTGCGTGACAGGAAGCTTTTAGCCGAAGATGGAGTTGTGGTTGCCGTGCTCACTATTGATAAGAGCACCGGGGCTTTATTATCAGGTCCGGACATAGTGTCACGCGGCTTTATATATGTCCGCGAGTCAGAGGAACTGATGGCCAAGATGAGGCATGAGCTGAACCTTACAGTAAAAAATTGCACCAAAACAAATATCAGGGAATGGGCCAAAATTAAAGAACAGGTCCGTAAGACATTAAGTAATGTAATGTATTCCGAAACAAAAAGGAAACCCATTATTTTGCCGATAATAATGGAAGTCTAAAAAGCCGCCCATCTATAGATTGAAAATTGCTGTAACCGCTTTTCTTATAAGCATTGCAGGAGAGGGTATATCAACCTCCATTGAAATCATCACCCATATAGAGAAAGCAAGAATTACCATTATTAAATAGGTCCAGAATGTTTTCCACTCCTTGGCATTATATAAAGGAATCAGGTCTGAGAAAATATAACAGGCACATACAAATGAGAACATTGCGATCTTCATATTTTATCCTCCTATTTTATTGGGATCATAGTAAGTCCGGTATTTCTAATATCTATAGATGCTTTTACTTCCACATCCAAGTCCCTATAAAGGCTATCCCAATCGTGAGCAATGCTTTTCCATAAGGAGGGCATTGTTATTTTGATTTCGTTTCCAAATCCAAATATGTCAGCCCCGTATTTTTTCTGGACCTTGCGGATTGTATCCTCTATATTATTTTTCAAGGATTTCCCAGCCTCTTTTTCAAGCATCCTTAAGCTTTTTGGGTCAATATAGGTGGCAGAAGTTCCTTGCTCATCAACAGCAGCTCTTGTTTTTATATCTACATTAATTGTGATTTTGCCATTGGAATAGACAGGTTTAATCTTAGTTTTATTTCTAAATATTTCAAGGGATATGATGCTGCGGGAAGTTTCACCCAACTTTATTAGAGGGAGTATTCCTCCTCTTATCTGGTTCTTTACAAAAAGAACGTACTTGGTTTCTTCTCCATCTAGGAACCCTACCAGTTTATCTTTTTTAAATATTGCCGCTCCCGATAATCCTATATTCTTTTTACCTGCATTCATAACAAAACCAATCGTCGGCAGGACTACCGATTCTTTATTATTGGATAATGAATTTACTAGCTGGTAGACTTTTGTAGTTGGCGTTTTGGATAAGCTCTTTTGAGTTTTCATCAAAACATCAATTTCAAAGCCCTGCAATTTTGATTCCGTATTATGTAAAAGAAATATTTCCTTCGCTGTTTTTTCTTTTGAAATCATTACAATAAGCTCCAGCCTTGGCTCTGGATCCCTGGTAATCAAATCAAGCACTTGAATTATACCTTCTCTTGCGATATCCTGGCTTATTATTACTGCTTTGGCATGGCTCCAGTATAGTTTTCTTCCGGAAACAATAATAATATTTCTGATTGCATCAAGCATTGTTTCTCCCTCGGCTGAAAATATTAGGGGAGCAAATGTTGAGTTCTGGTTGCCTGTTGATATATTAACTGTTTCAGCAGTTATTAAAAATTTGCCGTCCTTGCTCTTGTCAACCGCAAAGCCTGATACCATATGCAGATTGTCGATTTCTCTGTAATTCCAGCACCCGGCTAATGATATCGAAAGCAGGGTCATTATAATAAAGCTGAAAATAGTAATGCTTATTTTGCGTTTTTTCACAGTTTTCGGCCTCCGGATGCATTTCTTATTTTATTTCTGGCAGTAATAAATTTAGGCCTGTATTTCATGTGCCACCATGGTGCCCTTATAACCGTATCCTTAAGGTCCTGGGGGTTAAATGATGCTAAATTAGACATATATGGAACCCCGAAGGAACGCATTTCGAACAATAGTATTAATAGCCCTGTGATTCCAAATACAAAACCGTATAATCCCAAAAATGAGGCGAGGAATAGAAAAATTAATCTTAACATGAAAATTGCCCCTTTCATTTTTGAAATCATTAGTCCTGTTATACCGGAAAAGGCAATAACAATAATCATTGGAGCACTTATAAATCTGGCCTCAACTGCTGCTTGTCCGATAACCAAAGCCCCCACAATACTTAAAGACTGTCCTATAAAAGAGGGCATACGCGCCCCTGCTTCCCTCAGGATTTCAAAGACGATTAACATTCCAAGTGCTTCAATAATGGTTGGAAAGGGCATGTCTTGTCTTGCAGCCGATATACTCATAAGCAAGTGGGTTGGTATCATCTCCTGGTGGAATGTTGTCAAGGCCAGGTAAATTGCAGGAACGCTGATTGTTAATATAAAACTTATGTTTCTTAGCAGCCTGCTTATTGACGCGGTATAGTAGTTGGTGTAATAATCTTCATTTGATTGAAAAAACTCCATAAATAAAAAAGGTACCGTCAAAACGAATGGAGTCCCATCAAGAACCAGGGCTATCCGGCCTTCCAGCATATTACCTGCAACAATATCCGGTCGTTCAGTGCTTCCGATGGTTCTAAACATCGAATGGGGAGCATCTGATATCAGTTCCTCGATATAACCTGTATCTAAAACTCCGTCAATTTCAATGGTATCCAGTCTCTTGTTAAACTCTTCAAGAATTTTCTTGTTTGCTATTCCATCTATATAGCATATACAGGCCTTGGTTTGTGACTTCACACCAATAGTTCTGAAATTAAATTTTAAATCCGGGGTCTTTAGTTTTCTTCTAATAAGAGTAAGATTTATCATTAAAGACTCCGTAAACCCTTCCCTAGGCCCCCTCAGCGCCTTTTCGGTTTCCGGCTCAGTTATTGAACGGCTCTGCCAGCCCTTGGTGTTTATTATTAAAGATTCTTTTTCATTTTCAACCAAGAGTGCGGTATCGCCGTTAATTATGGATTCAACTACTTTATATACATCAGCAGTTTTTTTTACATCATTTGCTATAATAACACCGTACTGCAGGTTGTCGATTATATCCTTTCCGGGTTTCAAAAGCTTATTTGCTGCAATAGGCTGAAGAATATTCTCGTTAACTATTTCATTATTTACCATTCCGTCAGCAAAAATAATGCAGCACCGGATTGCGTTATTGGCCTGGTTCCGAAACTTTCTGTAAATAATAGTGTCATCATTGTTGAATATTTCTTTTAATATTTCTATATTTTTTTCCAATGATGTATGAAAATTTTGTGTGTTTTTCTGGGTAGTTAATTTTTTAGCCCATTTAAACATAAAATATTCCTTTCTCAATCTTAACTTTTATATCTTATCTTGATTTTAATTGCTATTAGTATAATCAGTGGAAGGATAACATAAAAGGGAAGTACATAGTATTTATAAATTTCAGAAGCCCACAGAAACATTTCCAATGTATTTGAATATATTAAATTTGCCATGCATATCATCAATAGTCCTATTGGAGCAACAAGCTTTTTGTAACTATCAATGTTAATCATTTTGGCAAAGCCTTTGCTTGCTATGTACAAACAAACGCTAGCTTTAACAAAGCCACCGAATAAAAATGTTACACCTGTAAGAGCTTCTATCCTTTCCAGGGTTTCGCTTATGTTTATCAAGCTTACAGAAAAATATGTAGGGAAATATAGACTTAAATAATTATGGCTGCCAAGAACCAGAATGTTTTTTACATATGATGTTATTAAAACAGCGGCAGTTAACAATGCAGCAGTCATATATACTTTTAATATTTTATCTTTGGCTTTTAATGAGTCGAAAATCATTGTAAACAATGCGGGCTCGGCAAACGGAAAAGCAAACAGGGACGCCGTGCCCGCTAATACCGGATTTATGCCGTTATATAACACAGGTCTTATATTCCTTAAATCTATTAGTGGTATTGACATAAAAACTATACCAAACAAAACAAGTATAAAGAGTGGGAGAATAAATGAAGCCCAGCGCCCCAGCACTTCAATGCCGCTTTTTACAACCCAGATGCATAATATTCCCATAATTAACAAAATAGGATACTGGGGTGTTTCTTGTAAGGATATCACCTCAATAAACTCCGAAAAATTCCTGAGTACCAAAGTTCCAAGGTGAAAGGCAAACCAGATGAAAAAGAATGAAGTTATTTTGCCGATTACTTTTCCGAAGGCTTCCTGCTGTATATCATACAAATCCTTTCCAGGGGTAATCCGAAGAAGCCTTGTATGCACAAAAAGCAGTGGGAATTCTAAAAGCATTGCCAGTATGACGGCAATCCAAATATCATTTCCCGCTTCCCTGCCCGGATTCAATATAACGGTAGCCCCTAACATAAATATGGTTAATAAGCTTATACCCTGTCTGTTTGATATAATTTCCTTATTCATGAAATTATTGTTTGAATAATATAGTAGTTTTATTCCGAAATGCTAGGGTGGTTTTGGTGGTAAATAAAGAAAAGGTCGAAAAAGGCTTATGAAACTTGAGCAGGCAGCACGCAAATTAAGGGAAATTGCGAAACAGCCCAGGGAAGAATATCAAAACAATGTTCAAGGCTCTGTGCCTTGGATTTTTTGTTGGTCTTAGGTTTTTTGCTCGTAGAAATTTCAACCCCTAAAAACCGCATTTTGAACTCTAAAAACCGCATTTGAAGCAGAAATAACGGCAAATTATGGTAATATAAAATAAAATATAGAAGAATATGAAAAAAATGGAATGCGGTTAATGGGCATCAATAATTTTATAAAGGGGAGAAAATTGATGGTTAAAAAGGGTGGATTTAACGGATATCAGAAAATATTAAGCATTATTTTATGCATGTTGATTCTGTTACCCACGTATTTGCTTCCAATGCCCAATATGGGCTCACGCAGTTTTGCAGAAGCGGCAGATGATATCACAGCACCAGTGGTAAGTATAACATCACCTGCCAATAATGAAATTGTGGGTACATCTGGTGATACAGTAACGGTCACAGCGAATGCGAGTGATGCGGTAGGAGTAGCGAAGGTAGAGTTTTATGTAGACAATGCCCTGGTGGGCGAGAGTGTGTATGCGCCATACAGCTGCAGTTGGGAAACGACAGGAGGCAGCCATACGGTATATGCAAAAGCGTATGATGCAGCAGGTAATGTTGGGACAAGCTCCAGTATAACGATGAAGGTACGAGCGGAAGTAAGTGTTACCAGCCCGAGTGACGGGAGTACAGTAAGCGGGATGGTGACCAACTTCACCGGTACATTCAGCACTGCGTTAAACAGTGGTTATTATACTATGCTGAAGATAGATGGAAATGATGTAGCCCAATATGTGACAAGTGGGCCAAATGTAAGTTTTAATTACAACTGGGATACAACACAATATGCTAATGGCAGCA
Source organism: Phosphitispora sp. TUW77 (assembly GCF_048453025.1). Lineage (GTDB taxonomy): Bacteria > Bacillota > Thermincolia > Thermincolales > UBA2595 > Phosphitispora. The sequence continues at coordinate 937,593 of NZ_CP156677.1, forward strand.
CCCATGAAATAAAGATTACAGGCTATACATCAGAGGGGACAGTATTTTCGTTTGGGACAAGTACAGTAACAGTAAATAACTTGCCAACCGATACCGTAACTCCTGCTATTAGCATTATCTCACCATCCGAAGGAACTGTCACAGGTCAAACCGATATTGTTGTGGAAGCCACAGACAATGTGGATGTCACAAATGTCGAGTTATATGTTAATGATACTTTAATATGTCAGGATTCAGTTGCCCCATATGTTTATAGCTGGGATGCGACTAATTTAACAGGAACTTATCTCTTATCGGCAAAGGCTTATGATGCCGCCGGAAATATTGGTGTAAGCAATACGGTTTCTGTCAGCGTTACATCATCATCAGGATGGAGCCATACTGATACAACTCAGGAAGATTGGCAACAGGGCACGTTAGAGAATGTTGCGGCTACTGTTTACGGCGATTTAGAATTAAACATAGTTCCTTTTAATGATAATTTTTCCGACACTTCCTTGGATTCGTCCTGGACCTGGGAAGTTCCCAAAACAGGCCCGACTTATTCATTAACAGCCAGACCGGGATGGTTTAGATTATCTTTGCCCAATACACCTTATTTCAACCATTCGGCTACTGTAGATGAAGCGCCCAAATTGAAACTGCCGGTATCTGACGGCGACTGGGTTCTGGAAACAAAATATAACTTATCGTCATATCCAAATGGATACAACTTCCATGCCGGTTTGCTCGTATATTTCAGCCAATATGACTGTTATTATTGGGGCCCGTATAAAGGACTGAACCTAAAAGCGGCAAAGACTGATATAGCAACTATAGCAGATGCCCCATTTACAAGTTCAACCGGTTTTCTGAGAATACGAAAAACGGGAGATACTTATTACTTCGACTATAAACTTAACGAAACCGGTGAGTGGACAAATGCAGGCAGTCATACCAACACAAATACTCCCCAAAGTGTGGGTATAATAGCTAAAACGTGGCCATATCTCTATAGGGGTTTGAATCTGGATTGTGATTATATTAAATTCAACTACTTAAACGGCTGCAGAATATCTCCGGTGTTTGACCTCTCATCAGCCACGATTGCCGGAGATTCGATGATTTCCTGGAATGCAAATTTACCCGAGAATACCGGGATGAATGTCGAAACAGATTTGTCTTTGAATGGAGGAGCAACCTGGTTAGGATGGGAGACTGCTGCTAATAATGGCAGTATACCCGGTATCTCGGCAGGTACTGATTTAACAAACGGTTTGCTGAAATATCGGACAACCTTTACTACTGATGATGTAAATCTAAAACCACAAATACATGACCTTACCGTGACAATAGCTTCCCAGGAAACTGCCGGCGGACTGGAAGTCTCAATAGAAAATCCAGTCAACGGCTCTTATCTGAAAGGTACTCAGGAAGTTCGGGTAAATGCGGCCAGTGATTTGGGTATATCCAGTATTGATTTGTTTATTGATGACAATCCGGTAGCTTCGGGTGCGGTCAGCCCGCTTGTTTACAACTGGAATACCGATAGCTGGGCCGAGGGTTACCATAATCTAAAGGCAACAGTGCATGACACCGTATATAATAACAATTCCGCGAGTTCTATTGTGTTTGTGGACAGAACCGCCCCGGTTATTTCGAACCCTCAAATAACCACAACCACTACAAAAGCTATTATAACATGGACGACTAATGAACCGGCAGATAGTCAGGTTGAATGGGGCAAATACAACAGTTGGGGCAACTTTACACCAATTGACACCGCAATGGTTACGGACCATACTGTGGTTGTTGAGGGACTGCAAGCGGGTACGTATTATAACTTCCGTATCCTGTCCAAAGACAGGGCAGATAACCTTGCCACTTATTCTAAAACATATGTACGCACTCTTCAGCTGGCTGCTTCATATGTCAGGGACTGGCTATTAAACGGGCCATATGAAAACACCCAGACATCGGTACTGGAAACAGACTATCTGAATGGTGAGGCCCAGGTATTGCCTTCCGAACGTGACATACAGGGGGAAAAAACATGGGCTAAACTGGTCAGTACCACAGACAGCATAAATATTTCCGGCATTTATTATACAGGCCAGTATGCCGCTTATGCACATACATATGTTTACTCTCCTTTACCACAGGATGTTTTAATGTGGATTGGGGGCCAGGCCGGGTATAAGGCATGGTTAAACGGGAACGTATGTGTTGACAGGGATAAAACTGCAGAGCAAGGATATACTTTTGAGTCTGTCGGTGTTCACCTGGATGAAGGCTGGAACAGGCTGATGGTAAAAGTAAGTGACCTTAACAGCACTTCTAAATTTGATGTCAGGTTTGCTTTTGATGACGGGTCAGGAGTACCAGGCCTTGTTTATCAGGTGGATAACCCTGCCGACGGGACACCACCGGCCGATATTCTGGCGCCAACCTTGTCCGATATAACGGCAACTGCTGGGTCGGGGTCTGCAGCTATAGGCTGGTTAACCCTGGATGAGGCCGGTGATTCCAAAATACTGTACGGTTTCACGGAAAGTTATGGCAGCACGTATTACGCAGCCGACAGGGTAATTAATCACGCTCCTGTTTTGACCGGTCTGGAAGCTGACAGGACTTACCACTACAAAATAGTTTCAGAAGATGCCTTTGGCAATCTATCAGCTTCACAGGATTATACCTTCACAACCTTATCCGGTGATTCGTCTTACATCAAATCATTTTTAGTCAATGGTGCTTATTATAACTCCGATTCCTTGCTTCGTTTGTCAACTGACTATTTAGGCGGAGAAGGCCAGGCCGAACCTTGTGAAGGTGAGGGTACTGCCGCTGGGGGTGAAACCTGGGCGGTTCTAGCCGATTCCGATGAATTCATTGACTTGGCTCCTCAATTTGGGACTGATCCGGATACAGTTGTTTATGCTTACTTAAATGTCACTAATGGTCTTTTAAGTAATATTACCGACCATCAATTGTGGTTAGGCAGCTCCGGTGCAGTCAAAGTATGGCTGGACGATACCGTGATATTGGATAAAGATGTGTCCAGGCCGCATGTTTTCGGTGATGACCGGGTTAATCTGGTGCTAAAACCAGGGTTGAACCGTCTCCTTTTAAAGCTGACCCCCGGTAATGACGGACAATTTGGTTTTTCGGCCAGAATCTGCAGAATGGATGGTTCAAGATTATCATGGATAGGTAATAATACCAAAAAGTATTATCGGATGTCTGACCCTTATGTAACAAAGCTGCCAACCGGTGAATGGGCAGAGGCATTTTGGGGATGGAATAAAAATATAAGTGACGGCCAGGGTATATATGTAAGGAATTCATACAATAACAATAAGAGCCGGTATCCCAGCAGTATGGTTGCTGCTGAGGCAACAGCGCCTTCTTTGACATGTGCGGGAAATGATATTTTGCTGACATATAAAAAGCTGGTTGATGATACCAACCAGGTATTTGCCCAGGTTTATTTCGCTAATACCGGTGCCTGGGGTGAAGCTGTTGCGCTTACGTCAGGGACTTCATCGGTCTATAGCCAGCAAGCTTATACGGATAAGGAAACTAATTTAACGTATGTCCTTTACTCTTATGATGATGGCTCTCTCTGGTACCGTACTTCCAATGACCTGCTTAACTGGGCTTCCGCCCAGCGAGTGGGAAGGGATGTCGGGCAGAATACAGGAAATACCAAACCATTATTCAATATTATTAATCTGGAGGATGATTCCTGGAGGTTAGTATGGTATGACCCTAGTATGGTAGATGAGTACCCTGGTGTATACAATAATGACGATTATCCGGTTATAAAAATGTCCCGGTCTGAAGATTTACAATCGTGGAGTCAGCCGCAGGAAATTACGCTGCCCTGGTCGGAACGCACCTTGTCACATGCGACTGACTTAAGTCTTTCCGAAGACAATTCCGGAACTCTGTTTTTAGGATATACGGTTGACTACAGTCTGTCTCATTATACATATGGATACTTTAAGTTCAGCACTGATGGCGGTGAAACTTGGAGCGGCAAGAATTTAATCACCAGCACTGTATCTGGGGATGGGGTTTTAAAATATAATCCGACCCTGGCAGCTGATAAAAGCGGTCAAATGTATGCCACCTATGCTACTGAGGCTCTTCCTTCTGCCGGACAAGATAAAATAGTGAGTGTCCCCATACCATATCGTTACACCGGCCCTCTTTCTTATGAAGATAAGCTTGGTTATCAGTCATGCAACGAAGGAGACGGGATTAACCCTGCTTCAGGCAACTACACATATAACAATACTGATTTAAACATTCCCGGCCGGGGGATTCCGATTACAATTAATCGTTACTATAACTCCCTGGACACATCATTTGCAGGCCCGTTTGGGTATGGATGGAACTTTAATTATAATGCCACTGTTGCAACTGATGTTTATGGCAATCTCACAGTTCTGATGGGAAATGGCAGCAGAAACCGGTATACATTACAGGAAACCGGTTCCGAATTAACCTACATTCCTTACCCTGGGGTTGCCGGAAAGCTGAAGAAAAATATGGATGGCAGCTGGCAATTGACAGAGATGGACAGAAGTGTGCTGAATTTTAACAGTACAGGCAAGCTTATATCACTGGTTGATGCCAATAATAACACTACTTCATTGACTTATGACTTGGAGGGCAGGCTGACCAGGGTAACTGATGCCGCCGGACGGGCAGTGGTATTTTCATATAATGCCGGCGGGTATGTAGAGGCAATTACCACAGATATACCTGATTTTGATAACTGGACAGTTACCTACTCTTATACCGGGGATGACCTGACCGGGTTCAGCGAGCCGGACGGCCATAACTGGGCTTACCAATACTATACAGATACTCACAGAGTCAGGGAAATAACTGATCCCAGGGGTAACCCCTATGTCCGCCTGACATATGACGAACAGGGTAAAGTTATTGAACAATTGGATGCGGAAGGCCGTGATGTAGCGCTCATTTACTATAAAGGTTGGACCGATATAACCGATAATACAAATCAGAAGACAAAATACTTTGATGAACAGTTTAACCTCATCAAAATTGAGGATATGGACGGGACCACTGAGCTGGGGTACAACCTGATTGGGGAAATGGCAAATATCACTGACCCCAAAGGGAATACCAGTGAATATTATTACGACCCCAATGGCATGTTGACCAAAGCAGTTGATGCCCAAGGGAATACGAGTAAAACCAAGCACAATATTAATGGTGATGTGGTTTCCCGGACGGATGCGGAAGGAACCCAGGTCAGCAACACTTATGACGAACATGGGAACTTAAAAACCACTAATATGGGCGGTTCCATTACCACATATAACTATGACCAATACGGTCAAGTAACCTCAGTGGTTGATGCCGGAAACAACATAACACAATTAACCTATGACCCCAATAACTATGGCTATGTGGAAAAAACAGTCACCAATTCCGTTTATGGCTTGTTTGAAGCTTCATATGACCCAATCGGGAGGATGCTTTTTAACAGGAGCGGCAGCGGGCTTACAAGTTATGACTATTACCCCGGGTCTGCAAATGTAAAAACTGTTACAGATGGGCGTAACAATACAACTGCATTTGAATATGACAACAACCACAACCTGACCAAAGAGATAAATGCTTTAGGAAAAACAAAGGCTTATACCTATAACAGTCTCAACCTGTTAAAAACAGTGACTGATGAAGTATATAACATGGTATACCTTGATTACGACCTCTTTGGCCGCCAGACCATACAAACAGATGCCAATGGGAACAGCAGTTACAGGCATTATGACGATTATGGCAGACTCCTTAGTGAGACCGATTACAATGGCAACACCACCACATATACCTATGACCCTGCAGGGAACCTAAAAACCGTTACCGGCCCTGAAGGCGGGGTCACCGAAATGTTCTATGACCAACTTAACAGAGTAAATAAAGTCAAAGACCCCAATGGCAACTTTACCGAAATAACCTATGATGCCGTGGGCCAGGTCAGGCTATACAAAAACGGCGCCGGCAATACGGTTGAATACACCTATGATGACTGGGGACGCACCACATCCGTAAAGGACGGGAAAGGTAATACGGTAACTTATGCTTATGACCTATTGGGCAGATTGGAAACCATCACTTATTCCGATGGCTCTTATGTGCAATATCAATATGACAGTGCAGGAAACGTGCAGTCCGCCGGAGACCAGTTGGGGAGAATTACACAATATGCCTATGACCGGTATAACCGTTTAGAACAAGCCACAGACCCATTCGGAAACAGTATAGACATTGCCTATGATAATGCCGGCAACAAAGAAACAGTAACAGTGACCACCCCTGAAGGCAAGCAGTTGGCAACGGTTAACGCATATGATGCTTTAAACCGTCAGATTTCCCAGACAGAAATGCCGGGGAATATCGTCACAACCATAGAATATAACGACAATCATACCATTAAGGCGGTGCAAGACCCAAAACTCAACCGGACCGCATACACCTATGACAAGCTAAACCGCTTAAAAACCGTGACAAATGCCGAAAACGACACAGTTCAGTTTGAATATGACAATGAAGGCAACAGGACAAAACTAACAGACGGTGAAGGCAACTCAACCACATTCATTTATGACAAAGCAAACCGGCTTATTGCAGTCCGGGATGCAGTATACCTGACCAACCCTGTTGAACACGAAACTGTCTATACATATGACCCTAACGGTAATCTTAAAACCGTCAAAAATGCGCGCGGCTATATAACAACATATGATTATGACGGTGCCAACAGGGTGACAAGGGTAACCGACCCCCTGGGTCATATGACAACCTACGATTATGACGTCAACGGCTATGTCTACCGGGTTACAGATGCCAACAACAACACAGTAAGCTTTAATTATGACCAGATGAACAGGGTCACCGGTGCAGCCTTCCCTGACGGCACAACATATACTTACCAATACGACGCCGCCGGGAATCTAACCCAGATGGTTGACCCCACAGGGACTACAGACTATTATTATATTAACGGGCGTCTGGATACCGCGTCATATTCCGGGAACGGCCTTGACCTCAAATACTGTTACGACTCCCTGGGCAGCTTAACCGAGCTTACAGCATTAAAAGGCATTGACACACTTTATTCGAACCAATACCATTACAACGAACGCAACCTTCTGGACCAGATAACAGATACCAATGGACAGACATATACTTTCAGCTATGATGCTGCTGCAAACATAACCCAAATAAACTACCCAAATAACACCTACACCACATTTGAATATGACAATGCCAACAGGGTAGAGAACATCACCAATGCGGCAGCGGGCGGCGCGGCCTTCCTGACCTATGACTACATATATGACCATAACAGCCGCCGCACCCAAATGACAGTCAACAGCACAGACGTATCCGCTTACCAGTATGATGATATCGGTCAGCTTATCCAGCTAACCGACAGCCGCGGCATCACAACCTGCCAGTATGACGGCACAGGCAACCGAACCGTAATGACCGGACCCAATGGAACCGTAAACTACACCTATGATAATGCCAATCGGCTGCTCCAGGCCGGAAGCACAACCTACGGCTATGACAACAACGGCAACAGGACAAGCAAAACAGATGCCAATGGCACAACCGTTTACAGCTATGACTACAACAACAGATTAACAGGCATAGGCACACCTGCCGGTACGGCAAACTATACCTATGACGGTCTGGGCGCCCTGCTCAAAAAAGAAAGCACAGTCTCAGGCTCAGTATATTACCTGAATAACGGCTTAAATACCATCATGGAGAGTGATACTGTAGACTTTGCCGGTCCCACCCAATTCACACTCGGTTCAGGCGGCATACTGGGCCAGATAAATCCTGACACTACGGCACAATACTTCTATTATGACGCCTTAGGCAGCTTGGGTGCTGTCTGTGACCTAAACGGAAACATTACCGGGACATACCGTTACGACCCATGGGGAGCTATACTCCAGCAAACAGGCTTTGAAACAAACCATACCTACATAGGCAAATACGGGGTAACGGCCGAACCCGAAGCCGGTCTAATCCATATGGGTGCCCGGTTCTATGACCCGGCTGCCGGGATATTCCTGCAGGCAGATCCCGTAAAAGGCAGTATCGGCAACCCATTAAGCATGGTCCCATATATCTATGCCTTAAACGACCCGGTAAACCTTATCGACCCTGCCGGAGAAATGCCATCTGCCGCCTGGTTTAATAAAAAGCAGAATGAATGGGCCAATACCGCCGGCAAACTGCAGGGCTTCCTGAAGTCCAAAGGCTTCATGGGCAAAACAAGCCATCTTCAGGTAACCGGCACATATGGTGAGGATACTTATGAGGCCCATTGGAATTACTACCTGTTCAGGGAAGCAATAGGAAAACCATATAACCCCAAGGGGATGACAGATACTTACACAACAAGGAATTGGACAGATTCATCCAAAGCTGAATTAAAGAAGTGGTTTGCCGGAAAAGGTGAAGATGTCAAACAACTGCAGATATTCCTGAGGGATAAGGGTTACATGGATGGTAAATATGTAACCGGATGTTTTGGCAGGATAACCAAAGCGGCATTGACGGACTATATGTGCAGTGATCAGGGGACGGGTGAAACAGTATATGCTAAGGTATCAACTGATAAAAATCGATTATCTGCTGAAGAACAGGAAGCAAATGCTAAATACATTTATAATTATTTGTCTCAAAAAGGTTGCTCAAAGGAAGCCATATGTGGTTTGCTTGGAAATATTCAGCAAGAAAGCTGGTTCAACCCTGGTGTATGGCAGGATTTAAATAATACTACATTGGGATATGGCATAGTCCAATGGGATGATGCAACAAAATTCCTTAATTGGGCAGGACTTGATAAAAATTTAACTAACGAAATGGCTAAAAATGATCCTAAACATCTTATGGATTTAGAATTGGAATTTTTGATATATAGTAGCCAATCAAGTACTCCAGCAAATAAACGCGAATGGTTTGCAACAACCGGTTATGGTTCTCCGTATATTATGACTTTTGAGGAATATATTGTGTCGACAAAGAATGCTGGAGATTTAGCTTTGGTATTTCATGGTTCATATGAAAGATCTTCTGACGATGCGAAAAGAAAACAGAATAGGATTGACTTTGCCAACAGGTGGTATGATTACTTTAGTAAATGATAGTAAAAATAAAATCATAAAATGGAATTTACAATAGCATGAAGGGGAAATGTGTTAATGAGAAAAGCGAAATTAATTGCCATATCAATTATATTTTTCGTTATTTTTATCATTGGTTTGACAGGCTGTGCGAGTATAAAAGATAAATCTAAGATTCCAGAAGTTATGCCAATGAAACCTATTAGTTCTTCATCAGGGGATAACGTTAAAGCAATTGACTATAATCATTATCTAAAAAAGATATGGGTTGTGAAAAGTTGGAATGGGGGGGCATATGATTCTTTTTCTTTTTTTATCTCTAGAATAGAAAATGGAATAATAGAAGGAAAATTATCAACAGGTTCAATTGCATATCCAGATTTTTACTTCTATTCACTTGAACCTTCAAAAAAATCAGGAGATTTATCTGGTATAGTTAATAATGGTGTAGCGGAATGTCAGTTTAGTGATAAAGTTAGAAACAAAGGAAATGTAACATTGATATTTAAAGAAAACGATGAGATAGAAGCAAAAATAAAGTATATGGATAAAGGAGAAGCCTATGAAGACCTACCTTTAGATGGAAACTATCTTTTTAGACCATACCACCTTTCAGATATCAAAGATTTCATACCATTTAAGGAGCATTCGTTTTCAATCGATCTAAATTCTTGGGGAAGTGTTAATTTTATATCTGGTGAAGTCAATCATGGTGACAAAGTATATCCGGCAGCTTATTTAACAAATGAGCATGATGATATTCTTTATAAGTTTCAAGCGTCATTTAAAACTGGTTCGGAGCTTTTAGAAGCTTCAATAAAGGATATAAACAATGACGGATTAAAAGATGTAGTGATTACTACTGGATTTATCGATGATCCTGATGCTGGACGTATAGAGTGGATTTTTTATCAAATGAGCGATGGATTGTTTTGTGACAGTGAACTCAATGGTAATAAATAAGCATTTAACCAAGGTGCATTACAATTCACACTTGGTTCAGGCGGCATACTGGGCCAGATAAATCCTGACACTACGGCACAATACTTCTATTATGACGCCTTAGGCAGCTTGGGTGCTGTCTGTGACCTAAACGGAAACATTACCGGGACATACCGTTACGACCCATGGGGAGCTATACTCCAGCAAACAGGCTTTGAAACAAACCACACCTATATAGGCAAATACGGGGTAACGGCCGAACCCGAAGCCGGTTTAATCCATATGGGTGCCCGGTTCTATGACCCGGCTGCAGGGATATTCCTCCAGGCAGACCCCGTAAAAGGCAGTATTAGCAACCCATTAAGCATGGTCCCATATATCTATGCCTTAAACGACCCGGTAAACCTTATTGACCCTGCCGGAGAAATGCCATCTGCCGCCTGGTTTAACAAAAAGCAGAATGAATGGGCCAATACCGCCGGCAAACTGCAGGGTTTCCTGAAGTCCAAAGGCTTCATGGGCAAAACAAGCCATCTTCAGGTAACCGGCACATATGGTGAGGATACTTATGAGGCCCATTGGAATTACTAGCTGTTCAGAGAAGCAATAGGGAAACCATATAACCCCAAGGGGATGACTGATACTTACACAACAAGAAACTGGACAATTCATCCAAAGCTGAATTAAAGAAGTGGTTTGCCGGAAAAGGTGAAGATGTCAAACAACTGCAGATATTCCTGAGGGATAAGGGTTACATGGATGGTAAATATGTAACCGGATGTTTCGGCAGGATAACCAAAGCGGCATTGATGGACTATATGTGCAGTGATCAGGGGACGGGGAATGATACTGGGAAGGTTTTAATCCTTAACGCATCAGAATTTGGTGGCGGGAAATTAGGTCATGAAGCAATTGCAGTAGTTGATAGTAAAAACAGGGGATATTATTATTCTTTTTGGCCTGGTAAAAATTTATTCACAGTTAAAGACAACATAATAACATCTCAATATACGAACTTCAAATCAACCAAAGAATTAGTTGACACAATAAATGTCTTGCGGAAAGATGATAATTGTGATGTTTATACGCGATGGATTGAGATTGACAACGTTTCAGATGATATGATATCTCATATTAAAGCATGGGCCAGTTCACCTACATTTAATAATCCCTATAATAAGTGTATTAGCCCTTCTCAAGGCAAGACAAAAAAAGATATAAATTTTTTAGTTACAATTGCCTAAATTTCACTCAAGGGGCTCTTAAAGCAGGAGATATTACTACTCCAGTGGGTATACATCCAAATTCATGGCATGATCAAATGGAAAAGCTATCATGTCAATAGGAGGAACAATGAGGAAGAAACGCATTTTACTACTATTTATAATAGGCATAATTTTTTTAACAAGTACGTATCTTTATGTTCAATTGAGTTTTAAGGAGGTAAATATCTCATATACTACTTCCCCGCAAGAAGCACTTCAAGAAGATGTATTAATTAGAAATATTTCCTCAAGTCCTGAGATAATAGAACTTGATGATGAGACTATCCTGGTAATTGAAAATGCTTGGCTGGAGAAAAAATATACGAGAAAGAATTATGGTTTTTGGTCTTCAAAAAAAGTTAACCCTGATAGCTATGTAGTTAAGATAAAGTATTCGCTTAAGTCAAATAAGCCAAAATTGACGAAAAAAAACCCTACCGATTCTAATAAAACAGTGGTTTTGGAAAAAACTGACGGAACGGTTACTTCAACGAATCATTGGGAAGACACTATTAGTACCGTTTTAGAAGGAAACCCTCACAAATCGTTTTGGTTAAACATATCTAATGGTGTCGATCAAGGTGGTAAGGTGCATTTTCAATAAACTACAGCTATGAGTGTATCAACAGATTTGTTCGGTTGTATACGTCATAATATTTGTTATAGTTTTTAAAACCTTAGGGGAGATACTACTCTCTTAAGGTTTTTTATGAAAGGGCATAAAAAAATCTAATTATAATTATTGGACATGTCTTAATATGTTTAGTGTAATATAAACGTGTAACAAAATGCAGTCGAAAAGTGTAACGGTCTGCGATGCCAAATTAGGCGGATTCACAACAGTCCTACAGTAAAAAATCATCTCTTGTCGGAGGCTTGGTAGGTGAGAGCGTGAATGCGCCGTATAGCTGTGACTGGCAGCCTGATGCAGGAGATCATACCTTGTTAGCTAAGGCATATGATGCGGCGGGGAATGTAGGCACAAGCAGCAGTGTAAGTGTAGAGGTACCGGCAAAAGTTACCATAACAAACCCAGTAAATGGCAGTACGGTAAGCGGTGTAATTAGTAATTTTGATGCAACCTTCAGTGACCCGGTATTTGGTAATGTCAAGTTGTACATAGACGGGGTATATAAAGCCCATAAAGGCGTACAAGACGTGACTGATGTAAGCATCAGTTACAACTGGGATAGCACCGAATATGCGGATGGGACAACCCATTTAATCATGATACGGGGTTATACAGAAAACGGCAAAGTGTTATCGAGTGGTATAAGTGTGGTAACGGTAGATAACTGATTTTGCATCCTTAATGTAATTTCCCCCTCTGCTGACATTGGGCAGAGGGGGATTCATTTTTTTCTAAAATACTTTTTTGCTGTTCATGTATGTTTGCACATTATCCAGGACTTCGCCAAACCTCTGGAAGTGGACAACTTCCCGCTCCCGCAGGAACTTCAAGGTATCATTGACACAGGGGTCGTCACTCAGGTCAAGGATATTTTCATAGGTGGCGCGGGCCTTTTGTTCGGCTGCCATATCCTCGACTAGGTTAGCCACCGGGTCCCCCTTAGTGGCAAAATAGGCTGCGGTAAAGGGTACTCCACCTGCATTTTGCAGGAACACATCTTTACCGTGATTGGCATAATACGCGTCAAGCCCGGCAGCTTTAGCTTGGGCAGGGGTTACCCCCTTCATCAGCTTATAGTAAAGTGTGGCAATAAGTTCCCAGTGAGCTAGTTCTTCGGTCCCTATATCTGTAAGCACTCCTTTGGCCATACCAGTAGGCATTGTATATCTTTGTGTCAGGTAGCGGTTGGCTGCTGCCGCTTCCCCGTCGGAGCCGCCGTATTGTTCAAGAACTATTTTGGCAAGCCGTGGGTTGGGGCCGCTCACTCGGACAGGGTATTGCAGCTTCTTTTCATATATCCACATATTATCTTAACCCTCCTTAGTACTCGATTTCCCAGGGCCATGGCTCATCAATCCAACGCCACGGGTGCTGGCTGAAGGAAGAGCCAAAGTTCATCAGGGGACCGTAGCATTTTTCGTATTCATATTGTAGTTTTTTCAAACACTGAGTAACCTGATTATATTCTGCCAAAGCTTTTATATCATTGGGATGGGTGTCCAGGAACAAGTTTAGTTCCACGGCAGAAAATTCGTAGCTCATAATTTCTTTGAGCAGCTTCGCCTGGTGAGAAGTTTTCTTATTCATAATTACCTCCACCTCCTGTCATTTTTACCATTCAGATGTACATGGATGAGGAACGTAAGGTCTCACAAGTTCCGGGAAAATAGTACCATGTAATAAACCGATTTCTGGGTCATAGACCAGTTTTAAACACTGGTAAGGTACCCATGCCTCAGCTAGCCTGGCTAGGGGAAAGCATGCCCCTATGGGCTCCGGAGGCATACAGTGATTATATTGTCTCAACATTTTTTGACCTCCTCAAAAAAACAGTATTCTTATGTTCAGGATATGCAGAAAAAGCCCAATTTGTTATTCGTAACCCCAATATGTAAACATTAAATGAGGAGTCTCATTTGAGACCCCTCATAATACATTTTTTATATTAAGAGCTTCTGTTTCAGGAATGTGTTTTATAAGCAGCTTTAATTGAGCCATCTCAGACATAAAACCGGATATGTCCCTCGTATCCATAAATTTCTTAGTCCGGGACATTGATATATTTATCTGGTCCAATTCCACGTGGTCAATAAGAATCGTCCATTTGGTGATAGTTTTTTCCCAAATGGCATGCAGCTTGGAAAAGTTTGTTCCGGCTTGCTGCCAGTCATCATTGGCAACATCGGCTTCAATTTGTTCGGCCATACTCAGGAGCTCATCAGCGGTGCTGTCAAGATAATAATAGGAATAAGTTCCGAAGCCTAAGAGGAGAGCTAAAATCACTATTGTAGAGACTACAACTTTCATTCCTTGTTACCTCCGTTATTTTGTTACCTTTGTTTTTCCTTATCTCATTTTTTTGATGGTTTTGCGCCTTTGCCTGATTTTAATTGGTAAAAAAGCTTACCCTCGGTATCGAGGCATGCAAAGAGAACATCACTGGGATTTTCTATTCCCAGGTTGGCAAGCTGTTGATATAGCCACTCAATATTTAGGTTAATTTTTTTCAGGTTTTTGTGAAGGACTTGTCCGTCCATAATCAGAGTAAAGGGAAGCCCTTCATATTTAGTGGAAAGATTAAGGTCTTCCGGCATCACTGGTCTTTTTTGAGATTTTTCGATAACACTGAGCTGACCGCTCGTTTCCAGAATAGCAAATTCAACATCTGAAATATTGGGGACATCCTTTGCCCTAAGCTGCTCCAATAGGTCACTAAGGTTGTATCTCAGCCTCTTTAGTTCAGATTCAACAATTTTTCCGTTTTCTATAAGGACACTGGGGGTTCCGCATATAACAGCCCTGGCCCGGTCGCTCTTCAAGGAAATATAGGAAAGGATAACCTGAGCGGCAATCAATGTCAATATAGGGGTAATGCCGTTTATCAACGGTATCCCGGGGCTTTCCATAGGTATTGCGGCTAATTCGGACAACATAAGGGTTACTACCAGCTCAAAGGGCTGCAGTTGACCTATTTGTCTCTTACCCATTATGCGAAGCGCTATTACTACAAAAATATAAAGTATTAGGGTGCGAACGAGAATAACCAGCAAACTGCTGTCCCTCCTTATGTGTAACAGTGAATACTTTTAATCAAATATTTACATAAACATTTTAACCATAAGGCAGGTGTTTTATTAGAGGTGTTAAGAAAGCTGAGGGCAAAGTAATAATTACGCGTATCCTATATGGGGCCAGTGACTATCAAACCATTTTATAAAAAATCAAACATAAGAAAAGCACCTGTTAATCACAGGTGCTTTTCTTACTATCATTGCTAAGTTTTACGACAAACTGAACTCCTTGGCCAGTTCCCTGAAAGCAGGCAGTGAGTTCAAAATTATCTGTTTATCTATACAGTATGTCATCCTGAAATAGCCCGGTTTTCCAAAACCAGCTCCCGGTACCAGGAGGATATTGTATTTTTGGGCAGCCTTTACGAACTCAACATCATCTGGAATTGGTGATACCGGGAAAAGGTAGAAGGCACCCGCAGGTTTAACCATCTTAAAGCCCATTTCAGTGAGGTTGTTGTACAAAATATCGCGTTTTTCCTGGTAGAGGGCTATATCCACACTCTCCCTCTGCAGGCCGGTTACCAATTGCTGCATCAGTGCCGGGGCATTTACGAAACCGAGAATCCGGTTAGAAAATGTCATTCCCTCCATAACCAGTGAGAGGTTTTTAACCCGGGGGCTTACTGCAAGATAACCTATACGTTCTCCGGGGAGGGCCAGGTCTTTACTATGAGAGGTAACGATAATGCTGTTATCAATGTGTTTAAAGACATTGGGCACCTTAATCCCGTCATAACTGATTTTAGCATATGGCTCGTCGGAAATGACATAGATTTCTGTCCCCAGTTCCGCTTCTTTTTTCTTCAGCAGTTTCCCCAGATTTTCCAGGGTCGCACCATCATAAACCACTCCTGTAGGGTTGTTTGGGGAGTTAATAATAATTGCCTTGGTTTTAGGTGTTATTGCAGCTTCTATAGTTCCCAGATCGAGCTGGAAGTCTTCTTTAGCAGGAGCTGCCTTGACAATCCCGCCGTGGTTGTCTATATAAAAGTTGTATTCAACAAAATAAGGAGGAATGATGATGACTTCTTCGCCTGGGTTAAGGAGTGTTTTCAAAACGACATTGAGCGCACCTCCGGCGCCAACTGTCATTACAATGTTTTCTTCGGTAAGGTCCAGGCCTGATTCTTCTGAAAGCACTTCGGCAACAGCCTGCCGTGTTTTAGAGTAGCCGGCATTGCTCATATAACGGTGCATGCCCGGAGCAGGGCTTAAAGCAGCTTTTTTTAGTTCTTCTTTAAAGGCGTCCGGGGGTTCGATGTCGGGATTACCCAGGGTGAAGTCATAAACATTTTCCGGACCGTATACTTTCCTGAGCTTTTCTCCTTCTTCAAACATAGCCCTAATCCATGAGGAACGCTTTAGATTTTCTGCAACTTTTTTTGAGATGCCCAATATATTACCCTCCTTAGATTTTCCAGTGGTTTTTGGCAAAGAAATTAATGTTATTATAGCACAAACTGCCAATTTGTCACAAATGAAACTTTATACTGTATAGACTGTGGAGGAAAAAACAAATTGTTAGTAGAACTAAAATACAGTATTTATATTTTGAAGGAGGAATGTCAAATATGGATTCGGTAGAACGGGCAGTACGGAGGATTACTTCAAATGACAGGTTTGCCAGGCTGGTTGGAACAGAGATACAGGAGGTCAGGACGGGATACGCGCGGGTAAGCCTGAAAATAGAGGATAAGCATTTGAATTCCGTAGACATAACCCATGGCTCTGTTGTATTTACACTGGTAGATATGGCCTTTGCCCTGGCATCTAACTCTCACGGTCAGGTTTCTCTGGCTCTGAACATGAGTATCAATTTTCTCAAGGCAACCGCTGCCGGTGATATCCTCACCGCAGAGGCGACAGAGGATAAGCTGACCAATCGCACCGGACTTTACAGGATAATTGTAAATGATGAAATCGGTGAAATCGTCTGTGTGGCAGAAGGTTTGGTTTATAGAAAAAAAGAGCTAATTTGAGAGGCCTGATACCAGGCCTCTCAAATTATTTGTTTGAGTGCGTGAAACCGTATAAATGGGTTCAGCAGGAAGTAAAATATAGAGAGGAAATTTTATTTCCGAGAGACTTAGTACTAATATAAGGAGGCAGCAGAGTATTGGATGACGTAAAAAGTGCTGCAGGGAATACTGTTGAAAATGAGGTTGTTGAAAATGAGGTCAGGGAAGGCTCTGCCTTAGCTGTTTTTAAAATTGCGGCAACATATGTCGGCACGGTTGTGGGGGCAGGCTTTGCTTCGGGGCAGGAGGTACTGCAATTTTTTGGCAAGTTCGGTTTTATTGGCTTTGTCGGCTTGCTGGCCGCAACTGCTATGTTTGTCTTGTTTGGCTGGGCGGTTCTGGATATGGGAATGAGGCTTAAGGCCCAATCGCATCTTGAAATAATAAGACATATCGGGGGACGTTGGCTGGGAACTGTGATTGATTATGTGATTACATTTTTTCTCTTTGGCGCTTTTACGGCAATGGCTGCCGGGGCAGGGGCAATTTTTGCGGAGCAGTATCAGTGGCCTTCTGTTATTGGCAGTGCCGTTATGATAGCAATAACGGTAGCCACAGTAATGTTGGGACTCAGAGGTGTGATTGCTTCAATAAGTATGGTAGTACCGGTGTTGCTGGCTTCAGTGGTTGGGATGGCAGTTTGGACGATCATTAATACAAAATTTTATGCAAACCCGGTGATAGGTACAGTTCCTTTTAAAGCTGCAGTGCCATTTTGGCCTTTGGCAGCGGTTCTGTATGTATCATATAATTTGGTAATGGCGGTAGCTGTACTGGCTCCTACAGGAGCTAGGTATAATAGACCTGAGCTCCTGGCAAAGGGGGCAATATTTGGCGGTATTGGATTAGGGCTTGGGGCAGCAGCTATTTTTTTAGCCATAGCTCCTAATCTTCCTATGGCCGGAAGATTTGAGATTCCCATGTTGTATGTGGCCGGAACTATGAACCCTTTGTTCAGGAGTTTTTACAGTATAGTGCTCTTAGCTGAAATTTATACAACAGCAGTAGGAAGTCTTTATGGTTTTGTGGTCAGACTTATCCCTGAAAACACTCCTCAGGCCAAGTATTATATTATTGGTACTGCGGCAGCTGCATTCCTGGCCAGCCTGGTTGGCTTTTCTACTCTGGTAAGGACAGTTTATCCTGCAGTAGGATATGCGGGTCTGTTGCTGTTGCTGGGCCTTACTTATAAGCTTATCTGGAAAGGAAAAGGCACTGAAAATACAACTTAAATTTGCAGGAAATGGCAGCCTGGTGTTGAATATTGTCAAAAGGATAATCTTGACAAAACAACTGCCAGGGGGTAATAAAACTTGTTTAAAAGAATAATGTTGGTAGTAATTATTATGGTTTCAGGTCTGCTGACAGGTTATTATTCACAACCGGTGTATAATATCATTTGGTCAGGTATAGAGAAGATACCGGGTGTGTTTAAAGATGCGGAAGACCACAAAGGCCGGGCTGGTAATGCGGAAGAAAATACTGACAAATATATCCCTGCAGAAGAAGCTGTTAGTGCAGTAAAAAATATCCCATGGGTAAACAATCTAATTAGAGTATCTGAACTTGATGGAACCGAATTGATATTTGAGATTGAATGTGAACCTTCAGATGACTGCCCTATCTGGCTGGTTGAAGTTACTGAGAGGTTTCCCGACAGGGTTCCTGAAACCAAGTATTTTCAGGTTGCAGCCGAATCGGGCAGGGCCCTTGATGTTCAGGAGAAAGACTTGATAATTTCAGGCATTAGCCTTGGTATGACTAGGGATAAAGTCAAAGAGGCCGCTGGCAGTCCAAAAAAAACATGGCGCAAATGGGATAACCTGGTGCGGCAGACACTCAGAACCGATACTTATACAGGAATGGAAGTTGTTTATGATAAAAATGATGTTGTGGTTAAAGTGGCTGCTTCAGAGCAGGGGTTTTCTGGCCCAGGAGGGGTTGAGGTTGGTGATTCTAAACAGGATATTATCAGGAAACTGGGGAAGGCAGGGTCTGTGCAGACCAATTTATGGACATATACTGTTTTAGATAAGGATTGTAAACTGTTTTTGGATATTAACGGTGAATGCCGGGTAACGGTTGTCACCATTTGTTCGGGCCTGCTTGACTGAAGCAGGTTCTAATTTTAATTATGAGGTGATTTTGATTGCAGGATAAATGGATTTTAGGGATTATTCAAAATAGGGTAACAGAAGAAAAAGCCCGGAACATAAACAAGGCCAGGGACATGATCAGTGAAGCTGCGGCACGGGGTGCGAGAGCAGTTGCTCTTCCCGAGATGTTTAATTGTCCGTATGACAACAAGGCATTTCCATTGTTTGCCGAGTCTTATCCCGGAGGAGAAACAATACGGATGCTTTCAGAAGCCGCTGCAGCAAATAAAATTTATGTTTTTGGCGGCTCCATTCCTGAAGAAGAGGGTGACCGCATATACAATACATGTTTTGTTTTTGGACCTGATGGCACTTTTTTGGCCAGGCACCGGAAAATGCACCTTTTTGATGTTGACATTAAAGGGAAGCTGAAGTTTAAAGAGTCGGATGCTTTGGGAGCCGGAAATGAGATAACGGTTGTGAACACATCCCTGGGGAAAATAGGTGTCGGAATATGCTATGATATCCGTTTTCCGGAATTAGCCAGGTTGATGAGTTTACAAGGTGCTGTATTGATGATTCTTCCTGCTGCCTTTAACATGGTCTCCGGCCCGGCCCATTGGGAGTTATCTGTCCGGATGAGGGCGGTTGATAACCAGTTTTATGTCGCCGGGATAGCGCCAGCTAGGGATGAGACCGCTTCATATGTAGCTTATGGCCATTCAGTGGCAGCTGATCCTTGGGGTCAGGTAATCGGGGCTTTAGATGAAAAAGAAGGATTATTAATGGTTGAAATTGATCCTAAGAGAATAGAACAAGTCCGTAATGAGTTTCCCCTTTTGAAACACCGCCGCCAAGACATTTATGAGGTTAAAGGAAAATATTGATTATAATATCATTAATTGGGATATCATCAATTAGAATAGTTATAATTCCCAAAACATATAAAAGGAGGATATTGTCTAAAAAAATAGAAATATAACGTAAGTATAAAACATGAAGTGTTTTTTCGAACTGCCACTGGGGGGGAGAGACCATGGCTTTGAAAAAAACAAGACAGTCTTTATTAAATTTGATAAACCGGGTGGAGGTCAGATATTCTATAGGGTTAAGGACAAAAATGTTTATCCCTTTTTTTATCGCCACGTTCTGTGCTATTGCCGCTATTTCATATTATTCCATGAACCTGATTGGATCAAAAATTGAAGCAATGCAGCAGCAAAAGGTTAATGATGTATTGACAGGGACTGTTGAAAATTTAAAGAACGAAACCTTCAACCTCGAAGCTTATGCCAGACTGCTGGCAGATTCGCCGGAATTAGAAAAGGCAGTGACCAGAAAAGATAAGAAAATGCTTTATGAGCTTTTGGTTCCTGTTAAGTACTATTCAGGACTTCATAAAATACAAATTTTTAATAGCAACAAAGAGATTATAGTTGAATTATCAAGCCGAGTATTAGAAGCAAACCCTGCTGAAACTCGGCTTGTTCAACGTGCAATAGAGGGAGTAACCCGTTCTGATTTTAGTGTAACTAATAATGGCTTCGAAATTTTTGCGGCAACCCCCATTAATTTTGACCCTACCCGTTATGGTGTGCCAATTGGTGCCCTTATAGTTGACCGACATTATGGCGATCTTGAGCTTTCACAGATAAAGGACCGGTCAGATGTAGAAATTAATGTGTTTCATGCCGGTAAACTGGTTGCTTCTACTTTAAATCAGGATACCCGTGCTGAAATAATACCCCAATTACTTGCTTCAATGGAGGATAATAGTTATCGGGTTTTGGTTTCTCAAGATCAGAATGAATACCTCAATGCTTGGCAAGCTATCGGTGATGATGGCATAATTTCCGTTATGGTCCCAAATGACTATTTGGTTGCTGCTATGGCTGAATTATCCAAGGATATCATAACAATTACCGTTGTTGCTGCAGCTTTAATATTTTTAAGCAGTTTCCTGCTGGCTGAGCTAATCCTCAGACCGCTGACCAATATGCTGAAAGTAACTACAGCAATCACTAATGGGGATTTAAGCAAAAGAATCAAGATATTTACGGGTGACGAACTGGGACAACTTGCCAAAGCGATAAATTTTATGGCTGACAAAATTAAGGTCAGACTGGATGAAGCCGAAATGCTGGCTACAGTAGACGGTTTGACGGGTTTATACAATTACCGGTATTTTCAGCAGCGCCTTCGGGAGGAATTAAATAGGGCGGAACGTCTAAATTCGCCCATCTCCTTGGTAATGCTGGATATTGACTATTTTAAAAAGTATAACGATACTCATGGCCATCCGGCCGGTGATAAGGTAATTCATACCATAGGAGAGATTATCAAAAACAACATCAGGAGTGTGGATATTGCCGCCCGTTATGGGGGAGAGGAATTTGCCATCATTTTGGTTGATACTGTTCCAGATCAGGCATATTATGTAAGTGAACGCATCAGGCAGGAGGTGGCCGGACACCTTTTTGCGGGCAGGGAGACTCAGCCAGGCGGTATCCTGAGTATTTCCGGGGGCATAGCCAGTGCGCCGTTTCCTGCTACTAAGCAGGATGAGCTCATAAAAATGGCAGATGATGCGCTTTACAAGGCTAAAAGAACTAACAGAAACAAGGTTGTTGTTTATTATTCGGGATTGGATGAACTTAAGCTTGTGGTTAATGAAGCTGACCATGGGCGGATTAATACTATTAATACTTTTATATCAATAATAAATTTAAAAGACAGATACACATATGGGCATTCGGAAAGGGTGGCTCAATATGCTTTTCTTATTGCAAAGGCCATGAATCTGGATGAGGCTTTGTTGAAAAAGATAAAGCTTGCCGCTTATCTGCATGACATTGGCAAGATTGAATTGGACAGAGAACTATTAAATAAAGCCGGGGAACTTTCATTGGAGGAAATAGAGATATTGCATCGCCACCCGGAAGTAGGGGCTGATATATTAAAATCAGTTAAATCCTTAAGTGATATTGCCCCACTGGTTCTGCATCATCACGAGAAGTTTAACGGGAAAGGTTATCCGGCGGGACTTTCCGGGGAAGCGATTCCTCTGCCAGCCAGAATCATCAAGTTGGCAGACAGTTTTGATGCTATGACATCTGTACGCCCATATCAGAAAAGAAAGAGTTTTCAGCAGGCTAAGGAAGAATTGGTTAAGTATTCCGGGATAGATTTTGACCCTGTCGTTGTAGAAGCATTTTTGCAGGTTCTGGATAAGACCAATTTTAATCTAACCAAAATGGTCTCCTAAGAAAGGGGTATGGTGAAATGGGCAGAAACAGATTTTTGAACGCGGTTATCTGTGTTATAATACTAACATTTATAATAACTTTGGTTTCGGGATGCAGCAACAATGAGGCCGAAGAAAGTAAATCAGGACCCAATAATTCAGGGACAACAAACTCTGAAAAATCTTGTATTATGCTGGGCGGTTCAGGGTCTCACTTATCAATTATTGGGGAGTTGTCCAATGCGTTTATGGAGCAGAATCCCGCCATTAGGCTAGAAATAACGGAACACCTGGGTTCCGCCGGCGGCATTAACAGCGTCAATCAAGGACTAATTGATATTGGCCTGGTTTCCCGGGAATTTCTGCCTGAAGAGCAGACACTTGGGCTGGAATATATACCTTATGCCAAGGTGCTGATAGGTTTTGCCGTTAACAATAATGTTAAGATTGAAAATCTGACCGAGGACCAGCTTCTGGGGATTTACACCGCAAAAATCACCAATTGGAAGGAAGTTGGCGGGCCTGACCATGAAATTATTGTTCTTACCAGGGAACTGACGGAATCATCCAGGATTGTATGGGACAGGTGCCTAAATGGTTTTAAGAATGCCGGCAACTTACCTGGTGCAATATTGATAAGGACTGATCAGACGATGAACGAGGCTATTACTTCTATACCATATAGTATTGGTTGGACAGACATGGGGGGGCTAACTCTCGAATACCCGGAACTTTCCATGCTAAAGATAAATGGAGTGAGTCCCGAGTATGAAATGGTCTTAAACGGGAAATACCCATATGCAAAAGAACTGGCCTTGGTAACAAAAGGGAAACCGGCAGGGGATGCTCTGAAATTCATTGATTTTATCCGAAGCTCAGAGGGTACCCGGATTCTAACAGCCAAAGGTTATCTAGCTGCCGGTCAGGATTAAGTATTTCTCCAAAAGGCGGCATTATTGTATAATAGTTTTAGAGAGTATTGGCTATATTATCCAGATAATAGGAGTTGTTTTTTAATTTGCCTCAATATGGGGGATAAGATGCTAAAAGATACTGATAGTATATTGAAAGACAATAGTGTTATATTGAAAGATAAGAGAGTGCTTGTTATTATTCCCGCATTTAATGAGGAACGAAACCTTCCCGGGATTATTGGCAGGGTTCGTGAATTTGCCGGGATAGATGTGATTGTGATTAATGACGGTTCCGAGGATGCTACCTCGGCAGTTGCCAGGGCCGCAGGGGCTAAAGTCATTGACCTTCCCTTTAATCTTGGTATAGGCGGGGCAGTCCAGACCGGCTATCTTTTTGCCCATAAAAATGATTATGATGTTGCTATACAGGTGGACGCCGACGGCCAGCACAACCCGGAAGACCTGCTCCGGATTATTGGACCGGTAATCAGCGGTGAAGCCGATATGGTATTGGGTTCACGTTATGTTGCTAAGACCGGATACAAAACTCCTTTTGCCCGCAAAATTGGAATGTTGGTTTTTTCTACCGTGGTTTCACTTATTAACAAACAACCTTTGAAAGATACTACCAGCGGCTACCGAGCAGTCAGTAAACGGGTTATCAGGTTTTTTGTCGACAACTACCCAACTGACTATCCTGAAGTGGAAGCCTTGGTCCTGCTGAAAAAGAGCGGTTTTTCAATTAAAGAGGTGCCTGTAACTATGGCACCCCGTGAATATGGCAAGTCCTCCATTACACCAATCAAATCGATATATTATATGATTAAAGTATTGCTGGCAATTTTCATGAACCTGCTTAGGGCACATAAAAAGGAGGCTTAAAATAATTGATTAGCATATTCTTGTTTTCAGCTTTGTTCAGCTTGGGATTCCTTGTTATTGTTCTTGAGCTTGTTCGGAGCAAAAGGCTCAAGGAACAGTATTCCTTGTTGTGGTTGTTTGTCGGTGGGGTTATGTTGATACTGGCACTGTGGCGGGATTTGATTGAAAGGCTTGCCGAGTGGCTGGGCATTTATTATGCGCCTTCACTGCTGTTTATTGTAGGGATTCTTTTTTCTTTTGCCCTGATACTCCATTACTCTGTAATTATTTCGAGGCTGCATAACCAGAATGTCAGGCTGGCCCAGGAGGTTGGAGTGCTTAATAAGAAGGTTGAAGACCTTTATGAAACTGTCAACAGGGGGGAACAGATTGAGAACAATCGTGTTGATAATTTTTAATGTTGTTCTGCTGACCTCTGGGCAGATACTTTGGAAGATAGGATTGACCAGGGAAGGGGGACTTTCTCTGGACAATATGGTGCGGGTCGCCCTGTCTCCATTTATTCTTGGCGGGCTTGCTCTGTATGTGGTGGCAACAGTTATATGGTTTATGGTCCTTTCAAGGGCAGAGTTAAGTTATGCTTATCCCTTGCAGAGTATGGCTTATATTCTTGGAGTTATGGCTGGTTGGCTCTTGTTTCGTGAAACTGTGCCCATGATTCGCTGGATAGGAGTACTTGTCATAATTGCCGGGGTGATATTGGTTTCTTTTAGTACACCACAGGATAATATTAAGGTTAATGAAGGCGGAACGGATATTGATAAGGAACATACGGGTTGCGTTTCAGAGGCACCTGCAGATACCGGTTATTATATATATAAAAAAGGTGAGAACAGATGACGTTTGCGAAATCAGTAATACTCTTTATAATTCTGGTTATCACCTGGGTATTAATAGTTTTTAATCGTAAATTAAAAAAACAGGTACAGGATAATGCACGGAGCTTTAATATGATGAGAAAATCCACCGGATGGGGAAACAAACCCTGCGAATGTGGCAATCCCAGGCTAAAATGGCACGTCCTATCCATGCTGCGCCCGGAAAATACTGTTTTGCTAAAATGTCCTGTGTGTGGCGGGCTTTGGGAGGAACAGATGAGCGTATATGGAAACAAATGGCGTAAGATTGATTCTGATTATGCTAAAGATCAGTATAATTATACAAGCGAGACAGATTCTGGCAGGAACATGAAGATGTAACCGGGAAAAGGCGGTCGATGTATATTTTTCCGGAATGTGGTATATCATAGTTAAAAACATATAAGGAGATGGTAGCAGTTTATGAATAGTGACATAGAGAATACACCGGTAATTGATGTGGCAAATGACGGGCCTACTTATAACGGGTCTTACTTTTATAAGCTTAATCAGGAATTAAGCGGGCAAGCGGAGATTGAACCATACCGGGTATATGATACAACGGAAAATCATAACCTGGAAAATGATACTCCAAATTAAACTGGGTTTGCCAATGGCAAACCTTTTGTTTTTATTTGCCTAATTGCCGGATAATCTAAAAAAGGCGGTGAACTTATGCCCTATAAAATAGCCCCCGATATTTATATTTATCAGAGTTCCATGTGGCAGACCAACAGTGCTGTTATCATAAATGAAACAGCCAACCTGGTTATTGACCCCTGTTATTTCCCAACAGAAATCAGGATAATAGCAGATTTTGTTAGCAGGAAACGCAGTTTTAACGGGTACATAATTTTTACTCATTCTGATTTTGACCACGTAATAGGTCATCAGTATTTTAAGAATTTCAAGCTTGTAGCCCATGAACAATTTTTGTTATGTGATCGCAATTATCAAATAATCCAGTTAAATGATATTGACCAAACCTACTATGTACGGCGTACAATTCCCTTTATTTTTCCAGAGCCTGTGATAACTTTTCAGGAGACGTACAAGATTCCCATAAAGGGTGATGAATTAATACTTGTTCATGCCCCCGGCCATACCGGGGACTGTATTTTCACCATCAGCCCGGAACGTGGCATAATGTTTGCCGGGGACTACCTGTCGAACCTGGAGTTTCCCTTTGTGAATTTTAGTCCGGCGGCGTACAGAAAAACGCTGAACCTAGCCGCAAAAATTATCACGGACTATAACATAACCTGTGTGGTACCGGGACATGGGGACATTGCTTATGGGAGAGAGGAAATTAATGACAGGATTCAAAGTGACCGGGATTATCTGACAGGTTTGACAGAAGGCACTCAGGACTTGTTGGCACGAGGTCTGCAGGCCGGGGAGATTATTGAAGCGCTTTCAGGCTTGAAATATAGAAACCGCCGTATTGAGGGGGTTATGCTTAAAATGCACATTGAAAATATTAAGATTCTTATTTCAGAGCTGCAAACCTGATTAAGATTCACCAATAATGCGGGATTTTTATATAATATTATGGGTGAATATAATGACTGCATTAACAAGAAAAAAGCAAAAAGCCAATGCTGTTTTTGAGGGCGGAGGGATTAAAGGGATTGGAATCGCCGGGGCTCTGTCGGTTGCCAGTGAATATTACGACTGGATGTATACTGCAGGCACCTCTGCCGGGGCTATAGTGGCCTCACTGGTTGCTGCCGGGTATACTGCGGAGGAAATCAGGGATTTGATTTTCAGTATCGATTACCGCCGGTTTGAGGATAACGACATGATTTGCAAGCTGCCTATTTTTGGTCCTGCATGGAACCTAAAGGTTAATCTGGGGCTTTACAAGGGTGACTATATTGAAAACTGGGTCAGGGAAGCCCTTAGGGCTAAAGGGGTAGAGCGTTTTGGCGATCTTGTGGTTGTGAACAGGCCAGGTAATTTTCCGGGGCGGTACCGCCTCAGAGTTATTGCCTCTGACATAACAGCAGGTAAAATGCTGGTACTGCCCCAGGATATTGCTCATTACGGTATAGATCCTGATAAACTTGAGATTGCTGCCGCTGTACGCATGAGCATCAGCATTCCTTTTTTCTTTGAGCCTGTCGTAGTGACACATAAAGGAGATGACGGCAAGGAGGTTGACAGTTACATTGTGGACGGAGGGTTATTAAGTAATTTTCCGGTTTGGCTTTTTGATTGGGATACTGGATTAAAGGATATGCCGACAATTGGTTTCAAGCTGATAGGGGCAAATGAAGAACGGCACAATGATATTAATGGTCCTATTTCAATGCTGAAAGCGCTTTTTGGCACCATGCTGGAAGGACATGACAACAGATTTGTTGAGGAAAAAAATTTTCAGCGGACAATAGCTATTCCAACTTTTGGAATCAGAACCACTGATTTTGATATTTCGGAAGAGTGCATCCGGTCACTGTATGATTCGGGTGCTGCAGCGGCTAGGGATTTCTTTAAAGACTGGAATTATCGTTCTTATTTACTAAAGTACAGTGACTGATCGTATTTACTGGACGATACTGTTTGTTAAGCATATAATTGTATTGATAGCAGCAAAAACGGGAAAGGAGCAGCAATTTCAGTGGATAAAAAACATGAACCTCCTTTAGTTAAATATGAAATACAAATTCGGGTCAGGTATGAAGAAACCGATAAAATGGGTTTTGTTTATTATGGGAATTATTTTATTTGGTTTGAAGTAGGCCGGACCGAGCTGTTTAGGTCTTTGGGAATTCCCTATACAGTGTTTGAGGAGAGGGGTATAATGCTTCCGGTTACTGAGGCTGCGAGCAGGTATAGGTTTCCTGCGGGTTATGATGACCTGATAACTGTACAGACAACAGTAACGCGGCTGGCGCCAACCAGGATACATTTTGGATATCAATTGATTTCCGGTGAGGGCCGGGTCATTGCTGAGGGAGATACCGGACATGCTTTTGTGGACAGTGCGGGGAAGCCGGTAAACCTGACTAAAAAGGACCCCGAACTTTGGACCAGAATTGCCGAAAAAGTGGTGGTGAATAGTTAATGCAGTTACGCAGGCTGGGGAAAACAGGCCTACAGGTTTCTGTGATAGGTTTTGGAGGAATTCCCATTCAAAGAGTTAGCTATAATCAGGCTGCAAAGGTAGTTGAAGCAGCAGTAGCAGGTGGAATTAATTTTATTGATACTGCCCGGGCATATACGGACAGTGAGTCTAAATTGGGGGATATTATCGGAGATTATAGAAATAAACTGATTATAGCGACCAAATCAATGGCCAGAAGTAAGCAGGATATGATACGGGATATTGATATAAGCCTTAAGGAGCTGAAAACTGACTTTATAGACTTATATCAGCTGCATAATGTTAAGGATGAAGGGAGCCTGGAAAAGGTATTGGCTCCGGGAGGCGCCCTGGAAGCTCTTCAGGATGCAAAGAATTGCGGGAAACTTCGTTTTATTGGGGTTACCGGTCACATACCGGATATTCTTGTGAAGGCTATCAGAACAGGGTGTTTTGATACCGTGCAGGTTCCATTTAACCCTGTGGAAACCGCCGCCCTTGACGAACTTTTGCCGCTGGCTTGTGAAATGAATATTGGGACAATTGCCATGAAGCCTTTTGCCGGAGGGGCATTTAAAAATAAGGCTGCCTGTCTTAAATTCATTCTTAATAACGGACTGACAACAACCATTCCTGGAATGGATGAAGTATCCCAGGTTGCAGAAAATATCACTGCCGGGCAGGCCGATTTTATCTTATCGGGTGAAGAAAAAAATCTATTGGCTGAAGAAATGGAGCTCTTAGGCCGGAAGTTCTGCCGCAGGTGTGAGTATTGTCAGCCATGTCCCAGGGGAATAGATATCCCGACAATATTTCTGCTGGAAGCTTATTGGACCCGTTATGGATTAAAAAAATGGGCCGTGGAACGATATCAGCCTATGCCGGCTAAAATATCCGATTGTATTGACTGTGGAGAGTGTGAAGAAAAATGTCCTTACAGCCTGCCTATTAGGGAAATGTTAAAGGAAGCCGGATTTCACCTGAAAAAATAGATAGGAAGAGGGTAATGCAATGTATAGACCGGTAAACAGGAAATCACCGGGAATATCGACTCGTTTGGCCTTCTTGCTGTTTTTTACTCTATACTACTGGAGTATTCACTTTATTTCAGGGAAAAGCAATCTGCAATTGAGCCAGATTGTCTTTGATATTTTCGCAGGCGTATTTACCGGGGCAGTTACACATGTGGCAATAGCTAAGTTTTTTGGTCCCCTTTTGTTCGGGCGCGGCTTTTGCGGCTGGGTATGCTGGAATGCTTCAGTTTTCGAGATGCTCCCCATTAGGAATGCAAGAAAAGGAATTGCGGAAAAACGTCTTATATATAAATATGTGGTACTTATAATTGCCCTGGTTATTCCTGGGTTCCTTATTGCGGCAGGTTATATTATCCGAAGTCCGAAAGCCCAGTTTGAGTGGCTGTTGATAGAAAATGCTTTGATATATCTTATAGGAATAATCCTGGCATTAGTTTTGGGTGACCGCCGGGCATTTTGCAAGTACTTATGTCCTGCGGGGGCGTTAATGACCCTGACATCTCCAAGGAGTATCCTGAAAATAGAAAAAAATCACTTGACTTGCAGCAATTGCCGCAGGTGTGAAGAAGTTTGTCCCATGGATGTGCCTATATTGGACTATATAAAAGAAGGACAGCGAGTCTCACATCCGGAATGTATTTTATGTACCGAGTGTGTTAATAGCTGCCCAAGAAATTGCCTGACAGTGGGAATAGGAAAAAAGTCGGATACTACTCCGGAGTTTGGCAAGTCTTTTTAAATGAATCAACCATTTTTAGTATGGTTCAAAAATATTAGGGGAATAATAAATCATATTTTAAAAAGTGGTGAAAAGAGATATGCAAAATATTTTTAAAGAATTCATCAGGTTGAATCAGTCACTGGCACTTTTGCCCCTAAAGGCCGTGCGTAAGCTCCTGGATGACAAAAATACTTCCGGCAAACAGATGGTGGATGTGGCAGAAGAGTTTGTCAGTACCCCATTTGTAGCTGCTGATAAGCTTATTGGTAAAGGATGCCATTGCTGTTCTGTACAAGAAGACCCTTCCGGACAGCAACGGTCTGTCCGGAAGGGACGGGGTCCCAGTGCAGCAAATATTTTTGTTGACCCTGAAGTTACGGTTTTATCAGATGCCGAAACAAATCCTGAAGAGAGGAAAGCAGTGCTGTCAGTTACCGGCTTATTATGCGGCGGATGAGTTAGGCGTGTCAGGCAGACTCTGGAAGAGTTTGAAGGAGTAACCAAAGTAGATTTTCAACCGGCACAGGAAGAATTTGTGGTTTTTTATACAGCAGATTTGCCGCGAGGAGAAGAGTTTGTTAAGGCAATTAATGAAGTAATAAAATTTCCTGCTGTACGCAGCTTTTTAGGTGCAGTGGGTGATAGCCTGCATAATTCCAACGACATAGGACCATAATAAGACACGAATATTATATAACGTTATGAGGAAGCGAGGGATTATGATGAAAGTTGAAGTCATTGATAATGACTGTGTTAGCTGTGGTCTTTGCATCAGTACTTGCCCTGATGTTTTTGAATGGGGTGATGATGATAAGGCTGTGGCTAAAATCCTCGATGTGCCGTCTGATTTGGAAGACCTGGCCCATGAGGCTGTAGAAGAATGCCCCACGGGCGCCATTAAAGAAGAATAAATTGAAGGGGAGTGCCTTAATTGCGAAAATTAATTATAAAGGCACTTTCTGTTTTTTTATTTAAACTTAGCAAAGTTTATTTTTATATTAAGGAGGAAAATTAGATTTGGGGAGAGAATAACAATGGCAATGAAAACCATATTTATATAAATGGTTAGTAAGGGGAGAACTGATTTGTATACTGACGGCAGGCATCTCAGGTTTAATGTTGTTATTGTTCTTGCTCTATTGAATTCGATAATAACATTAGCTTACTTTGTCCTGGTAGAACAGGGTATCCTTCAGCCGGCTTGTCTGCCGGAGGGTATCCGGGCAGCTGTATTTC
This sequence comes from Phosphitispora sp. TUW77, assembly GCF_048453025.1. Classification (GTDB taxonomy): domain Bacteria; phylum Bacillota; class Thermincolia; order Thermincolales; family UBA2595; genus Phosphitispora. The sequence goes on from NZ_CP156677.1 coordinate 968,756, forward strand.
CGATGGTACTTGTGGTTGTGGTTCCTATTGTTCTTGGTTCATATGGCCTGTATATGAGACGGATGTGGGGGCTGGGGTTTTTTACCATTGGAGGTGGCGGGTTCCTCTTTGCTTCATTAACAGGAATCATTTTTTCCGCAAAAAGTGATGTTTTTGGAATGTTGTTTTTCCTCTCGCTTTACTTGGTTTTATATAACATTATTGCTAATATTTATATCTGGATTTTTAGGTTTAATCTTAGAGATTTTTAGCTAGAAAGTCCTCTGATGAGGCCTTTTTTTCTTTTATTATTAAGGTATATGAAGAGACTTATGCAGTAATTTGGGAGGGAACTATGTGGGAATAAAAAAACCTATTAACCCTAAACTGATTCCATTTATATCTGCTCCATTTTATATTTTTGGCATTTTTCTGGCAGCATTGAATTGGCAGCGCCTGGGGCGCCCTGAAAAAGCGCGCAGCACTATAAAGTGGGGGATAATCGGCTTAGTTTTGCTAATAATAATTGCCAGTTATTTCCCGTTGCAGCTATTGAAGGAAATGTGGTTTATTGGTGTGGGAATTAACATAGGCACAGGGATGGCCCTGAAAACCTTGCAAACTATTGAGTGTAGTAAGGGCGTGGAAAGGCCCGAATAAAGAGGTGTTAGCTGTGAAATTACATTGTTTTTGCCCAGATTTGACAGAGGAACAATTTGATAATATGGATTTAACAGAAATTGATCTCTCGGGGCGGTCCTTTTATATCTCAAAAATGCCAATGGTATCACACTTCCCCATGAATCCGGAAATCAAAATTCAAAAAACTCTTAAAGAAATAGAGGAAAAGGGATACAGGACGGTATCTCCTCTTTTTGTGCTTTTTGAGGACGGGCTTTTAATGGGTAATATAATGATTGAAATAGTTAAACCACCTGCAAAGGATAGTAATATCAAAACCTTTAACAAGCTCAGGCTTATAAGCAAAGCGTATAAAGGCCCTAAGCATTTAGTGCCTAAGGCACTGAAACAGTTTGATGGGTACCTGATCCTTAAACAAATAATCACGGCAGATTTTTTCTTTTGGTATCATTCATGTAAAGTTTGTGAAAAACAAAAAGGTGGTCGAACAATAATTCTTGCTAAAATATAAAAGGAGCCTGCAGACAATGGAAAACTCCGCACCCGGCGTTATTCTTCAAATTTTGAATGAACTATATCCTAATCCACAGCCTGAACTTAATTTTGAAACTCCTTTTCAGTTACTGGTGGCTGCAATTCTTTCGGCACAAACAACCGATAAGCAGGTAAATGCCATTACCGCCGGCCTGTTCAGGAAGTATTCTACACCACGGGAGTTTGCTCTTCTTACAGATGAAGAATTGGAGAAGGAAATTAAGAGCTGTGGATTGTATAAAAATAAGGCCAGAAATATTATTGCAGCCAGCAAAATTTTGTTAGAAAAATATGATTCCCGGGTGCCTGATGAATTTGCGGCATTGATATCACTCCCGGGAGTTGGGCGGAAGACAGCTAATGTAGTCTTGGCAAATGCCTTTGGAAAAGATGCTATTGCTGTGGATACACATGTTTTCAGGGTAGCCAACAGGCTGGGCTTAGCTGCTGCCGATACAACTGCAAAAACAGAAGACGACCTGATGAACGTTATCCCTAAGAGCGATTGGAATAGGGCTCATCACTGGCTGATTTTTCATGGACGCAGGGTTTGCAGGGCACAAAAACCCAAATGTCATGAGTGTCTTCTGAAAGACTACTGCAAATATTACGCCAGACAAGAAAAAAAGGGATTTTGAAAGAAAAAAATGAATATTGGTATTTGTATCCGGGAACAGCTCATATAATAAAATCATATGGATTTTGGAGGGATTTTTGGAGGTGCTGTTTTGCCGGAAATAAGAGAAGACATGATTACCGGAGATATGGTTTTAATTGCCACGGAAAGGAGTAAAAGGCCCCAGGATTTTAAATATGCTAATGAAAACTCAAAAGGTAGCAGTGGTTGTGTTTTCTGTTATGGCAATGAGACAGAAACTCCACCTGAGATTTTTGCGTTAAGGCCTGGTGGAGGACTACCTGACTCTCCTGGATGGATAGTCAGGGCCTTTCCTAACAAGTTTCCTGCTGTAACAGCAGAGGGTAACCCGGACTGTCATTATATTGGAGGCAAAAAGGTCTCTAATGCAGTTGGAGCTCATGAGGTCATAGTCGACACACCGAACCATTATGAAACTTTTGGCCAACTATCCGATATCCATGCCGAACAAGTCATGGAGACAATAGTTTCAAGATACCGTTATTTTTCGGAACTCCCGCAAATTAAGTATATCCAGATTTTTAAAAACAGCGGGGCTGCTGCCGGGGCATCTCTTGAACACAGTCATTGGCAGTTAATTACGCTTCCTTTGGTTCCTGAAACAGTTGCCAGAGAGATAAAAGTGACAGAAAGGTTTTGGGAAAACAATGGAGAATGCGCCTATTGCAGAATGATTTCTGAAGAAATAAAAGATGGTTCCAGGATTATCGAACAAACAAAGGATTTTGTAGTATTAACACCTTTTGCTTCGCGTTTTCCCTATGAAACATGGATAATTCCCACCAGGCATGAACCATTTCTCGAAAAGCTCAACATTGACGAAATAAAAACACTGGGAAGGATTCTCAAACGGTCAATAAGAAAGCTTGAGCGAACTCTATGCCGTCCGCCTTATAACCTGATAATTCATGCTTGCCCAACAGGCATACAATGCCATGGGAACCATTGGCATATTAAAATCATGCCAAGGATTTCTACTGTAGCAGGTTTTGAAATAGGTTCAGGCATACATATTAACCCTGTGTCACCTGAAGCAGCTGCAGATTTGCTTAGAGAAGCTGAGCCTTATATATGTAATGACAGCAGGATGAATGGAGTGAAGCCAATGATTGAAAGAAAAAAACTCAAAATTCTTTATGTGGCATCAGAGGTATCCCCTTTTGCTAAAACCGGAGGGCTTGCCGATGTAGCGGGCTCACTGCCACACTCTTTGGCCATGATGGGGCATGATGTTAGAGTAGTAATGCCAAGATATAAGATGATATCTCAACAGCTTAATACAATATATGATTTTCCTGTGACAATTAGCGGGCGGAAAGAGGCAGCTATAATCCGTGAGCACCGTATCTCGTTAGATAATAATGACAGTAATATGATATTACCGGTTTACTTTGTGGATAACTACAATTATTTTGATCGGGATAATCTATACTGTTATTTTGATGAGGTGGAACGATTTGCCTTTTTCTGCCGGGCTGTTATAGAAATGCTGCCCGGAATCGGTTTTCAACCTGATATAATTCATTGCAATGACTGGCAAACCGGCCCGATTCCCATTCTCTTGAAGGAACAGTACAGTGAAAATAATTTTTACCGGAATACTGCTGTTTTATTTACTGTCCACAATATGCATTATCAGGGCAATTATCCCAAAGACTGTCTCCGCTTGCTGGGACTTGATGACAAGTACTATAATGCTGAGAGTCTTGAGTTTTATGGGGATATCAGTTTTCTCAAGGCAGGACTGGTATATTCAGATATAATTAATACCGTCAGCAGGACTTATGCTAAAGAAATTCAAACACCTGATTATGGTGAACGCATGGATGGACTGCTGCGAAAGCGTTCTGGTGATTTGTTCGGCATAGTGAACGGTATCGACTATGAAGAATTTGATCCTGCCAAAGATTCTCATCTAGTACAGAATTATGATTATACTTCTGTTGAACTTAAGCGGAAAAACAAATATTTCCTGCAGAAAGCAATGAAGCTTCCGCAAGGCGACCAGCCGCTTATTGCCCTTGTTTCCAGGCTGGTAGACCAGAAGGGGCTGGACCTTTTGGCGGAAATTTATGACCGTTTGATTGCTGACGATATCCAGGTAGTGGTCCTAGGGGCAGGGGATCAGTATTATGAAAGTTTTTTCAAAGAAATGGCCGGAAAATATCCTGATAAAACAGCTGTCCATATCGGGTTTAACGCCTCACTGGCACAACAAATTTATGCAGGGGCTGATATGTTTCTGATGCCTTCCAGGTTTGAACCGTGCGGACTGGGGCAGCTTATCAGCTTAAGGTATGGTTCAATTCCGATTGTACGAGCGACCGGGGGCCTTGCAGATACAATTATGGATTATAATCACGGTGAGCGTACCGGAAATGGTTTTGTTTTTGCAAATTATAGGTCTGAAGAATTGCTGGATGCTGTTCACCGTGCTTTAGATATATACCGGAGAAGGCCTGAACTTTGGATGGAACTTGTCAGGAAAGCCATGTCGGAAGATTTTTCCTGGTCTGCCTCAGCCCTCGAATATGTCAGATTATATTTCGTTGCATTGGCAAAAAAATCGGATTAATACAATGGCATAGGAAATATTTAAGGCGGTGAGGGATTATAGTGCACCAAAATAAAAATGGTACCGGTAATGGAAGAAACCATCCTGCCGGACCTTTGAAGTGTGCCAATTGCTTTGTATGTAAACAGGATACGGAGTTATGCCCTTTGAATGAGAACTATGATCCTGATGCCTATCTTAGGTATGAGGCACGTTACTTTGAAAGAAGGAAAGAAAAGAAAAAAACAGCAAAGCCCTAGCGCGAAAGTTTTAGTGCGGCCAAATTGTACTGTTTTTTAGTGCGCTTAGTAAATTATCACGAAGGGACGGACTTAGTTTTTCCCAGCAGGAAATAACTTTTTTCATATCCTGCCTTTTTGTCAGGCCATTTTCTGGGCAGGGGTTAGGAATAACGGGAAGGGACAGTCTGTTCACCAGTTTTATAATAGTCCTTTCCTCTACATATATCATGGGGCGTATCAGGGTAATATCTGCCCTGTCAAGGTACGTCTTAGGCTTGAAAGTTTTTAAACAGCCTTCAAACGACATGCACAGGAGCAGGGTTTCTAGGGCATCATCCAGGTGATGCCCTAGGGCAATTTTATTACACCCCATTTTTTTGGCAATACCGTGTAATGTTCCCCGCCGCAGTTTTGCGCAAAGTGAACAAGGGTTTGATTCCTGCCTTGTTTCAAATACAATGGGGCCAATATTGGTTTGTTCAATATGATAAGGGACAGTGAGCTCGGCACAATAGTTTTTCAGTGGTGATAGGTCGCTGCCCCATCCCATATCAAGGGAAATGGCGGTTATTTTGAAGCTGACCGGGGAAAACTTCTGCCATTCAGTCATAACATATAGGAGTGCGGCACTGTCTTTGCCGCCGGAAATCCCTACTGCAATATGGTCCCCTTCCTCAATAAGCCTGAAATCTTCGTTGGCTTTTCCAATTCGCTGCCACAACTCTTTTCGATAAATGCGCTTCAATGTATGATTTCCGCCAGAACCTGGTTAAATTCATCCATAAAAATTATTGAATTAATAGGTTTGTCTGGAATTGGAACTTTGACCATTGAGTAGGGATAAGTAATCATTTCAATAACCATGGCATTTTTTGCCGGATCAGTCCTGGTGGTCCAAACCCTATATGTGATTCCTTTCTCATTGCTGACTGTGGATACTTTCGTTATATCTACAGTATAGCCCCCGGTCTTTTTCTCTCCACGGGTGACAAGGAAATAAAGGTTATTATCAAATAATGTGGCAAGGTAATTTTCTGAAGCCTTATTTGTGTTAGCCCATTGCTCAAGTTGGGGCAGGGTACAATCATTTACAGGTATAATTGAAACAGGTGTGCCGTTATCCGGAATAATTGACTCGGCTATTATTACTGTCAGGCTGTTATCCTTAGAAATGTTAACCTTAATGTAAGTACCGGAAGTTAATTGTTCAATTGAAGCCGGTTTGTCATTCAGGTAAACCAGAAAATGTCCGGACAGCTTAACTTGGCGAATATTGCCCGCTGCATCACTGATATCAATAATATCTTTTTTAGGTTCAATATTTTTAATAAATCCTGTGATACTGTCTGAGTTTAAATGGAGTGCAATATGGCTCAGCACTACTGCCATTTCAGCCCGTGACAACGGTGTGTCAGGCTGAAATCTACCATCAGGGAAGCCGTTCATAATTTTGTATTCACATGCCAGTGAGACATATCCTATTATATTCTCTTCGATTTTTTGGGAATCCGAAAAAGGCAGAACAGTGTTGGTTTTCTTCCGTGCCAGTTTTGTAAGGCCCAGGCTTCTGACTGCAAACACAGCTGCTTCCTCCCTGGTAAGGGGCTGCTGCAGAGATGCTTTCTGCAATTCACTGTATAGGAGAAGTTCCTGTTTTAAAGCTAAAGCTACATAACTAATTGCCCACTCGGGAATATTGAAGTTTATTTGCAGATACTTATTTGAACTAATATCAACTTCTGCTGGGTCGTAATTTAACAATTTCCCCAAAACAACTACTGCTTCAAGCATTGTTATCGGTTTATTCGGCTTGAACGTTGAATCCGGGTAGCCATCAATAACACCTTTAGCGTACATTTCAGCAATTGCTGCCTCAGCCCAGTTGTTTTTGGCATCACTGAATGGAAATGGGTCCGGAGCTGATTGAGAAATTACTGACGACAGATTAAATTCATGAATATATGAAAAAGAAAACCCTGTCGTGAAAAAACAGGAAGCCATTAGAGAAAAAACCGTGAATATGGATACTATTTTGGTTCGAAGCATTGGGCGAGGCCTCCCTTCTATTAAAATAATGGTTAATATAAACATCGAAGCCAGAAAATGTTTTCTGGGGGTAATTTTATTATTTTAGAAACTAAAACAGAATAAAAACCCTCAGGTTTTCACAATCTAAGATAAGGCTATTCTTTAGCAAAAACCATTTTTTGGAGGAAAAAATATGATGCTTGACAGGAATTTGAAGGTACTGCTAGTAGGAGCAGAGGTTGTGCCATTTGTTAAAACCGGTGGACTTGCCGATGTTATGGGATCCCTCCCTAAGGCCCTAACTGCAATGGGAAACGATGCCAGAATAATTCTCCCGAGATATCAGGGTATCGATAATTTTTCCACAGTTATTGATTTTCCGATAAATATAGGAGGGCGGAAAGAGACATGTATTGTCAGGCAGTCCCATGTTGAAGCCAAATTGCCTGAAGGAGGAATAAAGCGGGTTCCTGTATATTTCATTGACAATTATCACTATTTTGACCGTGAAGGCATATACTGTCACTTCGATGATGCTGAAAGGTTTGGTTTTTTTGACATAGCTGTATTGGAAATGTTGAAACAAATCAGTTTCCAGCCTGATGTTATTCATTGTAATGATTGGCAGTCGGGAATGATTCCTTTTCTGCTGCGGGAAAAATACAGCCGTCATGACCCCTTTTACAGCAGGATAGGCACTGTTTTTACGGTCCATAATTTGCTTTATCAAGGAAATTACTCTCCAGAGATAATGAATATACTTGGAATTGGGGATGAGTATTTTAACCCCAACTCCCTTGAGTTTTTCGGTCAGGCCAGTTTTATGAAGGGCGGACTTGTATATGGTGATGTTATTAATACTGTCAGCAAGAAATATGCGCAGGAAATCCAAACCCCTGAATATGGGCTGGGTTTTGAAGGCTTGCTGCGGAAAAGGTCCCAGGACCTTCATGGCATAGTGAACGGAATTGACTATCATGAGTTTAATCCGGAAACTGACCCGCGGATTTTCAAAACGTATAATTCCCGTTCCGTTAAGGATAAATACGAAAACAAATACAGCCTGCAGAAGGAAATGGATCTGCCTGTTAAAGACGTGCCGGTAATCGGCTTGGTTTCAAGGCTGGTTGAACAGAAGGGTCTTAATCCTATTTCAGAAATTATAGATGAAATGCTAAAAGAGGATATTCAATTCGTTGTTTTGGGAGAAGGTGACAAATACTATGAAGAAATGTTTGCTGGGTTCAAGGACCGTTATCCGCATAAGATAGGCTTATATATTGGTTATAACGGTATTCTTGCTCAGAGAATTTACGCGGGTTCGGATATGTTTTTGATGCCGTCCAAATTTGAACCCTGTGGTTTGGGACAGCTCATCAGTCTGAGATATGGAACGGTTCCCATAGTCAGGGCTACCGGAGGACTTGCTGATACCATAGTTGATTATGATATGAAAAAAGATTTGGGTAACGGTTTTTCTTTTGAAGCTTATGATCCCGCTATCCTCTTGGAAACAGTTAATAGGGCCTTAAGATTATATCGTGATTATCCCGATAGGTGGAGGAAGTTGGTAGTTTCCGGAATGGAAAATGACTTTTCATGGAACCGGTCTGCTGCAGAATATCTCGAATTATATGACTTGGCAATTAGTAAATATACCAGGGGTCACAGGATAGCATGAGTAAAGCCGGTCTTTAAAAATAATAGAAACAGCCCTAAGAAGGGATTTTAAAAGGGTGGCAGATTAATTCCGTTGGGAAAATCTGCCACCTTGTGTTTTAGAGCGAAGCGAAGATAAGCCTTATTAAAATGCGGTATCCCGAAAACAAGGAAATTTTTTAAAAATAATGAAAACAGTGAAGGAATTAGGTGGTATTCGTCGAATATAAGCTTTAACATAGAGTATCCCTTCGGGGAGGTTATCCATGACCCGTTATTATTTAGCAGTAATAGTAATCAACATTCTTTTTGCTGCAATTTTTTATTTTAAATTAACAGATACAGGCTTGTCGACCAAGGCCTTTATTTTTATTGGTGGTCTTTCGGTACTAATGGGATTGATTTTCCCGTTTTTGGTAGGTTTCTTTAACATTTATATTGTTATTGGAATTAATTTGTTAATAATACTTTTAGGGACTTATCATATTTCAAAAATGGAACATTCTGTTTCACCGGGTACTCAACTTGAGAATACAGACCCGGCTCTTCAGGTTGCAGCAGCTGCTGAGGATTTTATAATACTAGATAATTTGGATGAAGGAGATACAGCGGAAGAGGCTGTAACAGAGGAAATTGAAGATGAAGAAGCTGCAGTGGAAGAAGTTATAACAGAGGAAATTGAAGATGAAGAAGATACAGTAGAAGAAGCTGTAACTGAAGAAATTGAAGATGAAGAGTTAGAACCGGAAACAGAAAACAATATAGAGGACCGAACTGTTCGATTAGATGATAATTTAGTTGGGCTGCCTGGCCTGGAAAATATTGCGCAGGGAGAAGAGATTATGATTTCCGAACAGCATGGGGAAGAAGAAGTACTGGAACTTATGTATTCTTATGTAGACAGAGGGTTTGATGCTAAAACCGCAGGGAAGCTTGACCTGGCAGTAAAATATTTTTCTTCAGCACTTGACTTGAATCCACCACCGGACCTTCATAGAATGCTGATTTTTGATTTGTATTCTATGTATAGGGAATTGGGACAATATGCAGCAGCGAAACAGTGTATGGAAGAGTTTTCCGGGTTTATGTCTGATTTGTCTGCTGAAGTGACACGGGAAATAAAAACAAACATCAAATATATTGAAATCTTACAGGAAATGCTTAATAAAGCCAATACGCCGAATTTGCCGTTTTCTAAGCTGCCGGCCCTAATAACGGTAAGTGTAGAGGGCAAGGTAAACGAATGGCTGAATGACACTTTTAATAATTAGCTTTAAATAAGTTAATTCAATTTTGATATATCATTTAAAGCCTTATGATAGGAGAGTAGGTAATGAAACGAAGCGAAGAACTATTGGGATTATCAGTCATTAGTATTGAAGATGGTAAAGAACTGGGAACTGTAAGTGATTTGATAATAAATCCCGATAACGGATTGGTGCAGTATTTGGTTGTGGACAATGGTCTCCGCTATCTTGGCATCAAGGTTTTACCATTCAGATTGATTGAAGGTGTTGGGGAAGATGCAGTTACCATTCAAAATTCTTCCTGTATAGTTGACCTTGGTGATGAACCTGAGATAGACGGGCTTCTGGAGAAAAACGTGCGGGTCAAAGGTACCAAGGTTTTGACCAGAAAAGGCAAATTGATTGGTACTGTTAGTGAAATCTTAGTTGATGAGGATGGCGAGGGCCGTATTGACTCATGTGAAATGACTCCATTGGATGATACCGGCAGTAAGGAAATAATTCCATCAGAGAAGATTATTACTTTTGGTAAGGATGTCCTTATTATCGATCAATTATCGGAAGCTTCAGGCAGCCTTCAACATGTTTCAGGCATTGCTGCTGAACCGGAAGTTACTCCGGTTAAAAATGCTGAAGAAACCAATGTGGAAACTTTACCTGCCCAAAAAGTTGATACAATGGAACAGTCTGAAGCAGGAAAATTATTTGAAGAAAGACAACGGAAATACCTTTTGGGAAGGAAAGTGAGTAAAAGGATAGAATCTGAAACCGGAGAAACTATAGCGGAAGAAGGAGATGTTATTACCGAAGAGCTGATGGACAAAGCCAAAACGGCGGGTAAATTCTCAGAACTATCCATGAATACGAGAACGTAATATATTGAATATAAGGTAACACATTGGAGAAATCCAGGCTGGGGGAGCGAAAATGAACGGTTTTCATAAAAAATACTTGTTGGTTGCCGCTTTTCTGATATCCCAGGGCTTGGTCAGTATTATAGGTGGACTGGCTTTTGCATCTGTTCCCGGGGAGAATGTTATTTTCCCTGGGATTTTTATTAGCGGCATGGAAGTTGGGGGATTGACAGCAGAACAGTGTACTGCTCTGCTGGAGAAAAACCTTGACAAACTGCAGATTCAAAACATAGTTTTACAGCATAATGACAAGAAATGGTTGTATTCACTTAAAGAGCTGGGAATTACTTTTGATATTCCAGGGTCAGTTGATAATGCACTTCGGGAAGGGAAGAGAGGCAGTACGGCTTTAAAAGGCCTGGAACTGCTTAAAATCAAGGTCAGTGAGCCAAAATTGCCTCTGGAATTTAATTTGGATGAAGCCAAATTTAAAAATGCCATTAGTGATATTGCAAAGGAAATTAATGTTCAGCCAGCAAATGCTTTTGTAGTATATGAGCATGGTAAGGTTAGACTGGTTCCTGAATCTAAAGGTAAAGAGCTTGATATAGCAGCTTGTATCGAACAGGTCAAGCAAGCCTTGCGCAAACAAGGTGATGAGCCTGTGGACCTCAAGGTTTCAGAGGTAAAGGCGCAAATCAAGGCTTCACACCTTAAGGGTATCAATGGAGTAATCGGCACAGGAATAACGTTTTTTTCATCTTCAGATAAGGAAAGAGCCGATAACATTTACCTGGCTGTGAAAATAATAAATGGTACAGTTATACTGCCCGGGCAGGAGTTTTCCTTTAATAAGGCGCTTGGACCCAGGGTGAGTGAACAAGGGTATCGCAGTGCCCCGGTGCTGGTAAATGGGCGCTTGGTTGAGGGTACCGGGGGTGGTGTATGTCAGGTTGCCACAACACTTTATGAGGCGGCTTTATATTCCGGATTAAAAATTATGGAAAGACATCCCCATACTTCTCTTCCTGCCTATATTGATCCTGGCAGTGATGCCGCAGTGGCTTACGGTGAAATGGATTTAAGGTTTTTTAACAATACCGGTGGACCGATTTACATATCTGCTGTTATTGCAAACAACTGTGTTAGTGTTAAGCTGTTTGGAGCAGTTAAGCCGGGTAAATCTGTTCAGGTGATTTCAGAAAACAATACTGATAATCGAAATAGGAGGGCTGGAAGGTCTTATATCAGAGTTTATAGGATATTCTATGAAAACGGTATGGAAGATAGGAGGGAACTTGTTTCCGAAGACTACTATCTTAAAGAGACAATAGTAAAATAAGGGATAATAATAAAATGACTTGGAGGCTTCTGTAAATAATGTTTGCAGGTATTAATACAGAGATAATATGAAGGGGCTGACTCATAAGTAAGTGAGTCGGTCCCTTGCTTTTCGTTAAAAATTAGTGGGCACTGGCATCGTGAGGAGTCTTACCGCAGCTCGGCTAAGCGAAGTCACGGACCGGAGCCACGGATGGCGGAGCCGTCTTTCGCCATGGATGGCGAATTGGCGGTTTAGTCCGTGACTTCGCCAGGAGCAAGGTTAGAACTCTCCGATGCCAGTGCGAAAACCCAGTGCAATAATTCACTAGCTTCCCGCTCATCAAAAAGGGTACATCTTACTAGGATCAAAATTTATCTGACCTGTTGTTTCGTATAATTCAGCAGGCCACCGGATTTAATAATATCGACCTGGCGTGGTGTCAGGTCATGACACACACTGAATTCATTTCCACTGACAATGTTTTTGACAACCAGCTCATTTCCGGTGTCGATTTGTGATACATCTATTTCCAAATCAACTTCTTCATTGAAGGTGTCATAATCATTTTCGTTAATAAAAGTAAGGGGGAGAATCCCGAAATTCACCAGGTTTGCCTTGTGAATTCTGGCAAATGATTTTGCTATAACAGCTTTAATGCCTAAATACATTGGAGCAAGGGCGGCATGTTCCCTGCTGGAACCTTGACCGTAATTGTGTCCTCCGATAATGAAACCTTCACCTGCTTTTCTGGCTCTATCAGGGAATGATACGTCAATTCCGGAAAAAACGTATTGGGAAATTGCCGGAATATTTGAGCGCAAAGGTAAGATTTTGGCCCCTGCCGGCATAATATGGTCTGTGGTAATATTGTCTCCCAGTTTTAAAAGGACAGGTCCGCTCAGTTTTTCAGGGAGCGGCCGGTTAACGGGTAAAGGCTTTATATTGGGTCCGCGCAGGACTTCCACCTGGGAGGGGTCTTCAGCCGGGGGGATAATCATACTGTCATCTGTCAGGAATTTTTCAGGCATTTGTACATAAATGTATTCTCCCAATTCCCTTGGGTCGGTAAGGACTCCGGTCAGAGCAGATGCTGCAGCCACTTCAGGGCTTGCCAGGTATACCTTGGCATCTGCTGTCCCGCTGCGGCCCTCAAAGTTTCTGTTAAAAGTCCGAACTGTGACGGCTCCGGAAGATGGTGACTGTCCCATGCCGATACATGGTCCACAAGCTGTTTCCAGTATTCTGGCACCGGCAGATATAAGATCAGCTATGGCGCTGTTCCTAGCCAGCATTTCAAATACTTGGCGGGAACCCGGAGCAATACTTAGACTTGTTGTTGGATGAACCTTTTTCCCTTTGAGAATTCCTGCAACCCTCATCAGATCGGTATAAGAAGAGTTGGTACAGCTGCCAATAACTACCTGGTGTACAGGAATTTGGCCAACTTCTGTCACTTTAGCTACATTATCGGGACTGTGGGGCTGGGCTACCATGGGTTCCAGTTCTGCCAGATTTATTTCAATTGTTTCATCATACAATGCATCATTATCAGCTTTGACTTCCCGCCAGTCGCTTGCCCTGCCTTGTGCTTTCAGGAAACTAAGGGTAAGCTCATCACTGGGGAATATTGAGGTTGTAGCACCCAGTTCAGCCCCCATATTGGTAATGGTGGCCCGGTCCGGAACACTCAAGGTGGCTGTTCCGTCCCCGGAGTATTCGATTATTTTACCTACCCCGCCTTTAACAGTCATAATACGCAGAAGTTCAAGAATGATATCTTTGGCAGATACCCAAGGCTTCAGCTTGCCGGTAAGCTTTACATTGACAACCTTTGGCATATTCAGATAAAATGGTCCGCCTCCCATAGCTACTGCAACATCAAGGCCGCCGGCACCCATTGCCAGCATACCGAGTCCTCCGGCTGTTGGGGTATGACTATCTGAACCCAAAAGTGTCATTCCGGGAACCCCGAAGCGTTCCAGGTGAACTTGATGACAAATCCCGTTTCCGGGTCTTGAAAAGTAAATACCGTGTTTTGCTGCAATTGATTGTAAGAATCTATGGTCATCTGCATTCTCAAAACCGGTCTGTAATGTATTGTGGTCAACATAGCTGACTGAAAGACTGGTTTTTACCTGTGGTATTCCAATTGCTTCAAACTGCAGGTATGCCATTGTACCGGTGGCATCCTGTGTCAGGGTTTGGTCAATTTTAATTGAAATTTCTTCATTAGGCGCCATGTTTCCGGATAGTATATGGCTGCCAATAATTTTTTGTACAATATTTTGTCCCATCTATTAACCTCCTTGTGATACGGTGTATACCTTTAATTAATTTATCAGAAATTGGGGTGGGTGTCAATGAATGGAGATGTGTTGGAAAGACTGTGCCTTTATGGTATACTGTACATAGTAAATAGTTGGGGTGAAACTTCCTGATGCACATTGTACTTGTAGAGCCCGAGATTCCTCAAAATACCGGAAATATTGCACGCACTTGTGCTGTTACCGGAACCTCACTACATTTAGTCAGACCGTTGGGATTTTCCATAGATAACAGGTATTTAAAAAGAGCCGGACTTGATTACTGGCATTTGCTTGATATAAATTATTATGACACCTTCAATGAACTCCGGAAAAAGTTTAATGAGAATAATTTCTACTACCTGACTACAAAAGGAAGCAGGCTTTATACAGAAGTTAGATACGGCCCGGAAGATTTTCTTGTTTTTGGCAAGGAGACAGGAGGCCTGCCCAAGGAGATTCTTGAAGAAAATCCTGCTTGTTGTATGCGTATTCCGATGATAAACGATGTGCGTTCACTTAATCTTTCGAATTCTGTTGCGATTGTCCTTTATGAAGCTTGGCGGCAGTTCGGCTTCCCGGCGGGCATATAAACTTTTAACTTGCGAATGTGCAGTTCACAGCCCCTTGTTAATTCTCTGGAAAGTGGTTAATTGACTAGATACAGTAGCAATGATATAATTTAAATACAAAAAAATATTGAGAGTACGCTTAATTCTCCGGTTTTTAACCGGGATACGGGGGAACCATCAAATGGGGTGAATCTCACAATATTGTGGGTAGGGGGACTCTTCTTTCCGAATCCGTCAGCTAACCTCGTCAGCGTGGCAAGAGGATTTGCTATGCATTTCAAGTATGGTTCGGCTTTCAAAATTTCTGGCTCAGGCAACCTCTTTACCTGGGTTTTTTTGCGCCCTTTTTAGTTTCAAAAACCGATAAAAATAAAGGGAGTGATATATGAGATGAAGATTATTAACCGATTAGAAAAAGGTAAAGCATCAAACAAGTATCTTTATAGAAGCCATGCTTTTTCTAAAATAACCCCAGCAAAGCTAATTGGTATGTTTTGGTCCGAGAACCCTGTTTTTTTCCAATTGTTGCAAGAGGCAGACCTGGAAACCATCAGAAAAAGGGTTTTTAATTATCTTGCGGATTTTGAACGCAAAAACCTTACTTATCACCATAGTTGTAATACCACTGACCGAAACATATCACGCCAGTGTATTCAAACACTCAAAAATATCTTTTCTATAAGAAGTGAAGAGCTTACGGGACATAGTGTGCTAAAGGTTTTAATGAACTTAGCCCAACAGCGGGATGTAACAATATCTACAGCTTTTATTGAGGATTTAAGGCAGATGTTCTTGGGCATGAAAGGTAAAACGGAACTCGGCAGCAGGGTTATTTCCATGGACCATTTTGACCATGATAATTGCACGGAAGTAGCCCGCAATAGGTCTAAAACCCTTAACATGGTTGGGGAGAAAATTGAAGCTCAGATTTACAAATATACTGACGGCCTGGATGAGGAAGTAATACGGATGAGGGCCGACAACAGGGACAGAATAATCAAAGTTCTAGGTGCTTCCCTTGAACAGTGGAACGATTGGAAGTGGCAGTGCCGGAACATTGTAAGAAATGTGGATGTCCTTGAAAAAATGATTAAATTGACTCCGAAAGAAAGAATGGGAATAGAAAGGGCAGTTTTGAACAAACTTCCATTTGGGATTACCCCATACTATGTTTCCCTAATGGACTATGAACCCGGAAGGCTGCATGACCATGCGGTCAGGGCACAGGTTATCCCATCCCTTGAGTATGTGGAAAACGTCCTTTTAAGTAAAAAAAATGGCACTGACCTTGATTTTATGGGAGAAAAAGACACCTCACCCATAGATCTTGTTACCAGGAGATACCCTCAGATAGCAATATTCAAACCATACAATACATGTGCCCAGATTTGTGTTTATTGCCAGAGGAACTGGGAAATAACCGATGTTTTGGATGAATGTGCCAAGGCATCAAAGAGTAAACTGGAGAGTGCTTTGAAATGGTTTGAGGAAAATCCGGCAGTAACGGAAGTCCTGGTTACCGGCGGCGATCCGGCAGTAATGAATGATTCTATGACCCGGAAGGTACTAAGCAGATTGGCAGAAATGGATCATATTAGGAGAATTAGGATTGGAACCAGAACCCCCGTTGTTCTGCCGATGCGAATCACCGACAAATACGCCAATATGCTGGCAAGTTTCATTGAGCCTGGCGTACGCGAAGTTGCTGTAATGACTCATTTTGAACATCTTTATGAAATAACTACTGATAGTGTAGAGGCTGTTAGCAAACTCCGGTCCAGAGGTGTGCCGGTTTACAATCAGGGGGTCTTTACGACGGAAAATGCCCGTCGCTTTGAGATGGTAGGACTGAGGCAGGCATTGCGGACTATTGGTGTGGAACCGTATTATACTTTTAATGCCAAGGGCAAGGAAGAAACCAGGGCTTATCGGGTGCCAATTGCCAGGCTGATACAGGAGCAGGTTGAAGAGGCAAGGCTGACACCGGGTCTGACCAGGTGTGATGAGGCAGTCTTCAATATTCCCCGTATTGGCAAGAGCTACCTCCGCGCCGGGCAGTCTCATGAGGTTATTATGCTTCTCCCGGACGGCTCCAGGGTATACGAGTTTTATCCCTGGGATCTGGGATTTGCGGATACCAGGCCGTACCTTCATGAGGATGTTCCGATTCTGGATTTTCTTGCTGAGATGTATAAAAGGGGAGAAAACCCTGATGATTATAGAAGTATCTGGTACTATTTCTAAAGGAGAAGGATGCGACTAATTTTCGCTATAGGTGAATTTGGAGTTTTTTAGCGAAGTTTAGTCTTTTTTAGCAAAAAATCTTTGACAGTCGTTTCCTAAAAAGTTATCATAAATATATAGGTTGCCCCTGTGAAGATGAGCTTGTCTGGCGGGAAGTTGGCCGGAAGCTCATTTGTTTTGCCCTATAAATAGTGAAATTAAGTAGAGGTTGATAAAGTGTCCTGGGGAGGTCAAATGAATGAATACATTGCGCCGTGTCTTAGATAAATCATTTGTTCCGGAAAACAATTTTTTAGTTCTTATGGCTGTTGGTGTCGGTATTGGGGCTGCACTGCTGGGACTCATATTCAGGTATACGATTGACCTGTTTACCGAATGCTTTTTTTCGGGGGGCAGGTTTGTTTTCGGAGGGTTCTTGAATGATTACTATATTGTTTTATTGCCATTTATAGGGGGACTGCTTGTTGGGCCTCTTATTTATTTTTGTGCTAAGGAGGCAAAGGGGCATGGGGTACCTGAAGTCATGGCCGCTGTTGCTGTAAAGGGAGGCAAAATCAGGCCTAGGATAGTACTGGTGAAGTGCCTGGCTTCAGCCTTAACTATAGGTTCAGGAGGGTCTGCAGGTGCAGAGGGTCCTATTGTTCAGATTGGCTCTGGATTTGGTTCCACAATAGCCCAGGTTTTTCATTTATCTGAGGAGCGGATGAAAACCCTGGTCTGCTGTGGAGCGGCAGCCGGAATTGCAACAGTATTTAATGCCCCTATTGCGGGTGTGTTTTTTGCCCTTGAGGTTATCAGCGGACAATTTTCTACGTCTTTTTTCAGTCTTACCGTATTGTCTTCCGTTACCGCATCTGTTATTGCCAGGGCAGTATGGTGGGGTAATTCGGCAGTGTTTGCTGCCGATTACTCACTGGTTGATTATAGAGAAATTTTTATCTATGTAGTTCTGGGTATGTTAGCGGGGATATTTGCAGTTTTTGAGATAAAGTTTATGTATTATATTGAGCATTTTTTTGAAAGGCTTAATCTTAGGGAATATTTTAAACCGGCTCTTGGAGGACTGTTGGTAGGATTAATCGGGCTGCAGTTTCCTGAAATATTGGGCACAGGTTATGGGCCAATTCAAGCGGCTTTGGCTGGCAAGCTTGCGTTTTGGCTGCTGGCGGCACTTGTTTTCGTCAAGTTGCTGGCTGTTTCGCTTACACTTGGCTCAGGAGGCTCGGGTGGGGTTTTCGCTCCGTCCTTGTTTATGGGGGCGATGCTTGGCGGTATGGTTGGCATCATTGCTAACAGCATATTTCCTCAGATTACGGCCAATCCCGGAGCTTATGCGTTGGTAGGGATGGGAGCAGTTTTTGCAGGTGCTGCCAGGGCACCAATTACATCAATGATAATGCTGTTTGAAATGACTAATGATTACCGGATTATACTGCCCTTGATGGGGGCCTGTGTAACCAGTTATATTGTGGCAAATCACCTGTTTGGGGAATCTATTTATACACTTAAACTTAAGCGCAGGGGAATTAACCTGCGCCAGGGTATAGAAAAGGGTATTATTGAATCTCTAAGTGTGGCTGATGTTATGACAAAAGAAGTGGAAACTGCTTCAGCTAACATCAATGTAAGTGAGATGAACCGTGTTTTTGAAAGGAGCAGGCACATGGGATTTCCTGTACTGCAGGAAGGACAGTTAGTAGGCATTATAACTTATCTTGATATCAGGAAGGCTCATGACCAGGGATTAGATAACAAGACTGTAGGGGAAATAATGAACACTGAACTCATGGTTACATTTCCGGATGAAAACCTCAGTGAAGCATTAAAGAAATTTGGTTTAAGAGGCATTGGCCGTCTGCCTGTTGTTGATAGAAATAACCATGCGAAAATTGAAGGGATACTTACCAGGACTGATATTATCAGGGCATATAATAAGAGGCTGCTTAAAACAGAGATTGCTAAAACAGAGATTGTTAAAACAGAGGACGATTAAAGCCCAGGGCAGATGTGCTCACATATATTATTTTGCCTTTGCTTCACAAGGCTCAATATAGGAAACATCGACAACGGTATAGCCTGCTTGTTTAAGGTCACTGGCAAAATCTTGGCGGTTGCCTTTTACTTTGAGTA
Source organism: Phosphitispora sp. TUW77 (assembly GCF_048453025.1). GTDB lineage: Bacteria > Bacillota > Thermincolia > Thermincolales > UBA2595 > Phosphitispora. The sequence continues at coordinate 987,726 of NZ_CP156677.1, forward strand.
CAAGTTCATTACCAAAGGTTACAATATTGTCAATATGTATATTTTTGCTATCTATGAATGAAACCAGTTCTGAAAGGAACCCCCATTTTTTCTGAAAAATAATAGTTACTCTTGTTCCGCCTTCCCGGTAACCCAGGGCAGTTATAAATGCCTCTATAATACCGTTTTTGGTAATAAAGCCGACAAGCTTCTTTCCTTCCAGAATCGGAAGACTGCTGACCCTGTTGGTACACATAATCAGGGCAGCTTTTTCTATTATTTCGTCAGGGGCAATTGAGATCGGGTTTGTTTTCATTACCTTTGAAACAGGAGTCCTTAAAAGCAGGTTTGATTCAAATGATGATAATTCTTTGCCATGAGGAAACACCTTTAACAGGTCCGATTCGGTTACCGCCCCGACAAGGGACTGGTTTTTATCAATTACAGGCAGGTGTTTGATGTTTTTTTTCTTCAAAATATCAAGCGCTTCACCTACGGTGGAATTCTCTGATACAGTCACTACAGGATATGACATAAGGTCTTTTACCAGCATGATAACACTCTCCTCAAACTTACGGAATTTCTCCTTATTTCGACATATATGTCTTAAATCCTTGTAATAACCTCGAATTATTTTAAGGCACAGCTCCAATAATTCAACAAATTATACAAAAATTATTACAAAAGTTATCATAGATGGTATAATGAAGAAGTGACACAGTGCCGAAATAAAAGCAAATTATTTTTAAAGGGGGAGAAACGGTGCATAGTGAAATTAAAAGGATTGGGGTATTAACAGGAGGCGGGGATTGTCCCGGCCTTAATGCCGTTATCAGAGCTGTTGTAAAAACTGCCATTAATAAGTACAATCTGGAAGTAATCGGTTATTTGGACGGATTTGGCGGTTTAATCAATAACATGGTTCAGAGGCTGATAGTAGCTTCAGTATCAGGGATACTCCCCAGGGGTGGGACAATCCTCGGTACTACTAACCGCGACAATCCCTTTAAATATCCTATGATAAAAGATGGGGAACGTGTATATGTGGATATGTCCGGTCATATTATGGATAATCTGAATGATATGGGGGTAGATGCCTTGGTGGTTATCGGGGGTGATGGCACTCTCCACATTGCCAATGAGTTTTCCGCCAAAGGTCTCCCTGTTGTCGGTGTCCCCAAAACAATTGATAATGATCTTTCAGCAACTGATGTTACCTTTGGTTTTGATACTGCACTGGTTACAGCTACTGAGGCTCTTGACAAGCTGCATACAACAGCCGAGTCCCATCACCGGGTAATGGTCCTGGAAGTAATGGGACGATACGCGGGATGGATTGCTCTTCATTCAGGGATTGCCGGAGGTGCTGATGTTATTTTGATTCCCGAAATTCCGTTCACTATTGAAAATGTCTCCCGTAAAATTAAGGCGCGAAAGGTTCAAGGCAAGAAGTTCAGTATTGTGGTGGTTGCTGAGGGGGCCAAACCGGCGGGCGGAGAGATGGTTGTACAGAAAATCATTGCAGATAGTGCAGACCCAATCAGACTTGGCGGTATTGGCAATGTTATCGGTGAACAATTGGAAAAATGCACCAGTATGGAAACAAGGGTTACAGTTCTGGGACACTTGCAGAGGGGGGGGAGCCCAACCCCCTTTGACCGGATCCTTGGCACCAGGTATGGCGCTCATGCGGTAAAATTGCTCATGGAAAAGAAGTTTGGTCAAATGGTCAGCCTGAGGGGAACGAAAATTGAATCGGTTCCCATAATGGATGCTGTAAAGGTGCTTCGCAGGGTATCTCCCGACAGTGACATAGTTTTTGCTGCCAAATCCGTGGGAATCGGGTTTGGTGACGAATAATGCCACAGTCACAGTATGCAAAGCTGGCAGATATATATGACCACCTGGTTGCCGGTATAGATTATGAGGAATGGGCTGACTATGTGGAGGAGCTTTTGAAAAGATATTCTGCTTGTGTGGACAGGATTGCTGACCTGGCGTGTGGCACCGGTAATACAAGTTTACCCCTGGCTGCCAGAGGTTATGAGGTATATGGTGTTGATATTGCCCCGGCAATGCTGGCTAAGGCACGTGAAAAAGCCAGGGAAAACGATTTAGCCGTAGTTTTTCTGGAGCAGGATATGAGGTATCTTGAACTCCCTGCCCATATGGATATGATTACCAGTTATCATGATGGGCTGAATTATATAATTACTGCTGCCGACCTGTGTCTTGTATTTAAAAAAGTTTACGATTCTCTGAAACCTGGGGGATTATTTATTTTCGATATGAATGCGGTTGAAAAGCTGTCTTCTGCCGGCGGAGATACTACCTTTGTCGATGATGAGGATATGTCCCTGATCTGGGAAACCTCCTTTGACTATGCAGCCGATATCTGGGAAATACGATTGACCGGCTTTGTAAAAAAGGGCGGGTTATACGAAAAATTTATTGAGACACACAGGGAAAAGGCATACAAAAGGCAAGAAATACAAGACTTTCTAAAAGAAACCGGGTTTGATATATTGGATGTTTTTCACGGGTTTTCTTTTGAACCGCCAAGACATGACACCCGCAGGATATTTTATGTTGCTCAAAAAAATTAGTAGGAAATATAACCAAGGGGCTGTTGCAAAACGAATCTAAAATTCATTTGCAGCAGCCCCATATTTTTTTTCAAACCCCTTGACATACCCTGGGAAGGCATGGTATAAATTTAAACAAGGATACCCTATGGGGGTATATGCCGGGGAGGTGCTATTAAAATGGCGGATATTTCTAGAAGAGAATTTTTTAAACGGGCAATAGCTACAGGAGTAGCCGGGGGCATGGCCTTGACAGGGGCTGAGAAGATTGCCCAAGCTTCCACAGGGCAGGAACCGGCAGGGACTTTTATAGATATGAGTCTCTGCGATGGTTGTGAGGGCTTGGAGGTCCCTAAGTGTGTCAGTGCCTGTCGTGTCAAGAACCAGGATAGATTTCCGTTTCTTGAAAAGGATAGTGTGATTCCCAATTATTGGCCGCAGGATAAAAAGGAAGACTGGTCCGATAAAAAGGGGCTTACTACCAGGCTTACGCCGTATAACTGGAGTTTTGTTCAGCAAACTAAAATTGAACATAATGGCAAAACATATGATGTTAATATGCCCAGGAGATGTATGCACTGTGACAACCCGCCGTGTGCCAAGGTCTGCCCCTTTGGAGCCCAAACAGTTACCGAAGAGGGAGCTGTCTTGATTAACCCGGAAACATGTTTCGGGGGCGCCAAATGCAGGGATGTTTGCCCGTGGGGAATTCCGGCCCGGCAAGCAGGTGTCGGACTGTATATGAAAATTGCGCCTGATTTTGTTGGTGGAGGGGTTATGTATAAATGTGATCTTTGTATTGACAGGATAAAAGAGGGCAAGAAACCTTCCTGTGTGGAGGCATGCCCAAATGGGGCGCTTAAATTTGGCCCCAGGGAAGAAATGCTGAACTTGGCTAAGGCCAGGGCCAGGGAAATCGATGGATATGTTTATGGTGAAAAGGAAAATGGCGGGACATCCACTTTTTATGTATCACCTGTCCCCTTTGACAAAATTAATAAGGCTTTTATGGCCCAAAAAGCAAAGCAGCCCAATCCGGAGGCGCCTGGGTACCCCGGCACACCTGTAAATGTAGGGAACTTTTTAGAAACTCCCAACGGTGTAGCTGCAGGTATTTTGCTGGCACCGGTTGCCGGTTTGTTTACAGCAGGATATAAGGCTTATAAAACAATGAAGGGGGATGATGAAGGTGGCCGGTAAGAATGTTGGGCAAAAAAAGTCTTCGATACTGAGGCATACTTTAACAGTAAGGATGATTCACTGGATGGTAACAATTTCCACCTTTATCTTGATTTTTACTGGTTTTGGGCAGATGCCAATATATAAGCGTTATTTGCTTGACCAGGTTCCGGGGTTTGCCTGGAGTTCAAATTATGAAGTAACGGTATTTGTTCATTATAGTGCTGCCATAGTACTGGTTTTTGCGGCAGTATTCCATTTGATATACCATGGTATGTGCCGGCACTTTAACCTTTTACCGCGCCGGGGCGACCTCAGGGAATCATATCTGTTGGTAAAGGCGATGCTGACTAAAGGTAAAGAACCTCCATGCCACAAGTATCTTCCGGAACAGAGACTGGCATACTTTTTTGTGGCGGGAAGCCTGGGGATGATAATTATAACGGGAATTTTTAAGGTTTTGAAAAATCTTCCCTCAATGGCTAATATATTTTCCAATGAGTTTATATACTGGATGACATTGTTTCATAATATAGCGACAGTTATGGTTGTTTTCGGAATTATAGCACACCTGGGGGCTTTTCTATTTAAAGAAAACCGGGCACTTCTGCCAAGCATTTTCACTGGCAGGGCAGATTTGGAGTATATTAAACACAGGCACAGTCTCTGGTATGATGAACTGTACAGTCAAAATATTATTTGTTCGGACCGGCAAAGCTGCCGGGAAAATTGATTATACATTTGTCTAAACAGCGGGGAAAACTGTCAAGTTCCGCTGTTTTTTTTAATTATATTTTTAATTAGAGCAAAAACCTAGTATAATAAATAAGATAGACTGTTATTATCTACATAATTATTGTTAAGAGAGAGGATTTTATGCTGGAAGCGACCGCAGTAGTGCTGGCAGGAGGCAAAAGCACTCGTATGGGCAGGGACAAGGCCTTGATACGGGTAACTGAAAACCGGATGCTTGAAGGAGTAGTTAAGGTGCTTGCTCCTGAATTCCCGGAAATAATTATATCCTCAAATGCTAGCAGTCACAACATCCCAGGAACAAGGATTATTCCTGATACCGTGTTTGGACAAGGACCACTGGGCGGGATATATACATGTCTTAAGGACTCGGGACATCAAGTGAATTTTGTGGTTGCTTGTGATATGCCCTTTATTGAGAGCAGATTGGCAGTGCACCTGGTTAGCCTGGCACCAGGCTATGATGCTGTTATACCCCGTATGGGGGGGCATTACCAGCCTTTATTTGCGGTATATACAAAAAAATGTCTTCCTGCAATTGAGACAAGCCTTAACAATGGCAGGAACAGAATAGTTTCATTTTATTCGAAGATTAATAGCCGGTTTGTTGGTCCTGATGAGATTAGGCAATTTGGCGACTTGGATATGATGTTTTTCAATGTAAATACTCCCGGAGATTTGAATATAGCACAGAAAATGGCTTTACATGCACCACAAATTACGGTTCAGGAGGAAGCTGATGAATAATACCTACAGAACAGTCCGCGCCTGGCGGATAAAGGAAGGTAAGCGGGAAGAGGTCGAGGATCCGATAACTGTGGAAAGCCCGCTGACAATATATTTTAATGAAAATGAAATTGTAACCCTATTATGCACGATGGAGTATCTGGATGAGCTTGCTGTAGGTTTTTTATGCTCCGAGGGATTTTTAAAGGACCTCGATGACCTTAAAGATGCAGTTGTGGATACGGAAACGGCAACTGTCAGGGTGACTTCGCGAAAAACAGCGGTTATTGCGGAAGAGACCTTTTTAAAACGATATATTACAACCGGTTGTGGAAAGGGCACCAGTTTCTATCATTTGTCAGATGCGGTTTTAAAGCCTATGGATTCCGATTTGCGGATAAGTTCCGGACAGATATTGGCCCTTATGGGAGAAGCCCAGAAAATGTCGGAGCTCTTTAAAACAACAGGTGGTGTCCATAGTTCTGCTGTCTGTTCCAAAGAAGGGATTTTATATTTCAGGGAAGATGTGGGACGGCACAATTCTGTCGATAAGCTGATTGGCCGCTGTTTTCTTGAAGGAATTGATATGGGTGACAAGGTACTTCTGACAACAGGGAGAATATCTTCCGAAATATTGATAAAGGCGGCTAAAATGGCTGTGCCAGTAATTGCATCTCGCTCCGCTCCAACAGACTTGGCAGTTAAGCATGCGGAGGAACTCGGTGTAACCATAGCTGGTTTTGTGAGAAACAAGAGAATGAATGTATATACATTTCCTGAGAGAATTTTGATTTAGGGGGACGTGCCTTGATACCGGTAATATCAGTTGTTGGTTATTCCAATTCAGGGAAAACGACATTTGTGGTTAAGCTTATCAAAGAATTTAAGAAACGAGGCTTCAAGATTGCCACCATAAAGCATCACCACAAAAACATTGAAATGGATGCCCCGGGCAAAGATACGTGGAAGCATGCTCGGGCGGGTGCGGATACAGTTGTTTTGGCCTGTCCAGGTCAATTGGGTATATTTGAGAAGAGCAGCCGGGAACTTTCTCTTGACGAAATAGTGTCCCGGATTTCCGGAGTAGATTTAATAATTACTGAGGGATATAAAAAGGAAGATAAACCCAAAATAGAGGTTTTCCGTTCAGAAGTGCATACCAGCCTCATCAGCCCACCCAAAGAACTGCTTGCCGTAGCCAGTGATACTCATTTTCCTGATGTTCCTGTTTTTGGTTTGGATGATGCCCCGGGGTTAGTGGACTTCCTTTCGGAAAAGCTTTCTCTGAGAAGCAGATAGGGAGGAATGGCTGTGGACATATCGATTGAGCAGCTCAAACAATCATTTGAACAACAAGGTTATATTGCTGACCAGGAAACCATAGTAACTGTATTCCTGGCATTAAAGCTGGAAAAACCACTTTTGGTGGAAGGTCCTCCCGGAGTGGGCAAGACTGAGATTGCAAAAGTGTTGGCAGCCATATTTGAAGCCGAACTGATTAGGCTTCAGTGTTATGAAGGCCTTGATGAGAACAAGGCGCTTTATGAATGGAATTACCAGAAACAGCTTATCAGGATACAGCTTAGCCAGGTTAATCGTGATGCCAGGCATGCAGATATCGAAGACAATCTTTTTTCTGAGGAGTACCTCCTGGAAAGACCGCTTCTTAAAGCCATAAGGACTGAGAAGACACCGGTACTGCTGATAGATGAGATTGATAAGGTTGACCAGGAATTTGAAGCGTTTCTTTTTGAGGTATTATCGGACTTTCAAGTATCGATACCCGAATGGGGGACATTAAAAGCCAGACAAATCCCCATAGTAATACTTACTAGTAATGCGGAACGTGAAATTTCTGACGGGTTGAAGCGCCGCTGTATCTATCTTTATCTTGATTTCCCGTCACCGGATAAGGAACTTCGCATTATCAATGCAAAGGTTCCCGGTATTGGACAGCGCCTCTCACTGGAGATTGCCCGAGCGGTGAATGTTATCAGGGAAGAGCTGCTGCTTAGGAAAAAACCGTCCATAGCTGAAACCCTTGATTGGGCAAGGGCTGTTGCAGCACTTGATGCCGATAGGTTAACACCTGATGCAGTGAAATTTAGTTTGAACTTAATATTTAAAAACAAGGATGATATTGATACCTTTAATCAGAACCTGGGAACAGAGGGACTTATCAGTTTTCTAAATGAAAATAGGCAGCCAGGGCACAAGGGAAGGGGGTAGCCTTATGGAGAATAATGCCCCCTTGCAAAATACATTTGAAAATAATTTTATCAGGTTTATTCAAATTCTCCGCCATCTTGGGCTTAGAATAAGTTCGGCAGAGGCAGTTGATGCCATTAATGCACTAATAGAGCTGGATATCCTTGACCGCAACCAGGTTAAAATTGCCCTTATGGCCACTCTGACCAAGTCTTTGGAGGACAGGGTGATTTTGAACCAGGCGTTCCGGTCATTTTTTATCACTTCTGAAGAAAGAAGTGATAGGACAGCCAGGAATGATGACATGCGTGAAAAAGAAGTGCGGGAAATCGGGTCAGCCGAAGAAGAATTAATATATCAAGTTGAGGACCCGGATGGGAATGCTGCCAGGGAAGTAAAACTTCCTTTGACTGAAGAGGAAAAAAGAGTATATACAAAACTGCCGGAAGATAAGAGGAATAAATTGCGGGACTACTTGCAGAAACAGTTTCACAGCAATCCGGTGAATAACCCGGAACAGTTGATTGCAAACATGGTTAGGAGTTCACTCAATTATTGGCGGCACTATCTCAAGCTTCAGGATGGGGGCCCGCCTGAAGTAGAATATACGGGTGAGGAAGAAATTGACGAAGTACTTCGGGAGGTTGTGGAGAATATTCGGGATGAAGAACACCTGATTTACCAGGATATTCAGAAAATAACCGATACAGATATGCCTGCTGCCTTAGCGTTGATAAACAAACTTTCACGCCGCCTGTCAATAAGGATTGCCAGACGTTATCATAGGACCAATAAACAACAGGGCATTGACCTCAGGAGGACCATCAGGTACAATATTCGCTATGGAGGAGCAATGTTCCGGTTGAAATACCGGACCAGAAAAGTTCAAAAGCCTAAATTATTGTTAATTTGTGACGTTTCCGGCTCTATGGCCAAATATGCGGTATTTGTATTACAGTTTATGTACGGCCTTTCTGCAGTTGTAAAAGAAATTGACAGTTTTATTTTTTCCGAGGATGTTGAAAACATCACCGGGAAATTTGATAAGAAAAGGCCATTTGCAGAAATAATGACTGAAATAATTAACCGTAGCGAGAGTTGGGGGAAGGGTACTGATTTCGGGAAAGCACTTGCGGAAATTGATGAAAAGCATGGTAATATACTTAATAAGCAGACTCTTATTATAGTAGTCAGTGACACAAAGGTTCTTAATGCTGAAAAGGCGGCATACCGCTTAAGTGTTGTGAAGAAAAAGGTAAAAGACATTATTTGGTTAAATACTCTGCCTCGCAGAATGTGGCCGGATACGCCGAGTGTTGGTGTTTTCAGGGGGTACTGCCGTATGTTTGAATGCAATACCTTAGCACATTTGGATAGAATCATAAGAACACAAATGCTTTATTAAGGCAGATGCTTAAATAGGACTGTAGTTTACAACAGGAGGCATGATTATGGAAACAACACGTGATCAAATAGATATAATTGCCTTTGGGGCACATCCTGATGATGTTGAAATTGGGGCCGGCGGCCTCCTGGCAAAAGAAGCGGCTCGAGGTTACCGGGTTGGCATAGTAGACCTGACCAAAGGGGAAATGGGTACAAGGGGCACACCGGATATCAGAATCGAGGAAGCGCAAAAGGCAGCCGAAATACTTGGGGCAGAATGGAGAATAAATCTTGAAATGCCTGACGGAAATATTACTGTTGATCATGAAAATGTCATGAAGGCTGCCAGGGTTATCAGGACGTACAGGCCAAAGGTTATTATTGCTCCTTATTGGGATGACCGCCATCCTGACCATGTAAACACAAGTCTTTTGGTTACAGAAGCCCATTTTAAGGCCGGGTTGAGGAAACTGGAGCCGGAGATGGAGGCATTCAGGCCAAATATAATTATATATTATTTTCTAAACAGGATGGAGGGCTTTTCCTTTATAGTTGATGTTTCTGAATACTATGCTCAAAAACAGGAAGCTGTTAATGCGCATTATTCACAATTTGGTGATGCCGGACTAAAGCCTCTTGCAATACTTGGTGTTAAAGCTCCCCTCCAGTTTATCGAAAGCAGGGATAGGTTCCAGGGTTCACAAATAGGGGTTGCATATGGTGAGGCTTTTCTGGTCAGGAGCCCTGTTCCTCTGGAAGACCCCTTAAGAGTATGGGGGAGATAAAATGCGGATAGGAATAGTATGTTATCCTACATATGGCGGCAGCGGGGTGGTTGCTACCGAACTTGGCAAGGCCCTGGCCCAGAAGGGCCATGAAATTCACTTCATATCTTATGACCGTCCTTTTAAGCTCGACATGTTCCATGATAATATTTTTTATCACGAGGTAGAAGTTCTTGATTATCCTCTTTTTAAGTTTCCGCCTTATATGATTGCCCTGGCCAGTAAAATCGGTGAGGTAGCGAGGTGGGCTAACCTTGATTTGGTTCATGTGCACTATGCTATTCCACATGCGGTCAGTGCTTTGCTGGCAAGGAAACTGGTTACGAATAAATACCTGCCTGTGGTAACTACTTTACACGGTACCGATATTACTGTTGTAGGACATGAACCCCAGTTTTTTGATATCACTAAGATGAGTATTGAGGAAAGTGACGCTGTTACCGCGGTATCCAATTCCCTAAAAACTGAGACAATCGAACTTTTTAATATTTCAAAAGAAATTGAGGTTATCTATAATTTTATAGACCTGGAACAATACCGCAGGCTTGCTGTACCGGGGTTGAAACTAAAGTATTCTGAACCGGGAGAAAAAATACTTATTCACATATCCAATTTCCGTGCGGTTAAGCGATTGAAAGACGTTATTGATATATTTGCTCAGGTTAACAAGAAAATACCCGGCAGGCTGTTGATGGTAGGAGACGGCCCCGAGACTCAGGCTGCCCATAAGCAGGTAATGACATTGGGACTCGGTGACAGAGTTCATTTCCTTGGCAAACAGGAACAGGTTGTGGAGCTATTATCAATATCAGATCTCTGTCTGCTGCCTTCCGAAAAAGAAAGTTTTGGATTGGTTGCTCTTGAGGCTATGGCCTGTGGGGTTCCTGTTGTTGCTTCATTGGAGGGGGGACTGCCGGAAGTTCTCAAGGAAGGTGTCACGGGGTTTATGCTCCCGGTTGGTGAAGTGGAACTTATGGCTTTGAAAGCAGTTGAAGTTCTCAGCAGTCCCGAAAGATGGGGTGAAATGTCTGAAAACGCTCAAAAACATGCCAATGATGCTTTTCGGATGGAAAAAATTAGACAGCAGTATGAAGATATCTATATGAAGGTATTATTATCCCAACAACCATGAATAAACATTTAATATTAGCCAAAATTTAATAATAAAATATGTAAAAATAAATAAAATAGTCAAATATAGGGAATAATAGGTTGACTGATTTGCCTGAAAAAGTTATACTAATATGAGAACTTATAAGTACAATATTTTGTTTTTAAAAATTATAATTTTAACCTCATTTAAATATATTGAAAATATAGAAAATTGCGACTATAATACCGGTATTAGGTTAGGGAGGTTTCGAAGATAGTGAGTAAAACAACGAGGATGACCAAACAGAAAAAGGTAATCCTAGATATTTTACGACATTCTGATTGTCATCCGTCTGCAGACTGGGTTTATGAGCAAGCCAGGAAATCAATTCCTGATATCAGTTTGGGAACAGTATACCGTAATCTGAATGTTCTCAGGGATGCCGGACATATTTTGGAACTGAACTATGGCAGTACATACAGTCGCTATGATGGCAATCCGAAGAACCATTACCACTTTTATTGTGAAAAGTGCCACCAACTTTTCGATGTCAAAATTCCTGTTTATGAAGGCCTTGACAAGCTTGTCAAAGAAACCACCGGTTTTGAAGTGAAAAGCCACCGTATGGAATTTTACGGCATTTGTAATGAGTGTAAGGACCTGATGATGTCTCCTTCGGTGATATAAAAGCTTTTGTAAGATTGAAGTAAAGTTTCCATGAAAATTAAATGACGTCTATAAGAAAAAAGAAACCAGGAGTAAAGTACAATTGCTCCTGATTTTTGTTTTACCAGAGCTCATAATTTAAACATGCTGCCCGGCTGAAGAACCGTAACGGGTATTCCGGTTTCCCGTTCAATAGCATTTTTGAATTTGTTGGGGTCTTGGGTGATTATATCCCAAGTATTATAATGAGTCGGGATAACATGTTTTGGTTTTAAAAGTTTAACTGCTTCCAAAGCATCCTCAGGACCCATGGTAAAATTGTCTCCTATTGGTAATATTGCAAGGTCAATGGGATGCAGTCTGCCGATAAGCTCCATATCCCCAAAAATTCCGGTGTCTCCTGCAAAGTAAATAGTCGTGCCTTCGGCAAAAATAAGGAACCCACAGGGTTGACCAAGGTATTCAATTGGGTTGGTTCCTATTGAACTGCCATGAAGAGCAAGAGTCATTTTTACAGTGAAGTCTCCAAAATTATATTTGCCGCCGATATACATGGCATGTGTTTTGGCACCGCTTTTTTCACAGTAACGGGCAACCTCAGTGATAGTAATAATTGTGGCTTTATTGTTCAGTGCAATTTCTACAGCGTCCCCAAGATGGTCGGCATGCCCGTGGGTAACCAGAACCCAGTTCGTTCTAATGTCATCCGGCTTTGTTAAAGCCTGGGGATTGCCATTCAGATAAGGGTCGATAATCATGGCAGTATTCCTTGTTTTTAGCATGAAACATGCATGTCCCATAAATTCCAAGATCATTTTTATACCTCCTTATTATTTATGAAGTCTCTCGGAAATGTTTTGTATTAAGATTATCAATATTTGCGGCTGTTGGCAAGTTTACAGTTACCGGTTCTGGGGCAGGATAAAACAGTAAACATGTAATATAACTGTGCGGTACGGGAGCGGATAACCAGTGTTGCCTGATGTGCTTAAAGACGGGATGAAAATAATTTTTTGTTCCAATGTGATAGGTGAAACGACCTCAGCTGACTGCTATTATTACAGCAGTCCTGGCAATAAGTTCTGGGACATTTTGCACCGGACCTGCCTTACACCTTTCAGGATAGACCCGGGGAATTATAAGGATGTAACCTTGTATGGTTTAGGACTTACTGATTACAATTTTAATCGGGATGAACTTATTGATAAAATTAAAACATATAAGACGCAAGTACTGTGTTTTAACGGAAAAAAGGCAGCGAAGAGTTTTTGTGCCAAACGTGACATTGTTTACGGGTTTCAAGACGTTAGCATTGGCAAAACGAGGATTTTTGTTGCTCCTTCTACTTCTGCTAATGCACATAAGTACTGGGATGAAAAGTGGTGGCATCTGCTGGCTGACAGTGTGGGTTCATGTTTTACCAAGGTCAGCATAAAAAACTATTTTGAGCCTGATGAAATATGCAAATCAATGGAAAACATCGATTTTGCTACAGGAACTGTGACTAGAACCACTGAAAATGATTTTGTGAGGGCTGTAGCGGATATTGAACTTCATTGCAGTATTCCTTTATACATAAAGAATATATTTGAAATTTCTAAAGCCTTGTTTGCATATGGATACCTATATTACCCGTTCTGTACGGTAGCTGTGGAACAAGCCTTGAAAAGCCTGGAAGCGATAATATCAAAAAAATACGAGGTTTCAGGAGGTCCAAGGGTAAAAAACAAAGGCCGGTATCCTGTGTTAAGCGATAAAATCAATTATCTCTATGCAAAGGGATTAGTTTCTGAGCAGCAGAGAGAAATACTACATGATTTCCGTCACTTGCGCAACATAACAGTTCACCCTAAATACCAGCAAATTCTCGGGCATTATGACGGTATGCTTCGTGCACTGGCCCATTTAATGAACGAAATTTGGCTGGCCGAAGTTAAAAAGTAGATAAGAGTTCAAAGAAGGAAAATTGTAGTTTAATGTAGAATTAACAAAAAAAATGGCAAGAGTTGAGTTTATAGTTAAAGGGTAATGGCAAAGTGGATTCGGTGTCTGGGAGGGGAAAGAAATGGATGTATTTGTTGCGCGACAGCCCATATTTAACAGATGCCAGCAGGTATTTGGCTACGAGCTTTTATATCGCTTAGGGACAGAAAACTATTATCCTGATTCGAATGGAGATTATGCGAGTTCAGAGGTTATTGCCAATAGTTTCCTGCTTTTTGGACTGGAATCACTTACTGGTGGCAAAAGGGCTTTTATAAATTTTACGGAAAACCTGCTTAAGAATGAGGTTGCTGCAAATCTGCCGAATGATTTGATAGCAGTTGAAATTTTGGAGCATGTAAAGAGGAACAAAGAGATTGTGACAGCATGTAAAAGGCTGAAAGAGCTGGGGTACATGCTGGTTCTGGACGATTTCGTTTATGAATCTGTTTACGAACCTCTTCTGGATATAGCGGATATTATTAAGATTGATTTTCTTGAGACACCCAGTGAGAACCGGAAGAACCTGATAAATAAGTATAGGAATAAAAAAGTAAATTTTCTTGCAGAAAAAGTTGAGACAATAGATGATTTTAAACAGGCCCTAGAAAGTGGATTTACTTATTTTCAAGGATATTTTTTCAGCAAACCTATAATTATATCCGGAAAAGATATTCCTGCCAACAAATTGAATTATATTCAATTACTGCATGAAATTAATATGGTTGACCTTGACTTTGACAGGCTTGACAATATTATAAAGCGTGATGTTTCCTTGTCATATAAACTGCTTCGCTATATTAATTCAGCTGCATTTGGATTCAGAACCAAAATAACTTCAATTAAACATGCACTGGTAATGCTTGGTATACAGGAAATTAAGAAATGGCTGTCATTAATTACATTAAAAGGCATGTGTGAGGATAAACCTGATGAAATTTTGACCAGCTCAATTATAAGGGCCAGGTTTGGTGAATTGATTGCTCAGAAATGCGGTTTGGCTGACAGGAGTTCGGATTTGTTTCTGGTTGGCATGTTTTCTCTAATTGATGCTATTATTGGAAGGTCAATGTCTGACATTTTAGCTGAACTTCCGGTTTCTGAGGATGTCAAAAAAACCTTGTTGGGTGAAAAACATATTTATCGGGATATTTTTGAGCTGATATTATCTTATGAAAAAGGAGACTGGAAGAGCTTTTCCTATTATGCATCCCTGATAAAACTGGATGAAAAAGAGGTTCCCCAATTTTATATAATGTCTCTGGAGTGGGCCAATGGTTTTAATCAAATATGAAAAAAGGCATTTGTTGAAATAACTAACCGCCGCTAAGGCTATCGCTCTATGAAGCGGGAGCTCTAGCGGCGGTTAGTTATCCGGATAAGCCAATTAAATTTTAGGTGCAGTACGAGGAAATATTATTTTTAAGACGAATTATATGACAGGGAATTTGTAATGAAGATGTAAGAGCTCATTATGGAGGCCGTAGTTATGCAGGATTTCGTTCATCTACATGTACATACTGAATACAGCCTTCTTGATGGAGCGGCACGCGTCAGGGGATTGGCGGCAGCCGCAGCCGCAAATGGCATGCAGGCCTTGGCAGTTACTGACCATGGGGCTATGTTTGGGGTTATTGAGTTCTATAAGGAGGCTCATAAAGCCGGCATAAAACCGATTCTTGGCTGTGAGGTTTATGTGGCGCCGAGGTCAATGGGAGACCGGGAACCGGGTAAGGATGATGCTAATTATCACTTGGTTCTTTTGGCTGAAAACGAGACTGGTTACCGTAACCTGCTTTACATAGTTTCTCGTGCCTATACCCATGGATTTTACTATAAGCCCAGGACTGATAAGGATACCCTGAGGAAGTATAGTCAGGGACTAATTGCCCTGAGCGGCTGCCTGGGCGGGGAAATCGCCACTGCTATAAAAACTTCTCAGTTTAGCTTAGCCAGGGGAGCAGCAAAGGAATATGAAGAAATATTTGGCAAAGGGAATTTTTTTCTTGAAATGCAGGAACATGGCTTAGAGGGTCAGAGGGCTGTTAATGCCGAACTGGTAAAGATCAGCAGCGAGCTGGGGATACCACTGGTGGCGACTAATGATGTTCATTATGTCAAAAAAGAAGATGCTGAGGTTCAGGATGTCCTGCTTTGTATTGGAACGGGAAAAACCTTGGAAGATACGGACCGTATGGACTTTGGGACACAGGAGTTTTATTTTAAGGATACTGCTGAAATGCATCTGCTTTTTGGAGAACACCCGGAGGCCCTGGCGAACACTGTAAGAATAGCCGAAAGGTGCAATGTGACCCTTGATTTTGAGAACACTTACCTGCCCGAATACCAGATTCCTCCGGGCCACACTGTAGAAACTTATCTTGAGAAACTTTGTATTCAGGGGTTGGCATACCGTTACCCCGGTGCCGGGCCGGAGGTCAGGGAGAGACTGGATTATGAGCTGAAGGTAATCGCTGATATGGGATTTTCCGGCTATTTCCTTATAGTATGGGATTTTGTTAGGTTTTCCAGGGAGAACGGTATTCCGGTAGGCCCGGGGCGCGGCAGTGCGGCAGGGAGTCTGGTCGCATATGTTCTGGAAATTACCAATGTAGACCCACTGAAATATGACCTTCTGTTTGAGAGGTTCCTGAACCCGGAGCGGGTGACGATGCCTGATATAGATATTGACTTCTGTTACGAAAAACGGGAACAGGTTATCAGGTATGTGGTAGACCGTTACGGGGAAGAGCGGGTGGCCCAGATTATTACCTTTGGTACAATGGCAGCCCGTGCAGCTATCAGGGATGTGGGCAGGGCGATGAATATGCCTTATGCCGATGTGGACCGGGTAGCCAAACTGGTGCCCGCGGAACTGGGGATTACCCTTGACCGGGCTTTGGAGAATGGGACTGAACTGCGCCGGATTTATGACATTGATCCCGGTGTGAAGAAACTTCTTGATATGGCCCGGGCTATTGAGGGTATGCCCAGACATGCATCTACTCATGCGGCCGGTGTTGTTATCGGTAAAGAGCCGTTGACTGCTTACCTGCCGCTATACAGGACCACCGATGGATTGGTGGCAACACAGTTTCCCAAAGACACTGTGGAAGAAATCGGACTCCTTAAAATGGACCTGCTGGGTTTAAAGACACTGACGATAATTGGTAATGCCCTAAATATTATCAAACATATCTCAGGAGTGCAAATAGACATTGACACCATCCCCATGGATAACCGGGCTGTTTTTGATATGTTGGGGAAGGGTGAAAGTATTGGGGTATTTCAATTGGAAAGCTCCGGGATGAGGGCGATTCTTAAGGAATTAAAGCCCGAGGTGTTTGAAGATATTATTGCCCTGGTGGCGCTGTACCGTCCCGGTCCCCTGGGGAGCGGGATGGTGGAAGATTTTATCAGGCGCAAACATGGTGAAAGCTTGATTACCTACCTGCATCCGTCATTGGAACCGATTCTGCGGGAAACATATGGTGTTATTCTATACCAGGAACAGGTTATGAGAATAGCCGGTGACCTGGCCGGATTTACAATGGGTGAAGCCGATTTGCTGAGGCGTGCTATGGGTAAAAAGAAACCTGAGGTTATTTCCGGACTTAGGAGCCAGTTTGTTAAGGGCGCTGAGGATAAAGGAATTGCACCTGACATTGCCGGACAGATATTTGACCTCATGGAGTTCTTCGCCGGTTACGGCTTTAACAAGAGTCACAGTACAGCTTATGCCCTGATATCATATCAGACTGCTTACCTGAAGGCCAATTATCCGGTTGCTTTCATGGCGGCACTGCTCACCGGAGCTATTGATTCCGGTGACAAGGTGGCTCTGTATATCGAAGAATGCCGCAAGGAAGGGATCGATGTCCTGCCTCCTGATGTTAATGAAAGCCTTGTTAGTTTTACGGTTGTGTGTGATAAGATTAGGTTTGGTTTGGCAGCAGTGAAAAACGTAGGGCGGTCAGCAATTGAAAATATCATTGCAGCCCGTAAACAGGACGGGCCGTTTACGTCCCTGCAGGATTTTTGTGAACGGGTGGATCACCGGCACGTGACCAAACGCACCTTGGAGAGCCTTATCAAATGCGGGGCTATGGATTCTTTGGGGGCAAAACGTGCTCAGCTTGTTGCTGCGGCCGATAAGTGTATGGATGCTGCCCAGCAGAGTCAGAAGGATCAAGCCAATGGTCAGATATCCCTCTTTGACCTGGGAGGTAGCAATCCTATCTTGGAAAAGACTGCAGAACCTTTGCCAAATGTGTCCGAATTTCCTGCCAGGGAGATGCTGGCAATGGAAAAGGAACTTCTAGGGCTTTATATAAGCGGGCATCCCCTTAAGGAATATGAGGATGTCCTCAGAGAAAGAGTGTCACATAACACAGCACAGCTTGCAGACCTGACCGATGAGACCCCGGTTGTTGTCGGTGGCGTTATGGCCGGAATGCGCCAGATTACAACCCGGAAGGGGGAACCTATGGGATTTTTAGCCCTGGAGGACCTGCTTGGCAGTGTGGAAGTTGTGGTTTTCCCAAAGGTTTACAGGGAAAACAGGTTTCTGCTGAAACCTGATGCCGCGATACTTGTCAGGGGAAGGGTAAACTTTAACACCAGGGATGAGCAAGTCAAGGTTATTGCAGAACGAATTTCAGGGCTTGATGATAGGCCCCCGGTCACTGTTTATCTGAAAGTGCCCGAAACTGATACCGAGAACCAGTTATCAGGAATAAAGGAGATATTATGCCGTAACACGGGGAATAATCCTGTGGTACTATACTTTGAATCAAGCAAAAAAGTCATCAGGACTTCAAAGGAATGGTGGATAGACAGTTCATCAGGTGCGCTTACAGAATTGACTCAGCTGCTGGGTGAGAATTCCGTATGTGTTAAGGAGTGAAACTCCCGCTGCTTGGATTTCTTGCAAATATAAACAAATTGTGGTATCATTACCTTGCCTGAGAATTAACGTGAGGTGATAAGTTTGAAGGAATCGCAAATTGTAGGTGAATATATTGTAATTAAGGCATTGGAAAACGGTGTTAATATTATAGGCTTGACACGGGGACAGGACACAAAATTTCATCATTCGGAGAAGCTTGATAAGGGAGAAGTTATGATAGCCCAGTTTACCGAACACACTTCGGCTATGAAGATTCGCGGCAGGGCCCAGGTGTTGACCAAACATGGCTTGTGTGAGTCAGGTTCCTAATAAAAAAAGTCCAGGGTTTCTGCTCTGGATATTCTTGTTTTTTATTTGGTTAAAAATAAAGGAATATAGACAATACTAGTCGAAGGACTATGTAAGAATTGTTCCATCCCAATGAATGTAGCAGATAGGGGGCTAGGACATGTGGACAGTGGTCTATATAGCGCCTAACAAATTAGTTGCCGAGAACCTTCAAAAAGTGCTGGCAAACGAGGGTCTGTTAGTTACATTGCGTGCTATTGGATTACCGCATGAGAACGATACGGGGGCCATTGAGATTCTTGTTCCCGAATCAGAGGTGGATGAAGCCATGGAAATTCTTAACAGTGCCGTAGGATGACCAAATGATATGGCAAATATTTATTAATAAACATTACATGTCAACCCTGTCAATGATGGTAGAGTTTTGTTTAGTCATTGACACAGGTTGACTGTTGTTAATTATCCGCCGGTAAAGATCATACCCCAAAAGTACTAGTAGCTGTAAGGGGCTGTTCAACCGGCGCTTAGTTTAACAGTGGAGTAATGAAATGAGGTGCATAGTCTTTAATGTTTAAAGACCTGTTTCGTAAACCGAAGTATGTTACCGTACATGCTGATAAAACTAAAAAAGATACGCCTGACGGTTTGTGGCAGAAATGCCCAAACTGTAATGAAATTCTTTATGCCAAGGAACTGGAGAAAGGTCTAAAAACCTGCCGGAAATGCGGGGGCTATTTTCGTGTCGGGGCCAGGGAACGCATCAAGATAACAGTTGATGAAGGCAGCTTTATTGAAATGGACGCAGGCCTTCAATCTACTAACCCCCTTGATTTTGAGGATTATCCTAATAAAGTGGCTGCCGCGGTAGAAGCTACCAAGTTGAATGAAGCTATTGTGACAGGTAAAGCCAATATAGGCGGATATCCTGTTATTATTGGGGTTATGGACAATAATTTTATTATGGGCAGCATGGGTTCTGTTGTTGGAGAAAAAATTGTCAGGGCAGTTGAGAGGGCAGTTGACGACAACGTCCCCCTAATCATGTTTACTGCTTCAGGCGGGGCCAGAATGCAGGAAGGGGTTATTTCCCTTATGCAGATGGCGAAAACGTGCGGAGCCTTAACTAAGCTGCATGAAGCCGGGCTTTTGTATATTACTGTGCTTACAGATCCTACAACGGGAGGGGTTTTGGCAAGTTTTGCCTCTATGGGGGACATTGTTATTGCCGAACCAGGCTCTTTGATAGCATTTACGGGGCCCAGGGTAATAGAACAGACAATGAAAATAAAACTGCCTGAAGGTTTCCAGACGGCAGAGTTTATGCTGGACCATGGACTTATAGACATGGTGGTGCCCAGAGCTGATTTAAGGAATACTTTGATTAAGCTGCTAGACTTACATATGACCGGAGGAAATGCAAATGCCCAGCATTATGCTTGAATTTGAAAAGCCTATTGCCGAGCTTGAGGCTAAAATTGAGGAATTAAAAAACTTCAGCAATGAAAAGGGAATTAACCTTACGGAAGAGATAAGCACAATGCAGGCTAAGGCAGAGGCACTAAAAAAAGAAATATTCGGAAACCTTACACCTGTTCAGAGGGTTGCTATCGCAAGGCATCCCGAAAGACCGGGGACACTGGATTACATTAAACACATGTTTGAGGATTTCATAGAACTGCATGGTGATCGTTATTTTGGCGATGACAGGGCCGTTATCGGGGGGATTGCCAAGTTTCAGGGATTACCGGTTACGGTTATTGGCCATGCTAAGGGTAAAGATACTAAGGATAACCTGGCCAGGAATTTTGGTATGCCAAACCCGGAAGGGAACCGAAAGGCCCTTAGGCTTATGGAACAGGCGGAGAAATTTGGACGCCCTGTATTCACTTTTGTTGATACCCCCGGTGCTCACTGCGGCATGGGTGCAGAGGAACGCGGCCAGGCACTGGCTATTGCGCAAAACCTGGCCCGCTTGATGAAACTTCGGGTGCCGGTTGTTAATACGATAATCGGTGAAGGAGGCAGTGGGGGTGCTTTGGCAATTGCGGTGGGTGACTGCTTGATGATGCTGGAAAACTCGGTGTTTTCAGTGATTTCTCCTGAATCTTTTGCTTCATTACTTTGGAAAGACCCTGCAAGGTCCCAGGAAGCTGTGGGGGTTATGAAGATGACTGCTTATGATTTGGCGGAATTGGGTATAATTGATGAGGTTGTTCCGGAACCTCTTGGAGGTGCACACAAAGACCATCATGAAATAGCTGCCCGCTTAGGGGGGACTTTAAAAAAGAGTCTGGAAAGCTTGCGGAAAATGTCTGTTGAAGAAATGCTGCAGAAAAGGTATGAGAAATTCCGTGGCATAGGACAATTTATTTCCGGATAGAATACAGATGATATTTAATGTTCACTGACAGTTTAGGAGGCTTCAGGATTGAAAAAGATCGGTGTTTTGACAAGCGGTGGAGATGCCCCCGGGATGAACCCTGCTATCAGGGCAGTGGTAAGAAAAGCTATTTTCAGCGGGCTGGAAGTTGTTGGCATCCAGCGCGGCTATTCTGGGCTAATTCGGGGTGAATTCAGGAAAATGAACCTGAGTTCTGTGGCAGATATTATCCATCGCGGCGGGACAATCCTAAGGACTGCCAGGTCTGAGAATTTCCGGACACCGGAGGGGCGCATGAAAGCAGCCCACAACCTGAACAGTCAAGGGATTGAGGCTTTAGTCATTATCGGCGGGGATGGTTCCTTCAGGGGGGCACAGATATTTGGGAGGGAACATGGTGTTAGGTTTATTGGGGTACCGGGCACCATTGACAATGATATTCCCTGTACAGATTACACTATAGGATTTGATACCGCTGTCAACAATGTAGTGGATGCTGTCAATAAGATAAGGGATACGGCCACTTCTCATGAAAGGACTTATGTTATAGAGGTAATGGGACGAAACTCAGGTTTTATTGCCCTTGAAGCCGGTCTGGCAGGCGGGGCTGAGTCTATCTTGATCCCTGAAATATGTGTTAATTTAAATGATATAATTGAAAAGCTTGACCGGGGCATGCAGCGCGGTAAATTACACAGTATTATAATTGTAGCTGAAGGAGCCGCCAGCGGAATAGAGATCGGCAGACTGATAAAGGAAAGAACCGGAGCGGATACAAAAGTCACTATTTTGGGTCATATTCAACGCGGAGGGACCCCTACCTCTTTTGACCGTATTATTGCCAGCAGGATGGGTGCCATGGCTGTTGATTTGTTGGTCAGAGGTGAAACCGCTAAAATGATAGGCATGATATCGGGAACTCTTAAAGATTTTGATATTGACTATGCTTTAAGCCAGAAGAAGACTATTGATACATCTGTTTATGAGCTGGCAGGCATTCTTTCCATTTAAACGGGGTGGTTACCATAAGACGCACAAAAATTGTATGTACAATAGGCCCGGCAAGCGATTCTCTACAAATCATTAAAAAAATGATTTGTAATGGAATGAATGTTGCCAGGTTGAATTTTTCCCATGGGACCCATGAAGAACATACTGTCCGTATTGCCTTAATCCGCCAAGCTGCAGGGGAGTTGAATGCAGTAGTGGGGATAATGCTGGATACCAAGGGGCCGGAGGTAAGAACAGGCTTACTTGAAGCAGATAAGGTTTCTCTAGAGGTCGGAAAACATATAATACTGACCACTGAAGATGTAAAAGGTACTGCAGAGCGACTTTCCGTTAGCTACAAGGGTCTGCCGGGCGATGTCCGCCAGGGCTCGAAAATACTTATAGCCGATGGACTGGTTGAACTTGAGGTTGAATTTGTAGAGGGAACTGAAATACATTGCCATATTGTTAATGGCGGCTTAATCGGAAGCCGGAAAAACATTAATCTGCCCGGGCAGACAGTAAACCTCCCTATCATTACGGAAAGAGATATAGCAGACATCAGGTTTGCTGTAGCAAACGACTTCGATTTTATTGCTGCTTCCTTTGTCAGGACTGCTTCCGATGTTTTAGAGATTAGGAAAGTACTGGAGGAAAATGAATCCGGTATTGAGATAATAGCAAAGATTGAAAACCACCAGGGAGTCGAAAATATTGATGAAATATTAAAAGTTGCAGATGGAATTATGGTGGCCAGGGGGGACCTTGGGGTTGAAACCCTTACTGAAGAGGTGCCCCTAATCCAGAAGATGATTATCGAAAAATGCAACAGGCTTGGGAAACCGGTAATTACAGCTACCCAGATGCTTGATTCCATGATAAGTAACCCGCGTCCCACTAGGGCGGAAGCTACTGATGTGGCCAATGCCATATTTGACGGGACAGATGCCCTGATGCTGTCAGGAGAGACTGCGGCCGGCAGCTACCCTGTGGAAGCAGTTGCCATGATGGAAAGGATTGCCACAAGGACTGAAAGGGCGCTGGGATTTAAGGAAATCCTGGGCAGAAAAGAAATTGCTCCTGGAAAGACTGTGACTGATGCTATCAGTTATGCTACATGTGCCACTGCTTTTGACCTTGGAGCTGCGGCAATTATTACTTCAACAAAGTCAGGTTATACAGCACGGATGGTTTCCAAATATCGTCCCCAGGCCAGGGTTATCGCTGTGACCCCTAATATGGATGTAGTGCGTCAGCTGACGATAGTCTGGGGGGTATCGCCATTAATGGTTCCAGAGACAGAATGTACTGATGAAATGATAGATGCCGCGATAAGCGGCGCTCTTCATGCCGATCTCATTCAAAGTGGTGACCTTGTGGTGATTACAGCAGGAATTCCGGTTGGGGTTCCCGGTACCACCAACATGATCAAGGTTCATATTGTCGGTGATGTGATTGCCAGAGGAACAGGCATAGGGGCCAGGGCAGTAACCGGTACTGTCCGGGTTGTTGCTGACGCGCAGGAAGCTAACAGGGTAGTTGTTCAAGGGGATATCCTGGTAACTGCTTCCACTGACAGGGCTTTTATCCCTGCTATGAAAAGGGCCGGAGCGGTGATAACAGAAGCCGGGGGACTTACGTCACATGCCGCTATAGTTGGTATTAACCTAGGGATTCCGGTTATAGTTGGAGTGGACAACGCTTCTGCAATTTTAGAGTCAGGAACCATTATTACGATAGATGGGACCAGGGGACTGATTTACCGGGGACATGCAAAGGTATTATAGGTAACATAAAGGGAATAAGAAGAAAGAACGGGGATGTCCGATAAGTGGGATGTTCCCTTTTTGATGGGCGGGAATCTGGTGAGTTATTGCACAAGAAAAATACACTATTCACTAACCCTGTCCGGTATCTTCCGGGCAGGGTTTTATCTTTATTTCATTTTTCCCCAGCAGGGTTTTTAGGAAATTTGTGGAATTAATATTTCAAACGGAGGGGATAACACATGATAAGGTTAAAGAAAATACAGTTTCTGGCGGCATTGGTGCTGATTATAGCCATGATGTTCACACAGGCCGCAGGGGCATCACAGTATAGTCCCGGAGTAGGCCCAAATGGATCGGAACCGATATACCGTAATGGTGAGGTTATATTTAAAACCAAACGCGTTGCTGATATCTTTAAATTGTTGGAAAAATACGGGATGAAAATGGTCCGGTGGGATGACCGGTTAGGTTATGTTGTTGCAGAAGTATCGGCAGATATTGATGTTACAGCCCTTTCGCAGAAGCTCAGCAGGGAAAACGCGGTGTTATATGCCCAGCCAAATTATACATACAAGCTTTTTGGTGCTCCCAATGATTCACAGTATGGGAAGCAGTGGGCCATGAAACAGATTAATGCTGAAATGGGCTGGAATGTCAATGATTCCCGAAGCCCCGTAGTTATAGCTGTGCTTGACACGGGGGTGGATGTGAACCACCCTGACTTAAAAGGCAGGCTGGTACCGGGGGTCAATACGATTAACCCTCTGAAAAGCGCAAGGGACAGTGACGGCCATGGGACCCATGTGGCTGGGATTGCCGGCGCCATGGTGAATAATGGCCTGGGTGTGGCCGGAGTGGCCGGAGTGCCTGGTGTCAAAATTATGCCTGTTAAAGTGTTTGACGGGTCGGAAGGTACAGATACTTCAATAAGTGACGGGATTATGTGGGCTGCAGACCATGGTGCCAATGTTATCAATATGAGCTTTGGAAGCTGGTTTCAATCTGAGGTTTTGAACGAGGCTATTGAGTATGCGTATGAAAAAGGAGTGGTTATGGTTGCTGCGGCCGGGAATTGGGCTACAGAGGATATCAGCTATCCGGCGGCAATTTCAAAAGTAATTTCTGTTTCCGCCATAAACAGGGAAAACAGCCTTGCTGAATTTTCCAGTTATGGACCATTAATTGATGTCTGTGCACCGGGTGAAGATATATACAGCTGCGTTTGGGATTCCTATAAAGGTTCCACATATACCGAAATGAGCGGCACATCCATGGCTTCACCAATGGTTGCCGGTCTGGCGGCCCTGCTGCTGGCTAAAGAACCTGGATTGACAGTGGATGATGTCAGGCAGATTATTGAAGTTACTGCTGATGACCTGGGAGAGCCCGGATGGGACCCTGAGTTTGGTCATGGGAGGATTAATATCGGCAGGGCTTTGGCAGCTGTTCTCAAGAACGTACAGGATTCTAATGACAGCATGGAAGATGCGGTTATTCTTGAGAATGGGCAGCCGGTATTGGAAAAGTTAGATTCCGGAACTGATGTGGACTGGTTTAAGATAAGTATTCCGCCTGAAAGTCACCTTCAGGTAGAGGTGTTGCCGGCAGGCAATGTCAGCCCGGGGGTTGAGGTGTGTGATTCTTCAGGAGGGGTAATATCTTCTTTTAACACAATTGGAAATGGAGCCGGTATTGGATGGGGAACCAATATGTATGCACCGTCAGGAACTTCGCTAAAAGTTGCTGAAACTGTTTACGGGCTGGTTGCAGATGTAGGGGAAGGTGAATGTTATATTAAGGTATTCGGGAACCATTTCCGTTGGTCCGAAGAGAATTATACCATTGTGGCAAGAGCATTTACAAATGATGAACTTATCATAGATAATTACGAACCTAATAATACCTATGAGGAAGCCAAAAAACTTAATGTACTGAAAAATGTGAATGGAGCTATTGAGGACGGGACTGATGAGGATTGGTTCAAAGTCCGCTTGAACGGCAAAGCTTACAAAATAACCCTCGATGTTCCTGACGGACTGGATCTGGCTGTTGATGTGCAGAGTGTATCTAATTACAGTGAAGATGTCTGGGGAAATTATGATTATATTTTCGACAGCAATTGGTATTATGAGACAATTAATAAGGGTGGTCAAGGTGAAGATGAGGAAGGAGTTATATTCTTTCCCAAAGCCCATAATGGGTTATACTACATTAGGGTGTATGATACCGGCGGCGCTTCCCAAAATGCCGGCTACACTTTGAATATGTCTGATTTCACTTTTTCCAGGGACCGCTATGAAAGAAATGACATCTGGCACCAGGCAGCCCGGATAAGTTTGGGAGAAGAAATTACAGCTAATTTCCATAGAGAAGAGGACGAAGACTGGTTTGAAGTTGAAGTCACGGAAACAGGAATACTTTCAGTTGATTTTCAGGAGCCAAGGGGTGGGTGTTGCAGCATCTATGTATTTGGTAATCCTGAAGAAGAAGCTCTGGGTTATTATGCCAGTGGGGGATTTTATGAATATCCATGGGATTTTGAAGAGGAAAGTTCAATTGATATCATAGTTAATCCCGGTAAATATTATATTAATGTATTTAATTGGGGATGTCAGATTGTAGATAATTATAAATTAAATGTTAAATTCAGCAACTATGATTTTGTGGATCGGGAAATTAATGATCAGCCGCTAATGGCAGTTCCTATTGTCCAGGGTACCGTCCAGCAAGGGACAATTTTTCCTGCTGATGATTTGGATGTTTATGTCCTTGATGTAGTTGACCCCCAGCCATTACTTGTCTATATTACCCCTCCGGACAAATTGGATACTGCTGTGATTGTAGCAAAGGAAATTAATAACTGGGATTCTGCTGAGACTGAAGGCGGAACTGAAGAAGGTTCAGGGGAAATTCTGGAACCGGATCTGGATTTAGTGGCTGAAATAGACAGCGGGAATGCCGGTGAGCCTGATGAAGGGGTGTTTACACCCGCCAAGCCGGGCAGGTATTATATTGTCATTTTACCTATTGGGGGTAAATCCGAGGGAAGGTATTCATTTGTTATCAAACCATTTACTGCGGCTCCCGATGCATGGGAAAATAACAATACCTTGGAAAAATCCGCGGCAATTACAAGCGGTGTTGCCTTAAAAGCAACTTTTATGGGGATTGAAGATATTGACTGGTATAAGATTTATATTCCGAAAAATGGTAAACTGCGAGTGACTCTAGATGTTTCTGGGGATATTGATGGCGTATTTGAGGTCTATGATCCTGACGGCAAATTATTGGGCAGGGCTGACCAATCTATGACCGGAATAGAGGAAGCAGGTACCTTTAATGCAGTCAAGGAGGGATATTACTATATAAAAGCTTATGACTACCTGGGCAATTCATCAGTTCAGCCATATGAACTGACTGTGCGGTATCTGGAATAGGCCTCCCAGCCACAGGCAGCACAAATATTATGTTAATTGCATAATATGTTAGTGGAAAGGAGTGACCACTATGGCTGACCTGGCAAAATGGAATCCGTTTCAGGACATAACCGGTTTTTTTGATGAATTAGACAAATTGTTTACTCATTTTATGAAATCATTTTCTGAAGAGCTGTATTCATCGCAGTTAGCAGGAAACAGGATGAACCTTGAGGTTAAGGAAGAGGGCAGTGACTTGATTATCACAGGTGATATTCCGAATTCAGTTAAAGATAACATTGATGTTGTGGTAAGACAGGACAGTGTGGTGATAAGCGGTGAAAACCTGCTCCAAAAAGAAAAGGGCGAAAAGAAAGAATATCAGTGGAGCAAGTTTACCAGGGCCTGCAGCCTTCCGGTAAGAGTGAATTCAAAAAAAACTGAAATTGATTTTAAGGGCGGAAAACTTACTATTCGGGCTCCAAAAGAAGAAGCATAAAGTTTAAATAATTATTTTAGTAAAACTTATCTATTGCAATAAATTACTAATTAAGATAAAATATTATAAGATACCAATATTTATTACAAAATCTTACACAATAATCCGGGAGGTATAAGGGGTTTTATGCAAAGGTTTTTTCAGTTTACAATAACAAGTGATGCCAGAAGGCAAATTCCCAAAATGATACTTGAACGTTTAGTTGATGAGTATATCTGGCAGAGTCAGCAATGTCAATGCGGTGCAGCTTCTGTTAAGGATAGGGCTAAAAGAGTTTGCAAGCTGGTTGAAGCAGAAATTAACAGGAGAAATGTTCAAAAGGATTTTGACAGGCTGCTGAACAGAAGAATGAGAGAACTGGAAATGGAACAGCAGGAAAAAACGGGAAGCTAGTTTATTTTAAAGGAATTCCGATTAAAGGGATTCCTTTTCTAGTTTATCTGTTCTCGACAAAATAACTGTAATGGTGTAGGAATTTGACGTACGTTTTTTCACCATTTTATTTTCTTTTTATGATATACTGTTTCCAGTGTGAAAAAATAAAACACTTACTTACAAGAATTCTTAAATAAATCATTTAAAGGAGGAGACGGGGCGTGATTCGGGCCAGGGTTTCTGAAATTGTAGGAGAATTTGCTATTCTGGAATTTGGTGGAATTGCTAAAGTTGTGTCATGTACGGAATTACCGGACAGTGTTAGAGAAGGGGACATAGTATTATTCAAAAATCGAAAAACAGTTTTTCTCCAACCCAAAGTTGAATTACACACCAGTTGAATTACACACTAATATTAAAACAGGGGTAGTGTATTCATTGAAACAGGGGTAGTGTATTCCTCAGGTAAAAGCTGCTGCTTGCCGGATGAATACATCTACCCCTTAATATTATTTGTGTAAATTAAAGAACTTTTGCCAGGCTGCGGAATGCCTGCTCCAGAGTAACAGTGTTCAGATTGGCTTCAACTACAAGTGGTTTAAACATTAAAAGCAGTTCTTCTGCGAATTTAAATTTTTCGGATGGGTAAAAAGAGGTATCAACAGGAATAGCTCCGAGGTTTAAGAACAATTGTTTTCTGTTGTCAGTTTCATCATTTAAGCAGCGAACTTCTAACAGGAGCCCTTCAATTTCAGGATGTTCTTTTTCCAGAAATGAAGTGACCTTGTGATAAAGGAAACTGCCAATGCCACGATTCCTGTATTCCGGTATAATTCCCAGGTGTTCAAGGTATCCCAGCTTGGAATCCTTAAGGTAATAGAAACATGAGATGCCGACTACCCTATCTTCTTCCATAGCTGAAAGAAGATAAAACCGGTTAGGCTCTATCAGGTCAGTATTCAGCATTTTATTTACAATTGACTGCTGAATACTTGTAGGATAATGAAAGATATTTCTGAGCAGCTTTATTCCTTCAATACAGGCATAATCATGGGGATTCTTCCCAAGTACAAATTTAATATTATCAACCCCGACTTCAACAATATTGCCAAAATTATCTTTTATAACCATTTCCCTATGCTTAATCATTGCCAGGTCTCCTGTATCCACAAAAGCCGCATTTGCTTCATCGGTATCCATATGAAATTCTGTTTCTCCCGTTTCTGTAACCCTGACCAGCACATTATGGTAGCAAACGACTTTTTGGCTTTTAATTAGTATACTTACTTTATCCTTGTCATTTAAGTCCAGGGATTCTGCTTTTGATTTGGTCATATGGATATGAGCCCGAGGAATGATAACTCCTTTTTTCAAGACAAGTGGGCCGTTTGGTCCAATAAGGATAGCCCCTGGGGTTTCAGCCAGGTCACCGGAGTCCCTAATGGGTGTGTTAATACCTAATTTAACAGCATCAGTACGGCTTATTTCCACTTGTGTGACATTTCTGGGCGGACCGACAATTCTTACTTGTTCCAGAACCCCTTTTGAGCCGACAACATTTACCGTTTCTTTAGCAGCGTAGTTTCCTTTCTGAACTAGTTGTTTGGCAACAGTCAGCTTATACCCACTGCCAAACAATATCTCAATATCTTCCTGGGAGAGGTGAACATGCCTGTTTGATACTCCGATAGGTATCAGCCATTTATTAGATTTCCAGAAATCTATTTTATCCGGATTGATATTGGTGTTCAACATTTGCTTTCTCCCTTTCTATTATTATAACTAGATCTAATATGAATATTTTGCAGTATCTCATACCTTTTTATAGATACTGTCAGTTTATTATTATAACAAGAATAATTACTATATATAAAGTTACAGTCTATATGGGCTAGAGCTATTTAGATAAAGTACAGATGATTATCTTATGATAGCTTGTAAAATTAAAAAATAATAATTTGATGGGAAATATGGCCTGCAGGATAAAAGAAGAGTAATATCGAACAAGTATCGATAGAGGAGGGGGTACTATGTTCCAAGATAAACGAGCTTTTAAAAACGATTTCCTTGCAAAACTGCAGGCCATGTCCGGGAAATCCCTGGAAGAGTCTACTGCTTTTGATAAATATATGGCTGTGGGTGGTATGATAAGAGACTATATAAGCAAAAAATGGGTAAAAACGAATGACAGATATTTGGAAGAGGATGTCAAACAGGTATATTATTTTTCTTTAGAGTTTTTGTTAGGCCGTCTCTTGGGAAGCAACCTTCTTAATCTGGGTTTTACAGAAGTTTGCAGGGAGTCGCTGGTCGAGTTGGGGATAGATCTGAATGAATTGGAAAACGCAGAAGCGGATGCGGGTCTGGGGAATGGGGGCTTGGGCAGATTGGCTGCCTGTTTCCTTGACTCTATGGCTTCATTGGGCATACCCGGCCACGGATGTGGGATCAGATACAGATACGGTTTTTTTGAACAGAGGATAGTTGATGGATATCAGGTGGAGTTGCCTGACAACTGGCTAAGGGATGGTAACGTATGGGAAGTGCGTAAGCCTGATAAAGCGGTAGAAATAAGGTTTTATGGTGTTGTCAGGGAAGAAATCAGCAAAGCGAAAACGGTGTTTGTTCATGAAAATTATGAATCTGTTCTGGCTGTGCCTTATGATACTCCGGTGATAGGCTATGGCAATAACACTGTGAATACATTGCGATTGTGGAGCGCAGAGGCCGTACAGGCTGATTTTGATTTGTCTTCCTTCAGCCACGGTAATTATCAAAAGGCTATGGAGTATAAATACTCTGTTGAAGCTATTTCACAGATTCTATATCCTGATGACAATCATTACAAGGGCAGGGAACTCCGGCTAAAGCAGCAATACTTTTTTGTTTCTGCAGGAATCCAAAGTATTATCCGCAGGTACAAGAAAAAGAACGGTTCCCTGCGGCAGTTGCCGGAAAAAGTTGCCATTCATGTAAATGATACTCACCCGGTTCTGGCAATTCCGGAGTTGATGAGGATATTGGTTGATGAGGAGGAAATGAGCTGGGATGAGGCATGGGAAATAACTACAGCTACCATATCATATACAAATCATACCATTCTTTCAGAAGCCATGGAGAAATGGTCCACAGACCTTTTCAAGAACTTGCTGCCTAGGATTTATATGATTGTTTATGAAATAAACGAAAGGTTTTGCCGTGAGTTGTGGGATAAGTATCCGGGGGATTGGGACAGGATAGCATCTATGGCCATAATTTCGGATGATCATATAAAAATGGCTCATCTGGCTATTGCCGGAAGCTATAGTATAAATGGTGTGGCACGGATACATACCGATATACTTAAACGTCAAGAGATGAAGAATTTTTTCTTCATTTATCCCCACAAGTTCAATAATAAGACAAACGGGGTTACTCACCGAAGGTGGCTGATGAAAGCCAACCCGGAACTTGCTGCTTTAATAACTGAGACCATTGGCAACGGGTGGATTGATAATCCCGCTGAATTTATTGAATTGTTAAAATATGCTGATGACCCATCCTTCAAGGAACAGGCTGCAAATGTTAAAAAACGGAATAAAACAGTCTTAGTGAAAATGATAAAAGATAAATATTCGATAGATATTGATCTGGAGTCAATATTTGATGTCCAGGTAAAAAGATTGCATGCATATAAAAGGCAGCTTCTGAATGTGTTTCACATAATGGACCTATATAACAGGCTCCTGGAAACTCCGGACCTTGATATAGCGCCACGGACCTTTATTTTTGGAGCGAAAGCCGCTCCAAGCTACTTCCAAGCCAAAACTACCATTAAGTTGATCAACTGCCTGGCAGAAATTATCAACAAAGACAAGCGTATCATGGATAAGATTAAGGTGGTTTTTTTGGAGAACTACCGGGTTTCCCTGGCAGAGATGATATTTCCGGCTGCCGATGTTAGTGAACAGATTTCAACTGCCGGAAAAGAGGCTTCCGGCACAGGCAATATGAAATTTATGTTAAATGGGGCTGTTACCATAGGCACCATGGATGGCGCTAACATCGAAATTTTTGAAAAGGTAGGGCCTGCCAATATTTTTACTTTTGGGCTTACTGCCGAAGAGGTCATGGACTATTACCGCAGCGGCGGATACAATTCACATGAATTATATCAAAATGACCATAGATTAAAAGCAATAATTGACAGTCTTGTTAACGGTTTTTTCCCTGTTTCAGCCGGTGAATTTATCAACATTTATAATTCTTTAATTATGCATAATGATGAGTTTTTTGTACTCAAGGATTTTGCCGCATACGCCGATACACAGATGAAACTGGACAAGGCTTTTCGCGATAAGGGGAAATGGCTGGGGATGAGTATAAACAATATTGCTTATGCAGGAACATTCTCAAGTGATCGGACAATAAGGGAATATGCAAAAGAAATTTGGGGAGTCAGGCCGCTTGTGTAATTATTGAGATTTTTCTTGACAGTAGTGGCTAAAGAACATACAATATGACTAGGTAGTCATATGGGTTGCAAGTCATATGGGTTGCAGGTCATATGACCTTCTAGTCATATTGTTTTTAGACACGGGGGTAAAATTATGCCAAAATCGACCTTTTTTAATCTGCCGGAAGATAAGCGAAAGCGGATTCTTGATGTAGCCATGGACGAATTTGCCAGTCATCGTTACAGCAGGGCTTCTTTGTCAAATATAGTGGTCAAGAGTGGGATTGCCAAGGGAAGTATGTACCAGTATTTTGATGATAAGAAAGACCTATATACTTATATACTGGATATGGCAGCTAAAGAGAAGATGTCTTATATGGAGCAGGCATTTAACGAGGAGAATGATTTTTTTATTGCCTTTGAACGGCTAATGGCGGCAGGTGCACGCTTTAACCTGGAACACCCGCAGCTGGCACAGATTATTGCCAATACCATTAATGGGTCAGGAGAATCCTTGCTGCATGAAATATATTCCAAAAGCAAAGAAATGGCTATTAAGGCTTTTGAACATATGCTTAAAGAGGGAATAAATAAAGGGGAAATCAGGTCTGATATTGATCCCGGGCTAGCGGCATCTTTTGTGTATTCTCTGCTGGGGCAGGGGCTGGCCGATTATTTGCTGGAAACCTTGGGAGCTACCATGCATGATTACCTGGCCAATCCGGAGATATCACAAAAATTCACCCCTGAGCGTATAGAACACCTTGTTGCACAAATAATGAAAATTGTACGGAGCGGCCTTGAAGCCCAGAAACAATAAAGGAGCTGGTGCCTAATGGAAACTGTAATTCAGACCAGAAACCTTCATAAGACATTTTATACCGGGGAAGTACCGGTTCATGCCTTAAAGGGAATCGACTTGAAGGTGCCTGAAGGGCAGTTTGTGGTTATCCTGGGGCCTAGCGGCTCCGGGAAAAGTACTTTGCTCAACATCCTTGGGGGAATGGATATACCTACTGAGGGGGAATTTATATACAGGGGTACCCCGCTGCAGCAGATGAATAAACATGACCTGACCATGTTCAGGAGGAATGCGGTGGGTTTTATATTCCAATTCTATAATTTGATGCCAAACTTGACAGCTTTTGAAAATGTGGCCCTGGCAGCGGAACTTACCGATACTCCTCTGGACTCCGGTGAAGTTCTTGCGGAAATTGGGCTGGCTGACCGGAAGGAGCACTTCCCTGCACAGCTTTCAGGAGGCGAGCAGCAGAGGGTGGCCATTGCCCGGGCGATTGCCAAGAACCCTGATATTTTACTTTGTGATGAGCCTACCGGAGCCCTTGATTACCAGACAGGGAAACAGGTGCTTAATTATTTGCACAAAATTAACAGGGAACGCGGTAAGACACTTTTGGTTATAACCCATAATGCCGCTATTGGTAAGATGGCAGACAGGGTGATTAATCTAAAAGACGGCAGGATAGACAGGATTGAGGAAAACGCCAACCCGGTTACAGCAGATGAGGTGAGCTGGTAATGCTGAGACGCAAACTATGGAGAGATATCAGAGGGAATTATGGCGCATATCTTGCAGTTATCAGTGTTTCCATTATCGGGCTGATGCTGTATGTATCTATGGCACTTATCCTGGGCAGCCTTAAGGATAGTGTGGACAGTTATTACAGTGAATATAATTTTGCCGAAGGGTTTGCCCGGATAGTACGGGGGCCGCAGGGCCTGCTTGAGGATATCCGGAGTATTGAAGGAATTGACAGGGTCAGTGGCAGGCTTGTCATTGATGTTCTAGTCAATAAAAAGACTGGAGAAGAGAATACGACACTCCGCCTGGTTTCATTTGACGGGGGCAAAAATGATTTAAATAAGTTTAAACTGGAGGAGGGCAAGATTCCGTCGGAAGAAGGAAGGCAAATCCTGGTATCACCTGCTTTTCTTTCAGCTAATGAGTATAAAATCGGGGATGTGATTCCCCTAATTATAAATGCAACAGAAATACAATTTACAATTTCCGGTACTGCTAACAGTCCTGAATATGTGTATGAGATTCCCAGCGGGCAAATGCTCACTCCTGATCCCAAAGGTTTTGGAGTGGCCTTTGTGCCTTATGTCACAGTTGCTCAGGTACTGGGTATGGATGGCCAGGTAAATGATATTGTTTTTACACTTGACCGGGATGTTAGTTTTTCCAGTATCAAAAGGCCTGTGGAGAATATTCTCGGCAGTTATGGCTTAACCCAATTATATCCTCGTAAAAACCAATTGAGCCACTCTATGCTGAATCAGGAAATCGTAGGCTTGGAAGCTACTGTAAACACATCCCCGGTGATATTCCTTCTGGTGGCTGCCAGTATTCTTTATATCATGCTAAGGCGGATGGTGGAACAACAGAGGGGACTTATCGGTATCCTTAAGGCATTTGGCTTTACCGACAGAGAAATTATTACCCATTATCTTGGTTACGCAGTATTTACCGGCGGCTTTGGGGGGCTGGGGGGAGGTTTGTTGGGGACGTGGCTTTCGTATTATTTTGCCAAGGTATACCAGCAGTTTTACAATATTCCCGGCCTGACGGGAAGAATTTCTCCAGGGTATATTCTTTCAGCGGCTTTATTATCAATTGCTTTCAGCCTTGTCGCCGGTTATCAGGGATGCAAGGGTGTTCTTCGGCTGAGACCTGCTGAAGCGATGCGGCCCCCGGCCCCCAAAGTGGGGAAAAAGACCCTTGTGGAACGGATCGGATTTTTCTGGGATATGTTAACCACCCTGGGTAAAATGGCAGTAAGAAATGTTTTCCGCAGCAAACAGCGGAGTTTTCTGGCGCTATTTGGTGTTGCCTGTGCTTTTAGTCTTATGGTAGCTTCAGGAGCTTCATTTGATGCTATTTACTATTTAA
This sequence comes from Phosphitispora sp. TUW77, assembly GCF_048453025.1. Classification (GTDB taxonomy): domain Bacteria; phylum Bacillota; class Thermincolia; order Thermincolales; family UBA2595; genus Phosphitispora. The sequence goes on from NZ_CP156677.1 coordinate 1,023,044, forward strand.
TAAACTTTCAGTATGAAAAGGTGGAGAAATATGATATTAAGGTAAGCCTGAAAAACTATGTTGACCTGACAGAGGCTGTAACCGGAGCACATTATATGGATGGAGTACTAAAAGCGGAGCCAATGCTGGAAGTGCCGGTGACTATTGCCAACAAGTGGCGGGAAAAAGATACCGTTATTACCGGACTGCCTCAGGATGCGTCACTTTACCACCTCCTTACAGATAAAGGAAAACAGGTCAGGCTGCCGGAACAGGGTATGGTAATTTCAACACAAATGGCCAAGGTGCTGGATATTAAGCAGGGTGATGCTGTAACAGTCAAACCCTTCCTGGGTGACAGGGATGAACGGCAGGTAGTTGTTCGGCAGGTAGTGCCTCAGTATGTGGGATTGGGGGCTTATATGGACATTGACTCCCTCAGCAGTCTTTTGAGGGCTCCACCTGTGGCATCATCAGTTCTAATCAGGGTTGAGGAGGAAAAAATGTCCGGGGTTCGTGAAGAACTCAGAAGCGGAAAAAACGTTTCCGCAATTCATGACAAAAATAAGCTGAAGTCACAGTTTGAGGAATTGATGGAGACTTCACAGGCTTCACAGTATATTCTTGTGTTCTTCTCATTTATTATGGGTTTTGCCATTGTATATAATGTCAATCTTATCTCACTTTCGGAACGGGAACGGGAAATGGCCAGCCTTATGGTGCTGGGAATGACAGAAGGGGAAGTTGCCCGTATTCTCTTGTTTGAACAGGGGTTTTTGGGATTGGCTGCCATAATAGCCGGAGTACCGTTAAGTTATGGAATACTTTATGCAATTGTTAGTGCCTCAGGGAGTGATATTTATAATATGCCTTTGGTTATTGAGCTGAGGAGTTTTATGATGGGATTGCTGGGCACACTGATGTTCCTGGTGGCAGCTCAGTGGAAAATGAAGGGCAGGGTTGCCAAACTGTCGATGCTGGATGTTTTGAAACAGCAGGATTAAAGCAGGATTAACCGGGTTATTTGGGCGCAGTGTATACGAGGAGGGACCAATATGAAAACTTGGAAAAAGCGGGGACTTATCGGGGCAGGGATAGCTGTTGTGATTATAATTGCTATCATGTCATTATCCAAGGCGGTTGATGTGGAAGAAGTAAAGGTTATCAAGGGAGATGTATCCGCAGTCGTTGTGGAAAAGGGTAAGATTACCAGTGAAGAGAGTGTGGATATCTATAGTGAAATCCAGGGAAAGGTAAAAGACCTTTATGTTGAAGAAGGTGATACGGTGGTCAAGGGTGACCGCCTGGCAGAAATAGATGCAGGGGACATTGAGGCCCAGATTGCCGCACTGGAAGGGCAGCTCAAGTCTATTGAGGGCTTGGAGAAAGCCGCACAGGGAACCGTCAGCCAGGTTAGACAGCAGGAATCGGCATTGGAGCAGGCTGAGCTGTCTTTTGAACTTGCTGAAACTGCATATAAAAGAACACAGGAGTTGTATGCCGAGGGTGCTGTTACCAGGGTTGAACTGGAACTTTCTCAAAATGAAATGGAAACCGCTGCCGAGTCGGTTGAACAGGCCCGTGCCGCCCTTAATGCGGCGAAAAAGCTGGGAGAAGGCAATACATTGCAATACCAGGGACAGAAGGAAAGCATACAGGCACAGTTAAACCGGCTCAGGGAGCAGAAAGCCAAAGCGTTGGTAGCTGCTGCAGCGGATGGAACCGTGTTTGCCACAGGTATTGAAAAGGGCGGCTTTGTTTCTCCCGGTATGCTGATGTTTACTATCGGGAGAACAGGAAAGATACAGATAGAAACCTATGTCAATACCAAAGACATCCGGAACCTTGAAACCGGTGACAGTGTCAAGGTGCTGTTTAAAATGCCCGGCAAAGATACCGAACTGGCCGGAACCATTACCAGGGTTAATCCGGCTGCGGAAGAAAGGGTATCATCCTTAGGCATTATTGAGGATAAAATAAAAGTAATTGCGGAACTTGATGAAAAGCCCGCAGGGCTCCGTATTACCCCCGGGATGTCTGTTGATGTCACCTTTACGACTCAGGAAGTGCGGGGTGTTCTTGCTGTTCCCCGGGAGGCTGTATTTAACGATAACGGCAAAGATTATGTCTGGGTCATAAAAGGTGGAAAGGCGGTCCTTGGTGAAATAACCACAGGTGCAGAAGGAGACGAATTGATTGAGGTTAAAACGGGACTTCAGGAAGGAGAACAGGTGATTTTAAATCCACACCAGGAAGGACTTGCAGAAGGGATGAAGGTAAAATAGCTGCTAAAACACTACCCCCTGAGGTTATAACTATATTATATCAACTGCGCAGCAGCGGTTATCAGGCCTACCTGGTGGGTGGCTGTGTCAGGGACCTTATCATGGGAAGGAAACCCGTTGATTTTGATATTTGCACTTCTGCCAGGCCTGAACAGGTAAAAGAGATGTTTGCCAAGGTTTTTGACAGTGGTGTCAAATATGGTACTGTAACTGTTTTACTTGGTGAAAAAGCTTTTGAAGTCACTACTTTTAGAAATAGATTTGGTTCTGATGTTATCGAAGATGTAAAAACACGCGATTTTACGATTAACGGACTCCTCTTTGATGGTGAAAAAGTCCTTGACTATGTTAATGGCCTTGAGGATATAAACAATAGGTTAATCCGGGCAATTGGCAGCCCACAGACAAGGTTCGGGGAAGATGCACTTAGAATGATACGTGCCGTAAGGCTGAGCTGTCAACTTGGCTTTACTATTGAAAAGGAAACTTTTGACGCTATTTCAGCAAACACAAGGTTACTGGAGAATACGGCTGTTGAAAGGATAAGGGATGAATTTGTGAAAATCCTGATGTGTCGGAATCCCTCTCGGGGAGTGAGGAACCTGCAGGCAGCCGGTCTGCTTCAAAAATTTCTCCCTGAACTTCAGGATTGCTTTGGGTTTGAACAGCATAATCCCCATCATGATAAAGATGTTTTTGAACATTCTATGGCTGTTCTTGATAATATTTCAGGTGACCCGGTTTTAAGGCAGGCGGCATTACTTCATGATATCGGCAAGCCCAGGACATTTACTCTGGATAATAACGGTAAAGGGCACTTTTATTCTCACCATATTGTGGGTGGTGATATGGCAATAGAGATTATGTCAAGGCTCCGTTTTGACAGAAGAAGTGTAATTACCGTATCTGCACTGGTGACCGACCATATGAGCAGATTTGCTTATTTGCGCAAGGGAGGAGTCAAAAAGCTGATTAACAGGGTAGGGCTTGAAAACATAGAAAGGTTGATCAGGCTTCAGGAGGCTGATATCCTTGGCTCGGCAGGGCCCTATGATTTCAGGATATTGATGGATTTGGTAAAAGAGATAAATAAGGTTGTTAACCGAAACGAACCCCTGAAGGTAAAAGATTTAGCTATCGGCGGAAGGGATCTGATTCAACTGGGAATAAAGGAAGGTCCTGAAGTAGGCTGTATATTAAAAAAGTTACTTGTAAAGGTATGGGAAGACCCAGGTATCAATAATCGGGAAATGTTAATTACAATTGCCGGGGAAATGATTAATGAGACTTGCTTCCCTGGAAGGAGCCGCATATGATTGATAATAAACCGTATGACAGGGCGGGCAGCAAAGCCGGTAATGCTAAAACATTATATTTTGACTGTTTCTCCGGGGCAAGTGGTGATATGATAGTCGGAGCTTTGCTGGACCTAGGACTGAATGAAGAAATGTTCAGAAATGAACTGAAGAAAATACCTCTGGACGGTTATGATATAAACATCAGGAAAATAAATAAGTCCGGGATATGTGCTACCAAATTTGATGTCCTCACAGAACCTGAAGAAGTCTGTGCCTGTGAACGGCACCTGGATGATATTGAGCAAATAATTGATGCCAGCCGGTTAGCAACTGAAGTTCGAGACAAGAGCAAAGCAGTTTTTCGTCTCCTTGCTGCTGCAGAGGCCAAAGTACACGGTACAACACCGGAAAAAGTTCATTTTCATGAAGTTGGTGCTGTGGACTCAATTATTGATATAGTTGGTGTAGTGATTGCACTATACCTGCTCGGGGTTGATAAGATTGTTGCCTCTCCGCTGCCTATGGGCCGTGGTTTTGTAACGTGCAGGCATGGGCTTATTCCTGTTCCGGCTCCGGCAACAGTGGAGCTTCTTAAGGGAAGGGCCATTTACGGCTCTGAACACGAGGGGGAAACAGTTACCCCAACCGGGGCGGCGCTTCTTTCTGCCCTGGCGGGACAATTCGGTTCAATGCCGGCTCTTGAAGTGGAAAGAGTGGGATATGGAGCAGGGACAAGGGATTATGGGGTACCTAATGTTGTTCGTGCCATAATCGGGAAGGAAGTCGGTGACAGCAAGAAGTTTAACGGTACGGTTGTGGTCCTTGAAGCAAATATCGATGATATGAATCCTGAATTTTTTGATTATGTTTTGGAGCGCTTGTTCGAAAATGGGGCACTGGACGCGTTTCTGGTACCTATACATATGAAAAAGAACCGTCCTGCAGTTCTTATCAGGGTGATCTGCATTGAAGAAGATGCTCGGAAGCTTGCAGAAATCCTATTTCTGGAGACCTCAACAATAGGGGTCAGGTTCAGCAGGTGGGACAGGTTCTGTCTGGAGCGTGAAACCCGTATGGTTCAAACCGAATATGGTGAAATAAGGGTAAAAACAGCCCTGCTGCATGGAAATGTGGTAAATGAGGCACCGGAGTACGAGGACTGCCGGAAGAGGTCCCGGGAATATGGGGCTCCGCTTAAAAAAGTATACCTTGCCGCTTTGAGGGCAGCTGAAGGGGAGCACTAATAAGGATAACAAGACCTATGTGGAAAAATATCAGATAATCATTTTTTTTAATATTTTTGTCCCGCTTTTTTTCGTATTAACACTACAATCAGCAGTACCGTTGGTATAATTAATTTAAAAGTATAAGCATATGGTATTAAGGATGTTATATAAAAGGCAGTCATATGTGAGGTGTTTTCATATAAGATAAGGGAATAAACCAGAATAAGTATGCCGATAGGGGTAACCAAAGGCCGGCAGTTTTTAAGATTTACCCACTGGGCAGTTCCCAGAACTGTAGCCAGGTAAAAGGCTGATACCTTGATTACATATCCGGCTATGAAGATAATAAGAACCAAAGGTTCTAACTGCTCCATGAAACGGACCAAATTTTTAGCAAGTATTGGCCCAAGAACAGCTATATTTACAATTGATGACATGGTTAGTAAAAATCCAGCCAGGATATTTGTAATTATTAAAGTTCGCCCTGTCTCCCGGGGTTGGTTTATATAAGGCAAAAACATCAGGATTAATATAATATCCATTCTCAACATGCCAGGATATAGTGCACCCAAAACTATAGGTTTTACCCCGTTTTCCATAATAGGTAGAAGATTATAGGCTTTTCCTTCAGGATAAAAGATTAAAGTTACAAAGACAAAAGCTGTAATAAGAAACGGAAATAATAACTGTGTTACTCTGCAAAGGACTTCTATACCATTAAATGTAGCGTAAGCACCCAGCATGACAACAATTACGCTAAAAATCATCTTAGGGGTTTCAGGGAAAAATAAGACTATCATATATTCAGCAAGTTCCCTAATTTTCATTGCACCTAGATGCGCAAAAAATAAAATGTAGAGGAGTCCAATTAGCTTGCCACCAAACTTCCCTATTATTTTAGGGGCATATTCCACCAAAGATTTATCCGGATAGCATAAACCCAGTCGCGTATAAATAAATGCCGCCAATAGCCCTAAAAGGGTGCCTCCAACACCAACAGATATCCAGGCGTCCTGGGCTGCATATGTGGCAGCTAAGCTGGCTATGAAGAGGAAATCTGTCACTGATATAGTAATAATAAAGAGAAACACCATCTGGGTACTGGATACCTTCTCGTTGTTTTCCATTTACCGCCTTTTCCCCCAATCTCAGCTTAATATGGTTATTATTACAAACAAGTGCGTTCCTTATACCGCGGGTAGAGTGAAAACTGAAAATATTGTGGCGAAAAAATGGATAGTAACAGATGGAGAGTAAGTATAGTTTTGTGTAAACAGAATGTAAAAATCTTCCTGACCGGTAAGGATAGGAATAAAAATCCAAAACCCGTCAGGAAGATTTTTTTATTACTTTATTTTTTTTCTTGTTTCTTGGACCTGGACGTATATTTCGGCAAGGACTGCCGAAACCTGAAAAACATATGCCTCAATATCATCAAGCCTCTTGTCTTCAATTGCAGCCATTAGGTTGCCAAAGGGCCGCCCTAGTATTAGGCCCCATAACTCAAGAGGCTTGTCTTCATCTTTTTCAGTATTTCTGAAGCGGTTAATTTCAACCTGGGTTGTGGTTCCTGCCATAAATTTCTCGTAATTAATAGCCGGTAAAGACATGGTTTATCACCCTTTTTCATAGAATAATATAATTTTAGGCCTATCAATTTTTAAAGTTGAAAGAAGTGGTAGATATATTCCTCCGGATGCTGCAGGAAAATATCTCCCACTTCTTGTTTTAGCAGATAGGAAGTATAAATTTTATCCTATTTGCATAAAAAGGCTAAGCGGTTTTTTAATTTACATATTAGATAATTTCATGAGTTTTTCAATGTGAATGACATCTGCTTCGTGCTTCAAGGAACGGGCCGCGAGGACCTCTAATAAGGTATTATGTTTGCCTAATGTTTCTTTAATGGAAATAATGTCAGTTTGAATATGGGTAATACAGCCTTTGTTATAATTGGTTGTTTCTGAAATTGCAGCAAGCTGGGCGGTGTTTTCTTCTGTCCGGTGTTCCAATGAATTAAGAAGCCCGGTATGTTCTTTAAGTGTTGATTTCATGCCAGTTACATCAGATTTTACGCCACATAAAATTGTGTCCATACTAGTTACTTTTTGAACCAAAAATTCTAACATACTTCTTTCATCCATTACTTGTCCTCCCATACAATTTATTTCACGAGAAATTAAGTAGGTTGAATATATTATAGCATAAATTTGGACAAAAATAAAGAACGTATGTTCGGAAAGAAAATAAATTTAGCTTATAGTGATTGGCAAGAAGAAAATCATTTGATATATTTATATCACAAAGAACTGTTGTTTAATGTTAAGTGTGTGGTTGGGTCACAGGTCTGGGAGGGCACTATGGATTGGAGCAAGGAACGTTACTTATCGTCAATGGGGTTGTTTTCTGAGTTAAACAATCAGGAAATCAAGCAATTGGCTGATAATTTTCACTGGGTGACATATCAGCCCGGCGCTGATATTATAGAACATGGCCAAACCAAGCATTTCTTTTTTATACTCATAAAGGGAAGTGTTGATATTCTGATGCCCCGTAAAGGCAAGGGACTTGTCCCGGCGGGTTCTTTTTTGGCGGGCGATTTTTTTGGGGAAATATCTTTGTTTACCGGCAAACCCGCCCCCTATATTGTTCGTGCTGCCGAGGAATGCCGGCTGCTGGTTTTGGATTCCGAACATTTTGCTTATATGCTATTACGTTGGCCGATATTATACCGCAAGTTTTTAGAAAAGTTATCGAAACGATTAAATCAGGTCAATTCAGGTTTATGGGAAGCAAAACACAAAGAGTTTCTTCGTTCCGGATTACAGATAAATCAGTTTGAACACAAATTTTATGGGCTCTGGGGAAGCCCACGGACAACACGGGCAATAGAAAATAAAATAAATGAATTAAGTATTGACAAAGAGCATTTACTGTTAATAGGTGAAAGGGGTACAGGTAGGCAGATGTTTGGCTGGTACCTTCATAACCGCCAGTTTACCGAAGATGCCCCGTTTATTGTTGTGAATGCACGCCAGTTTGACCAGCAGTGGGGAGATCTGATGTTTGAAACCCATGATCATGAAGGGAAACAGGTTGGGTTTGTGGGCAGCGGTCTCCTTGATTTGGCTGAAGGGGGTACCTTGTTTATCCGGAATATTAATATGATATCACCCAGAGCTCAGCTGCAACTAGCCAAAGCACTAGATGCCGGAGAGGCTAATTGCCGGATTATCGGCAATCTTTTAGATGAACCAGAACGGCTTGAGCAGCGGTTAATACCCCAATTGCGCAAACATTTTACTCATAAATATGTTATTACACCTTTAAGGGTAAGGAAACGAGATATCCCTATTATTGCAATGGGAATCCTGGAAAAACTGGCCTTGAAGCATAACCGCAACACTCCTGTCCTTAGTCCGGAAGCAATTAAATTACTATTATCCCATCATTATCGCCAAGGTAATGTAACAGAATTGATTCGAATCATTGAACGCGCTTTTTTTCTTGCAGAAGATGATCATATCGGAATTGAACATGTGTTTATCGGACCGGTGGCAGAAAAGACCAGTTGGAGCATTGACATGATGAAATGGCCGTGGGTAAGCTGGCTGGTACGCCGGGGAATTTATCCGGGCTGGGTACAGTATATGGTTACTGTTGCTTTTATTATTATTGTTGCATTACTCTTTATAGCGCCGGATGTCAAGGCGGCGGGATTACTTTTTGTGGTTGTATGGGGATTTTGGTGGCCTTCCCTAACAATTATTTCTCCTACCCTTGGACGCGTTTGGTGTAGTATTTGCCCTTTTTCCTGTATTATGGAAAGGTTTCAGAAATTAGTTCAGAAGAATAGGTCGGCTCCTGATTTTTTAAAAAAGTATGATTACCTGTTAATTACAATTGGTTTTCTTATGGTATTTTGGGTAGAAGCAATTACAGATATGCGAAGCAGCCCTCTCTTTACGGGCCTCTGGCTTGTTGTTATAACGGCAGCAGCCAGTATTACTGGGATGCTGTATAGCCGCCATACCTGGTGCCGACACTTGTGCCCGCTGGGAGGCTTTGTTGGGGTTGCTTCTGTAGGCGGTATGCTTGAAGTACGCTCAGATGCAAATGTCTGTCTGAATAAATGCACATCGTTTGAGTGTTATCATGGTACAGCCACGTTATCGGGCTGCCCTCTCTCAATGCATGTTCCCTATGTTGATAACAATATTGACTGTAAATTATGCCTTCATTGTGTACGCAACTGTCCAAATGATGCTGTTCAATTTAATTTGCGATTGCCGGGCAGGGAGATTTGGCATTTGGTCCGGGTAAATCAGGGTTTTGCCGTGTTCATCGGGGTAGCCTTGTTGATGCTAATTCCCATTCATTATTTTGAACCCCTGCGCCAGTCCTGGCCTTTGGATAAATGGAGGCTTTGGTTTTCGGCGGCCTTTTGGGGTACTGCCGTTGTTGCGGGAATAGCTGCATGGCTGATTGCCCGGCCTTTTAGAAGTAAACTGGCTTCCAGGCGGATTAAACTTGTATTTGCTTTTATTCCCCTTGTGTTGTCAGGATATATAATGTATCAGCTGCACTTTATTCCCGGCATCAGCAATTTTAGGTTTGGATTGATGTATACAGCTGCAGGGGTAACTGAATTGCAGCGTTTCGTTCCGGCTCTTGAAGTTGGCCGGATTATTGCCGCATTGTTCGGGATAATGCTTTCTTCGTTTACGGTAATCATGGTGATGGTATCTCATTTAAGGAAATCGGCTGAGATATCAGATGCGAAAACCCAGTCAGCGGATGATTAGCAAATCATTACAAAGTAATTTTCCACACAAAAAAGCCACAAGCATAATCGCTTGTGGCTCTAATATTTGTCGTATGTGGTGCCGAAGGGGGGACTCGAACCCCCATGGTTTCCCGCACGATTTTGAGTCGTGTGCGTCTGCCAATTCCGCCACTTCGGCACGAAAAAAGGAATAATAGAACTGCATTAATTATTCTACCAAAGTTGAAGTTCAAAGTCAAATGCATAATTTGTTTTGTTGTTTGTTTAATTATTATAGTGTTATTATTGTCAGAATGGTCCATAATATAGTTATTAATTGATAAAGGAGATTTAGAAATGATGGTCTCACCTTACCTAAGAACCATATTAGCAGCTATTATTGCATATTTATTTGCATTAATCTTAATTCGGCTGGTAGGTAGAAAAACAGTATCCCAAATGACATTCTTTGATTTTATATTAGGGGTTTCAATTGGCACTATAACTGCAACAGTTGCCATTGGTCCGAACCGAATTTTTGCGGCACTTACATTAGTTTCTTTTGTTGTTTTGACAATTATATTAAGTTATTCAAATATCGAAAGCTTTCCATTAAGAAAACTGATAAACTCAGAACCTGTCGTTGTAATTGAAAACGGAAAAATTATTGATCAAAATCTTAGGAAAACAAAGCTTACCTTAAATGACCTCAATATGCAACTGAGGCAGAAAAATATATTTAATATATCTGATGTCGAATTTGCGGTTATTGAAACTAATGGTAAAATATCAGTATTACCCAAATCACAAAAGCAGCCTCTTACTCCCTCTGATATAGGGTTATCAACTTCATACAAAGGTTTAATGAAGGATATGGTTATTGATGGTAAAATCATGGATGAAAACCTTGATGATGCCCATTTGGACAAGAATTGGTTGACTAATGAATTAAACAAGCATGGAATATACGATGTTAAAGATGTTTTTTATGCAGGTCTTGATACAGCCGGAGGTCTTTATATTTCGGCTAAAAAGGATTACCAAGAAACGGAAGGTCAGCACGGAATTGAGTAAAAGGAGAGTGTTTTCTCTAAATTTAAGAATATAATTTCGACAATGTAAAATATTGACAGGTTAAAAAATATATAATAAAATGTTTAACGGTAACAAGATTCATAAAAGTTAATTCTAAATATAAACCACAGGAGTCCCGGGCTTCTAAAGGGTTTGTAATACAATTAAATAAGGGTGGTGTTTATGTGTATAAGATAAGCAGAGTTATGCCAAAGTTTGTTTTGGCCTTACTGATTTTGGCAATTTTAGTTGTTGCCGGATGTGGGTCTCAACAGACAAGTACCAATACTACTTCCGGAGCCGCTGATTCGGCTTCTGCAAGCAGTAACATCAAATCTAATGTCGCTACAAGCTTCAATAAAGAAGTAGATACCCCGCAGATTAGCGCCTCTACTTTCGTTGACCCTATGGCTTCCGTAATCGGTAATGTTCAGCTTGGTGATAACGTATATGTTGCTCCAATGGCATCAGTACGCGGTGACGAAGGACAGCCGATTTTTGTAGGCAACAATTCAAACATTCAGGATGGAGTAGTGCTTCACGCTCTTGAAACAGAAGAAAATGGCGAACCTGTAGAGAAAAACTTGTGTGAAGTAAATGGACAAAAATATTCCGTATATATAGGCAGCCACGTTTCCTTGGCTCATCAGTCACAGGTTCACGGACCTGCTGTAGTTGGAAATGATACCTTTATCGGTATGCAAGCACTAGTATTTAAAGCTAAAGTAGGCAGCAACTGTGTTGTCGAACCTGGCGCTAAACTTTTAAATGGTGTTGTCGTAGCTGATGGAAGGTATGTTCCGGCAGGAATGGTTGTTACTACTCAAGAGCAGGCTGATAAGCTGCCTGTTATTGATGAGAGTTATTCTATGAAAGACCTTAACAAAGGTGTCCTTCATGTTAATGAAGGATTAGCTGCCAGTTACCTTGGAGGGTCGGCCGAATCTCACTAAATAAAGAGATGAATATCAAAAACAAACAATAACTCCGGGAGGGGAAGAACCCTGACCGGAGATTTTGTTTTTATATTTCAGGAAAACATTTCTTTTCCACCCTTTGCCTTCTGTTTGGTTGAAGGTGTTTGGCGGGATGGAGAAGAATTATTATAACAAATTTGAACCAAGGGCAGGAACCTTTATCAATTCAGTTTCGTCAATAGTATAGAACCTTCGGTTTAGGAGGGGGATGACCGGATGAACATAAGTGATGAGGCGCTCATAGATAAAATAAAACAAGGCGATCTTGACGCTTTCGAAAAATTGATTTCAAATTACGAAACCAAGGTGTATACCATAGCATATCGTTATTTCGGGAACTACAATGATGCCAGCGACCTGGCTCAGGAAGCGCTTATTAAAGTATACCGGTCTATCAACACTTTTCGGGGAGAGAGTTCCTTCTCTACCTGGCTGTATAGGGTGGTGACAAATGTGTGTAAGGATGAATTGCGCCGCCGGGCAAGACCAAAAACAGTATCTATAGATGAAATGATCGAAGATGGCAAATCCCCTGGGGTGGAAACAAAGTGCAGACCCATTGAGGAAATTGTTATTCGTAAAGAGCTGCAGGACGAAGTTCAGGAGGCACTTAACTCTTTAACGGAGGATTTCAGGACTATAGTTATTATGAGGGATATCCAAGGGTATTCTTATGAAGAAATATCTTCTTTCCTTGAATGTTCAATGGGGACCGTTAAGTCAAGGCTTAACAGGGCACGTAACGCATTAAAGGAACGGCTGCTGGAACGCAGGGATTTATTTATGGGAACTCATATAGAAACCATTGGGAGGGGGTAGTGAGATGCAGTGCAGTGAAATAAGAGAATTGTTGTCGGCATATATTGATGGTGTCCTGGACCCAAATGAAAAAACAGCAGTTCAAGAACATCTCATGACCTGTGGGGAATGCTCCCGGGATTTGGCTGATTTGCAGGAGACCATAAGGTTGCTCCATTCCCTGGGCGACATTTCGCCCCCTGAAAGGTTCCGTAAAGAATTAAGGGAGAAATTGAATAAAGAGTCACTGCCTAACGGAAGAATAATAAATCTCTTTTTGAAACAAAAAGCACGCCGATGGATATCAGGACCGGGAAAATACCTGGCGGTTTCAGTGATAATTATTGGTTTGGGTTTTAGTACAGGAATATATAATCTTCTTCAATCAGGATTGGCTCCCAAAAGCGCTTCATATGACATGGTCATGGAAGAGAACTCCGGTTCGGGTAGTGAACGGATGATGCTGCAATCTGTCCCTGAAAACCCTGAAGAAACTACTATTGAAAGCACAGGGTTTATTGCCGGAGCGCCTGCAGATGAAACTTTGAGAAAGGCACAGGCGCCCGAAGTGAAAGGCGGTGGTTATGTTGATTTGGGAATTGCTAATTCCAGGATTACAGCTTCAGAGGTTTATTCCCAAACTGACTCCATAGATGATTCCGCAACCATAACTTCGGAGACTTATCCTACAGCTGACCCGGAAGAAGCTAAAAATATAACGCTTCACCGTGTGCCGGTTGACCGTGCACCGACTGCCCCGGAAGCAGCCAAAGATGCGTTGATTGGGGTTGCAGAGACCGGGACAGGTGCAGAGAGAAGTGTCGTTGGTTGGGTTCTCCCAATATCTTTGATCATTGCAGGAATTGGCGGTGTAATTTACTATTTCAGCATAAGAAGAACTAAGACATAAGTTTGGGCAGCAAGATGAGCTAATAATTTTATATGGCAAGTTATATGGCGGGGTACTGCAAGGGAATCCTTAGTGCAGGGCCCCGCTATAATATTGGGCTTTTTGCCGGGATATGTTGCAGGTATTTTCCATTAATACGGTGAAAATAATAATTAATTATGCGGGCCCGGTGATGCCCATGGGAGGAAATGTATGAATGACAAAACCAGGATTATGATTTTGGATGGGAACAGCCTTATTTACAGGGCATTTTATGCGATACCGCTGTTAACAAGCAGTGAAGGTATATATACAAATGCGGTATATGGTTTCATCAATATGATGTTAAAGGTTCTCAGTGATGAAAAACCGGGGTGTATTGCTGTTGCTTTTGATAAAGGGAAGGTGACTTTCAGAAATGAAAAATTTGATGATTATAAGGGTACTAGGAAAGCTACACCTGATGAACTCAAACCTCAGTTTGCATACGTGAAAGAAATTTTAAAGGCTATGAATATTCCAATTTATGAGCTGGAGGGTTATGAAGCTGATGATCTGATCGGTACAGTAACTAGAAAGGCGGAAGAAGAGGGGTATGCCAGTATTGTTGTTACCGGAGACCGTGATGCCCTGCAGCTCATATCACAGGCAACCTCGGTAATGCTTACCAAGAAAGGGATTTCGGAGACTGAGGTATATGATATTGACAAAGTTATGGAGAAATATGGCCTGGTACCGGAACAGATGATAGATGTGAAGGGACTTATGGGTGATTCGTCGGATAATATTCCCGGTGTGCCCGGAATCGGTGAGAAGACTGCTCTTAAGTTAATAAATACGTATGGCAGCTTAGAAAATATTTATGAAAACATTAATGAACTTACCCCCAAAATGCGGGAAAAACTGGATGAAAACCATGATATGGCTTTCCTGAGCAGGGAACTGGCCACTATTGTTCGGGATGTTCCTTTTGAACTTGATTTAATGGAGTGTCATCTGGAGGAACCTGATTATGAAAAATTAATGCCTTTGTTGCGAAAATTGGAGTTTAAAACACTGATTAATTCTTTTGCTGGAAGAATGAAAGCTGCAGGTTTGGCATCATCTGATTTCGGACAGGTCTTACCGGATTGCCGGGAGGAATACGAATGTACGCTCCTGCCGCTTCATGAAGGCTTGGACAGGTTGGCCTCTGACCTTGATAAGGGAGAAATAAGTATATCTTATGAACTTAGCAATGCCGACCCTATGCTTGCAGAACTGACAGGATTCAGTTGGAGTGTAGTACCTGGTGTTGCTGTTTCTGTTACCGGTATTGCTGAAGGACAGGCAGAGCTATTTAAGGAAGAAGAAGATATATCTTGTTTGGCTGCTATGGCAGAGTGCAGGTCCGGGGTCAAAAAGTACTGTCATGACGGTAAACGGCTGATGGTGGCACTGGACAGATATGGTATCAGGTGGGAATCAATTGCTCAGGATACCTTGCTGGCCGCCTATCTCTTAAATCCAACCGGGCGCATTCAAGACTTGTCTGATTTAATTGCCGGGTACCTGGGAAAGGAGCTTACTGTTGGCGGCGGAAGTACCGGAGCAGGGATAAGTGCGGCTGCCATCCTGGACCTGCAGAAAGTATTTCATCAAAAACTGGAGGAAGACGGTCTGGATGACTTGTATTATAATGTTGAACTGCCGCTCACCAGAATACTGGCAGATATGGAGATAACCGGGATTAGGGTAGACCGGGACCGCCTGGCGGAAATGTCGATTGAATTGGAAGAAAAGTTAAAAGGGCTTACCTTGGAAATATATGGGCTTTCCGGGGAAGAATTTAACATAAATTCACCAAAACAGTTGGGTTATATCCTTTTTGAAAAAATGGGACTACCGGTAATCAAAAAAACTAAAACCGGTTATTCAACTGATGTAGAGGTATTGGAAAGGCTGGCTGCCGAACACGGGATAGCGGAAAAAATCCTTGAATTCAGGCAGTTGGCCAAACTAAAATCAACTTATGTTGACGGTCTCAGCGGATTGATTAATCCCCGCACCGGCAGGCTTCATACAACATTTAACCAAGCGGTTACAGCTACCGGCAGGCTTAGCAGTGTTGAGCCAAACCTTCAGAACATACCGGTTCGGCTGGAAGAAGGGAGAAAAATCAGAAAGGCTTTTGTGCCGTCTGAACAGGGATATAGGCTTCTGGCTGCTGATTATTCACAGATCGAATTGAGGGTATTGGCACATATTTCCGGTGATGCTAATTTTATTAGTGCCTTTAGAGAAGGACAGGATATTCATACACATACTGCTTCCGAGGTTTTCGGTGTCCCGGAAAATGAGGTAACCAGGGAAATGAGGGATGGTGCCAAGGCCGTTAACTTTGGGATTGTATATGGGATCAGTGAGTTTGGTCTGGCGAGGAATATCAAGATAACACGACAGGAAGCCCGGAAATATATAGATGGGTACCTGGATCGTTATCCAGGTATCAGGGAATTTATGAACGACATAGTTGCACAGGCGCGAGAAAATGGGTATGTGACCACTATTATGAACAGACGCAGGTATATTCCGGATATAAAAAGCCGCAACCATAATGTTAGGGCATTCGGTGAACGAACTGCCATGAATACTCCTATTCAGGGCAGTGCTGCCGATATTATCAAGATGGCCATGGTCAGAGTGGCTAAGTGCCTAAAACGAGAGGGGTTGAAAACTAAAATGCTGCTTCAGGTTCATGATGAGCTGATTTTTGAGGTGCCTGAAGAAGAAATGGGAAGAGCAGTCCCGTTAATTAAGGAATGTATGGAAAATGCAGTAGAGCTGGAAGTTCCGCTGGTTGTGGATATGAAAGCAGGCACCAGCTGGTATGAAATGAAAAAAATATTATTCTAACATTTAACAATTAAAGTCTAGGGGACAATTTGTTATAATAGTAGTAAGAATCAATATTATGTTAAGTTAATATGGGGAGGTAA
This sequence comes from Phosphitispora sp. TUW77, assembly GCF_048453025.1. GTDB lineage: Bacteria > Bacillota > Thermincolia > Thermincolales > UBA2595 > Phosphitispora. The sequence continues at coordinate 1,039,313 of NZ_CP156677.1, forward strand.
TTACCTTATGCCAGAATTACCGGAAGTGGAGACTATACGAAGGTCCCTGGAACATAAAATAAAAGGTAAGATTTTTACAGGTGTTGATATTTATCTTGAAAAAATTCTTAAAGGCATTGACCCGGGTGAGTTTGATGAGAAGTTGAAAGGTAAAAAAATAACCGGCATCAGCCGCAGGGGCAAATACTTAATTATACAGCTTGCCGGCGGCCTTGTAATTGTTGTCCATCTTAGAATGACGGGACAGCTCCTGTACTGTTCCGCAGAACAGGAAAAGTCGAAATATACTCATATGATTTTTCATCTGAGTGACCAAGGAGAGTTAAGGTTTGTTGACCAACGACAGTTTGGCAAAGTGCAGTTTCTGCCCGCCAAGGATTTGGAGAATCATTCGAGTCTGAAGAACTTGGGTGTGGAACCTTTAAGTGATGAGTTTACCAGAGGATTTTTTATGAAAGGGTTAAAAAATAGAAGGGTAAAGATTAAACCACTTCTTTTGGAACAGGAATTTATTGCAGGAATCGGCAATATTTATGCTGATGAGGCATTATTCCGGGCCAAGGTGAATCCTGAGAAGGTTGCCTCCAACCTGAGCTCCAGGGAGGCGTCAAAGCTGTTTATCGCAATAAAGGAAGTCCTCGAAGAAGGTATAGAGAACAAGGGTACTTCCATTAAAGACTATATTGACGGTGACGGCAACCAGGGGAATAACCAGAATAATCTCAGGGTGTATGGACGTGAGGGTCAGCCTTGTATTAAATGCGGTACGGAAATTCAGAGGGTTGTTATCAGAGGCCGCAGCTCTCATTTTTGTCCCAAATGCCAAAAAAATTAAATTAACAACGTTTATACTATGCTGTGTCGACTGGCTCCCTGAATTACAGACAGGCACATTAGGCCGGCTCCTCCCATATATTACATTGTAAAGGCCAAGGAACAAGGTCAGGAGGGGGGGGAGAGCCGGTATAGTGGAACTGTTATCTATTATTGCTTTAGCAATTGCTCTTAGCTTGGATGGATTCGGTGTAGGTATCTCCTACGGCATGAGGAAAATCAGGATTCCCGTTTTGTCACTGGTGGTAATCAGTCTGACATCATCTACAGCGATAGGGCTTACAATGTTATCCGGCCATTTTGTATCACAGTATATTTCTACGGAAGCGGCGGAAATAATCGGGGCTTCAATCCTGATACTGATGGGACTTTGGATTTTGCTGCAGACCTGGTCAAAAAAGGAACCAAATAATCGGTCTGAGGATAACTGCGTCGGGGAACACAAACCTCAGAGCCGGACAATACTGGATTTTAAAATTAGGCCTTTTGGCCTCGTAATCAAGATTATGCGTGAACCAACATTTGCGGATTTCGATAAATCAGGATTTATCAGTATCAGTGAAGCGCTGCTTCTGGGATTGGCTTTAGCCATGGATGCCATAGGCGCCGGATTTGGCGCGGCTATGACGGGGTTTACACCACTGTTGACTCCTTTAATAGTTGGTATTGTGAAATTTCTTATGGTAAGTCTCGGAGTATTTTTGGGCAGACGTTATCCCATCGGCTGGCTGGGCAACCGGGGAGCGGTGCTGCCTGGATGGGTATTGATACTGCTTGGGGTGGCCAGGGTAATAAAGATATAAAGAGTAAAATGTAAAATGGACAGGGGTGGATGAGTTCCGGTTGACGACATAAACTGTCTTTTCGGAACAATTCTGCCCCTGTTTTAATAACATTAAAAAATAAAACTTGATTAATGTCCTGAGGAAAAGTATATTTTATAGGAGATAAGTCTTTTACATCATAAGTTGGGCTGGAAATTTGTTGAATATGAATAAGGAGAGTTATAATGACTGTTATTGGCCTTACGGGAAGCATAGCCAGTGGGAAGAGCCTGGTGGCAGCGGTTCTCAAAGAAAAAGGCGCTGTAGTAATTGATGCTGATATAGTAGCACGGGAGGTTGTTGAACCGGGTACAGAAGGCTGGAATAAGCTCCGGACTGAATTTGGAGACGACATTTTAAACCTTGATGGGAGCATCAACCGCAAAGCGTTGGGCAATATGGTCTTTGCCAGATCTGATTCACTGAAAAGACTGAATAATATTTTACATCCTATCATAGTAAAAGAAATAAGCGGCAAAATAAATTTATTCCGTGCCGGTTCGGAAAATCAGGTAATGGTCATTGATGCACCGCTGCTCATTGAGACAGGAATGCACTGCTTGGTTGATGAGGTTTGGGTCGTAGAGGTTCCTGATGAAGTGCAGATAAGAAGACTTATGGAGCGTGACCGGCTGACCAGGGAACAGGCCCTTGCCAGGATAAAAAGTCAGATGCCTGTACAGGAAAAAAAGAAGTATGCCGATATTGTTATAGATAACAATAGGAATAGGGATGATACCAGAAAAGCTGTGGCAGAATTATGGGAAACACGTTTCGGGAAATTTGAGGTGGAAGCTGTTGAGGAAACTGTTGAGGAAACGAAGAAGTAGATATAGCGGAATTATTTGGCTGGTATTGCTGGCAGCCATTTTGGCTATGCTTGGCAGCAAATGTTTTTGGCGGGTATTTTATCCCCTTCCTTTTAAGGAACTGATTTTTTCCCAAGCAGAAAAAAACAATATAGACCCATACCTTGTTGCTGCTATCATCAAAACCGAGAGCAACTTTGTGCCTACAGCCGAGTCCCCTATGGGAGCCAAGGGAATTATGCAGATAATGCCTGAGACTGGAGCCTGGGCAGCAGAAAAGATGAAACTCCGAGAATTTAAGCCGGACGACCTTTATGACCCCGAAATCAATATTAAGATAGGGGCTTGGTATATCAGTGACCTTACTAACGAGTTTAAGGGAAATAAAATGGTGGTAGTTGCAGCTTATAACGGTGGCAGGGGAAATGTTAGGGAATGGTTGGAACAAGGCATATGGACCGGTGAACATGCAGGTGTTGACCAGATACCCTTTACAGAGACTAGGGAGTACGTTAAAAAGGTCCTGCGTAATTATTCCTGGTATCGGTATCTTTATCAGGAAGATGCCTGATAACCGTTAAGTATATTATTGTTTTGGTTTACAAAAAATACAAATCAGTATATAATATTAGTAATAGAGATATATTCCTTTGACACCTCAAATGCAGTCGGAAAGGATATGATTTTTATGATGTTTGAGGGCAGGAAAACAAACAAAAAAGATATTTTAGAGACCGGTCGAATATGGCCGGTCTTGTTGTTTGTGATTACAAATAGCAAACTATTTAATGTATTTTTAGAGGAAAGGAGTGAAGGGAATGCTTATTTATGATAGGAAAGAACAGATGCTGAAAGCCTGGATGGAATTTGTGGAGCAGGGCCATATCAATAAAAAATGGGTTCGCCGGGAAATTGAAGATTCATGGCGGCGCAGCCGGAGCAGGGGTATTGACAGTTGTGTTGAAACTGTACCTTATTTGGTGGAACCTGCAGAGCTGGAGCAGCGACGCGAAGCAAACCGGGAGTTGCTTGAAATTTCATTCCCAATAATGAAGAATCTGTTTTCATTTGTTGAAGGTTCCGGTTTTATGGTAGCCTTGGTTGATCAGGATGGCATTATCCTGCAAAGTCTTGGTGATCGGGAGACTATGTCGCTTGCATCACGGAACCGTTTAGTTGCCGGTGCAAGCCTGAATGAAGCTGCATCCGGCACCAATGCAACAGGATTGGTGCTTAAACAGGGACGGCCATTGCAGGTGTTTGCAACTGAGCACTATATTAAAGCCCTTCATCCCTGGACTTGTTCTTCAGGTCCCATTTACGGGCACTCAGGGCAATTAGTAGGTGCGTTGAGCATAACAGGCACTTTTGAAAAAGTCCATTCTCATACTCTTGGGATGGTAGTTGCGGCAATTGATTCAATTGAAGGTCAGTTAAAAGTGAATAAGGTCCTGGAAAACCTGCTGGTTGTCAATCGCTATCAGAACGCTATAGTGGAATCAATTTCAGATGGGCTGATAGCAGTTGATGAAAAAGCACGAGTAACTAAGATTAATGCTGCTGCTGCTACACTATTGAAAATCAACCCTGATTCGGTAATTCACTCTTCAATTAATGAACTTCTGGGATACCATAATCCGATTCTTAAGTCGTTGCAGACAGGTGATATTTGTACTGATGAAGAGTTCCACGCAGATGGTAAGATTCATTGTACCATGACCTGCCGCCCAATCAGGAATCCCCAGCAAAAAATTGTTGGAGTTGTCACGGTTGTCCGTGAAATCCGGGCAGTTAAGCAGTTGGTAACACGCATGGTTGGGGCCAGGGCCAGGTTTACCTTTGATGACTTAATAGGGAGAAATGCTACATATCTGAAGACGGTGGAGATGGCCCGGACAGCTGCCAATAGTTCTTCAAATGTAATGCTATTGGGTGAAAGCGGGACCGGCAAGGAAGTCTTTGCCCAAGCTATCCATAATGCCAGCTCCAGGGCTAAAGGTCCGTTTATTGCCATTAACTGTGCTGCCTTGCCCCGTGAACTGATAGGGAGCGAATTATTCGGATATAACGAAGGTGCATTTACCGGTGCAAAACGGGGTGGCAGTCCCGGTAAATTTGAACTGGCCGATGGTGGGACACTGTTCTTTGATGAAATTGGGGAAATGCCTCTTGAGCTTCAGGCTAATTTGTTGCGGGTCCTGCAGGAAAAAGCCGTGGTAAGAATAGGCGGGGACCAGGTTATCAATGTAGATGTCAGGGTTATTGTCGCTACTAACAAAAACCTGCACCGTGAAGTGGAAAAAGGGGCTTTTAGATCAGATCTGTTTTACAGGCTGAATGTGCTTACAATTAATATGGTTTCTCTGAGGAACCGTAAGGATGATATCCTCCCTCTGACCGGGTTCTTTGTGGAGAAGGTTAATGCCAGACTGGGCAAAAATGCTGTAATAATAGCTCCGGAGACCCTTGACTATCTCCAGAGGTATCACTGGCCGGGAAACATCAGGCAGCTGGAGAATGTGATTGAGCGTGCTGTTCATATCGCTTCAGGGGAAGATATTACTCCTGACTGCCTGCCGGATGAAGTATTGTCAGATACACGGATTCATCTGGTTAGTTCCGTACCTGGAGCGGCCCAGGAAGAAACAAAGCCCAACAGTGATGTTGTTGTCAGAAAAAGCGGCAAGAAAGCCAATAGAATCGATATCCTTAAAGCAATAAAAAACAATGACGGCAATTTAACACATGCCGCCAAGGAATTGAGGATATCAAGAAGTACCCTTTACCGGAAAATGGATAAGTATAGTATTAAGGTTGTTGAAACAGAGTCTGTTTTGCCTGAGATGCACTGGTCCCGGCCATTCATAGAAGTGGCCAATGAGCGCTTCTGTTTTGATGATAATAAATAACATGCCCGATATGGGCTGCTGTACGTTTATATAGTTAAATCCACCTGCTGGACGGTTCCAACTGTACTGTTTTCTTTCACAAATATTCCCGTCTTGCAGACTTGGCCTAAGGTCTCGTTAGTTTGGTTTTTGAGGGTAAAAAGGGTTTCAATATTTCCGAGATACAAAGCGCCAATCCCTTTTTCACCCAGAGCAAATAGGGTATCATTTCCTTCCGCATCTTTTGTCCATATACGGAGTTTGTCAAAAACAGAGTCATTTTCATCTATCCATCCATTGCCATCCTCATCATAAGCAGCCAATTCCTGAAAACCATTGCCGGTTTCAGGTCCAAACAGTTCCTTGCCATTATTGATGATGCCGTCATTATTTCGGTCAAGCGCCAGGAAACCGCTCCCTGGATTGACAAAGGAAACCTGGTCATTAGTGCCGTTGACATCCAGGTCAAAACTGAACTTTGTAGCAGTCAGTTCTGCAGCTGTCCCGCTGAAATTAATTACCAGTGGGTCAATTTTTTTGGCATCACCGGCACGGATACTGATATTTTGTTCTTGCAGAAAAGACCTGCTCATGGTTAAATCAACTGAGAATTTAATCTCTCTGCCGTCTGCCGTATTTATAACTCCGGCAGCCGAAAATGATGTTGTTTCTGATTCCTGGTATTTTTCATGGGATTCATATATCATTCCCCAGCCCTGACCGGACGAAGAATCTGCCGGGTTGCTGCCGGGAGGCGGGTTTTGCGGGCTGCCGCTGATTTTGTCCTGACATTCTTTCAAAAAACAAGGGATTTTAATTTTTATTTTTTTGCCTGTCATTACTTGAATCAGTTTTTCGATAAGAGTGACTTTGAGTTTGTCTTCTTCAGACAGCAGGTCTTCGGGATTGCTGCTGCTTTCTTTAGGACACGCTGCTTTTGCTTGCTGTGATATGTCTACCGTATCCTGAACTGGGTCGGGGAGCGGCATGGGAACTGAATTTTCTTCCCTTATGAGGGCTTGGGCACTGTGGGGGTTCCGGCTGTTGCCAGCCCAGACCCTCAGGCTTTCACTGTGTTCATATTTTTCTGTGTAAGTCCGGCTGCTGAACATGGTGATACTGCTGTTTTCAATTTTCATAACATTACTCCTCCCTGAGTTTTTTGTTTCCGCTAAATCCATTTTGCGGATAATTAATTGGTATATTCTTCTTATCGGGAAATTCAAAAAAAACTTTAGATAATAAGATTTTGCAGGGATAACAATAAATTTGTAGAATATTTTCCGGGAATAATCAGATATAAAGAATAACCGGGGTGATTATATGAATCCTGATGAAGTTAAAGTGACCTACGGGGAAGCAAGGTATAGGATTGAAATATCATCGGTCATTACCACAGACGGTATTTCGATAACTATTACCGGTGGTGAAAAGCCTCATGTCGGCGGGGTAGCCTTGAGTGTTCCGCGCACAAGCCTTGGTGGCGGGAAAGTTTCCTGTGATACCTGGGTTATACCGGTGCCGGGTCATAAAGATACTGAAGTTGCTGTGCCTGTTGCCGAAATGATTTGCAGAGAAACCCGCAGGACAGTTTCTGTTGCTGCCGGGATTCATATTGACAGGGCTGAGGAAAGGGAGATTCGGATATTGGTGGAAAACAGTTTGGCGGCTGCCAGGCTGCTGATGGAACAAATTGACCAGCTTTGCGAAGAACAGGAAGCTTGCGAAGACCAGGATGGCCGGTCTGATAATGAGGAGAATGATGATGCATAAAAATCTGAGGAGTTTTCTGGAAACACTTAAAAAGGAAAAACAAATTATTGAGGTAAATGCCGAGGTTGATCCATATCTGGAGCTTGCGGAGATTCACCGCAGGGTCATAGAGGAGGAAGGCCCGGCATTGCTGTTTACAAATGTTAGGGGCAGTAAATTTCCTGTTGTGACCAATCTTTTCGGTACGCGTCACAGGGTTGAACTGGCCATGGGGCCAAAGCCGCAGGAAATCCTGAAAAAGGTATCAGGGGCTATGGACAGACTGCTGCCGCCGAAGCTTAAGAACCTCTGGGGCGAACGTGACTGGCTTTTGAGTATTGCCAAAAGCGGGTTCAATCAGGTTAGCCGTGATAAGGCCCCGGTTTTGCAGCAGAAGCAGGCTGAAGTAAACCTTGGAGAGCTGCCTGTACTGACGAGTTGGCAGGATGATGGGGGGCCATTTGTTACCCTGCCCTTGGTTTATACAGAACATCCCCTGAATAGGGAACATAACCTGGGAATGTACAGGATTCAAATATTTTCCAAAAACCAGACCGGGATGCACTGGCAGATACATAAAGGGGGCGGGTTCCATTATCATGAGGCGGAAAAGCTGGACCGGCCGCTTCCGGTAACCCTGTTTTTAGGAGGGCCTCCGGCTCTGGTTATATCAGCTATAACAGCTCTGCCTGAACCACTGCCGGAGTTGATTTATACTTCATTTCTAATGGGAGAAAAACTGGATATGACAGAGGTGGAAGGACATGCTCACAGGCTGATAGCAGAAGCTGAGTTTGCAATTTGTGGGGAGGTTCCGCCACATGAACGAAGACCGGAAGGACCTTTTGGGGACCATTACGGATACTATTCACTGACACATGATTTCCCGGTATTTAATGTTAAACAGGTCTATCATCGCCGGGATGCCATTTACCCGGCTACAGTGGTGGGAAAACCGCGGCAGGAAGATTATTATATCGCAGAATGGATGCAGGACCTTCTGGCACCTATGTTTCCGATGCTGATGCCAGGAGTAAAATATATCTGGGCATATGGCGAGTCGGGGGTCCATTCCCTGGCGGCTACCATTGTCAGAGAAAGTTATTTTCGGGAAGCACTGGCCCATGCTTTCAGGATACTTGGCGAAGGCCAACTCAGCCTGACTAAATTCCTTATGGTAACAGATGTGGTACTTGACCTTAAGGATTTCCCCAGCCTGCTGGAAAATATCCTGAGGCGTTTTAATCCTGCCCGTGACCTTATCATAATTGATGATACGGCAATGGATACACTTGATTATACAGGGCGCCGTTTTAACCGGGGAAGTAAGGCGATAATGCTGGGACTGGGTGACCCGGTTCGGGACATTTCCGGTGAATACACCGGGGGACCGGTTCCGGGCATAAATGTAGTCAAGCCCTATTGCGGTGGATGCTTGATGCTTTCAGGCAAGTCTTTTGAAGATGCCCCTGGTTTGGCGGAAGAACTGGTTAGGAATTCCCGCCCGCAATTGGAAGAGTGGCCCCTTGTGGTTCTGGTTGACAATGCTTCCGGGATTAGGGACCAGACCATGTTCCTGTGGACGGTTTTTACGCGGTTTGACCCCGCTTGGGATATATATGCCGATTATCAGGTTCGGAACAACAAAATTAGGTATGAGGGACCTGTTGTGATTGATGCCCGGATGAAACCACAGTACCCCGCAGAAGTTGTTCCCAGAGAAGATATCGTAAAAAAAGTTTCTGAGCGCTGGGACGAATTGTTTTAGAAAAATAGCATAACTCTCCTACCCCCTGCCAACTTGTCCAATACAGGCTAAAGTTGGCATTGTTTTTGCATATTATAAAAGGTAAATGGCGAAAACGAAAATGCAAACACAGGAAAGGGGGATTTAGTATGAGTGTACTCGTAGATTACAAATTAATCGATGACCATGTACATCATGAACCTCCGGGGGAGTATGGTAAAAATATTGAACCATTGGTAATAATGATTAAAGTAGTGGAACCGGGGCGCGGCTATCAGGGCTTTACCACTACACATTTCTGGTGCCGGACCTGCAAGGAAAAATATGTGGTTGCAGATACCAGGATGTGCGACTGTGGTATGATAATGTGTGTTAGCTGCTGGGCGGAATGGGAAGAAACGTGCCCGATATGTGATGCAATACAGAGATGATATCTCGAAATAACCACCAATTCCTTTGTGGGACTTAAAACACTGGTTTAAAAGACCGGTGTTTTTGATTTTTTCCCTTCTTTGAGACACCTGAAACAGTGAAACAAAATTGGGACAGTTATGGAACAACATTGACACAAGCTCAGACAATTGTGCTACAGAATGACACAGTATGGGACGGTTGAAGTTTTGATAAATGAAAAAAAATATGCATAAACTCCTTTTTTTTAAATTGAAAAATTGCCAAATATTTTTTTTGGCAAGGTATTTGCATTAACTATATATCAAAAGTATATATAAAAAGTAGATTTCAAAAGAAAAGAAAGGAGGGCTAATATGGAAGGCGGCAATTTAGTCGAAACTGCGGTTTTTCAGGCTTCTGAAAATCTTCTCAGTCTTATTGAACTGGAAAGTCAGCAGCCGGTCAGTCGCTGTTACCAATGCAAGAAGTGTTCTGCAGGGTGTCCGGTGGGGAGTATGACTGACCTCAGTACCAGCGCACTTATCAGGATGGTTCAGCTGGGAGATATTGAAATGGTTTTGAACAGCAACCGCCTGTGGCTGTGTCTATCTTGTAAGACCTGCCAGGCACGTTGTCCCAACGGTATTGACGCATCAGTCGTCACTGATGTCCTTAAGACCTTGGTAATGAAACAAGGAAGGACGCCGGGAGAAAATCGGATTCCCATATTTTACAGGTCATTTATGGATTCGGTTAAGATGACCGGCAGGCTTTACGAGTTGGGAATGATTGGGCTTTTCAAAATGAGGAGTGGCGCATACATGGAGGATATGAGGCTGGGAATTAAAATGCTGAGACGCGGTAAGTTAAAGTTTCTTCCCGAAAGAGTTAAAAACAAGAATCAGATTAAGGCTATTTTTCAGAAAGGTGGGGAGGCAAAGTGAAAGTAGGTTATTATCCGGGGTGTTCGCTACATTCAACTGCGGCTGATTATGGATTGTCAACTGAGGCCGTTTGCCGGAAAATGAACATAGATCTGGCTGAAATTCCGGACTGGAATTGCTGTGGCGCTACCCCGGCTCATTCAACCAGCGATTTTCTGGCAAAAGCCCTCCCATTAAGAAACCTTATCATTGCGGAAGGCAGTGGTCTGGACCTGGTAGTACCGTGTACCGGGTGCTACAATGTCTGTCGCCAAACACACGGATTTATCAACAGGGGCTCTTCAAAGGCTATGGATATGAACAGCAAGCTTGCTTCAGTGATGGGCAAAAGATATGAAGGAAAAATAAGGATTATGCATCTCCTGGAGTTTTTTTCTCAGGATGCTGTAAAAGCAGAACTGAGGAATAGAGTGGTTAAGCCATTAAACGGCCTGAAGGTGGTTCCGTATTACGGGTGTCTTTTGCTTAGACCTGCAGCTGATGTGGCTTTTGATGACCCTGAGCAGCCACAGGCACTTGACCGGCTTTTGGAAATGCTGGGTGCTGAGGTAAGGCCCTGGTCATATAAGATGGACTGTTGCGGCGGCAGTTTTGCAATTGCCAGGTCTGATGTGGTTACCGATCTGACAGCAGAACTGGTAAAACAAGCCCGCAAGGCCGGGGCTGAGGCTATGGTTACCGCATGCCCGCTCTGCCAGGCGAATATTGATACAAGGCAGGCTGAAGCGGGGATGCCTATTGTTTATTTTACTGAGATGATTGCCACAGCAATGGGAATGCCTGGTCAGGACCGCTGGCTGAGCAAACACATCATAGACCCCAGACCTGCACTTAAGAACCATAAATTGATATAAATGACGGGTGGTGAGATTTGATGAATGAGAAAAATGTTGTTGGAGCTTCTATGGTGGTTGGCGGCGGGATTGCCGGGATGCAGGCTGCACTTGATTTGGCTAATGGCGGGTATATGGTTCACCTGGTTACTAACCAGCCTTCCATAGGGGGGAAAATGGCCCAGCTAGACAAGACATTTCCGACTAATGAATGTTCCATGTGTCTTCTTGGGCCGAAGATGACAGATGTCTTGAATCACCAAAATATTGAGATACATACATGTACTGATGTTACAAAGGTATCAGGAGATGCAGGAAACTTTAAAGTCAGCCTTAAAGGGGCACCCAGATATGTGGATGTAAATGAGTGTACCGCGTGCGGGGATTGTGAGCAGGTGTGCCCTGTTTCCATGCCTGACCTGTTTAATGAAGGAAAAAGTGAACGCAAGGCAATTCACCGGATGTTTCCACAGGCGGTCCCAAACAGGTACCTGATTGAAAAGGCTGGAACTTCACCGTGCCGCAATGTCTGCCCCTCAGGGATAAATGTCCACGGTTATGTAGCCCTTGCTGCCCAAGGCAAGTTTAAGGAAGCCTGGGAACTTATCAGGCAGGAAATACCGTTTCCCATTATCTGTGGTACGGTATGCCACCATCCCTGTGAGGCCGCGTGCCAGAGGGGGAAGGTTGATGAGCCTGTGGCGATAAGCCGGATTAAGCGTTTTGTTGGACACTATATGCTTGACCATCTTGATGAAGTAAGTCTGGAGACTACTGAAAAACGTGATGAAAAAATAGCTATTGTAGGTTCCGGTCCCGCAGGACTTACCTGTGCGTATCACCTGGCTCGCAGGGGTTACCGGGTTACAGTTTTTGAGGCTCTTCCCGTTATCGGGGGAATGATGCGGGTGGGTATCCCTGAGTACAGGCTGCCGAAACAGATGGTGAATGCTGAAATCGATTTGATAACTAAACAGGGTGTGGAAATTAAGACAAATACACCTATAGGAAAAGACCTTTCGGTAAATATGTTGTTTGGCCAGGGCTATAAGGCGGTATTTCTCGGGATTGGGGCCCACCAGCCTGACAGGCTGGGAATTCCCGGTGAGGATAAGGAAGCGGTACATCATGGTGTTGCCTTCCTCAGGGAGGTCAGCCTTGGTCAAAGAAATAAAATGGGACGCCGTGTAGCAGTTATCGGCGGGGGCAATACTGCTATGGATGCTGCCAGGACCGCGCTTCGGCTTGGTGCTGAGGAAGTCACTATACTTTACCGGCGTGCCGAGGAAGATATGACGGCCCTTCCTGAAGAAATCCATGAAGCCAGGGAAGAGGGCATCAATTTAATGTGTTATGTGTCACCGGTTGAAATATTGGGTGGCAGCCGGGTGGAGAATGTGAAGTTCATCCGTAATGAAATGGGGGAGCCGGATTCCTCCGGCCGCAGGCGGCCGGTTCCGATAAAAGGTTCAGAGTTTACCTTGGGCCTTGATGATATTATTATTGCAGTCAGCCAGGCACCTTCAGAGTCATTTTTTGCCGACCATGACCACACAGTTGGCAGGAACGGAAGGAATATCAGGATTGACCAGGTTACACTGGAAACTAATATTCCCGGTGTTTTTGCCGGCGGTGATGCGGTTACCGGGCCGGCAACTCTGATAGAAGCAGCGGCAGCAGGTAAAGAGGCTGCTGAATCCATTGACCGTTATATCAATGGAAGTGACCTCCGGAAGGACAGGGAATCTAAGGAAAAGCTTCCTGAGGCAATTAAATCTCTTGAGGAACTGGCCAACATTCCTAAAAAGCCCCGGATTATTCCTGATAAGATTGGTATTATTGAACGAAAAAGGACATTCCAGGAAGTTGTCCTGGCATATACTTCTGAAATGGCTATGGCAGAGGCTGGGAGATGCCTTAACTGTGGTGTGTGCTGTGAGTGTTACCAGTGTGTTACGGCCTGTAAGAAGAATGCTGTGCTGCATGAGGATACCGGATATGAGGAGACAGTTGAAGTAGGTTCCATGATCCTGGCCCCCGGTTTTGACATTTATGATGCCGGTCTCCGGGGAGAGTACGGGTATGGTTATTATAAAAACGTAATCACATCAATGGACTTTGAACGCCTGCTCAGTTCTACCGGCCCGTCACAGGGCCATATTGTAAGGCCTTCAGATCATAAACCGCCTAAAAAAGTTGCCTTTATACAATGTGTGGGCTCCCGGGACTGTGAGCGCGGTTCGGAATACTGTTCTTCAATATGCTGTATGTATTCTACCAAAGAGGCCATTATTGCCAGGGAACACGATGCTAATATTGAACCTGTCATTTTTTACTTGGATATGAGGTCTTATGGGAAGAACTTTGACAAATATGTCAGCTCTGCGGTTAATACAGGTGTACGGTATGAAAGGGCCATGATATCCAGTCTTAAGGAAGACCCGGATACCCGGAACCTTTCCCTCAAATACATGAAAGGTGAAGAAATTGTTACAGAGGAGTTTGAGATGGTGGTCCTGGCAGTTGGTGTCAGGCCTCCGGCAGATGCGGAAAAACTGGCTGCAGCCACAGGTATCAGAACCAATGAGTATGGCTTTGCCTGGACCGATTCCCTGGACCCGACCAGGTCATCCAAGAGCGGAATATATGTTGCCGGTGGATTCCAGGGCCCCCGGGATATCCCCGAAACTGTAATGAATGCGAGCGCCGCCGCGGCTTCTGCGGCTATTGACATGGCCCCGGCAAGAGGACAAATGATTAGGTCTAAAAAGTACCCTCCGGAGCGGGATGTCAGCGGAGAAGAGCCGCGGGTCGGTGTATTCATCTGCCGCTGCGGGCTCAATATTGCCTCTGTGGTAGATGTGCCTGCAGTCCTGGAATATACCAAGAGCCTGCCTAATGTAACTTATTGTGAAGAAAACCTTTATACATGTTCTCAGGACACTGTTAACCTGATACAGAATACCATCATTGAACAGAACCTCAATAGGGTTGTTGTTGCTTCCTGTACTATCCGTACTCACCAGCCACTATTCAGGGAAGCGCTCAGGGATGCAGGGCTTAACCAATTCCTGTTTGAAATGGCCAATATCAGGGACCAGTGTTCCTGGGTTCACCGGGCATTCCCTGCAGAAGCCACGGAAAAGGCTAAGGACCTGGTCAGGATGGCTGTCAGAAAAGTGCTGACCCATGAGGAACTGCACCTGCATCCTGTACCTGTTATCCCTAAAGCACTGGTACTTGGGGGCGGTATTTCGGGGATGACAGCGGCTTTGAGCCTGGCAGCCCAAGGGTTTGAGTCTTACTTGGTGGAGAGGGGTCAGGTCCTTGGGGGCAACTTAACATATCTATATACTACTGCTGAGGGGAGAAATCTGCAGGAATTCCTTAGCAATACTGTGACCAAGGTAAGGGAAAACTCGCTGATCAACATATATACTAATGCAACATTGGAGGATTTAAGCGGCCATCAGGGGCATTTTACATCAACCATCTCTCAGGGTAAAAGCGGTGAAAGCCCGGTAAGGAACACTTTAAGGATTGAACATGGTGTTCTTATTGTGGCCACTGGAGGCAGGGAAGCCCCTCCTGATAACAAATATGCTTATGGCACGACTGACCGTATTGTTACGGTCAGAGAACTTGAGGCTAATCTTAATAAAGGGTTAACAGACCCGCAGAAGATAAAGGAAGCAGTTTTTATCCAATGTGCTTCCGCAGGTGATGAGGAGATTCTCAAATATTGCAGCCGTACTTGTTGTACCCAGTCAGTCAAAAACGCCATCCGTATCAAAGAGGAGAATCCTGCTGCCCGGGTTTACATCTTGTACAGAGATATCAGGACATATGGCTTCTATGAACAGTATTACAAGCGGGCCAGAGAAATGGGGGTTTGTTTTGTACATTATACTGGGTCCGGAAGGCCGGAAGTGCTTCCGCAGCAGGATGGCAGTCTAAAAATAGAAGTCTATGACCCTGATTCCGGATATTTCTTACCCCTTGCCCCTGATTTGGTTGCCCTGGCTACGGGAATCAGCCCTGCTGCAGGTTCAGAAGCCCTGGGTACGATGCTGAAAGTACCGCGGAATGAGGATGGATTCTTTGTTGAGACACACGCTAAGCTGGGGCCGATGGATTTCCCTTCAGCAGGACTGTTCCTGTGCGGGCTGGCCCATTCCCCCAAAAACGTTGCTGAAAGCATTTATCAGGCCCAGGGTGCTGTTGCCAGGGCATGCACTATCCTTGCTCAGTCACATCTGATGGTAGGGGGAGTAGTGGCAGCAGTGGTAAAACCGGAACGTTGTGCCGCATGCCTTACCTGTGTAAGGGTATGTCCATATGGTGTACCAATAATCAATAAGGACATGGTTGTTGAGATAGACCCGGTTCAATGTCATGGCTGTGGCACGTGTGTAGGGGAGTGCCCTGGGAAAGCGCTGCAGCTGCTTCACTATAAGGATGATCAGATGATAGAAAAGATACATGGTGTAATTTAGAGCAAGACAGCTTATAGAAAATAAATATTGAAAGTAAATATGGAAAGTAAATATGGAAAGAGGGTGTATTTGATGAGTGATTTTCAGCCTAAAATAGTTGCCTTTTGCTGTTACTATTGTGCATACTCTGCGGCTGACCTGGCTGGTTCAATGCGCCTGCAGTACCCTCCGACAGTAAGGATGATAGAACAGCCCTGTTCCGGCAGGATTGATATCCAGCTTATCTTGCAGGCTTTTGAGGATGGCGCTGATGGTGTATATGTGGCCGGATGTCTCGAAGGTGACTGTCATTTCCTGAAAGGCAATTACCGGGCCAAACTGAGGGTGGCTCAGGCTAAGAAGATTCTTGACGATGTGGGTATTGGCGGAGAACGAGTAGAAATGTATAACCTTTCAGGTTCGATGGGACCAAGGTTTGCGGAAATTGCCCATGAAATGCACGAGAAAATTAAAAAACTCGGCCCTAGCCCATTGAACCGTAAAGTTGAATGTTTAGCTGCCGGTCAACAATAAAGAAAGAGGTGATGACAATGATTATTGCCGAACAAAAACCGTTTGAGGAAATTGCCAAAATGGTGGCTGATTTTGATAAGGTACTGCTCCTAGGGTGTAATGAATGTGTTACGGTATGTCTTGCGGGAGGAGAAAAAGAGGTAGGTGTCCTGGCAACTTCTCTGCGGCTGCAAAGGAAACAGGGGAATCGACCGGTAACGACACTGGAGGAAACGGTAACCCGGCAGTGTGAGTGGGAGTACTTGGACCAGGTGGAGAAACTGGCTGAAGAGGCTGATTGCATCATTTCTTTGGCTTGTGGAGTGGGGGTCCAGTTTGTGGCGGAACGTTTCCCTGACAAATGGGTTATTCCTGCATTAAACACCAAGAGTGCAGGCGGTTCGGTGAAACACGGCATATGGGAAGAACGCTGCGGGCTGTGCGGGGAATGTGTTTTATATAAAACCGGGGGAGTATGTCCGGTGGCCAGGTGCTCCAAGAGGATACTTAACGGGCCCTGCGGTGGTTCACAGAACGGTAAGTGTGAGGTAAAAGATGTTGATTGCATCTGGGACCAGATATATAAACGGATGGCAGTCCTCGGGAGGATGGATGCCCTCATGGAAATTGAGATAGAAAAAGACTGGTCAAAAGCCAGGGATGGCGGACCCCGCAAACTGGTTAGAGAGGATGTGATGATAAGTGAATGAAAATAAATCACGCCTGCAGACATTGTTTGAACAGGGTGAGTTTGTTGTTACCGGTGAAATCGGACCACCAAAGTCGGCAAATGGCGGAGGAATCAAAAAACATGCCGAACATCTGAAGGGGTATGTTGATGCTACCAACCTGACTGATAACCAAACGGCAATTGTCCGGCTTTCCAGTATTGCCGCCGGGATGCATGTACTTAAAGCCGGAGTGGAACCAATTGTCCAGATGACCTGCCGGGATCGCAATCGGATTGCTATTCAGAGTGACCTTCTGGGGGCATACAGCCTGGGAATGAAAAATGTACTCTGTCTTACCGGGGATCACCAGTCTTTTGGGAATCATCCCACTGCGGCAAATGTATTTGATTTGGATTCCATCCAACTGATTAGAATGGTGAAAAGGATGAGAGATGAAAAGGTATTTGCCTGTGGTGAGGAAATTAAAAAAGATGAGCCCAAATTCTTTATCGGGGCTGTGGCAAATCCCTTTGCAGACCCGTTTGATGTCAGGGTATACAGGATGGAAAAAAAGATTAATGCCGGGGCCCAGTTTTTCCAGACACAGATAATATTTGATATGGAGCGTTTTGAGAGATGGATGGAGCTGGTAAGGGAACGCGGGCTGCATGAACGTGCTTATATAATGGCAGGAATAATGCCGGTAAAATCGGCTAAAGTGGCCGCATATATGCAGAAATGTGTTTCCGGCATGATTGTTCCGGATGAAATGGTTGCGAGGCTTAAAAAAGCTGAGGACCAGCAGGCTGAAGCCGTAGAAATTTGTGTTGAACAGATAAAGCATATTAGGAACATCAAGGGTGTTAAAGGAGTTCACATAATGGCTGTTGGATGGGAAGAAATCGTGCCCGGAATTGTTGAAAAGGCCGGCCTGCTGCCAAGACCGCAGTCAGGGGGAATTGCCCGGGCAGCGGGATGAAAGTAAAGCCTATACCATTTGAAAAGGCAATAAAAAATTGAGGAGGAAACGGTATGCAAAGACGGGTAGTACATGAACTGCAGACCGCTGAAAACGAACAGGTATCTGACCAGCCTGACAGCCCTTCTCTGCACATTATCAAAAAGAATGTCGAGACTGAGACTAAAGTCGAATGGACTGTCACCGCTTATTACTGGTGTCGGGTATGTAAACAAAAGACACCTGTTACAGAGGCCAAAAGCTGTGACTGTGGCGTGACTATGTGCAATTTATGCTGGGCAGAGTGGGACTTTATCTGCCCAATATGTGAATCGTATACGTCCAGATAGAATAGGGCAATAAAGTTTATTACTAAAAACAGGCCGTGTCTTTTCCGGATAATGGAAGAGAGCGGCCTGTTTTTTCTGTATAGGTGAAGTAAATAATAACAGAGAGGGATATGTGGTATTTATAGCGAAACAAGTAAATAGAGAATAAACCAAATAAGAGTAATATACTAAGACATAATCAAAGGATATAATATGAATCAGAACAGTATTTCTTCCCGCCATACTATGGCAATGTTAGCGGCAACGGTAATATCAAGAATAACTGAACCACTTATATGGCTGCCGTTAATAGTCTGGCTGGTGCTTAGAAAAGTCAGCCTGCCGGCGGACAAAAAAGAGGCTTATTTTTCTGTTTTGCTGTTGTTCGTTTTTGTTATCCCATTCACTTATTTTCTGTACCTTATATTTGTAAAAAAAGAAATTGATATTGATGTTACGCAGAGAAGCAAACGGATCGGTTTTACCCTGAAGTCCATGGTGTCGTTTTCTGTTGCTGTCGGGATAACATTTTTTTTGAGCAGGGAATTGTTTATTATTACCGGTGCAGTATTTTTGGCTACTTTAAGTCTCGTACTGGTAACATTATATTGGAAAATAAGCTTTCACGGCGGACTTAATACTCTCATATACAGTACAGTGAATTACCTGTATGCATGGGAGTATTGGTGGCTTTTTTTGTTCCTGATTCCGATAGGCTGGGCCAGGCTGACCATGCGTAAACATGATTTAAGCCAGTTTGTTGGCGGAGTTTTGTTGAGTGCAGCAATATTTTTTATTATTATCGGCTTATTTTACTAGTTATATTTAAGGCTTCCCCCGCATATTTATTTTTCTGTGATTTGGTAAAACTGGGGAGGGGTGGCCACGAAAAAAACTGGTCTTGTTTTATTTGTCCTGTTAATTTTTTTGCTGCAGTTTTCTTCATCCGTGCAGGCAGCGGATTCTACAAAGATAGTGATTAATAAAAAGGTCAATAAACTGGCATTTTTAAAAAACGATGAAGTCATCAGAATATTCCCCGTTGCTACCGGAAGGCAGCCGGATTATACACCTGAGGGCAATTTTAAAGTAGTCCAGAAGCTGGTCAATCCTTACTATAATAAATTGAAAATCCCTGGTGGCAGCCCCCGAAACCCGTTGGGAGTCAGGTGGCTGGGATTGGATGCCAAGGGTACATCAGGCGGAACCTATGGAATTCATGGAACCAATAATCCCGGTTCGATAGGCAGATATATATCAGCCGGGTGTATTAGAATGCATAACAGTGATGCTATTTGGCTATACGACCGTACTCCCCTCTATACTCCGGTGGAAATTATTAACCGAGAGTGGGATCTGGAACAATTGCCTGTCACTCTGGTACTTGATGGTCAACCCCTGTCTTTTGCTTCCGGTTCCGGGGCTTACCTGGTAAACAGCCGGGCGATGGTCCCTTTAAGGGCATTGGCTGAAAAAACGGGTTGTAAGGTTGATTGGCATGGTGATAGGCAGGAAGCAGTTGTTACCGGCTGCGGGAAAACAATAACTTTTAAGGTGAACAGTACTGTAATAACTGCTGGTGGCCGGACAGTTAAAATAGATGTACCGGTTAAGCTTAAAAATAATAAGGTGTTTGTGCATGTAAGAGCAGTCGGTGCTGTTTTGGGTTATCAGGTTTCTTGGGAAGGGAAAACCCGTACGGTAAGTCTGGAATCAGCGTATTAGATTATTGATTCGCGAAGCGCTTTTATAGTTCCGGTTATGTCGTCAGCTTCCATTGCCAGGGACATAACGGCAATGCCATCTGCGTCTGCCCGGACAACTATATTGGCGTTCTTTGGGTTTATGCCTCCAATAGCAATTACCGGTAAAGTTACCGCTGATTTTATAGAGACAATAAAGTCCGGGCCTTTTCCGGGAAGGCCGTGTTTGCTGCGGGTATGAAAAATATGCCCGGCCAGAATATAATCTGCGCCGTCTGTTTGTGCCTGGACGGCCTCTGCTGTGCTATGTACCGAAACCCCGATGATTTTATCAGGGACCATTTCCCGGACAGCTTTAAGGGGCAGACTGCCTTTCCCCAGGTGGATGCCATCCGCTTTACAGGCAATTGCTGTTTCCACACTTGAATTAATAATCAGTTTTGTTTTTGTGCCTGCACATATGTCTGATATCTGTGTCCCCAGAGCATACAGTTCTGCAGGAGACAGGTCTTTTTCACGGAGGATAATGGCATTTACCTCTGCTGCAATTGCTTCTTTGCAGACAGAAACTAGGGGCCTGCCATTGGTAAGAGCTCTATTTGTAACTATAAATATTTCTTTTGGCATCAGAAAATTTCCTTTCAAGGTCAAATAATAAGGTTCATGTATCAAGGGGTATATAATATATAAAAACAGAAAATATTTAAAAATGCAAATTTATCTGTTGTTTCAAGAAGGATTTATAAAACTTTTTGACGAAAAAGTAATATATATAAGGGGAGAGTAAGGTTTTAGTTTTACAAAATGAATGAGGAGGGTTAGTATGAGTTACGAGTATTCAATTGGTAAAAAGATGCTTGGTGCGCTGGTAGGTTCTATATCAGTTGGTGTCTCAACAATTTTTCTCCTGTTTCTGCTCTTTGGAAAATAAGGCTCTTTTATAAAAGGGGTGGTCAAGATAAAAGACCACCTTATTTAATTATAGTGCATGTAGGTGAAAATGCTTCCTGCCATCGTTGCGCGGCAGTCCCCAATCCTCGGAGTACTTCCAGTACGCCTGTGGTTGGGTTCAGCCGTGCGCCTTGCCAGGAAACATTTTCCCACCCACTGGTCGGAAGTAAGATTAAAAGAGCCGATTATAGTGCATGTAGGTGAAAATGCTTCCTAGCTACTAAGCTGATGGACAAATTCTGCCAGCACTCCTACCATGCGGCAATAATCTTCCGGGTTCTGGTTAGGGGCTCGGAATCGTTTGTTGATTTCCAGTTGGAGCGCCGGAACGCCAAGGTGTTGGGAAACGTAGCTGGTAACAGTATTCTGGCCGGATACTGTAAAATAGTTTTCTGAAATTCTGGTGATCCCGTGATTTTTAAGCACATCCTTGAGAACTGTTGTATAACAGGTTTTATTCAGCAGGGAGATTCCTTCCATAGTTCCGATATCAATGTCGAAATCATGTTGTTTGGATGCACCGTGAATATCAATAACAAGCTTAAGCCTGTTAGCCGTACAAATATTTTTAATTAAATCCTTATAAATACACTTGTCATCAAAATTGGGGTCCCCTCCGTAAAGTTTTGTCACAGCTAGACTATGGCAACTTGTAATTTTATTTAAAATATACGCCATGGATCCGGTAAATTCATCTGAAGGTTTAATTTTCTTGTGGCGGATGTGCCGCACTGCGTGAGGAGCAGAAACGAGTACCGGCAGGCTGCCTTCAAAATATCTGAAGGGGTTAATTTTGCGAGGATTTGATTTGCGGTCTGTTTTTACAAAATAAACCCGTTCAATGTCAAAAGCCTCTTCACCGATTTTTGCTTTGATTAGTGTTTCTGTTCTGGCATCAAAATTCAAAATATCACCTCACTGTGAGGAATAATTGTATTGCATCTATTTTTTCGACATATATATGTTGATTCCTCTCAGATATTGCAGTACGAAAATTTTAAATTCACAAAACACTTTAGTGTTTTTGCTTGTATTATTTTGGATGAATGAATATAATATAAGTAGAAGGGTAACTCGTTCAACCCTTACGAAACGGAGGATGCAAACCTCCCAAGGGGCAAACAGGTTGCCCCTTATTAATTTTATGGCATGTAACAAATTGCTAACATAAAAAACAAGGTGTTTAGTCCTTGTTTTTTATTTTTTTTGGCAGATAGAAAAGTATAAAATTTTGTCCTATGCGCATAAAACCTAAATATACCAGCATAACAATTATAAGGGCGTACCAAAATCTAAATTTCTTTAGATATATTGGCACGCTTTTTTAGCAGATAGGAAAGAATAGTGTACGCTCTCGGAAATGACCGTAGGTTAATCTAATCCAGATTCCACGGTCATATACGCAGCCTATACCGTGGAAGGAAAAAACAAAAAGTCCAAGGCACAAAGCCTTGAACATAAAGGAAATTCTATTTCCGAGAGACTTAACAGAGCGCGAAAGGAGGGAGAAACTGCCTAAGAGTTTTCGGAACAAATTAAAGGAGGAAAGAATAATGGGGAAACTTGATGGAAAAGTTGCCATAATTACAGGTGGTGCGCGGGGTATGGGTGCATCACATGTCCGCACGTTTGTTGCTGAAGGAGCTAAAGTATTTTTTATAGATATTTTAGATAAGGAAGGGGAAGCCTTAGCAGCAGAATTAGGGGATAACGTAAAATTTGCCAAACTGAATGTTGCTATAGAGGAAGATTGGAAAACAATTGTTGCTGAGGCTGAAAAAGCATTTGGTTATATTAATATTTTAGTGAATAATGTGGGGATTTTATTATATAGTCCTATTGAAGCAATGAGTTTAGAGGAATATCAGAATGTAATTAATTACAACCAGTTGTCAGTTTTTCTCGGGATGAAATACGTTTTACCTTCTATGAAATTAGCTGGTAATGGCTCTATTATCAATATCTCTTCCATTAATGGAATCAAAGGGACCGGTAATACTGCCGGGTACAGCAGTTCTAAATTTGCTGTGCGCGGCTTGACACAAGTGGCTGCTTTAGAATTTGCTCCGTATGGTATAAGGGTTAATTCTGTTCATCCAGGAGCAATTGCTACTCCGATGATATTGCAGGAAGGTGCCAAAGAAGCTATTAAGCAATTTGCTCAATTAATTCCTTTAAAGCGTGTTGGGAAACCGGAAGAAGTTTCGACTTTGGTGTTGTTTCTGGCATCAGATGACAGCGGTTTTTGTACTGGAGCAGAGTTTATTATTGATGGCGGATCTTTGCGTACATAGAAAAAAATAACTGGGATTTTTTATTCACATAGCCGGAATATTTTTTGGGCGATAATGGAGACACCATTTCCCCTGTGCTGTAAGGAGCCCCAAACCTGAAGCGGGGGGACAGGGTTGGTGAAAAGGAGGCTGCCGAATTTTTGGTAAGTTTTTTCGAAAACAGTTATATCCATCAGGCCAAATTCATCTTCCAGTGAAAAGAAGGCGGTTGTTTTACCTGTCCTGGTTGGGGGGCGGTGAGGATGGATAGGCAGACCGGCGACCTTAACAAGGCTGCCGTTTCTGGCTGCTGCAAGGTTCATGCTGTTCAAAAAGCC
This sequence comes from Phosphitispora sp. TUW77, assembly GCF_048453025.1. Taxonomy (GTDB): domain Bacteria; phylum Bacillota; class Thermincolia; order Thermincolales; family UBA2595; genus Phosphitispora. Next base: position 1,062,548 of record NZ_CP156677.1, read on the forward strand.
TCTGCGCTCCAGACTACTGCGCCAATGACTCATATAATGACTGGTGACATCTATGCCGAGTATCTCATACTCCATATTGAATTTCTCCTGTGGTGTAAAATCCGGAACAGGGGAAAGAGCTACAGTATTATCTATGAGAGAATGTTCCCCGGTGAAGGACAATACCGGGGCATTTCTTTTGCTGCCGGCTTCCGGGATGGCCCATAGCAGTTGTTTCCGGTTGCTGTGCAGGCTGTCAAATGCTCCGCAGCAGATCAGATTTTTCAGGATATTTTTGTCTATGTGAACACGTTTCAGGAAATCGTCAAAAGACTTGAACAGTCCCTTTTCCCTGGCTGTCAGGACCTTTTCCAGGTAATTGTTCTGAACCCCTTTTACCTGTCTGAGGGAGATGCGTATGGTATTGGCATCAACAGTGAAACATTCTTGGCTTAGGTTAATATCAGGGGGGAGGATGGTAACCCCTTTCCTGCGTGCCTCCACACACAGGGTATTGGAGTTATAAAAGCCCATGGGCTGGTGGCTGAGCAGTGAAGCAAAAAAATGGGCCGGGTAATGTTTGATCATATAAGCTGTTTTATAGGCAGTGGTGGCAAATGCTGCTGCATGGGCTTCACAGAAACCATAACTGGCATAGCCGGTAATATATGAAAATATAGTTTTCACAACTTCTGTGCTGACACCGTTGTCAACGGCTTTTTTGATAAATTCCGCTCCAATGCCTGTCATTTCACGGTGGGACCTGGCGTGGGTCATCACGCGGCGCAGGCGGTCAGCTTCCCCTGGAGTAAAACCGGCAATTGCTGTGGCAATTTCGATGACCTGTTCTTGGAATAAGACGACCCCGTAAGTCTTTTTTAAGATGGGTTCAAGTTTCGGGTGCAGGTATGTCACTGGTTCTTTCCCTTGACGCCTGGCAATAAAGGGTTCTACCATATTGCCCTTTATCGGTCCGGGTCTGATGATGGCAACACTGGCTATAATGTCTTCTATTTCTGAGGCTTCAAGACGGCTTTGCAATGCGCGCTGGGCAGGGCTTTCAAGTTGGAACACCCCAATAGTTTCGCCTTTGTTAATCATATCAAAAGTAGCCTTATCATTCAGTGGTATTGTTTCATAATCAAATTTGCTGCTGGTATCCCTGATGGTCACAATGGAGTCCTCGATTGCGGCTATGGTCCTCAGGGATAGCAGATCAAGCTTGACAAGCCCCAGGTTTTCAATAAATTCCTTATCAAACTGGGTGACAACTATTCCCTTGGCAGCCTCCTGAAGAGGTGTTACATCAGATAGCGGCTGCCGGCTGACAACAATACCTCCCAGGTGGGTGCCGATAAACCGGGGAAATCCTGAAATCGCTGCACAGTATTCAAGCAGGTTCCGGAATCTGGGGGCATCAATTCCGCTTTCCCGGAGTTCCGGAAACCGCTTTATAGCCAGGTTAATCTGGTCGGCATGGATATATTGCAGTTTTTTGGCCAGACGGTCAATTTCACCTGAAGGTAAATCCATGGCTTTGGCCAGATCCCTGAAGGCGGAACGGGCCCTGAAGGTGTTGTAGGTACAGACTGTGGCTGTCCGGTCTGCACCGTATTTTTTATAAATGTATGCTGATACCTTATCCCGGTGGCGGGAATCAAAATCTATGTCAATATCAGGCATCTGGGCGCGCTCCAGGCTCATGAAACGTTCAAAAAGCAGCCCCCGTGCTATGGAATCAACTTCTGTGATATACAGGCAGTATGCGACTGCCGAATCTGCCGCTGAACCCCGCCCGGCATACCTGATTTTTTCCTTGCGGGCATAATTGGCGACATCCCAGACCAAAAGAAAATAATCTTCAAACCCCAGGCGGCAGATGATGTCAAGTTCATGGTCCAGGCGTGACGTTATTTGCCGGGACAAGTGATGATAACGTTCCCTGGCCCCTGCAAAGGTAAGTTTCCTGAGGTAATTGGCGGCAGTTTCCCCAGGGGGGATATCCGGAAAGGCAGGGAATAGCCGTTTTCTTGTTCCCAGGGCAGGTTCGCACATTTCGGCAATAGCAAGGGTATTAGTGACTGCCTGTGGATAGTCGGTAAAAATCTGGGTCATTTCAGCAGGGGGTTTCAGGTAATTTTCAGCATTAAGACGCCGTTCGGGGTGAATTTCCCCAAGTTTAGTAAGAGTCCTTACACATGTAAGCAATTCATGGATTTCAAACTGTTCCTTGGTAACATAATGGACATTGTTGGTTGCCGCCGTTTTTAGTTTCAGGTGAGCGGCCAGGTTATCCAGGGCGTTGTTGAGAAACCGGTTTCCCGGCAGGAAGTCCTGCTGTATTTCAATAAAAAAATTCTTTTTGCCGAAAATATCAATAAAATTTTGGGCAGTTTCCTCAGCCAAATGGTAATGCCCCTTTAGGATAAGCTGTGGAATCCTGCCTTTGCGGCATCCTGATAGGGCTACTAGGTCGCTGCTGTAAGCTTTGAGGGTTTCAGCAGAGGTGCGCGGGGTTTGGCGCGGGTTCCCCAAGTGGGCAGCGCTTAGGATGCGGCAGAGATTTGTATAGCCATGGGAGTTTTTGGCCAGGAGAATAAGGTGGCTGTCGTCTGCCAAGGTTATTTCGACACCGGTGACAGGTTTGATACCAGCTTTTCCGGCCAGGTAGGAGAAAAGGATGGCTGCACAAAGGTTGTTATGGTCTGTTAGAGCCAGTGAGGGCATACCTGCTGCTGCTGCAGAGCCGACTATTTCTTCGATTCTTGCGGCCCCGTCAAGAAAAGAAAACGGGGAATGGACATGGAGGTGTACAAAGCTCATCCGGAGACCTCCCTAATCATAAACGCGGTATAGAAACCAGGAGCGGCTGGTATTGTCCTTGTAGAGCTCAAACAGGCTTCCTTCTATGGTATTGACCCTGTAGAAGGTTTTTTCACTTTCACCGTCCCACCATATGCCTGTATCCTTCCATATTTCAAGAATCCGGCTGACTGGGAGCCATCTCCCGTTAAACCGGAAAGCCAGGAGGGTGTTATTGATACCATATTTCATTTCAATATTTTTGTTAATTAATTTAACCATTCTGATCATCCTTTGCTGTTTTACCACAAGTTCCTATTTTGCTGTTATTGCGCAGGGGGTCAACAAACATCAACATCTGTTCCCTGCGGCTTACAGGAAGGGAGCTGCCCATTTTTACGATTCCGGGGGAGTACCTGGAAGCCAGGTTTTCACAGACCTTGCATAGTTTTTCGTGATGCTCCGCATATCTACCGTTAAGGGTTTTAGGGTCTTCAAAAAGAGACATCTGGCTGTGCATACAGTTTGTGAGATGCCCTGCTGCCAGGGATATCCCTGTTACCCGGCCTGAAGTCCGCAGTTTTTTTAGGAGATTCATACAGTCATGGTATATGGAACGTATATCATATTTCCCCCTGGTAAAGGAAGAAGTCACGATTTCGGTGAAATAAAGTTCAGAGAATATAGCCAGAGACAGTTCGCGATAGCTTTTTCCTTGTTTTTGCAAGGTTTGGCTGAGATAGATCGCAGCCTGTTTGAGGATTTCTTCCAGCCCGGTGATATTGGAACACTCGCAGTGGCTGTGATATGTAATTTTGTCGGGGGGACTGAAATAAGGCACATTTGATGTATCGATACCCTTGCTGTAGTTCATAATAACGGGGGCCAGTGAACCAAATTGACTGTAAAGCATTGTCAGGGGGACCCCGCTGATTTCGCCAAAGGACTTAAGCCCCAGGGTTTTCAGACACCGGATGATTTTATCTTCTAATGGCCACATAAATTCTACCGGCAGACGGGAGGTGAAATCCCCGGCTGTTTCAGGTTTTATGACACAAAGACGGAAATTGTTATAAACCTTTACCTGTATTCCTCCGGTTAAACCCGAACCGGAGGGATTGGCAGTATATGCTGTTGTCAAAGCCTTTGCCAGCAGTTTGCAGGAGGCCAGGCTGATTGTGGCAAAACTTCCCAGGGAAGGGATAACAGTTCCGGTAAAAGCGCTTATTAAGCTTATTCCGGGAGGTTTTTTGCCGCTCAGGTCAATAAAAGCCTCGTTTTGGGAAGGGGTTTCTACTCTGGGGCCTAAGCTAACACATTTGCAGGCAAGTTCAGAAGTGTTGCCCCGGAAGTCATGAAGGAAGATGTGTGCAATTATTTTCAAGTTCGCCAACCCCCGCAGAACATATGTTCGATAACTTAATTATAAGAAAATTGACTGCCCTCTGTCAACCCAAAAAATGCTGGAAATATTATACACTCACCAGATTCCCGGATAAGGACAAAAAATAATAGGACCATCTCATAAGCTTGGCACTTATGGGATGGTCCCCGATTTTTGGCAGATATTTATGCATGCAGCCTGGCACCCAGGTAAGCTGACTGCACCCTGGCATCCTGCAGCATATCCTGTGCCTTGCCGGTAAGGGAAATTTGTCCCCGCTCAATAATATAGGCCCTGTCGGCTATCTTTAGGGCGGCTTTAGCGTTTTGTTCCACCATCAGGATTGTAGTACCGCGTTTTTTCAGGCTAATCAGGATGTCAAATATTTCCTTTACCACAAGAGGGGCAAGGCCCAGTGATGGCTCATCCAGGAGCAGGACCTTTGGTTTGGCCATCAAACCCCTGCCAATGGCCAGCATTTGCTGTTCCCCCCCGCTTAAAGTGCCGGCAAGCTGGGTTTCTCTGCCCCGGAGAGCAGGGAAGAGGGAAATGATATTTTGAATATCTTCATTAATTAATTTTTTGTCGGTTTTATACCGGTGATAGGCACCAAGCTTCAAGTTGTCGATAATAGAAAGAGAATCAAAGACCTCCCTGTGCTCAGGAACGAGACTGATCCCTGCCTTTACTATATCTTGCACGGGCAGACAGCTGGTCTGCACTGTTCCCAGATAAACTTGTCCTGACCTGGGTTTATGAATACCTGTAATAGTGCTTAGCAGGGTTGTTTTACCGGCCCCGTTGGCGCCGATAATGGTCACTATCTCCCCTTTTTCTACATTAAGGGAAACATTGTTTAAAACCCTGATTCTTCCGTGATATGTTTCAATTTCCACAACCTTTAGCATTAGAAGTCCTCCTCACCCAGATAAGCCGTAATAACTTCCGGGTTGTTTTGAATCTCATAAGGTGTGCCTTCGGCAAGTTTGTTGCCGAAATTGAGCACTACCAGGCGGTCGGTAATTTCCATAACGGTTTCCATGTCGTGTTCCACCAGTAAAATAGTAATCCCCTGGTTTCTCAGGGTATATATAATATCAACCAAATCTCTTGTTTCACTGGAATTCAGTCCTGCTGCTGGTTCATCCAAAAGCAGCAGTTCAGGTTCAAGGGCAATGGCCCGGGCTATTTCCAGCATTTTTTGCTGGCCGTAAGGGAGATTGTTGGCCGGTTCCAGCGCCTTGTCGGCCAAACCGGTTAAGGCCAGTTTTTCAAGGGAAGTTTTGACTATGTTGCTTTCTTCATGCTGTACAGGCCATAGTGGGAAAATCGCTCCCCAAAACCCTGCCCGGCTCCTGATATGGCGGCCGACCATAACATTTTCCAGTACGGTCATATTGTTAAAAACCTGAAGGTTCTGGAATGTCCGTGCAATTCCCTTAGCAGCCACTTTATGTGCCGGCAGGCCGGTAATGTCCGTATCTTTGAAATAAATATTTCCATGAGTTGGAGGATACACTCCGGTCATTAGGTTGAAGAGAGTAGTTTTTCCGGCGCCGTTAGGTCCTATGACAGCAATAATTTCTCCCCTGGAAACGGAAAAGGAAACATCATTGACGGCATGAACGCCCCCAAAGGTTTTGGTGAGTTGAGTTATCTCAAGAAGTTTCATTGGGATGCTCCTTTCTGTATCTCCAGCCTTCATAGAGTTTAACCAATGTGGCTGTAAGGCCGTCAGGCATAAAAATCATAATGACTACAAGAATAATTCCATAAACAACAATTTCATATTCACCACCGGCCTGGGGTATTAAAACAGGCATAAACTCTTTTAAGCTTTCGGCCATTATAGTGATCACAGATACTCCAAAAATCGGTCCCCATATGCTGGCAAGGCCTCCTACAACCGCCATGACCATAAATTGTACAGATGTCATCAGTCCGAAGGGGCTGGGGCTGATAAAAGTTATGTAATGGGCATACAGGCTGCCGGCCACACTTGCATATATAGCACTTAGGGTAAAAACCTGCAGTTTGTATTTGCTTGTATCGACACCAAGGCTCCGGGCGGCAAACTCACTGCCGTGAATTGACTTTAAGGCACGGCCGATACGGGAATGGACTACATTATTGGCCAGTATAAGAGCTAATAAGACTAATATCCAAACAAGGAAGTAGAATTTAAAATCATTATTAAAAACCAGGCTGCCCATAGACAGATATGGGATACTTTTACTTAATCCCGATGGGCCTCCGGTCAGTGCAACTTCTTCCATCAAAATAACATGTATAATAAGACCAAACCCAAGGGTAGCCAGGGCAAGGTAGTGTTCTTTCAATCTGAAAATTGGAATCCCTATCAAATAAGCTGTTATTCCGGTTACAATAATTCCGGCAAGCATTGCCAGCCATGGGGAAATATTATATGTTGCTGTAAGAATTCCTGAGGTATAAGCCCCCAGCCCGTAAAAAGCCGCATGACCGAGAGATATTTGTCCCGCATATCCCATCAGGAGGCAGAGACCGACGACAACTATGGTATGAATACCGATAATAACCAGGACACTTAGGTAATAATTATTGGTGACTAAAAAAGGTATGGCAAAAATAATCATGGTAAATAAAAATATCAGTGCATGGCGCAGGCGTTTTTGTTTTAAAAGGTCTTTCATAAGCCCTCCTTATACGCGTTTGGTGCCGGATGTCCCGAAGATTCCACCTGGTTTCAGGAAAAGAACCAGGAGGAGGATGACAAATGCAATCCCATCCTTGTATCCCGATGATATTAATCCTGCTCCCAGTGATTCTATGATTCCTAGAGCCAGGCCCCCGAAAACGGCGCCGGGTGTGCTGCTCAAACCTCCCAGGACAGCAGCGACAAAGCCCTTAAGCCCGAGCATGAGGCCCATGTCATAAGTGACATATGTAATCGGGGCTATAACTATTCCTGCTAGGGCAGCCAGTGCGGCACTAAAGACAAAAGCCAGGAGGGACATTCGCTGTGGATTGATGCCCATAAGCTGTGCGGCAAATTTATTGACCACACATGCTCTAAGGGCTTTACCCCAGTAAGTGTATTCAAAGATGAAAAAGGTAAGGGCCAAAACCAGTATGGTTGTTCCGATTACCCAAACGCTCTGGGGGATAATAGTAGCTCCTCCGATATGTATGGGGCCGCCTTTAGTGAATGGTTCCAATTTATAGGGATTTGTTCCCCACACCAGCAGGGCGATGCCCTTTATCGCTGTTGATAAACCAATTGTAATAATAATGAGTGTTATTGAGGAGGCTTTTTTAGCGGTTCGGATAGCCCCCAACTCTATTAGACCCACTACAATCATAACCAGAATAACTGCAATTAGCAGAGCGCCTATGGCAGGCATTCCGGCATTTACGAGGGTTACCATGAACATGGCCCCCAGCATGACGAATTCGCCTTGGGCAAAGTTAATGATTCCGGTAACATTATGTATTATCACAAAACCTAAGGCAACCAGGGCATAGATTCCGCCCATTGTTAAGCCGCTGAGCAGGTATTGAAGAAGTTCGCTGGATAGGCTCATGTTGTCCTCCCTTAAGGTGTAAAGTATTTGTCCGGAACCGGCGCTGTCAGCAGCGGACCCGACCGGTCCCGGACAATGAATTTAAGCACTTATTTGTATAACTTTTTGTATAGCAACAGGTTAGTTAACAGGCTCCCATTTGTCCCCGGAGATTTTAACCATAACCATACTATCGAGGTCAAGGCCGTTATGGTCTTCAGTTGACATATTAAAGACACCTGAAATGCCTGTGAAATCGGTTGTTTTTTCTATTTTATCTCTGATTTTAGCCTTGTCTGGACCTGCTTTTTCGAGGGCGCTGAGGACTATTTGCAGAGCATCCCAAGCATGGCCGCCAAAGGTGTTCCTTGGGCCGAATTTTTCTTCATATTCACCGGCATATTCTACCAAGACCTGCTTTTGCGGGTCATTATCCGGCAGATTTTCGGCCACCAGGAGTTTGCCGGCCGGGAAGATTACGCCATCTGCTGACTCACCGGCGAGTTTAATAAATGTTTGGTTACCAATTCCATGGCTGTGGATAAGGGGCATTGTCAGTCCCATTTGCTCAAAACCGGTTGTGAAGCTGGAGGCTGAAGGGGGGATTGCCCAGCAGATAACTGCCTGTGGGTCAGCCTTTTTGATATTGGTAAGCTGTGAAGTCATAATAGTATCATTTGCTTCAAATTTTTCTTGGGCCACAATTTGTATGCCTTCTTGGGCAGCTACTTTTTCGAATTCAACCTTGCCGCTGTCACCATAGGCGTTATTCATGCTGGCAAAAGCTATTTTAGTTATATCCTGGGATTTTAAATAGCCAGCTATTTTTTGAGCTACCAGGCTGTCGCTCTGAGCTGTTTTAAATACCCATTTACGCTCATTAATAGGCTCAACGATGCGGATACTGGCAGCAGCTGAAACCAAGGGGATTTTTGCTTGCTGGATGCTCTCAAGCATCGCCAGTGTAGTGCCGCTGGTGGTGCAGCCTATGATTGCAAGTACATCCTTCTGGATGAGGCTTTTGGCTGCAAGGGCGGCTTCTGTTTCATTACTCTTGTTGTCCAGCATTATCAGTTCAATTTGGTGACCGTTAATTCCGCCATTTGCATTGACCTTGTCAATAATCATCTGTACTGTATCCCGTTCAGGAACCCCCAGGGAAGAACCCGGACCTGAGATGTCAAGAATTGCTCCGATTTTGTAAGTTTCTTTAGCTTCTGTAGAGCTGCTCTTTTCAGTGCTTTGCTGTGCTCCTCCGCAGCCGGCTACAATAAGACTGAAAATTAGGGCAATTACCAGGATGGCGCGTTTTTTCATCAATCGTTTCACCATTTCACACTCCTTAAATTTTTTTTTGTATGGTTAAGCACCTGTTTCTTTCAGGTGACGGGCTTTACCGTCTTGGCCTGACCTTACTGGTTTAACCATTCGAATTGGGCATTTTTTGTTATATATTTTTCGTTTATACAAAAGAACTTCTCGTCCTAAACAGGGACGAGAAGTTTGTACTTCACGCGGTACCACCCAGTTTGACTGCACTGCAGCCCACTCAAATTGCAGGTACTAGATTCAGGGGCCAACTGCCAACTGTTATCTGCTAACTGTTAACTGTTAACTGGAATCTAATACCCTCTGCCTGTTAACGGTGGAGCGCCGGCACAGTCGCCAGGATACCCAACAATTTCAGACAACAAGGTATTCCTTTAGACCTGCAGTTTAGGAGGGAATTTCAGCTGACCGGTAAAGGGAAAGGCTTCCAGTCTACGGCCCTTCCTCCCTGGACAAACCAAAGACAACCTACTTGTCTCCATCATCACCTTTACTTTTTTATACAAAATAATTTTATCACTATTATACATATATGTAAAATATTTTTTAGCTGGCAAATAGTTGGCAGGGTAGGTCAAATTACCTTGAAATCAATAATAATTAATGAAGGAGGTTGTGTGTTTTTTCGCGAATAAAAGAGTATATCATGACTAATTCTATTTATAAAGGCACCGGGAAGGGAGGAAATAGCGTGAAAGTTTATGCGATAAACGGAAGTTTTCGGAATGAGGGTAATACCGATATTATTATGGAAAAGATTCTGGAAGGGGCCCGGAGCGGGGGAGCAGATACAGAAAAGGTTTTTGTCGATGACCTGAATATAAAATCATGCCAGGGCTGTCTGGAATGCCGGCAAGAAGGAATATGCCAGCAGGATGACGGGTTGACGGACATTGTCCGGAAGATTGAGCAGGCCGATGCATTGGTTGTAGGAACACCTATTTACGGCAATTATATGACCGGACAATTGAAAATACTACTGGATCGTTTAATGGGAGTTATCAGCAGGATTACCTATGTGCCGGGAGGGGGTATCAAATCTATTACCAGACTTGAACCCAGGAAACGGAATATAGTTACTGTTCTTACGGCAGGGGCTCCTACTCCGGAGTGTGCTGACGATGCTTTAAAGCTTTTTCGTAGAATGTTGGGTTCTTTGAATAATGGCGGTTTTATGGAAGAAATTATTGCTGTGGGCATTAACCCAAAGGGTGCCATTGTTTTTCCAAAAGAAGAGTGGATTAAGGTTGCCGAGAAATATAGGGTTCCTGACACCGAAGCATATGCAGAGAAAGCCATGGCTAGAAACCGTGAAGTAATGGAAAGGGCATTTAAACTTGGACAGGAGTTGTTGAAAAAATAGCATACTCCGGGCTTAATAGGGAAAACCTATTGACCAGGAGGTGATAAAAATGAACCAAGAAATCTATTGTTCTGTTAACACATGTCACTATTGGTCAAACGGTAATCACTGCAAGGCCAATAAAATCATGGTAACATCAGACGCAATGGGAGAAAGTTTGCCGGATAATTTTGATGCTCCTCAGGCATCTATGGCATCACCTACTCCTGCAAGCTCATGTATGGAGACAGCCTGCAAAACCTTTGTTTCCAGACAGAGTGATAAAATGAATGCTGACGGAGTGTATAAGCAGAGTTAATATCAACATAATATTTCCAGATTGGGGCTGACTCATAAGTAAGTGAGTCGGCCCCTTGCTTTTCGTTAAAAATTATGGGGCATTCCCAAAAAGCAAAGGAGCGTTCCCATAAGATTGTTACTTATAAGACGCTCCTTGGTCTACGGAGATTATTGGAACTGATTTGGCTGTTCCACATATTCCGGTGCTGATGATACAAAAGCATGGGGCCTGATATGTTTAGTTTGGTTTTGCGCGGTTTTCTGGTACATAACATCATAATATTCTCTTAGCATGCGGTGTGATGAAAATTGGTAATGAGCCATGTCAATACTGGCCCGCATCATGTTTTGCCACTTCTGTTTATCCTTATAATAAGTAGGAACTACTTCTGCTATTAATACTTGATACAATCTATGCAAATCGTATTCGTCCTGGTTTTTTGTCAGGAGTTCATTTTTACATATGGAACATAAAAGCCAACCACTTATACCGTGCTGCAGTCCTTCGGCGACCCAGCCGTCGACTACGCTTAGGTTAAGAACTCCGTTTACTGCGGCCTTCATTCCGGAAGTGCCGCTGGCTTCCATCGGTCTCATGGGGTTATTCAGCCATACATCACAGCCTTTGATCATGAGCTTAGCTATTTCCATATTATAGTTTTCTAGGAACACTACAGTATCAGGATATTTACGGTCCATTTCGACCAGTTTCTGGATTATTTCCTTGCCCATTGAGTCCCTGGGATGTGCTTTGCCTGAGAAAACAAGCTGCAGTTTTCCTTCCCGGAGGAGTGGGTCAATAATATCCGTATTCCGGAAAATTAGTTCACTTCTTTTGTACGGAGCAACCCTCCGGGCAAATCCGATAACCAGAGAATCAGGGTTTAGAGTAGTGCCCGTATGATGCTTTACAAAGTCATTAAGCTCCTTTTTGCATTGCATGTGTGGTTCCCAGAGGTCTTCACCTTTTTCAAATGCATTCCGAATGCGTTTATCCTGCCAAGTGTTTACATGGATACCATTAGTAATTGAGATAATAGGAGCGGTTTCAAAAACATTTCCCCACATACATCTTGCGGTTTGACCATGAAGCTTGGAAACCGCATTAGCCATATCAGCCGTCCTTAATGCGGCTATGGTCATGTTGAAAGGGTCATCCCCAATTTCACGCATCTGTTCATAGGTCAGCCCATTATAGGCTTCCATATGCTGTAACAGGTCATGACCCCAGATTTCATTGCCGGCTTCAACAGGAGTATGGGTTGTGAAGACCACTTCTTTTTGGGTTGATTTCCAGGCTTCATGGAAAGACATCTTGTCCTGCTGCATTTTTTCTCTTATTAGTTCGATGCTGGCAAATACCGCATGTCCTTCATTAAAGTGATAAATGTCAATATCAATTCCCAGTGCTCTAAGGGCCCTTACCCCACCTATGCCCAGAATCATTTCGGCAGCAATGCGGTCTTGTTCCACTCCGCCATACAGGCGGTTAGTCATCCAGCCATGCGGGCTGCCTGGGAAGTTTGTGTCAAGCAAATATAATGTATTATTTTCATATTTGTCTATTTTATGGACCTTGCAGGTTACATTGGCCCCTCTGACACGCAGAGTTACTTCTATTCCTGTATTTTCGACAGAAGAAAACTCATAATTAGGATACATATCATAAGGACGACCGTCCTGTCCGATAAACTGTTCCGTATAATCCTGATTCCACAGGATTCCGATGCCGATTATTGGAGCATTCAGGTCCTTAGCAGCCTTGAGATAATCTCCTGCAAGGACACCAAGTCCTCCGGCGTAAATAGGCAGGGCGCTGTTTAACCCATATTCCATGCAAAAATAAGCGACCCGGGGTGAACCTGTCGGGTTATTTGTCCTCAATATAATTTCCGGCAAACCTTTTTAGAAAGGAATGCCAGAACACCTCCCCTCAAAATAAAAGTATTCTGGAACTTAGTCTTTTATAGCAGGGGAGAAATTATTCATATTTGTTCTATAATGCGGAATACCTGCCAGTGCAGGTGACAGGTATTCTTACTGGGAGTATGGGTGAGCTTTTAAGGACAAGCTCTTAAAAAATATTATTAAATATTAACTGTATTTTTCCAATCGTTATGGTCTGAATTGCGGTTTATGGGGTGTCAAATGCAGGATTTGAGGTGTCAAATGCAGCATAAAAGGAATTTATAAGATTTTAATTATTAATAAAAAAACATAATAAAAGATACAAAGGAATTTAATGAGTGCATGTAGTAAATTATTACCGGAGTGATAAAACTTACGATGAAAGGAGTAAATAAAAAGAAATGGGAAATAAAGTTGGAGTTTTAATTACCGGTCTGGTTATTGGGATTTTAGCACTTATTCTTAGCATTATGGGTAACCCGGCCAATATGGGGGTATGTATAGCATGCTTTCTGAGGGATATTGCCGGTGGGCTTGGTCTGCATAAGGCTGCGGTTGTCCAGTATATCAGGCCTGAAATCCCCGGGATTATTCTAGGGGCTTTTATGATTTCTATGTTTAACAAGGAATTCCGGGCAGCAGGGGGTTCAAATAAAATAATGAGGTTTGTCCTAGGTTTTATTATGATGATAGGGATGCTTGTTTTCCTGGGATGTCCTCTAAGGGTAGCGTTAAGGCTTGGTGCAGGGGACTTGAATGCTTTGGTTGGTTTTGCCGGATTATTTGTAGGTGTTGCCATAGGTACATTTTGTCTTAAATCAGGATTCAGTCTTGGACGGTCGGGTTCCCAACCCGGATGGGCGGGAGCGATATTTCCCGGAGCGGCTGTGATATTGCTGTTATTCTTGTTTTTTAAGCCGCCTTTTATTTATTTCAGCCAGGAGGGGCCTGCTTCAAATCATGCGCCTGTTTTGATTGCTCTTTTTGCGGGGCTGCTTGTTGGAGCACTGGCGCAGAGGTCGCGTTTCTGTATGGCAGGTGGAATCAGGGACCTGATTCTATTCCGGAACTTTAACCTGATTTTAGGCTTTCTGGTGATAATATTGACTACTTTTGCCGGAAGTATTTATCTGCATAAATTTCAGCCTGGTTTTACTGCACAACCAATTGCACATTCAGAAGCAATATGGAATTTTCTTGGTTTAGCACTTGCCGGATGGGCGGCTGCTCTGTTGGGCGGATGCCCGCTCAGACAGTTGGTGCTGGCTGGGCAAGGCAATACTGATGCCGCTATAACCGTGGCAGGCTTGATGGCAGGTGCGGCAGCATCACATATCTTTGGATTAGCAGCTAGTCCGAAAGGAGTTCCAATGGCTGGCGGAATGGCTGTTGTTGCAGGCCTTATAATATTGTTGGCGGTTAGTTTTGGGGTTTGTTTCAAAGTTGTGGCAGATGAAAGGAGGAAGGTCAATGCAGGTAGTTGACGCAAGGGGGCTTTCATGTCCGGAACCGGTGTTGCAGGCAAAAAGGGCTCTGGAAAAAGGTGGGCCCGGACCTGTCAAAGTGCTTGTCGATGAGGCAGCAGCATGTGAAAATGTTTCGGCTCTCGCCAGAAACATGGGCTGGACCGCAGTACAGCAAAATCTGTCTGACCATATCGAAGTCCTGTTGACCAAATAGAATGGGCTTTATAGAAGAAGAACGATATTATATTACATTTCCGGCTCTTACTGCGGTTCTTAAGGCTGAAAAGTGCCTGGAGTCTTCCGGTATAAAGTTTTGGCTGGTACCTATTCCCAGGGAAATCACTGCAGATTGTGGGATGTGTATCATGTGCTATCCTGAGGCCACGGAACTTGTGAAAGCTCTATTAGCTGCAGAAGATATTGCATATGAGCAGACTTATCTCTTAAAAAAAAGGAAGCTTAAATTTTTTCAGGATTAATATTTACCTATTTGTTGACTTTAGTTAAAGGGGAAATTATTATGAGAAGTATATAATGAACTGGGAGGCAGCAAAATGTCTCTGATACCCAAAAGGGAAATCGAGTCAAGAATAAGCAGTTTTCAGTCACTGTTGGGAGAAAGCGGGGCAGATGCCGCATTAATAGTGCAGCCTGTTGATTTATTCTATTTTTCGGGGACGGCACAAAACGGGTATCTATACATACCTGCTTCCGGTAATCCGGTGCTTTGGATTAGGAAGAGCTTTTCCAGGGCCAGGGATGAATCCGCGCTGGAAAATGTTTTTCCCCTGAGCAGTGTTAAAAAACTTCCGGAACTGATAACAGCCGGCGGGCGGGCACCGGCGGTTATGGGGCTGGAAATGGATGTGCTGCCTGCCAATACATATCTTTTTTATGCAAAAATCTTTTCCAATACAAAGCTGGTTGATATCTCACGACTAATTAAACAGGTAAGGCAGATCAAATCAGAATATGAGATGGAACTGGTGCGGGTTTCCGGGCGCAAGATGACTGAGATTTATAATGAGATACCCAGACTAATAAGGGCAGGGATAACAGAGGTTGAGCTTGCGGCCAAAATTGAAGAACGGGCCAGAAAAGCCGGTCATATTGGTCATATGGGCATGCGTGCCTTTGGGAACACGGTGTTTTTTGGGCAGTTAATGTCCGGATGGGCGGCCGCGGTACCTTCATCTTTTGATGGTCCCGCCGGGGGCCAGGGACTCCATCCGGTGTTCCCGCAAGGATGCAGTTTTAAGACAATTGAAGCAGGTGAACCCATTTTGGTTGATTATGTAGGGTTGTGGGACGGATATATTACTGATCGGTCACGAATTTATGCAATTGACCATCTTTCTGATAAGCTGATTCAGGCATTTAATACAACACTGAAGATTCAGGATGTGATTATAAAACATCTGGAACCTGGCGTTAATGGCAGCATTCTCTATGATTTGGCCGTCAAAATAGCGAACGAAGCCGGTTTGGAGGACCATTTCATGGGCAGCGGTAATGACAGGGTGAAGTTTGTTGGTCATGGGGTCGGCTTGGAACTGGATGAATTTCCGGTCTTGGCCAAGGGCGTTGATGTTAAGATGGAACCTGGGATGGTTTTTGCTCTTGAACCAAAATTTGTCTTTCCGGGAGAAGGGCTGGTAGGAATCGAAAATACATTTATACTTACGGAAAAAGGGGTTGAAAAAGTAACGGACTCCCCGGATGATTTGGTTATAGTGTAACAGGTGTTTTTAATAAAGTTGTGAACTGATGGTCCCATGAGAGGGATGCAACTTTAGAGGGAACATCCCACTTATGGGGCTTGTTGACAAATTCCCAATAATTTTAACTTATTGAAAGGTGTTTCAAGGAACCGTGTAGAATTATTAATTCTACCGGTTTTTTGATGGGAGTGAGCAATATGATGGATAAAAATCAACCCAGCCAAAGCAAATATATGTATGTCAACTTGGAGGAACTGGTTCCCAAAGACCATCTCCTCCGAGAAGTAATAGATAAGATTGATTTTAGTTTCATCTATGACAAGGTTGAGAATATGTATTCACACAGGGGACGCCGTTCTGTTGATCCGGTTAAACTAATCAAGATGTTACTGATAGGATATTTTTTCGGAATTCCGTCCGAACGGCAATTAGAAGAACAAGTGAGAGTGAATCTGGCCTACCGTTGGTTTTTAAATATTGACCTGGATGAACCTGTCCCGGACCATTCAACAATTTCGCAAAATAGAAGAAGGCGGTTTAAGGGAACTAATGTGTTTCAGGAAATATTTGATGAGATAATCAAACTTTGCATTGCTGAAGGAATTGTCACTGGTGAAATCATAGTTACAGATTCCACTCATATAAAAGCCAATGCTTCTAATAAGCGAAAGGAAGTAGTCACGGTAGAATGCACTCCATCTGAATACTTGGGTATACTAGAAAAAGAAGCCGAAGCTCTTCAGGAAAAAATAAATAAGGAAAAAGGCTATAAAGGCAAGAAACGAGGAAAAGAACCAAATACTGCCCCGAAAACAAAACAAATCGTTAGGAGTAAAACAGACCCGGAAAGTGGCTATCTGAACCGGCCTGAAAAACCAAAGGGCTTCCACTACTTAGACCATATGAGTATAGATGCTAAACACGGCATAATTACGGATGTTTATGTAACTCCCGGCAATGTTGACGACAGTGAACCTTACATAGACCGGCTAAAATCACAGCAAGAACGGCTTGGCTTAAACATTCGGAAAGTTGGTGCAGATAAAGGTTACGACTATATGAATGTTCATTATGGATTAGACAAATTGGGAATTGAAGGGTATATTCCTGGTTTTGCAAGGCTCAGTAAAACAGAGAGTTTTACTATAGATAAGTTTGCGTATAATAGAAATAAAGATGTTTATATATGCCCAGAAGGCAAATTTCTCTATCTATCTCATATTAAGCAAAAAAAGACTAAAGTATATGCCGCTAGGACCAGAGAATGTAAAGCATGTCTACTAAAAGAACAATGTTTGTCTAAAAGTGATAGGCGAAAAAGTGTAACACGCCCCTTCCATCAAGATTATGCAGATAAGACCCATACAAGGCAAGGATCGGTTGAATATACGCGGATTCGAAAGCTTAGGCGAATGTGGTGCGAAGGAACAAATGGTATTTTAAAAGAAAACCACAATCTTTCAAAAGCAAGAAGAAGAGGCATCGCCAATGTTTTGGAACAATGCCTCTTATCGGCGTTAGTTATAAACATAAAAAGATATATAAAGGCAATAAAACAGCGGGAATTACGTAAGAAACACACATGCATTTCAAATAAAATACGAACTATAATGAGAAAATGGCTAGGGAAATTAGTTCCTAGCCATTTTTGTCAACAAGCCCCACTTATGGGACATTCCCTTATTTATACTCAGCCCAACAGGGCTTTTGTAAAGGCAAACTGAATTATCCATGGCAGACTGAACATGCATAGCCGCCGCCTGAAAAGTGGGTAGTGCTGGGGTGGCACTTAGAGCAGTCCATCTTTATATAACCACCGCCTCCAGCAGCTACAAGGCGGTCATCAGTCCAGCAGTTATATTCTTCTGCGCCGTGGCAATTATAGCAAACGCCTCGGTTATCCATTCGCAGTAACGCAGAAGTATTGCTGGAGCCGCCGTCATCCCGCGGCCAACTTGATGCCCAGCCTGTTGCCACGGCGGTGGTACTGTGTGCCCGGTGGCACGTAAAACACGCCACATGTTTAACCGAACCTGGTTTTTCTACCGGCGTGCCCGTACCAATGCTGCCGTCAAAATCAGGTGGAGGCACAACATGTCCATCCATTGGGTGGCGCCACATACCTAGATAGAAATTTGCGTGTCCTTCTCCGGGATTTGGGGCTCCTTCATGATTTGTTGTTTTGAACCGGTCATGGCAGGCACCGCACCATGCTGTGCTGCCTTGTTTGTATTCAATCACCCGAAATACGTCCGAGCTAAGTCCTCCGTAAACGAATGGGTCAACTGTCTGCATTTTAAAATTGACTGTATTTACTGTTTGTCCCAAAAGGGATGTGCGCAGCAACCGCGGGTTGCCGGAAATGTAGCCACTACCGTCCGGAGTTTTACCACCGGCATGCGGATCATGACAGGAGCTGCAGACAAAACCATTACCACCGGTCAGTGGATTGGTGCCGCCCGGGATTGTGAAGACCTTGTACGTCTCGTCAATGACCGAACCGCTTTCACCTGCGAGACCAGCCACATTGTGCCGTGAGGTTACGTCTTCGTAATCATCAGTCCCTGGAATTGACGACCGCCATCCCATATGGAAAAATCAGCCGCTCTTTTTCGTCTCCGGAATCCCCGAATTTACTGATGTATCGGCCGTTATAGTCGAAGATTACTATCCGGTGGTTTCCGGTATCTGACACGTATATACGGTCTTTATGAACATAAACCGTCCGTGGCTGCGTGAGATAAACGTTTCCATCGCCGTAGATGGTGGCGACCCATTTAGCCTGCTGTGTTACCGGCATTACTGCAGTTTTTATTATTTCGAGCGGGCTCGTTTGGCGCAGGTAAGTCCAAAAGAAACAGACACCACCAATTATAATGATAAGAAGCAGAAAAGTAATTAAGTGGTCACGCTTTATTTGTTTACCGGCCAAACCGGTACCTAAGGCTTTATTAAGTTTCACGATTCTCACCCCCGGCCGGTTGTTCCTCAAGCTTAGCTTTAAGTTCAAGATACACCTTATAATCAGGTGCAAGGCGAAGTGCTTTATTCGCTGCTGTTAAGGCTTTTTCCCGGTTTCCCATTTTTTCGTAAGAGAGCGCTATATAGTAATATGAATCAGAAATGCCGGGTCTAATGGCGGCAGCTTCGGAAAAAACTGTGATTGCTTCATTGTATTGCCCATTCAAGTAGTAAGCTTCACCGAGCGAGAAGTGGGCATCAAGGTTAAAAAAGCCTTCTTCCGCCAGGGGGACAAGAAGGTCTATAGCCGTATTGTACTGTTTGCCGGCAATGTAACTCAGAGCCAGGTTGTACTGCACCTGGCGGTTTTCAGGAGCAAGTTGATAAGCTTGTTGGAGTTCTTTTAGCGCCTTATCTGCAAAGGCTTTATCCTCTTCTTTGTGCAGCAGGTAGGCATAGCCTAGTTCCAGGTGTGATATAGCGTCTTTAGGATTTGCTTTGACCCGTTGCTGGGCAACCTGGAGTAAAATATCACCGTAACTCTGTTGCCGGTACTTTCCCCAAAAGAAGCTATACCCAATAATGCAACCGGTTACAACAAATAATCCTGTAAAAGTGCCAAGTATAAGGAGGGCTTTTTTCAAGGGGATGGTTTTTTCTATATGAATAGGAGTATGGTTGCTTGCATTACTCATTAATTTTTGCCTCCGTGTTATCATAGCGTGTATAAATACCTTTTATGCACCAAGTATTTATTACAAAGAATACAACAAAGCTATGTAGTATAATGCTATTACGTACTACATGCGTATATAGACATTCAACGCCCAATAAAAAACTCCTTTTAAAATATATAGAAAATATGAAATATTTTATCTGTTGAATTCCTCCGGCAACATAAGTTATACTAAGAGGTTTTGGACCGGTGGTGTAGAATATTATTTCTATGAGCAAAAAATATTTATTAGCAATTTTTATAGCTGCTTCGGTTGTTAGTTTGTTGTTTGCATTCCTTGGAATCAGGGCGGCAAGCGGACCTTGGTCAAAAACTGATATTGCCGCTGTTGAAAAGGTTTATGAAAAATCAAATACTGAAGGGAATCCCTTGGATGAGGTTAGGCAGACAGAATCTGATTATATTATGACAGCTACTGCGTATGTAGATAGAGGTGAAACAAAATCCAGGATTCATGCCGGCGTGGGATGTGTTGCAGTTGACCCAAAGGTAATTACCCATGGGACATTATTGTTTATAGAAGGGTATGGTCTTGGTCTGGCGACTGATACCGGCCGATTGATAAAGGGACAGCGTATTGATGTATGGTTTCCGGATGAGGAAATGGCAATAAAGTGGGGCCGTAAAAAAGTCAGAGTCTGGAAAGTAGGGCAGGCCGATATCAAAAAAATTCTCGCAACAGGGGGACAGTATATTAAGTATTGAATTATTACGGTATATCAAGTGCTGAATTATTTCAGCAAGTTTCCTTCGGGAACCCATGTCCAATATTTTTGGGGGAGATGTTTCCTGGCCAAGGCCAGGTTTTTTCGTCCCTCAATATACTGGGATTCGTAGTAACATTTCCACAGCTTGTCAAACTCATCTTCAGGGAAGTCAAAAGGCAGGTTAGCCAAGGAGGTAGTTTTTACTGCGCCGCTTTCAAGATAATAAGCCGTTTGTTCTATAAAGGCTGTTGGTCGGCAAGTATTACCGGCCTGCAGGTTATTACCGGTAATCAGGTAAATTTTCCATCCGCGGTGGCGGCTGGAAAAGTAGTGCAGTACCAGGTCGGCTATATCATGCTTAAAATCAGCTTTACCTACCATAAACCTGTTATTCGCATTTTCCACAGGGGTCAATCTGATAAAACCATTGGCCCTGTGGGCTTCCATACAGACCCTGCGTGACCTGTTAAACATTTTGCGGGCATCTTTTGAAACTTTGCTCAGGACATAATCAGGGCCATGTTCGAGGGCTTGGGACAAAACTTTTAATATTAGGCTGTATTTGTCGGGAGCATCATAGCGGGAAGCATAGAAAACGGATTCCGCCAGATGACCGGCTTTTTTGCTGTTAACCCATTTGAGAAATCCGCAGCTTTGAGCGCACCTTTCTTCATACCTTTCCCTGATATCTTTCAGGCTGATGGCGTCACAGTCAATAATTTTATTTTCATTAAACAGAGTGGAGGCAAACTCTTTTTTATGTAAACAGATTCCTTTGCATAGGCGTGAGAGCATGGCTGCCTTGAGCAATGCCCCGGGACTGCCGCTGTGAACAATAATCAACTGAATCCCTCCATAGTTCAAGCTGCTGAGATAGTTTGTACGATTCTCTGTACCTTCCGTTAACCTGGATAAAGGGAGATGCTCTTTTTATAACTACACCTAAGTTTTTTAATTCATCAAGGGTGTTGAATTTAAAGGTTTTCCTGGTGTTAACTATCCTTTGCGCTGAAGCCGGGCCTATCCCCGGCACTTTTAGAAGCACCTTGTAAGATGCACTGTTAACTTCAAGTGGAAAAAGATGCGGGTTGTTTAAGGCATAATTTAATTTGGGATCAAGGTCTTCGGGCAGGCTCCCGTCACTGTTAAAACTGATATCCGGTAATTTAAAGCCATACAAACGAAACAGAAAGTCACACTGGTATAACCGGTGTTCTCTAAGGATTGTTGCAGGAGAGATCCCTTCAAGTGGTGTCCCGGCGACAGGCTGAAAAGCACTGAAATAGACCCGCTTTAATCCCAGGTCTTGGTAAAGCTCAGACGTTGTTTTCAGGATGGCGGCATCACTTTCCCCGGCTGCTCCGACAATAAATTGTGTTGTTTGTCCTGCGGGCAGAAGGCCGCCGTTTTGCAGCCGGTTAATCCATTTCATCGGGTTTATGCCCTGCTGGCAAGCCTGACAGCTTGTTCAATATATTCGGGCTTGGAGCCCGGGATTATTTTAAGGTGAATGTAACCGGTAAACCTGTACTTGTATCGAAGGATTTCAGCAGTTTTGATAATTTGTTCCATGGTATCTCCGGGACTTTTACAGATACCGGAACTGAGAAAAAGGCCTTCAACATAATTCCTGCGGTAAAACTCTAAAAAGAGACTGGAGAGTTCTTCAGGTGTAAAGCTTGCCCGGGGTATGTCGCGCTGGACACGGTTCGGGCAGTAAAAACAGTCTTTTTGGCAGGAGTTGGTTTGGAGGACCTTAAAAAGGGAAATACATCTGCCGTCAGGGAGAAAGCTGTGGCAAACCCCGCTTCTTGGTGACGGCAGTCCTGACCGGCCCCCTGAACTGCAGCCTGAGGCTGAACAGATATCGTATTTTGCAGCTGCACCCAGCAAACTGAGTTTTTGGATTAATTCCAAGTTCTACACCACCTCAGAAATAATTTCCAACCTAAATTATATCGAACACTAGTTCGATAGTCAAGCTGGAAAATTTTTTCAGAAATAAAATTTGCAGGTCTTGAATAATTTTTAGAAGATTAAATTTGTGAAATTTTTTGCAGGGATTTAGAGTTTTTTGTCAAATATTAAATAAAACAATATAATATAAGGGAGTGGTTTATTTGGCCGAGTATAAGGTAGTGGAAGTTACCCATCTTGATCTCCGGGAGCCTGCCGACGGAAATGAACCCAAGGAATTCAAATCAAGCCTGAACGAGTTTTGTCCCAAAGGGTGGGAGATTGTATCTGCCAGGTTTTTGGCGGGCCAGGACAGCCATAAGACGGTAGTTGTCCTGTCAAGATAGCTGCCTGTGTTTATGCCTAGGTCCTTGACTTTACAAACACTCCTGAAACAGTTTTGTCCTAATATTGCCAGGTTATGTACCAGTACAAACAGTTACATCTCAACTTGGAAAACATAATATGGATAAACTGAATATAGTTAACTGAATAATTAACTGAATATAATTAACTTGTAGTTTATATTAATAGGATGCATAAAGACCAAAGAGATTTTAAGAATATCTCTTTGGTCTTTGTTTGTCTGGTCGTCTTCATAGGGCATGTTCCTTTACTTCACCGGCATCTACATACATGATTATTTTTTCAGATACCAGTGTTCCCCTTACTGTCAGGTTGTACTTGCGGTTATCGGCAGATATTGTTCTCCCGTCAACTATGTTGGTCACCAGGAGGGGGTCAAGTGAGCGGACTTCTTGTCCTTTGACATCACTAAGGAGTTTTTTGACCTCAGATTCTATTTTAAGCTTTTTATATTCATCAGCATAATTAACGTGAATAGTAATTTCATTAACAACACTTGCCTGCTTTTTGACTTTAAGCTCCTTTTCGGTGCTTTCAAGCTGTTCCGACTTATCTTCCAGCTCGGTGCGCAATTTAAGGATTTCAAACTCCGCTCTGTCCAGGTGTTTTCCCATAACAGCATTAAGTCCGGCAGCGCCTATCAAGATACCGAGGAGAAGTCCGGTTGCCAGTACTTTAATTTTTTCGGCCTTCATGGCCTGCCACCCGCTATAGATAATATCAATAAATAACCGATATGGGCTCCGGCAAAAGCGGTGAAGATAAATGCCAGTTGTTTTATAACTGCTGTCAATTGGCCTTCAAGAAGTCCGGATTCCAGGGCTTGAAGTGAAGAAAAGCTACCTCCTATGGCAGCTACGGCTGCCCATATTTTCAAGTCGGCGGCTAGGTTGACCATAGTCCGGAAAGGTCCGTGGCCTGTCAGTGTTGATGAAAGGGCACCAATAAGCGTTCCGCCGACAATCATGCCAAGTGCGGTAAAAAAAATATACAAGAGCTTGGTGATATAAGTTTCCATATCGATTCCCCCTGATGTCTCCTATATGATATTTATATTTACCGGTGTTTTAATACATGACAGAGAGATTATGTATTCTCTTTTTGAGCGGGGAGAAGGGAATTTTGTTAAGAGTGTCGAATAAAAAACAATAATAATTAAACTAATGAGGTGGCAGTATGACCAATTTCCGTAAAATCTTGATTATATTGGCGGTGGTCGTGGCAACTGTTGTCCTGTTTTTTGTTATTAAGGTTTTTGGTACCAGAGATGATTCATACATTAGAGTATTTAAAGAATACCAACAAAAGGGTAAGAGCTATCAGTTTAATGTTGATGATGTACGTAAAGGCTTTGAATAGCCGGTTGGGCTTGAAACGCATATGCCAGCCGGCTTTTTTACATGATATATAGAAATATGATATCATATAGAAATCAGATTATAATAGGGTGCGTATAATTATGGTAAAATTGTTTGAAATAAGGAATATTGTTTTTTCACCCAGCGCCTTTATTTGAGTAAACACATCCTGGAACAGGATGCCAGGACTTTATCGGTAGGCGAGGCGGCCAGGATAGGCTTAATCAGGGCAATTATTGCTGAACCTCGTGTCCTGCTGCTGGATGAACCGGTGGCGGCGCTTGATTCGAAAGCCGCTTCTGCTGTTATGGACATTGTTTCTCAGTGGGCAGGGGAAGAGCAGGCACGGGGTGTGGTAATAGTGTCACATGTTGGTGATAATTCAACTTTGCCCGGTGTTTCATTTGTTGATATAGGTTTGGAAGAGGGTGGCAGTAAATGAATAGCGGCATAATCCCTATTTCCGACCTGCAGCTTGCCCTCAGTGTGGGTCTGGTCCTGATTGCCGGGGGAATTTCAGCTATGCTCAGGCTGGGGCTGCTGAAATCACTAGCTTGGGGGACCATAAGGACGTTTGTCCAGCTAACATTTATCGGGTATGTACTTAAGTATGTGTTTTCGGCAAACAATCTCTGGATTATTTCCGGACTAATATTGATAATGTGTTTTATTGCCGCCAGGGCATCTGTGAAAAGGACCCCCAATGTGCCTAGCTATCCTGTATCCCTGGCATTTTGGTCTCTTTTAACAAGTACGGTTCTGGTGGGATTGGTAGTTGTCCGGATTATTATCAATCCTGTGCCATGGTATTCCGCAAGGATAGTAATTCCTATATTTGGCATGATTTTGGGAAACTCCATGAATGGGATAGCCCTTTCCCTTGACCGGCTTTATGGAGAAGTAAAGTCCAGGGCAAATGAAATTGAGACTTTGCTGGCATTTGGGGCTACGCCATGGGAGGCGGTCAGGGATTGTGTCCGGGAAGCTGTCAGGTCAGGTATGACACCTATGATTAATTCACTTATGGTGGTTGGAGTGGTAAATCTTCCGGGGATGATGACAGGCCAGATTCTTGGAGGGGTTGACCCTCATGAAGCGGTTAGGTACCAGATTGTTGTCATGCTGATGCTTACTGCTGCTGTTGCCATAGGTTGCCTGTTATTTGTGGGATTATCTTATAAGAAATTATTTACTCCTGATGGGGCATTGAAATCCGAGGGGAAGGTGTGATAAATATGTACGAAATATCTGCAGTAAGCCATTTTGATGCGGCTCATTTCCTGCGCGGTTATGCCGGTAAGTGTGCCAACATTCACGGGCATCGCTGGAAAGTGGCTATAAAGCTTACGGGGTCTGAGCTTGATGATATGGGGATCCTGGTAGATTTTATGGATGTTAAGCAGGTGCTTAAAGAAGTTACGGAAATATTTGACCATAAGCTGATAAATGACATACCTCCTTTTGACCAGCTGAACCCTACAGCCGAAAATATTGCCAAAATGATTTTTGATGAAATGAAAACCAGGCTGTATGATCGGATGCAGTGTCAGGTAAACATTGCCAAGGTAACCGTATGGGAATCGGAAAACACTTCTGCGGCATACTACGAAATTTAGGGGGGCTTTTGTTATGAAAGCTGTTGTATTGCTGTCAGGAGGACTTGATTCAACTGTTTGCATGAGTGTGGCCCAGAAAGAGGGTTATGAGATTTATCCTATCAGTTTTGATTATGGCCAGAGGCATAACAGGGAAACGGAATGTGCCAAAATGGTTGCCGGATTTTACGGGGTCGTCAGGCATTTGATTATTTCAACAAATATGGGTGCTATTGGCGGCAGTGCTTTGACAACTGATATTGATGTCCCTGATGGGGATGAAACTAGGAATGATATCCCAATTACTTATGTTCCGGCACGGAATTTAATATTTTTAAGTTATGCCCTGGGATATGCGGAGGTTCTTGATGCAGGCAAGATATATATCGGGGTCAATGCTGTTGATTATTCCGGTTATCCCGACTGCCGCCCGGAGTTTATTGAAAGGTTCCAGCAGTTGGCTGATTACTCTACCAAGGCCGCAACACAGGATGAAAAGGTGATTAAGGTGGAGACTCCCTTAATTAATCTGACCAAAGGGGAAATTGTGAAACTGGGGATGACCAATGGGGCCCCCCTAGACTTGACTACAAGCTGTTACCGGGGCGGAGAAAAGGCATGCGGTTCTTGTGACAGTTGTCTGTTGAGATTGCGGGGGTTTAAAGAAGCGGGGTATTCCGACCCAATCCCTTATGAACCTTTTCGTTGACGTTGTTACCGGCTCTTTGGTAAAATTAGTTCAGTTGATATTATGGATGGTGAAAAAATGCTAAGAACAGCTTGGTTTTATTTGATGCTGGTGGTAACTACGCTGGTAACATCAATATTTTTGCCGGTCTGGCATGTTTTGGGATGGCTTGGGATGGAGAGCGCCCAGCATAAATGTGGTCATTATGTTGCTTATTACTGGGGCAGAGCTATTTTGTTTGCTGCCGGGGTGAAGGTTGAAACAGAGGGGATTGATAATGTTCCGGCAGAGGGGGCGGTGGTTTTTGTGAGCAACCACCAGAGCAATTTCGATATTTTCGTTCTTCATGGCTGTATTAATAAGCCCAAGTGCTTTCTGGCAAAAGCAGAGCTTGCGAAGATACCAATTGTTCATTCATGGATGAAGAAAATGAAATGTGTGTTCATTGACAGGGGCAACTTGAAGCAGTCCATTAAAGCCATTCAAAAATGTATTGAAGTATTAAAAGAAGGCCAGTCAATGGTTGTTTTTCCTGAAGGCACACGCAGCAAGGGACCGGTTATGGGAGAATTTAAAAAGGGCAGTTTACGTGTGGCAGAAAAGTCAGGGGTTCCGGTTATACCTGTTGCCATAAGCGGCACATACCGGATTATGGAAGCCAATAACAATAGAATCAGACCTTCTGCGGTCAAGGTTAAATTTGCTCCGCCAATTGTTTATGAAATGCTTTCCAAAGAGGAACAACGAGATATACATATAGTTATTCGAGATATAATTGCCCATAACTTGTCTGAGATAAGTTAAGAGGTTACATGTCTTCAAGCATTTCAGCAACATTTTGCTGACAATAACTGATGAAATCGGGGAATGTTTTTTCTATTATGTCAACTGCTTCCTCGATTATTTTTGCGGATTCTATAATATCAATAGTGATGCCATGCTTTTTTGTCATCTGAAGGCAATATTTTTTAGCCAGTTCAACTGGGGTTATTTCATCCATATTTACATATTCCCCAAATATAGCAAAACTCATGGCCAGTTTTGCAGCCGGAACATCAAAAAACGGAGACAGGACCTGACTTAGAGCCAGAATCAGGGTCTTGTTGTTCAGTGCTTGTTTTAAATATCCGTGAAATTCCGGTCGTTTTTCGAAAAGCCAAACATCTGCTCCCATTTCGATAAAATTATGAGCTTTCCACCAGCCCATTTCCTCTGTCAGATTACAACTTTTAATCACTTTTTTCACCAGGGGCCGGGCCATTTCAAAGGCATAGCCTTTTTCATAATCCAGATATTTTTCATCACAGTAGTAATCAAGGCCTTTTGGTGTGATACTATGTGTAATGAGAGCCCTGGAAAAGTCCCCAAAAACCCCCAGCCCTTTAAGATACCTGTATAGGGCGGGTGTTTGGTTATGTGCGGCGTTATGTTCCAGAAAACCGGCAATAACAGTATCAGGAAACACTGCACCAAGGATTATTTCATCACTTATTTTACCTAGAACATCATTGGCAAAGCAGATATGTGTGTAAGGAAACAAATTTTAACACTCCTTACTATGTATTATGGAATTCACTTTCTCTTCTACAAAAGCGTCAGTTTTTCCTTTATATCGGCTATGCCAATTTCCGGCAATCATTGGGGTGTTTTGTTAGGTATTGACAACCACGGATTATCAGGCTAACATATTAGCATACCCTGAGGGGGTAAGAAGAGATTGAAGGGGGATTTAGCAATGTGTACTGTAAAAACTCCATGGGAAAAAGCAGTGGAATTCCACGGGCATAGCTGTCCCGGACTGGCCATAGGTTTTAAAGCTGTAGAAGCTGTAATAAGGGAGCTTGGTTATGCCAGAGATATTGATGAAGAAATGGTGGCAATTGTAGAGAATGACAGTTGTTCTATTGATGCCATCCAGTCTGAGCTTGGCTGTACGGCAGGTAAAGGGAACCTGATTTTTCGCAATAACGGCAAACAGGTGTTTACTGTGGGACGCAGGAATGACGGTAAAGCCGTTAGAATTGCCCTTAAGTATGATACCCGGTTAGGGAGCGGAAATGACGAATCCAGGGAAGATAGAATTAAACGGATACTGGAAAGTGACCCTGGTGATTTGTTCGATATTAAGGAAGCAAAGCTGGATTTGCCGAAAAAAGCAGTGATTTTTAAGACCATAAAGTGTGAGGGCTGTGGGGAAGGAGTCATGGAGTCAAAAGTCAGGCTCAGTGACGGACGGCCGCTGTGCCCGGACTGTTTTGACGATTACACCAGGGGATGGTAGGAAATCGGGTGGGCTTATTATGGCAAAAACAGTACTGGATATACAGGTGTTAATTCATGATATAATATATATAGACAATGTATACACGGAGGCTTGGATATGGAAGCAAGAAAAGTTTTCAAAAATGGCAATAGCTTTGTACAGATATCATTATTTATACCCTGCGTGGTATAAATAGTGTAGTTTTGTTTATGTAACTTGAAGAAATATAACCCCAAAGTTATCTACATAAGTATGATAATCACATAAGTATGATAATCCGCTTGATTTTAAATAGTGTTTCTGTTATAATCAAAATTGCTTTGAAAATGCCAGCATAAAAATGCGGTCGTGGCGGAACTGGCAGACGCGCACGTTTGAGGGGCGTGTGGTACAACCGTGAGGGTTCAAGTCCCTCCGACCGCACCAAATTTTGTCTGAAAACCCGCTATTCATGCGGGTTTTAGGTTTTTTAGGGAAATTTTTACGCTGTTTCACGGCAAAAAATAAATAAAAAAAGGCGGTTTAAGTCTTCATTGCCGCCACTAGTTTCTTTGTTCCAATTATATTGATGGCCCGTTTTAAATTATATGCAAGAAAACTAAGCCCCAGCTCGCCTGTGGCTTTTTCTATGCCCTTGCATAGCAGGTAATGTGCTCCATGGTACCACTTGACAGTACCAAAAGGGTGTTCTGACAGGCATAATCGCAATTTTTGGGTGGGGATGTCGTCCTTTATATGCACCACTACGTTTTTCTTGGCCCGCCTTTTTAGAAGCTTAAACGCATTGTAGGGTATTTCCGACGCCGGATATTTCTGCAAAGGCTTAGGGGTTGTGCCATACATCAATATCGGTACATATTTTGTATTGGGCCCGAATTTAACAACTTTATAATTTTTCGACGGTGTACAGCGATTGATGCACTGACGGCAGGCAGATTTATTCTGGTAACGGGCACTGCCGTCTTTAAAGGTACGTACTTTTGTCAGAATGGCTCCCATGGGACAGGTAACGGTATCATCGGGATAGCGGGTAAAACAACTCTGCTAGCTTTTGTTTGATCTCTTCGGAAGAATAATGAGAAGTTCCACGCTCATTTTGATCTGCTTGATCAAGCTCGTTCAGATAGCTGGTTATGTGTTCTTCGATTCGGACCAGTTTTTTCTTTAAGATTTCTTTGTTATATATTTTCTTTCGCCCGTTAACAGCCCGAAATTTGGAGCCGTCAATGGCGATAAGTTCCCGCTCATAGAGGTTCAGATCCATACATACTTTGACAAAAGCCCTGAAGACCAGTTTGATGGCTTTAGCATTGTTTTTGCGAAAGTCTGCTATGGTCCGGAAATCCGGTACTAAACGGTTAACTAGATAAAAAAGTTCAATATTACGCCTGCATTCTGTCATCAGTCTCCGGCTGGAACGGATGCGATTAAAGTAGCCGTATATGTAAAGTTTAAGCAAATCTTTAGGATGGTAAGGAGGTCTGCCTGTATTGGCGGGTTCGGCACGTTGTATCCCTAATTCAGCTATATTTAAACTTTCTACGAAGGCATCAATGACACGTACAGGGTTGTCTTCGTCCAGCAGTTCTTCCAGGGTATTGGTATAAAACTGTATTTGGTTACGGTCTTCTCCACAAATGTATCCCATAATTACCCCCTATTCACAAAAGTCTAAACTATGATGTTTAAGCATATACTTACTATATATGGCAAAAAGTAAAATCATTTGACCGACAAAATAGTGTTGTTTTGTAACAATATTTTTGTGATTTGTTGTAATATTTTAGTAATTAATAGCGATATTTCGACAATTCTTTCTTGTATTTGATGGTAAGAGGATGGTATAATATGGGTGAAAAAACAAATGATGAAAACAACAAGCAACTACCGCCTACGATAGAGGAGGTTAAGCTTATGGCAAAGCCGATAGAAGCAACACCGGTATTGAAAGGCAAAGATTTAGTTGATTTAGTCAAAGATTTGCAAAGGCCTGATATTAACAAACACAGAAGAAGTAAGGCTTTAAAATTACTAGTTAATGTCACAAAAGGTAAGTAATTAATGTTCTACCGAGAAGAAGAATTTGAAAATATCTCAGAGACGGTAGTTCTTGTTGATTACTCCCCGGGTTATAAGCTCGGGGATTTTGATTGCGGTACCTCAGATTACAACGAATTTCTTACTTATGATGCTCCCTTATATATAGAGCAGAATCTTTGCCAAGTCAAATTGCTTTTGGACAAGAAAAATGCAGATATTATTGGTTATATAGCTTTAAGTTCGGATTCGTTTGTGTTAGACCCAGATGAAAAAGCTAAGGAAGGTTTAAAAATTCCGTTTAATTCGGTTCCGGCATTGAAAATTGGAAAGCTTGCAGTAAGTTGTAATCATAAGAACCAGCCCTATGGTTCATTTTTATTAGGGTTAGCACTTGGATATGCTGAAAAACTTAATGCAATGGGAGTGGGTTGTAGATTTATAGTTGTGGATGCTGATATTGAGCACAATCCTAGAACACCTGAATTCTATAAACGGAATGGATTTGTCTACAATGAAAAAATGAATCATCTTAAGAACAAAAAGCAAAAGCATGCGTTATGACATTTTCCAGGATTAATACGTTTTTTGATTAGGCTGTTGCAAAACGAACTTAATTGTTCTTAAGGCAGCAGCCCTTTTTTGTCCAAAATAGGTGCGGCTTTTTCTTAAAAGTTCAAAAATTGGTATAAATAAATGGAGATTCCTTACTAGTTGAAAATAATACGATAAATACAATAAAAACAGCCCAGAATATGCCGCTAATTAAATTATTGAAAATTTTCATTATAATCTCCTTTCTATAAAAATAAGAGCTTTTTAAGGATATAAAAACTTTGTTCGAAGCTTGAGGTGAAAAAGATCCATCCTATCACAACATAATGAAAAGTAATCAAAGTACTAGAGATTCTAACAAGTTTAGATAAATGCCATTTCGGGGGCAGCTTATTTGAAATATACTTATTGTATAGACGCAAAATTATTAACCCCACTCCATGATATAAACCCCATATCATGAAATGAATTGCTGCTCCATGCCATAAACCGGTTAGACCCATTACTATTAAGGTGTTTTTTATTGTTGTTATAAAATTAACCCTGCTCCCCCCTAAAGGAATAAATAGATAGTCTCTAAACCAGGAAGTAAGTGATATATGCCAGCTTTTCCAAAATAATGACAAGTTGCGCTTGAAATATGGATGGTCAAAATTTTCGGTTATTTTATATCCAAACAATCTGGCACTTCCAATAGCTATATCCGAATAACCTGAAAAATCAAAGTAAATCTGTTAGGCATATGAATAAGCGGCAATCCAGTACACAGTGCTACCAAATCCAATAACGTGTAATTTATCTGAATAAATAGCCAGAGTATCAGCAAGAACTAACTTTTTAAAAAGGCCGATTAGAATTCTTGAAGCTCCATCAAATATGTATTCCCACTTGAAACAATGAAAATCTTTTGCTTGCTGAACAAAATTTTGCCACCGTTCAATCGGCCCTGAGGGTAATATCGGAAAGAAAAACATAAATAACAAGAATTGACCGTAACTTCCGGGAAGCTGTTTTCCGTGGTAGCTATCCACCAAATAGTGTATCAGCTTAAAAGTAAAAAAGGAAATTCCCAATGGTATTGCCACATCAATTGTATTAAACGTTATTTGTTTCCCCAAAAGGGGCATCATTTTTTTCAAAAGAGGTTGATATTTGAAATAAATTAACGTGCGAAAACCACGGTTTATATAACTCTTCTTCTTCGTTATGTTTTTTTGATGCCTCTGGAGGATTACTAATCCTTAACTGCCAATCAGTTATTTTTTCTCTAAAAGACTTTCCTAGCAGCATTTCTGTAATAGCATATCTGTTTTGATAGAGACTCCAAAATTCACCAACCAGCAAGTTAGCTTTAGCATTAATTTTTTCTCCAGCAGTCCCATTGTCCTTAATGTTCAAGTTAGCTAATATAAATGAGTCAGGATAATAATCTGACCATTGTATTACATTCTCATGCTCTAAAATGTTATTTCTGTTAAACCAGCTAGTACTTATATTATAAATATATAAATCTACATCAACATTGTTATTAATTAATGAGTTTAAAATAAAATAATTTTCCGAAATACCGTACCCTTAATAAGAATGTGTAATAAGTTTTTTCTTGTAATAGAAAGGGGAATGTGAAAAAATATAATAACTGACAAAAAATACATATATTGGCACAAAAACAAGTAGATGTATATATTGAGGTGGGTGACCCATTTAGCTTACAGGTGTTATTAGGCTATTCAATTCTTGATATGGTAAGAAATTATGTGAATTTATGGGGAAGTGGTTGTGAAGAAAAATTTCATAGCGATAATTCGAAAAAGAGAATTTATAACAAGGAAATTGGTAAACTTTGCCGAATGCTTTAAAGCCAAAGTAGTACATTAATTGTGTGGACAACATCGGAGGTGTTAATTGTGGCTATGGGTATATCTGAAAAAAGAGGGACATTTATAGTACTTACACTAGAACAGGATTGTTTACAATAAAATCTTAATTCAATTTAAGTGAGGAAATAGTGAGGAAATAATGATGAAAAAAGTGAAAAGATTAATAAGTAATATTATTGGCATAATCCTGATATCGTCAATAGTAACTCCGGTCTGGGCGGCAGAGTCACTTACTTACAAAGTTGAGATTCCATGCCAGTTTGACGGGTATGGCGGTCAATTTCATCAAGGCTTGGCTAGAGTGCAAAATGGCGGGAAATTTGGGTTGATTGATATCAGTGGTGATGTGATTGTTAACTTCGTATATGATGAACTTTATTATAACTATCCTGACGATGCCAGACCCGTTCCTGGCAATTACCTGATTACAATACAGAATCATAAATGGGGCGTCATTGACAATACGGGGAACCTTGGATGATCCGGTTATTTTGGCGGCAAGCCGTCTGGGCATTGTAAAAGGAGTAGGGAATAATATGTTCGAGCCCAATGGCACTATAACAAGGCAGGATGCTGCAGTGATGCTGCAGCGAACAGCAAAAGTACTTGATTTTACCGAGCCTCAGGGGAATTCGAAAGTTTTTTCGGATAGTCTCCAATTTTCTGGCTATGCTGTCGAAGCAATAGACTTTGTTTCCAGAGCAACCGATAAGTCAACCGGAAATTCAGTTATGGCCTGTACCGGAAATGATAAATTTTCACCTCTTAGCCCGTATACCAGACAACAGGCATATCTTATTATACTGAGATTGTTTAATTCATTAAGTTAGAGTGGGGAAGTGATTATTATGAGAGCAAAACTGCCTATTATTTTTATTATCTGTTTGTTTATTGCGTTTCTGTTTGTTTTCAATGGGCGTATTATTCCGGAATTTACTGTTTTTAATGCGAGGAGCAGTAAAATGCCTGACAACCAGAATAGAACAAAAAATGAATTACAGATAAAGAAAACTGCATATATCCGAAATGACACCTCACTTTATTATAAACCTAATGGAAAAGAAATCAGAAATGATATTATTCGAGGCAGAGTTGTAACTGTTTTAGATGAACAGGGAGACTGGACAAAGATATTAATTTATACTTATGATACCCCCGCTGATAATATTGGATGGATAAAAAGGGAAGCTATAACTGGCATTCCGGAAGGGCTTATATTACTTGAAGGCCGGTTGAACAAAGACTCTTATCTTGTGGATGGTCCACCGCCAGCGGGGGAAAAAATGTCTGACATGGTGTATGCGAAAGGACAGTTAATGATAAATGAACGGTGTAACGGATGGGTCCGGGCCCAGTTCGCCGGGGGCCTAAATGGGTGGATACCTGAAAACGTAATAGAATTTGTAGGGCCTGACCTCAATACAACTAATCAATTATCTTTTGGGAAAACTGTGGACATGAAACTTAACGCTATTAGAAATCAACAATCTTTTTCCTCTAACCCTTATGACTTTATTAAAAACAATAGTGATTATGCTGATATTGTTGATTTAGGCCAACCGGCTTTGGACTACATGTTGAGCAGATTTGAACAAACAGCAGATAACGGATTAAAAGAATACGTAATGGCAATAGCATGCTCAGAAATACTGGGGGAGAATCCTGATCAAAAAGACTGGAGTTCGGGCAGGGAGTGGTATGAAAAGCACTTGTTAAAAACGGGGAACCCTGTTCAGGGAGGGCAAAGCATAGAAATGGAAGACCTCCTGGTAGACGAAATTTCTTCACCAAATCAGGAATACACTATAAAAATGTATGCCAAGTTAAGCGAGGCCGGTGAAGGGATTCCATATGCGTTTACAACGGTTATTGAGGGAAAAGAGGAAATTATAAAGGATATAAGAACTTATCAAACAGAAAATGCTGTAGTTTGGCTTGATAATCAGCGGGTAGTGATAGGTGGAGAAACGGTTTATAACTTGAAAACGAAAGAAAGTCGTTATCTGCCCCCGAAAATTGATTATCTTTGCGCATATGCTTTTAGCCCTGACAAAAAGTATTTGGCTGTATGCGGAAAGATTGAATACAAGGACAGTTTAGGATTTGAGATAAGGTTAATTGATCTTTACGATTATTCCAGCAGACAGGTTTTCGTTTACCCCGGAGCCAAGGTCTGGACATCAGGCATTTCATTCAGCCTTGTCTGGTTGGATAACGAGACACTGTTTTTTGATGGTAATCTGAACGAAAAACCGGCAATATTCAGGTATTCAACAAAAACAGATAAAACTGAACAATATTTGGCTTTAGCATGGTATCCCAGGGTGATTCCCGGGAGCAGGTTTATCTCATATCTTTTGGAAGAGGAATATTACGGGAATGCATCTGAGGAATTTGTCCGGGATATTTACACCGGGCAGGAAGTCAAACTGCCATATTCAGGACAGATTTTTTGGGTAAATGCAGATACCTTAATTGTATGTGCAGAGAGACTTGATGTTTATAGAATTAATAAGGATCTTTCCTGTAAGTTAATAGGTTCTGCAGATTTGGCTTGTCCCATGATTCTTTCCGCTGATATTTCGGACGGGAATTTGAAAATTAAATACTGGAATTATGAAAATGGGAAAGTGGTTGCAGCGGAAACGAACATCCATTTAGATAAAGGAACAATCAAATGAAAGACTGATTTGGGAACGGTAAGTATTCATTTATTATTAATTGGTGTAATATTTATCCAATTTAACTTAACTCCATTTTTGTTAGCCCTACTTAGCATTACATTATTTCAAATGAAACGGAACAGTGGTTACAACTGCATCTGTCTGGATCACAAGAATGTTTTGCAGCATTAGGCCGGTCTGGTTATGCAGGAAACGATGCCGCCATTTACTGGTTATAAACTCGGGTATTAAAACTGTAACTACTTCTCCCGGGTTTTTTGCTTTATCGGCGTTAACAATAAATTCTACCAATGGATCAAAAACAGATCTGTAGGGGGATTCAATAATTAACAATTCAACACCTGGGTTCCATGATTCCCACTTCTTGCGGAATTTTTCAGTAAACTCTTTATCTGTGCTAATATGAACAACTTTTATATCTTTGCTTATTTGCTTAGCATAATCTATGGTATTTGCTACTACATTTGTAAGGCTCGCTGCGGGAATTATAACTTTATGTTTTAACCCCTTGTTATTATTTTGGTAATTGTCAAAATCAAGCTGTTTTTTGACATCCAGATAATGCCGGTTAACAGCCTTGAACAAGTAAACCATTATGGGGACAAGGACAAGTATTGCCCATGCGCCGTGTGTAAATTTAGTTACTGCTATAATCAGGGTAACTATAGCCGTTATCATTGCTCCCAATCCATTGATAAAGAGATTTGAACGCCAATTACCTGTTTTATAAGTAAGCCACCTTTTTACCATGCCGGACTGGGATAGTGTAAAAGAAGTGAAAACCCCTACTGCATAAAGCGGGATTAACCGGGTGGTTATTCCATCAAATATCACTAATAGTAAGCCGGCAAGAACCCCAAGCAGCACTATTCCGTTACTGAACACCAACCGGTCGCCTCTTAAAGCCAAATATCTTGGCAAAAAGCCATCTCGAGCCATAAGCGAAGCCAGCATCGGAAATCCTGCAAAAGCTGTATTGGCGGCAAGGGCAAGAATTAAAAAGGTACTGGCCTGAAACAAGTAAAAAGCCGTGCCTTGTCCAAAAACCGCCTGAGCAATTTGCGATATAACAGTCATTTCATGTGTTGGAACTGTATGAAGATATTTAGCTAAAATCGATAAGCCGCTAAACATGATAAAAAGCATTATAGCCAGTATAGTTAGTACCTTTTTAGCGTTTTTGTTTTCCGGTTCTTTGAAATTCGGCACAGCATTGCTTATAGCTTCAACACCGGTAAGTGCGGTACACCCGGAGGAGAAAGCCCTCATAGTTAACCAAATCAAAGCCAGTGACCCCAGATTGTTATCAACTGGTTTAATAACAGCAGCGGCAGGAACATGGATATGTATAATAAAAATTTTGTAAAAACCGGCTGCTATTAAAATAAGCATTCCAACTATAAAAGCATAAGTAGGGTAACTAAAGATGGTCGCCGATTCTGTTATACCG
This sequence comes from Phosphitispora sp. TUW77, assembly GCF_048453025.1. Lineage (GTDB taxonomy): Bacteria > Bacillota > Thermincolia > Thermincolales > UBA2595 > Phosphitispora. The sequence continues at coordinate 1,099,557 of NZ_CP156677.1, forward strand.
CGCAAGTTGAACAGTACCAGTACTGCCACTGTCAGCAGACATAATTGCACTCTATGGTCTGCTGCAGGATGAAATGCTGAAGTGAACGCAGCTACGGCAGCTGATACCGATACAGCAACAGTGAGCAAATAATCGAACAATAAGGCCGCACCGGCCACAAGTCCGGCATTGACTCCAAGATAGTCTTTTGCCACAATATATGCCCCACCCCCGCTCCTGGGAAAGGCATCAATGATTTTTTTGTAGCTAAAAGCAACAATAAACAGAAGCATTGCAATAGCCGCTGAAATTGGAGTTATTAGCTGAAACGAGGCCAGTCCGATAACCGGAACTAAAACGTGTAATATTTCTTCAGTAGCATATGCAACAGATGATAATGCATCTGAGGATAAGATAGCCAGGCCTTTAGGAACTGAAAACCGTTCATGTGCCAAACGGGCAGATTCCATTGGGCTGCCTATAAGCGTCCTTCTAAGAATCTTTAACATTTCCGACACCTCTTTTGGATACATTATAAGGACTAATTATTAACTCAAGTTATATAATACCTCTTTCATAATGCAGTATAAAGTTCATTATTGTGCTAAAATAGATTATATTGGTTAATTTAGGATAATATATTATAATGAGTTTCACCTCACTTATCCGGAGGATGCTTTTTAAAGTGTAGGTTCTATAACAAAAATTAATGAGGTGTGAAATGTTCTGGTTATTTTTCGGAAAAGATTCCAAAAAATTCATTTATTGCATTTGTTTAGCAGGAAATTTCAATTTTATGTTGTATTATTAATAAACTGGATACAATCATATATTTGGTAATACATGGAAGCGATTCTGCTATTTTCGAAGAACTGATTATGACGACCGTTCAATGCATGAACGGCCTTTTTTGGTCTTTTTAACACTTTTACTTTAATGGAGTGTTGTCTATGTTTTCTGTTCCATACAAGTACAAACTGATAGCGCTTGTTCAGCTTATTGTGTTAATTGCGCTTATTCTGCTTGGTGTTGTCTCATATCGTAAAATTACCAGCATCATCGAAAAAGAAACGGGTATGCGTGCCTGTGGGGTTGCCCTGGCAGCATCTTATTTGGTCAATACGAGAATGGACGAATACCTTGAATTGGATTCACTTGATGATGAAAACACTCCTTTTTATAAAGAGATGAAAAAACTGTTTCAGGAGTTTAAGGCCAGCAATAACCTGATGTACGTGTATACCGAAAAAAGAATCAGTGAGGATCGGATTATTTATGTTCTTGATGCCGAGCCGGTTGACAGTGAAAATTTTTCTCATATAGGTGATGAAGACTATATTTATGAAACCCGGGAAAAGGCGTATGCTTCAGGCAAGCTGGAATACAGTCCGCTTTTCCATGACCCTGTTTGGGGGGACCTTATTACAGGTTATGCCCCCCTGATAAATCCGAAAAGCGGTGAGCAAGTCGGTCTGCTTGGTGTTGATATAGATGCCAAGGATGTGCTCACCCTCTTTAGGGAAATTCTTTTTGTAATAATTGTAGCAATATGTATAATTTTTGCCTTTAGTTTCATAGCTGTTTACAAACTTGCCGACATGATTACCAAACCTATGTATATCGACAGCTTAACAGGCGCATATAACCATAAGTTTTTTCAAGAGAATTTAGCGGGAGAAATCAGCAGGGCTGCAATGACCGGGAAGCCTTTGAGCATGATAATGATGGACCTGGACTATTTTAAAAATGTTAATGACCAATATGGTCATAGATTTGGTGATATTGTTCTCCGGTCAACTGCAAAAGTTATGAAAAAAAATATTCGCCCAACTGATATTTTAGCGAGGTATGGCGGGGAGGAATTTGCCGCTATTCTGCCTAATACTGAATCATTTGAAGCATCTGCAATCGCATCACGTATTAGACATGAAGTCGAAAAACAACTGGTTCATTGTGAGGAGTTTAATACTGATGTAAATGTTACCATCAGTATTGGGGTAGCTCAATGGAGCCGTGGTATAAAACGCGATGAGTTCATTGATATGGCTGACAAGGCGATGTATGAGTCCAAACACATGAGCAGAAACCGGGTTACGACATATACAGAGGGATATAAGTATAAAACAGCTTTGTTAATAGAAAGTTAAAAGATTTTGGCAGAGTTTGAAATTTTATGAATAAAATTATAATAAATGTTACAATGTAATATAAATCGTTTAATATTTTTGCTCAATATTTCAACTGCTGGCAGGGGAAAATATTAACTATGTCGAAAATTAATAAAAAAGGGACAATTTCATATTGTATAATAAGATGCCTGAATTAAGATGGTCGTTTAAATTTTAAGGAGGGGTTAGCCATGTGCTTATATTACTATGATGAGGACCGGGGAATAGCTTACAAGATTACTCCTGTGAAGGCCTCGGTTGTATGTAGTGATGTGGATTCTATTGTTGTTCATACGGATGTTAAGGTGACAAACCTTAAAAAGGAAAAAATCCGGCGGACTTTATCCCAATTGTACCCATCTGATCAATACGACCTTGATTCAGCTAAAAAAGATTTTGCAGACACAATGTTATCCAGGTTTATAACCGGTGCCAAGAAAATATCTGAACAGGAATATCAAACCATAAACTCCAGGTTAGAAGCTTAACTACATAAATTGTATTATTAACAGGTGATGGCGTTTGCCTAAACTATTGTTCCAGCACGGTTAACGGCTCCTGCCTTTATGGCGGGAGTTTTCTGTTTGCTTTGGGGGGGAGATTGTATAATGGACTTTGTGGCGGTAGGTATTGCAGGGTTTTTAGGGGCTGTTGCAAGGTTTGCTTTAAGCAAAATTTTTAGGTACGGCTTTTTTGGCATATTTCCTTTTGGTACTCTATTTATAAATCTTACAGGTTGTTTTGTTTTAGGTTTTTTCTTGACATTAACTCTCCAGTATTTAAAGATAACCCCCAGGCTTCGATTAGCTTTTGGTACAGGCTTCTTAGGAGCCTATACCACATTTTCAACATTTACTGTTGACTCACTCAAGTTAATTAAAAGCAATCAATTGTTCTTAGCTATGGTGTATATACTGGGTACTTCTGTTGGTTCGGTTATTTTCGCCTGGTTGGGTGTTTCACTAAGCAGGTTGATTACTGCAAAAAAGCTTAGCCGGAATGGGGGAGCATAATGAAAAAAAATGTGTACTGGTTAACGGAAATTTATCAAGATGATAGGGATACTGTTGGCGGAAAGGCAGCCAACCTTGGAGACCTGGCCCGGAATCTGCCTTGTCCGGACGGGTTTTGCTTGGTGTCTGAAGCCTATTATAAGAACTTGAAACATTATGGCATAGATCAAAAAATTAGGGAAAAACTGGACTTGATTGATACCGGGAATATCAAGGTTTTGGAACAGGTGAGTCTGGAAATCGGTGAGATGATTATTGAGATGCCGTTGCTGCCGGATTATTATGATGCTCTTACCACTGCTTTTCACCGGCTTGCTGAGGGTAAAGACAGGCTGCAGGTGGCTGTCAGGTCATCAGCTACTGCTGAAGACCTGGTGGGTGCTTCCTTTGCAGGGCAGCAGGAAACGTTTCTTGAAGTTGAAGGGATTGAAAACGTTCTCATTGCGGTTAAGAAGTGCTGGGCCTCCCTGTGGACCGCTAGGGCAATTCATTACCGGGAACGCAACGGTTTTGAACACCATTTGGTAAAAATGGCGGTAATTGTCCAGGAGATGATTCCGTCACAAGTATCCGGGGTTATGTTTACTGCCAATCCGGTAACTAATTCCAGAGAAGAAATACGTATTGAAGCTGTCAGGGGCCTGGGGGAGCAGTTGGTTTCAGGACATGCCGCCGGTGATGTTTATATATTGAAAAAAAGTGGTGAAGCCAATATTGAGTTGGTATCCAAAGAAGTTGCAGACCCTGGGAAAGACCAGATGCTAACAGATTATGATATTCGGGAATTGGCACATACCGGGCTTAAAATAGAAAATTACTACGGAGATTATCAGGACATTGAGTGGGCTTATTGGAAAGGTAAAATGTATTTCCTGCAGACCAGGCCCATTACTACTTTAAGGGATGAAGACCTGCCTGATATTAATCTTTCTGTAATGAATAAATACCGGCAGGAAGTTATGGCATGGGTTGCTGAGAGGTTTCCGGACCCTATTATGCCTATTGACGGGATAGTAGTTAAAGTGCTTTTTATGGCCCAGTTTGAGGCTATGCAGGCTTCCGGTTACACAATAGGCAATCCGGACTGGGGCCGTGTTGATAAGGGGATTTTCCCGGAATTTTTTGTTCCGCCGCCGATCAGACCGAAGTTTAAGAGGGTGCTGCAGTTTTTTCGGGCAGGCAAAATTATGAAATCCGATCCTGCAGGGGAATGGGCAGATGAGCAGGTATACCTCCTGGATATGCTTGAAAAGCTCAAAAGAAGGGATATGTCCGCACTGCCTCTGGAAATTGTCCTGGACTATATTACTGAGGGTTTTAATCACTTCCATTACTTCAATGTGCTGAGATACAAGTATTTCTCGGAAAACAAGGTTCCCAGCGCTATTCTCCTAATATGGTTGCGTTTTATGTTTAAGGATAAAGCTGTGACAGTATATGAAAAACTGGTTACAGGTTTAGATAATGCCACACTTCGGATTAACCGGGCAGTTCGGGACCTTGCTGCAGAAGCGGGACAAATCCGTGATGTCGGTATGATATTTAGGAATAATGCTCCAGATAAAATCTTCACCCAGCTTGAAGCAAGTGAAGGAGGCCGGGAATTCCTCATTAAATTCCATGAGTTCCTGCTGGAATTCGGAGAGCGGGAAACAAACATGGGACTAGGAGGTATCGGTTCTCCTACCTGGCAGGATTCTCCGGAAGTTGTTTTTGGCATAATCAGGGCCATGCTGGATGAGGACCTTGATGAGTTCATGGCAAGGGAAGAAGCCAGGGCCGTAAAGGCTAAAGAAGCTGAGGAATTGGTAAATTCCCGGTTGTCAAAGGGAATCTATTCACTTTTTAATGCCGGTAAACTATTCCATAAGCTGATCAGACATGCCCGAAGTTTTGCGGCATTCCGGGAAAACAGTCATTATGATGTTACCAGGAGCCTGCACGTGTTCAGAATACTATTTGCAGAACTGGGAAAACGCTGGGTAAGGATGGGGCTAATCAAAGACCCCAGAGATATTTATTACTTGACTTATTTTGAAATCAAGGAGATCTTGCTTATCATATATCACGGGCTTGAGGAGGTCAATGTCAAAGAACTGAATGCCCGGATTATATCAAGGAAGGCTGAACAGGAACGCCGGATGGCACGTTGGAGCACGCGCAACCGGCCAGTCACTGACTCAGAAGTGATTAGGGGGGTACCGGTGAGCCAGGGCCTAATAAAAGGACCTGTAAGGATAATCAAATCACCGGGGGATTTCCACCGGGTCAGAAAAGGGGATATTTTGGTAGCACCTTATACTAATCCTTCCTGGACCCCGCTGTTTACAACTGCCGCAGGCTTATTGGCGGAGACCGGGGGAGCAGCTTCCCATGCAGCCATTATTGCAAGGGAATACGGTGTTCCGGCAGTTATGGGTGTAGTCAGGGCAACTGAAATGTTCCGTGATGGTGAAATTATTTTGATTAATGGGTCAACCGGTGTTGTGCAGCGGGCCTAATTTTTATTGACAATATCAAAAACATAACTTATTATTTATGGAAACTTATTATTTATTGTTAAAAAGTTTGAGGAGGATATCAAAGTGGAGTTGATGGAAGGTGAAATGGAACAAATTCAATCTGCTGTTGAAGAAGTTCTGAGAAAATTTGATACAGATATTGAACAGCTTCTTCCAATTCTGCAGGCAGTTCAGGGAAAGCTTGGATATCTTCCTGCAGTGGCTATGAAGATGGTTGCCGCGGCAGTGGAAATTCCTGAAGTTTATGTCTATAGTGTGGGGACGTTTTATAACCAATTCAGGCTTAATCCGCCGGGCAAACACCAAATCAAGGTATGTATGGGTACAGCCTGTCACATGACAGGAGGCGACATTATCATGGATTCGTTTGAGCGCCGCCTGGAAATTGAGGAAGGTGAGACCACCGAGGACCGCGAGTTCAGTCTGGAAAGAGTGGCCTGTGTTGGCTGCTGTGCTTTGGCCCCGGTTGTTCTGGTTAATGAAGAGGTTGAAGCAAAGGTCAGACCCACAAGGGTTGACGGAATCCTGCTGGGACTTGGCAAAGAGCTTACTTTAACGAAGGGCAAGAAACAGGAAGAGGGTGAGCCTGGTGAGTGCTGACATGACTGTGTCGGAATCCAAATATCAGGAACTGAAAAACCGAGCCTCTGAAAAAGCAAGTTCGCTTCAGGAAAAAGCTTATGTGATGATAGGGACCGCAACCTGCGGCCGGGCCGCGGGGGCATTAAAAATACTGGGAACTTTTAAAGAAGAAGTTCAAAAACACCAGGTTGAAGTGGAGATTATTGAAGCAGGCTGCCTGGGGCATTGCTATGCTGAGCCTATGGTTATAGTTTATAAGCCTGGTTTTCCAGCTCTTTGTTATGCCAATATTGATGAGGGTATCGCTTCTCGCCTGGTTTCCGATTTTCTTGTTGGGGATGACCCATGTTTTGAATTTGCCATGGCAGCCCTGGAACCTAATGATTTTTTTCCCACCTTTGCCGATTACCCGCGTGGTGTCTATGAACAGAAAATTATCCTGGAAGCTTGCGGACTGATTGATCCTGAAGACATAGACCATTATATCGCACGTGAAGGTTATGGCGCACTTATGAAGATATTGGCTGCAGAACCGCCTGAGGTGATTGCTGAAATTAAGGATTCCCAACTGCGCGGCAGGGGCGGGGCTGGATTCCCCACAGGAAAGAAGTGGGAGATATGCCGTGATGCTGATGCCGATGTTAAGTATGTTATCTGTAATGCTGATGAGGGTGACCCTGGGGCATTCATGGACCGGGCACTCCTGGAATCAAACCCGCACCAGGTGATTGAGGGTATGATTATTGCCGCATATGCTGTCGGTGCATCCCAAGGCTATATATATGTAAGGGCAGAATACCCGCTGGCTATTGCCAGGCTGCGTACGGCTCTGCAGCAAGCTCGTGTAAACGGGTTGTTGGGTGACAGCATCTTGGGAAGCGGGTTCAGTTTTGATATCCGGATTTTCCAAGGCTCAGGCGCTTTTGTCTGTGGGGAAGAGACCGCACTGATAGCCTCCATAGAAGGCAAACCCGGCATTCCCAGTCACAGACCGCCATTTCCTGCAGTATTAGGGCTTAGAGGCAAGCCGACCCTGATTGACAATGTAAAGACCCTTTCATATGTGCCGCATATTATACGAAACGGTGCCGGTTGGTTTAAGGGTATCGGGACACCTGACAGCCCGGGAACCGCTGTTTTCGCACTGGCGGGTAAAGTCGCCGGCACCGGGCTGGTGGAAGTGCCGATGGGTATTTCACTAAGGACCCTGATATATGATGTTGGTAATGGCATCAAAAATGAAAAAGCATTCAAAGCTATCCAGATAGGCGGACCGTCAGGTGGCTGTCTGCCGGAATCGGCCCTTGACCTGACAATAGATTTTGATTCCCTGCAGCATGAAGGGGCTATGATGGGTTCAGGGGGACTGGTTGTCCTTGATGAAGATGACTGTATGGTTGAAATAGCCCGCTTTTTTCTGGAATTTACCCAGAACGAGTCCTGCGGCAAGTGTACCTTCTGCCGCTTGGGAACTAAGCAGATGCTTGAAATCCTGACTGATATCACTAAAGGAATTGGTAAGCCTGAGGACCTGGAACTGTTGTGGGAACTGGCGGAAGACATTAAAACCGGATCCCTCTGCGGTCTTGGGAAAACAGCCCCCAATCCAGTTTTAAGCACCCTGAGGTTTTTCCGTGATGAATATGAAGCCCATATTCAAGAGGGACGCTGTCCCGCCCATAAATGTAAGGAATTGGTCTCTTACCGGATTGCCCCCCGGAAATGCAGCAAGCTTTGTGACGCTTGTATTGCCAGTTGTCCGGTAGAAGCAGTGTATACAAGGGCCGATATGCTCAAGGAAATTGACCTCGAGAAATGTGTTAAGTGTGATAACTGCCTGGTAACCTGCCTGCCGCTTTATGATGCAGTGGAAAAAGTATCACCACCCATAACCGTGGCAGTGGAAGGGGGAGAAGCAGGTGAGTAAAACGGTTAATATAACAATTGATGGTAAGCAGTATGGAGTCCCTGAAGGTAAGAGAGTTTTGTGGGCGGCCCTTGAAAATGGAGTATATATTCCCCACCTCTGCGGCATAGAAGAAGAGGACAAGCCATCGGCAGGGTGCCGCTTGTGTTTTGTGGAGATTGAAGGGTTTTCGGACCCTGTTGCTTCATGTACTCAGCCTGTAAAAGAGGGAATGGTCGTACAGACCCGCAGTGAGCGTATTGACAGGCTGGTCAAAAATGGCTTTGAGCTGCTCCTTTCCAATCACAGCCTCAACTGCGGTAAGTGTGCCGCCAATGGCAGCTGTGAGCTTCAGAAGATAGCCAAGGAAAGGGGACTTAAATTAAGGGTCAGCCGGATGCGAAAATTGGATAATGCCGCCTCTATAGATGACAGCCCTGAAAAATTTTCGTTTGACCCCGCTAAATGTGTCCTCTGCGGTCGCTGTGTGTGGGTAGACCATAACAAGGCCAAGGTGGGAGCAATCGGTTTTGTCAGGAGAGGTATGAGACGCCGGGTGGCAACTTTTGGTGAAACTTTTCTGGCTGAATCCAACTGCACCCAGTGTGGTGAATGTGTTCCGGTTTGCCCGACAGGTGCCCTATTTAAAAAGGCGTAGTTTCGCTAAGCACTCTTATCTATTAAATAACTCTTGTGAGGTTATGAAAATGTGTGTATCAATAATATTTGCTATAGATGCTGATACAGATTCTGATAAGGATTCTTCCACTGTCATGAAAGAGCGGCTTACACTGCTTGGAGAATCATATCGGTATGGTATTGGTGTGGGGCGGGATAAATTGCCGCCCGGGGCTGGGGAGGATGTTTTGCGCATATTTTCCGAATCTGAAATAGTTTTTGAGGTCCATGATTTGGCTGAACCACACTGTGCCTGTGATATAGACCATGATATCCGTATTGGCTCAAAAACAGGAACAAAAAGCGTATTTTTTGATTTTGTTGAAGAGGTCCTTAACATCGATGGTCTTTATACAATGTCAATACTGTTCTTCCAGGAAGAGCTGCCGACACAAGACAATATAAGAAAACAGTCCGGGACTTATGAAGATTTTGTTGCTGTCTTAAACAATTGGCACACATGGCAGGTTCCTGGCTTTGAACCCACCAGGGAGGCACACTTCATAGCTGATGAATCCCCAATGTTATTTACATTTACCGATAAAGGGAATCTGAGTTAAAACAAATGGTGTTAACAGGATAACAGCAAAATTATGTCGAACATATTCCATATCCGGAAAAAATTTCACTAAAGCTTATTTGAGCGGGGGTGGAGTATGTTTAACTATATTAATAAACACCAATTGGGACCAGGTTTGGTTTTGTTGGTGTTTATTTTGGGAATATTAGTCAATTTCTTGTCTGCCCAGGCTTTGGGTGGAATTTTCATTATAGGAATTGTCCTAGCCGGACTTTTGATATCATCCGAATTAGTCAAATGGATTATATTTCTCCTTGCATTTGGATATTCTGTTTACGCTAATTTGATAAATGAAATGCCAATAACAGCTTTTGTTATGAAACAAATAGTTTTTTTGGTCACCATCAGCTTTGCCATGTACACCGGGAGACAACTAAGAAAATATATTAATCAGATGGAAGAAAGGCAGCGTGAGATAAAAGGGTTTAATAGGGATATTATAATGGCATTTATTAATACCATTGAGGCGAAGGATGATTATTTGTATGGGCATTCATTAAATGTGGCTTGTTATGCTTCCCGCATTGCTGAACAGATGAAGCTGTCGAAAGAGGAATGCAAAAGAATATGCCTGGCAGGTATTTTTCATGATATCGGAAAAATTGGAGTTAGTGAACTAATTCTTAACAAAATGAGCGGACTTAATGAAGAAGAGTGGCAGGAAATCAGGAAACATCCCGTGATTGGGTCTGAGATAATATCCAAAATAGGTGTACTTAGGGGGATAAGTGATATCATCAAATATCACCACCTTCATTATGATGGCAGTGGATATCCTCCGGGGTCGAAGGGGGAGAGCATACCTCTGGGAGCCCGGATTATTGCAGTTGCCGACTGTTATGATGCAATGACATCTGAAAGGGCGTACCGGAAGGTTTTGCTACCCGAAGCTGCTTGCAGGGAGCTTGAAAGGTGCAGCGGCACCCAGCTTGACCCTCAGGTGGTAAAAGCGTTCCTGGAGTGTTACGAGCTTGGGCTGTTGGGGGAAGAATACAAGGAAGACGCATTTGAAGAGGTACTTGATTGTTTTTACAGGCATGGCTTTTGATGGTACTGCATAAGGCACATTAGTTTTTGTTTTAACTGCCATTGGTTAATATGAACCTGCCGAGTTATGTCTCAGGGTTGTTCCCTTGAAAATTCCCTAGGTTGTTTTCCGTGTTATGGTCCGGGACATTTTGATTAAAACCCGGCATAACGGTTGCCGAGTTTTTCATATTTTTTATAAACAGGTCCATAGACATACCTATGGAGTCACCCAATGCTTGTCCGAATTCCCTTCCCATTTCCGACCATGTTTGTTGTCTGATATCAGGAGGCTCATCGGGTTCCCCGGTTGGTCCGTCTGTTATTTTACTTTCTGTCATTTCATTGTATGAGTTATTTAACTGCTGTAATGGTTTATTTATTGTTTCCCGGTACATCTGAAGGGTGCTCTGTGCCGTATAGCCAATCAGCCGACCTATGAAACCGCCTGTTGATGCCCCCATATTTTCCCATAAGGTCACCAGGTCATCTTTTTTTTGGTCATCCAATTGATATCCTCTCCTTATTTCTCTGTGGCAGTGTGTACTATACATTATTTTCCCCGGTATTTTAAGAAATAAACCTCATTTTTATGCAGGCATGACAGCCAGAACAGGAGCTTTAAGGATATCCAGTGACCTCAGTGGGTTTCCTTTGACCCCGATAAGAAACGGTTTTTTGCCGGGCAAAATACTGCCTGAAATATTGTTGCTGTCGATGATTTGTGCTGAGACCCTGGTTGCCATAGAAAGGATGGCATGGTTGTCTAAGCCTGCCTTGGAATAGTAGGTTAATTCATCATAATAGGACGTACCGTGAGGGACATGATTGGCCCCGCCATCTGTTCCTACTCCGAGCGTAACACCCAGTTCGCAGGCTTCTCTGACTCGGTCCAACTGTATTTCAAAACTTTTCCTGATAACATCAAGGTTGGCGCCGTCATATGGAACAATGCCTCCTTCCGCCAGGTTTCCCAGGGGGGCCAAAGTTGGTATCCAGGCGGTTTTTTGTTGGGCCATCATTTTAAGCTGACGGGTTTCCAGAAAGTAGCCGTGTTCGATGGAATCGACTCCGGCATTGAGCGCTGTTTCCACAGCGGCTGCTGAGCTGACGTGGGCCATGACTTTCAGCCCCAGGGAATGGGCCTTATCAACAATAGCTGACAGTTCGGCTAAAGTGAACTGTTGTGAACCGACAGACCCAAAATCCTTAAAACTGACCAGGCCTGAAACTACGACCTTTAACTGGTCTATGCCTTCAGCGGTAAATTCGTCAATTTGGTCCAGGGCCTCCTCCACAGAGGCAGCACCGGGGCCAAGGAAGTTACCATAGCATCCTTTGCGGTATATTGCTCTTCCTGTGGCTGTTACTGCAGGACCGGGATATTTTCCCTCTTTTATGTTATTGCGCACCTTGAGTCCTATATTCATTTTGTCACCTCCGTCTCTGACGGAAAGCACACCGTTTTCAAGATAAGCAAGGGCATATCGCCTGCATTTGGTGTTAATTGCCGCAGGATTATTTTCCCAATCGGCAATTGCCTGGAAGAGGTTTTCACTGTTCATGGAAAAATGGACATGACAGTCCACCAGGCCGGGCATTAAAGTAATTCCCGGAAGAGGTGTGACTTCCAGGGTGGATTTCCGGACCGGGGCCAGCTCGGTGATAAGACCACCGCTGATATGCACAGCCTGGCCCAGGGCAGGTTTGGAAGAGAAACCGTCCCATACCATATCAGGTAAAAGGATATAGTTTTTATGAGGTGATACTGTAAGGAAGTTCATCAGGTACTCCTTTTGTGTGATATTTTCAGGCATTGACAGGGTTAACCCCGACCTGCACCGGTTATTAATTTCTAGGTTAATGTGCCTGGTTCCTTCTTGACATTTTTTTCGACGAATGTTAATATTAAAGTCGTGTCGGGATGTGGCTCAGTTTGGTAGAGCGCACGGTTCGGGACCGTGAGGCCGCAGGTTCAAATCCTGTCATCCCGACCATCTAATTTGCTTAAATTTGCTTAAAATGGTTATTGCATTTCCGCAAGTGGTTTCACCGGTGGAATATGGGATAACCTTTTTTTGTTAGAGGGGTATAACATGAGACATAGATTTAACTCAAACATAAATTGAACATAAATATTATGGCGTGACACACATGGTTTTGACTTTTATTATGCTGATAATGTTTTCACTTGCCGCGGGGTGCGGGCAGCAGCAAAAAATGGATAAGCCTGAGGTTAGTTTCCCGGAGTATTCCTTCATGATGTTCCGAAAGGGGATCAGGTTTACTTCAGAACCTGCTGCCAGCGTTCCCGGCAAATTCGAACTTGCAGGGACTGTTGAGGATTATGAAAACAATTCGGCCATTTTGATCAGGAGCCGGAAGGACGGGGAAGATACACAGATTGACCAGTTTGCTCGGATTCAGGGTGGAGAGTTTAGGACTACTGTGTATCTTGCAAATGGGCCCGGAAAATACAGGATAGAGGTTATGGTTCCCAAACAGGGGTCTGAAAACATTTACCTGGGTATTGTCGAGTATATTGTGGAAAATACTAGTAAAACCCGGTTCGAGCCGATAGAGTATTATCAAGGTTATTTCCGGCGCGGGCTGCTGCTTGATGATTTCCTCAGACCGGGAATCAGTGTATATAACCGGCTGGAGTTGGAGGGCTCTTTTGTACCGGAGCTTTTTGAGAAATACAGGGATCAAAACTCCGGTTTATATATTGAGACCAAAAAGGTTACCGCTGAAGCTGCAATTGCGCATGATTGGATTAGGGTTGAGGAAGGATACTTTAAGGGTAATATTTGGCTTAGGTTCGGGCCGGGACAGTATGAGATTAACATAGGGCTTCCCAGCACGGATGAGAGTCATGATATTACATTTGTAGCCAAGTTTCAAGCCGAGAGCACCGGGACAGATAACATCAGGGACATTGCTCCGGGAAGGGGTATTGAGAGTGACCATCCCGATATTGTCAGGTTGGCGCGACAGTTGACAGAGGGGAAAGCGAGCGGTTATGATAAGGCAAAAGCTATTCACGACTGGGTTGCGCGGAACATCTCTTATGATGTGCGAAAATCAGTTAACCTTGATTTTAAGGCAGATGACAGTGCATTAAAGACCTTAAGGACCAGAACAGGAGTCTGCCAGGACTTTACCTTTCTCACCATTGCCCTGGCCCGCGCAGCAGGCCTCGAAGCTAGGTTTGTTGAGGGAAAAACGTTCGAAAACGGAAGTATTAACTCTAACGGTCATGGCTGGACAGAGATAAAAGCTGATGGCAGATGGCTGGTAACGGACACTACTTGGGATGCCGGACATATTGAAGGGGAGCGGTTTGTCAGGGAATTCAGTGAGAAATACTTTGATCCTGATCCTGCAGAATTCGCCAGGGACCACATAAAGGAAGGGATAATTTATTAAAATTAAGTTTTTAGCGAAACCAAGCATTTTTTAAAAAAATAGGCAGGATATTGGCTTATAATTACGAATAATAACTGTCACAATAAACTTAAAACCTAAAAAACAATAAAAAGGGGGAGTTAATGTGGCAACAGATAAAAACCTGAAAGAAGCTTTTGCTGGGGAGTCCCAGGCAAATAGAAAATATCTCGCTTTTGCCCAAAAAGCAGATGAGGAAGGGTTGCCAGGAGTGGCCAAGCTTTTCCGGGCAGCGGCTGAAGCCGAGACAATACACGCCATGAGCCAGTTTAAAGTTATGGATGGCATTAAATCAACCGCGGAAAACCTAAAAGCTGCGGTTGCAGGGGAAACCGTAGAATTTGAGGAGATGTACCCAGGTTTTATCAGTGAAGCTGAACAGGAAGGCAAAAAAGATGCCAGGCGGGTTTTCCATTTTGCCAATGAGGCTGAAAAGGTTCATGCGGAACTATATCAAAAGGCCCTGGAAAGCTTGCAGCATGATACCGATTACTACGTCTGTGAGATATGTGGCAATATTACCGCAGGAAGTGCGCCTGACAAGTGTTCCATTTGCGGTGCACCCAAAAGCAAATTTAAAAATGTTGGTTAAAAAAATTGCTGAAAATGAGGAGCCGGCTCTACACCGAGAGTGGGCCCTTTTTTTTGTCCAATTTACAGAGAAATAAAAGGGAAAAAATATAAAAAAATAAAAAAAATAACAAAATTCAAATTGCATACAGGATTCGACAGGAAAATCTGGAAAAATTTAGTATAATAATAGATATCCTATATGAATTGGCTGGATTATTCAATCAAAGCTCGGAGGCAGGCGATATTAGTGTATAAAATTAAACTGGTTTTGGCCGATTTTGATGGCAATTATCTGGACAGGGTAACCGCATTTATTAATTCTTCGTCTTTTTCTGCTGGAATACGAGTATCGTCTTTCACTGATGTACGGAAGCTGGCAGATTTTCTTGGCTCTGGCTGTAATCAAGCAAATATTTTGCTCGCACCTCCGGAGTTTATTGAGTCAATACCTGAAATCAAGAGTTGCTTTGAGCTGGTGGTTATTCTAGCAGATGGAAGGCTTAACGGCGAATTGCAGGAGTATAAGACTGTTTTCAAGTACCAGCCGGGTGACAAAATGATTGGCCGTATTATGGAAATGTATTCAGAACGAAATCCCAATGCTGTGAAAGCAGTATCCGGGGTTAAAGATTCGCGGCTGATTACGGTTTATTCACCTGCCGGCGGGGTTGGCAAGACATCACTTGCATTTGCCCTGGCATCCAGGCTGGGAGAGTACGGCAGGTCGGTTTTATACCTTAACTGGGAGAGTATTAATTCTATGGCTGGGGCTTTGCCCGGCACTGGTGAGTGTGGCATGACAAGGGTGCTCCTGGGCCTTGAAGAGGACCCCGATTTACTGCCTCTTAAGTTTGAACTGTATAAAAAAAGGTCCCCCGAATTTAATCTGGATTTTTTTGAGTCAGTGGAGTCGTTTGTTGAATATTCAGAGATGCAGAGTGATTTAGGATTATTGTTTGTCAAACTCAAAGAATCAGGTATGTATGATGATATTGTTACCGACCTTGACTCAGCTGTTAATGAAAGCACGATTAAGATTTTGGGAATTAGTGACCTTATATTATTGGTGCTGTCCCAGGACCATGTTTGCAGGTATAAAACGGGGGAGTTTTTCAGACAAGCAAGGCACAGCGGGATATTTCCGGATATAATCAAATCCGAAAAATTGCTTCCAGTGGCTAACAAGACGGATAATGGTGCCATATTGGCACCTGACCAATATGGACTGATTGAGGAGTGCGGTTTACCGGACAAGCCGGGTTTTCAGGTGAGTTTTGCGGTGCCTTATATAACTGACCTCTGGACATATAAAGATGGAAAATTCGGTTTTGATCATGGGCATATTTTTCGCAGCGGGATTGATCCTTTAGTACGTATGCTGATATCAGGGCAGGGATGACAATGACGCCGAAATATTCAGAGGACCTGTTAAATAGGATAAGGGAAAATGTCAGCAACCGCCTGGACCTGTCTGCAGATCTGCAGGATAAAAATATCAGGGAGACCATCACAAAAGCTGTCATGGATGAGAGCCGGGAGCGTTATCTAAAGCTTGCAGAGAAACAAGAACTTATTTCAATAGTTTTTAATTCCATGCGCAGGCTTGATGTAATTTAACCGCTCCTGGAGGATGAAGCTGTTACAGAAATAATGATTAACGGTCCGGATCGAATCTTCATCGAAAAGGACGGGCATGTTCACAGGGTAGACCTTCATTTTGAAAGCACCGAAAAGCTGGAGAGAGTCATCCAGTTTATTGTTTCCAAAGTAAACAGAACAGTCAATGAGTCTTCCCCTATCGTTGATGCCAGGCTGCGTGACGGCTCCAGAGTCAGTGTGGTCCTGTTTCCGGTGGCTCTTAACGGCCCGGTATTAACAATACGCAAGTTTCCGGAACAACCGATTTCTGTTGGGGATCTAATTAATAAGGGCAGTATTTCTCAGGAGGCTGCCAACCTGCTGGAGAAGCTTGTCAGGGCAAAATACAACATGTTTATCAGTGGCGGTACAGGTTCCGGCAAAACCACTTTTTTGAATGCTTTAACTGGATATATTCCGAAAAATGAACGGATTATTACTATTGAAGATTCCGCAGAGCTGCAGATTGTTAATATTGACAACCTGGTCAGCTTGGAAACCCGCAACTCCAATACCGAGGGCAGGGGAGAAATAACGGTAAGGGAACTTATTAAAACTTCCCTGAGAATGAGGCCGGACCGGATTATTGTAGGTGAAGTACGCGGCGCGGAGGCTTTGGACATGCTTCAGGCAATGAATACGGGACATGACGGGTCCCTGTCCACAGGTCATGCCAATAGTTCCAGGGATATGCTAAGCCGTCTGGAAACAATGGTTTTAAGCGGGGCCCCGCTTCCTGTTGAGGTTGTCAGAAAACAGATAGCTGCCGCTTTGGATATAATCATACACTTGGGCAGACTCCGGGACGGGTCCAGAAAGGTATTGGAGATATCTGAGGTGCAGGGATTTTCGGAAGGGGATATCATCCTTAATCCCCTGTTTGCATTCAGGGAAAAAGGAGAGGACGGGGGCCAGGTGCTGGGTTCCTTGGAGGAGATGGGAAACAGGATAACCAAAACGGTTAAGGCCGGTATGGCAGGGATTGACCTGTATTGACCTGTATTGGATTCATATTGATATGTATTTGATGTCGATCATGATAATAAAGCGGGGTGATTAAATTGACTGATTACAATATCTACCTGATGGAAAGGGCGGAAAAAACACGGTACATTTTGCTGGCCGCAATAGCTTTATTTGGGATAGGGTACATTTTTTTCAACAACCTCCCTGCAGCACTGGCAATGTCTTTGGGGTCATTTCTTTATCCGCGCTATGCGGCCCGGAAGCTGGCGGAAAAAAGAAGGGATGAATTGAACAGTCAGTTTAAAGATGCTCTTTACTCCATTTCATCAGCCCTAAGTGCAGGCAATTCACTGGAGTCATCGTTCCGGGAAGCTCTGCGGGATCTGCGGGTTTTATACCCTGAGCCGGATGCCTGTATAGTCCGGGAACTGGAATATATCTGCAGGAGGATGGAGATTAACGAACCCCTGGAAAAGGCTTTGCAGGACTTTGCACAAAGGTCGGGGCTGGAGGATATCAGTAACTTTGCCGATGTGGTGGGTATATGCAAGAGAACCGGGGGCAATTTGGTACATGTGGTTAAAAACACTTCTAATATGATCAGTGACAGGATTGAGGTTGCTCAAGAAATAGAACTGCTGTTGACCAGGCAGAATTATGAACGCAAAATACTAAATGTAATGCCTTTTCTCTTTATAGCTCTGATGCGCTTTGCAGGGGGCGGCTATATGGATTCATTGTACACGAGTCCCCGCGGGTACCTGATGATGGCAGCTGCTCTGGGCATTTTGGCCTTATCTTACCTGGTTTCCGGCAGAATCATGGATATCAAAATATGAGTAATAAGATTAAAGGGTGATGGTTTTGGGAAATACTGTCTTTATTTTAAAACAGGCTGCCGCCCTTGGGGTGGTAATTTCTCTGGCGGGTTTAATGGTGATATCGCGGGACAATTCTTTCGGTTATAGAGCTGTACTGGAGGAATACCGTTTTAAGCTCCCTTTTCTGGCATCTGTCGGTGTTTACATTTATGCAAGGATTCCCTGGAATTTTGATTCATATAATCGGAAAATCAGGGCTAAAATTGCTGATTTATATGGACAGCGTCGGGTGGATGCCTTTTTTACGGTTCATATGGCTCAGAAGATAGCCCTGGTTATGGCGGTCGCTTTTGTTTTTATTATTGTCTCACTGCTGGGGCAAGTTGATCGGAGTTTCTATTTCTTTGCGGTTTTAATCATAGTTCTGCTCTATTATCAAACAGATGCTCAACTGGATAAAAAGCTGAAACAAAAAAAACGGGATATTTTGATTGACCTTGCCGGATTTATCAATACCCTTGCCTTGATGATAAACGCTGGGCTGCCGTTTTCCGGCGCAGTGCGCAAGGTTGTTATGGAGAGTGACAGAGAACGGCCGCTGTATAAGGAATTGAATTTAATGTTATCCGAAATCAGTGCCGGCAAGTCTACTGTCAGGGCTTATGAAGACATGGCGTTCCGCTGCAAGGTGCCTGAGGTTACCAGGTTTGTTTCTGCTGTACTGCAGAACCTTAACAGAGGCAACCGGGATTTGGTATATGTTCTCAGAACATTATCCCAGGAGGCTTGGGACAAGAGAAAGGATTTGGCCCGGAAGCAGGGTGAGGAAGCATCTACAAAGCTTGTTTTCCCTATGGTAATGGTATTTGTGGCGATAGCTATCATTGTATTGGCCCCGGCCATGCAGAGTATGGGCAGGTAGTGTCAGCAGAAGGGAAAATCGTTACTTATTTTACTCATAAGGAGGTCGGACACTATGTCAATCAAAATAGTTAAGCAATTGATAACCGGATTTCTCAGGGATGAAGATGGGATGGAGACCATTGAAATGGTGATAATCTTGGTTGTGCTTGTCAGTATTGCATTTATGTTCCGGAAGACAATAGTCAAATGGTATAACGAACTGATTGGAGAGACTATCCGCCCAAATGTCGGCGAAATACAGGAGGCACCGAGTCTCCAAAAATAATGGTGTGGAGTGGTTTCCATGTTAAGCAAGATATTGTTTGACCGGAAAGGCAGTTATACCTTGGAAGCATCATTGGTTATCCCGGTTATTTTGACAGTTATTCTGGGGATTATGTTTTTTTCCATATATCTTTACGAAAAATTAGCTCTGCTGGATACTGCCGTATATTCCGCCAGGCAAACGGCGGCTGCATGGGATAACAGCAGGAAGGATATTGAAACCGGTTCCTTCAGGGGGGATTTTCGGACTGATGGCCTGTACTGGAGGATAACTGATGACTACAGTGAGTCATCTCTTGTTAAGCAAAAGACGGACAGGGCTGCTGCCTTAATTAATACCCGGCTCCAGGGTGATATATCAAGTGAGAGGGAGCCTGCTGATATTTCCGTTACCTTTAGCAACAGTCTGATACAAAGGACCGTATCGGTTAATATCAGCCGAAAAACAGATGTTTCCCCGTTTCTGCCCGGCAGCTTGATTAATTCATTGATATCAGGGAGTGCTGAGGCAGCAGTTACAGAACCGGTGGAGTTTATCAGGAACTGGGAGCTTACAACCGGATACCTCAATGAAGCTAAAGACCTTCTCGGTGATTTTGCCGCTGAAAAGGCTGCCCGCAGTGATACCGGAACAATAGTTGCCAGTGTTCAAAGCAATGTTAATGGCAAGAAGGTTTATCATTATCCTGGCTGCAGGCATATCGGGAACATAAAACAAGAGAATATTATTGAGTTTTCTTCTGTTGATGAGGCCAATGCCAGGGGATACCATATTTGTGTTGACTGTGCCAAAACTATCATTGGCCGCAAATAGGTGATTGAAAATGCAGTTCTTGAAAATGCACTTATTATTAAAAAAGGAAAATGGAACAATTACGGTTTATCTGGTGATTGTATTTACAGTGATACTGTTTTTTGCCGGACTGTTTGCGGACTTGGGCAGAATCAAGGCTGCCCAAAACATTCTCCGAAGAATTGCAGACAGCTCGACACGGTCTGTTTTGGCAGATTATCATACAGGCCTGAAGAACAGTTACATGCTGTTTGGAGCCAACGAATCCGAGTTTACTGCGGATTTCGAAAAGTATATAGCAGTCAATCTTCCGGACATTTCCTTGGATAATTTTACGTTACTGGATATGAGGTATGAAGAGGGGAATATTTATCTTACCCGTCCTGTTGGCAGAAATGAAGTGTTAAGACAACAGATTCTTGAGGCCATGAAGTACAAAGCACCAGTTGAGATTACCAGGGAGCTTATTGATAAGTTCCGGCAGGTGGGGGAGATGGCCAGGTTTTTTGACGTTAATAATGAAAAAAATAAGAGCTGCTCAATTATAAACGAAAAGCTGGAAAGCATCCATGAAAACAACCGTAATATTAAAGATTATGCGAAAGAATTGCGGGAGAACAAAACTGAACTTGCCAATGTAAAAAGGGAAATAACCCGGCTGAAGAAATCAGATTCCGATAGCGCTGAAGACAGGCTGGGTGAACTAATACAGAGGAAGGCGCGCCTTGAGAGTGAAATGGCTGCAAACAGGTCGGTGATTGCTGAAGAGATCAACAAGGTTGAAGCTGCAAGGAACGAAATTGAGCGGGAAATCAAAAAACTGGAGGAGTTCCCTGATTCGGATGTTTACCAAAACTATGGTTCCAGGGGAAGCGGGGTTGAAGTCTCCGGTGAGGAGATAGTCAACCGGGCCATGGAGACATTTATTGACCAGGCATCCCTTGACCAGCGGGGAATTGCTGCCGGTGTAAATAAAACCCGGGCAGCGCTGGCAGCAGAGATTGATGATCAGGAAACGGATGACAGGATTTTCGAAAAAATTGGTATTGATGCTATAGCAGGGGCTCATGAAAGAATCCTGGCAGGTAAGAAAGTTCCGGTTTCACCGGAAACGGTGGGGACAGTCCAACATGCTGAGAAACTCCGGGATGAAATTGAGCAGTATACATCAGGAACAGAAAAGGGGGCTGATGACATTGAGGCCCTGTTTTCGCCGGAGGTTATTGATGGGGACATACGAAGGTTTGAGGACGAATATGGTTCCAGGACTGATTCCATCTCAGGACTGTTCCGGAAGATTTACGGTATTATCAATGTGGGTGAGCGGTTAGTAGAACTTAGGGATGAAATTTTTATCAATGAGTATGTGTTGACCTACTTTTCATATATGACCACCGAGCCAAAGGGGGGACCCTTATACCCTTACCGGAACACTGAAGCGGAATATATTTGTTATGGAACCAAGGCACCAATGGCCCTGGCTGTTAGTGAGCTATATTTTACCAGGTTCGCATTGGACAGTGCAGCTTATTTTGCTTTTAGCAAGGCACCTGCGGATTTGACTGCAAGAATGGTTTATTCCCTGATAATGGGGGCTCTTGAAGCCACGGTAGATACATATAAGCTGTTGGTTTCAGGGGAGAGTGTCCCTGTTGCTTCTATGTTCCCTGACAGTCCTCTAGAGAAAACCCCGCCACTGAATTATAAGGACCACTTACGGTTGTTTATGCTGCTGCATTCTGCTGAAAAGGCGAAACTGGCAAGAATTGATCAACTTATTCGGGAGAGGTCTGGTATTGATACCGGGAAACTGCCTACTTTGGCTGATGGTTATATAACTGTATCGGTAAAAATGTGGTTTTTGCCCCTGAACGGTTTCAGCAATTTGAAGGCAGGGCCTTTTGGTACCGTGATTAGGGACGGCAGGTGTTATATCACTAAACGTGTTGAGCTTGGGTACCAGTAGATCATATGGAATGAACGGGATTCGAAATGAACGTGTATAGAAAGAGGCTAAAGGTAATGAGAGTTTTTAAATATTCCAGAGGGAGTCTTACTATTGAAGCAGCGGTGATTTTTCCGGTGTTCCTGGCTATGATGCTTGGAGTTATTAATTTCACCAATGTAGCAATGGTTTATATAGCTATGGACCACGCTGTCAGTGAGACTGTAAAGCAGATTGCTACCCATGCCTACCCGCTAAAAGAGTTGAAAGCGAACACTGAAACCTTTAATCTGATTACTGGAGAAAAAATTGCCGATGCCGGGATTATTACCGGGGTTTTTAATAAGGTCCTGGAACGAGGGAGCACTATGGCATTGGAAACAATTATTAAAGAGCTTGCCAAGGAACGAATCAAAGCTTTTTATCCCTTGGGGGAATTAGATGATGATAATTTTGAAATTTCACGGGTTTCTATTTGCAATCCTAATGATGCCAGGTGCGGCAGCCGGATTAATAATGTATCCCTAAATAATGAAGATATTGCCCTTGTGGTGGAATACCGGGTAAGGCTTCCTGTGCCTTTTTTCAGCAGAGTAATCCCCCTTTCGAACACAGCGGTTGAAAGGGCTTGGACTGACAGTTAGAAATCGTTCACTAACCGGAAAGGCAGGAACTTATGATAACTTTGTTTATGGTTAAGAGTTTTATATTGGCAGTTGCTCTTGGGACAGCCCTGTATTTTGATATTAGGTATTGCCGGATAAAAAACTCTGTTACGTATCCGGCAGCTGTTGGTGGTTTCCTAATTAACTTTGCGGAATACGGTACCCCTGGATTGTTGTTTGCATTGAAAGGGTGGCTTATTCCGGTACTGGCACTATTTGTTTTTTATTACATAAATGTAATGGGCGCCGGGGATATCAAGCTCTTTGCAGCTATCGGAGCGATCATGGGCGTTTCCTTTGTGATGTACTGTTTTCTTTTTTCGGTATATATTGGAGGTATCATAGCCTGTGGACTGTTAATTCGGAGGAAGCAGTTCATGTACAGGATGAAGATGGTTTGTGGTTATGCCAAAACTGTATTTTTGACTGGCGGGTTATTCCCTTATGGTATTAAGGGTGACAACAATTCCAAATTTATTTTTACGGCAGCAATTGTTCCAGGTACGATTGTTAACTGGGTTTTATTGTATCTGAATTTTTAGTGGGAGGTTGATGTGAAAGTGACGGGTGTTCTGTATGGCTTCAAAACAGAATACAAGGTCGATTCGGGGAAAAATTATCTCATTATTAGCAAAGAGGGGCTTGTAAGCGCCGATATCCTGGCATTTCAGGTGGAAATGCTGGCAAATAACAAGATTCCAGGGATTGTGCAGATACAGTTAAGAGAAAAGAATGCAGAATTAGGGATATATTATAACCTGACCGGACTGCTAAGCCTAAGGAATTACCTGAAAAGACAGTGCATCTGCAAAGTTGAATTTATTGAGCTATTGGAGGGCATTGTTTCGATTGTATCTGATAGCTGCAGGTACTTTCTCGACAGCGGCTCTTTTATATTCAATGAAGACTTTGTTTTTCTTAATCCATTAACAAAAGAGATTTTTCTGATTTATATTCCTACATTAATACATCAGGATATAGGGCAGTCTTTTAAAGCAATGGTGGTCAACACCTTAATCTGCAGTGCTAATATAGATACTGCGGATAATTTTGTCCAGAAATTGCTGAAGCTTTTTGACAGCGGTGAATTTAACCAAGGGGAGTTTAACTGTGGTGAGTTTTGCAGGCGACTGAAAACTATAAGCATTGAGGACGAGGCGGGCTCAAGCGGTACGGTAGGAAATGGGGTTTTTTGCGAACTGCAGCCTTTGGATATCGATGTCAAGCTTAAAAGTGAAGGGAAAAACAGTAAGATAATGATTTTGGCAGGTCTGGCTGTGATTGTTGTTACCGGGGCCGTATTATCCAATATTTATAATTGTATTGGAGGGTTAGGGGATATGTTTGCCGGTTTGCAGCTTACCGGATACCTGCCTGCAGGGGCGGCAGTGCTTCTGGCAGCAGGCTGTGCGGTTGTCTGGCTGGTCAAGTCCGGGAAAAAGGCGGGAAGGAAGCCCGAAGAGGATACAGCCCGCTCTCATGAGAGCTTGCAAAGATTTGTTACCGAACTTAACATGTCTGAATCCAAGGAGAAAAGTCATCAAGTACCCAATGTACCTAATCTGCCCAATCTGCCTGATGCGACTGATGGAGTCAGTTTAATGGAAGAAACAGTGCTGCTGGGAGAAGCGAATTACCCGTTTTTAATGGCTGTTAACGGGGATGAGACAATAGTAATTGACAAGCCTGAGTTCATAATAGGAAGAAACGAGGGTGCCTGTGATTATGCAATTAGTGACAGGAGCATCGGAAGGGCGCACGCCAGGATAAATAACAAAGATAATGTTTTTTACATCATGGACATGGATTCGAAAAACGGCACCTTAATAAATAATATCAGGATTATGAGCAGTCAGCAGTATGAGTTAAAGCATAATGACCGGGTCGCTTTTGCAAATATGGAATATTGTTTTAGGGTTAAGTAAGGCATTGCACCGATTTTCCGCACCGGCATCGGAGGATTCTAACCTTGAACATAAAAGAAAATCATTTCCGAGAGATTTGAATAGATTAAAGGGGGATAATTATGCTTAATGTTGGTGATGTGCTTGAAGGTAAATACCGCATCATCAGTGTCCTGGGCCAGGGTGGATGGGGCAATGTTTACCTTGCCGAAAACCTTAAGGTGGGCAACAAGTGGGCAGTTAAAGAGATACAAACAGCTCAGGAATTCCGGGTTAATTTCCTGGCCGAACCGGAGATACTGAAAAAACTGAATCACAGCAGTTTGCCGAGAATTATCGATATTTTCCGCAGCGAAAATTACCTTTATATAATTGAAGATTATTTTGAAGGCATAGGTTTAAAGGAAGCAATCCAAACCAGGGAAATGTGTACTGAGGATAATGCCGTACACTGGGCAAAACAGTTATGTGAAATTTTGATTTATCTTCACAGCCTGGAGCCCAACCCGATTATTTATAGGGACATGAAGCCAGGGAACATAATAATAGATAAGGATAATCAAGTTAGATTGATCGATTTTGGAATTGCCAGGGAATTCAAACGGGGATGTTCAAGTGATACAACCTTTATTGGGACACGGGGTTATGCGGCACCGGAACAGTTTTCTGTTAACGGTCAATCTGATGGGAGGACTGACATATATGGCTTGGGAGCAACTCTTTATCACGTAGTCACCGGGATAAATCCAGGGCAGCCGCCGTTTCAAATGGAACCGGTGCGTCACCTGAACCCAGCCGTTTCCAGCGAACTGGAAAATTTTATTTCCCGGTGTGTGCAGACTGATCCGGGGAAACGGTATCAAAGTGCTGAAGAAGCTCTTGAGGCTTTAATGCTGCTTGAAAACAGCAGCAAGAACAGTAGCAAGAACAGCAGCAAATTAAAGTTCATTATTGGGACTGTTGCCGGCAGCTTGCTGCGGAGGGAATGGGTGAATTCGGGGCGAAAAGCAATCGGGACAGTTGTTATTGCGGTCGGCGGCGTCTCCAGGGGAGTTGGCTGTACCCATACCGCGATAGCAGCAGCAGCTTTCCTTGCTGGTAATGGTTTGAAAACCGCGTTATTGGAGCTCAATGAAAATCCTGTATTTTATACATTAAAGGATGAATGTTCGGAAACAGGAGTGGATTTTTACATTCAGGGAGTGGCCGGCAGCAATGATATGTTGATTAAGGTTATCAGAGCCGGATATCAATACCTGGTGCTGGATCTGGGTATGGTCTGCAGGACGGGGGACAAAGGTATTTTTGAGAAATCGCCTCTGTATGATGAAATGGTAAGGGCAGACCTGACGATACTGGTGGCCGGGGCTGCTGTCTGGCAGTTGAAGGACCTGGCACCATACCTTAAAGAACAGGCTGCCGAGAGCTGGCGTTTTGCATTCAGGACCCCTGAAATGCATTTTTTTCATAAGGTCAAAAAAGAGATTGTGAATACCTGTTTGCCGATTCCTTTTTCTCCCGACCCATTTAAGATAACTTCTGAAACAGACGGATTTTATATGAAAGTATTGGAGCCTGTTTTGCCTTTGATGGAGAAAAAGAAGAGAAGGCCGGTTTTCTCCAAATAAAATTTGCCAAAAGAACAAAATAGTTTTATAATGTAAAATAATGATTTCAAAGGAACAGCGGGTTATTTGGGGGAAAAAAGGTAATGAAACTTAAAACAAATGACAGCTTATTTGACCGGTTTAACCCGTCACAGATACTTGTAATTGGGTTTGCCGGCTTGATTTTGTTTGGCGCTATTCTCTTATCTCTGCCGTTATCCAGCGCCTCCGGAGAGCGGACCGGTTTTATTGACGCATTATTTACCGCTACTTCTGCTGTGTGTGTCACAGGTTTAGTTGTGGTTGATACGGGAACATATTTTTCCACTTTTGGCCAGATTGTTATCTTAATGTTGATTCAGATTGGCGGCTTAGGTTTCATGACAATGAGTACCATGTTTGCGCTGCTGATTGGCAAGAAAATCCGTCTCCGGGAAAGGCTGGTTATGCAGGAGGCCTTGAACAAGATGTCCATGGATGGTGTTGTCAGGCTGGCAAAGGCTATCCTGACGATTACCTTTTTGATTGAGGGGATTGCTGCCCTGATACTTGGTTTTAGGTTTGCTGAAGAGCACGGGCTGGCCAGGGGGATGTATTACGGGCTGTTTCATTCGGTATCGGCCTTCAATAATGCCGGGTTTGACTTGTTGGGCAATTATAAAGGCCTGACAGGTTATGTCACTGATATTCCGCTAAATTTAATAATTTCATTTTTGATTATCGTTGGCGGTTTGGGCTTTGGAGTAATTGTAGACCTTATCAGCAAAAAAAAATGGAAATTATTTTCCCTGCATACCAAAATTATTGTCAGCACTACGGCAATGCTTGTCTTTATCGGCACCACAGCGGTTTTTCTGCTGGAGTATAATAATCCGGCAACCTTAAAAGGATTGTCGCTGCCGGCAAAGCTTATGGCATCATGGTTCCAGGGCATAACCCCCCGGACAGCCGGATTTAATACTGTGGATATTACCGGGTTAAGAGATGCCACACAGTTTTTGATAGTTCTTTTTATGTTTATTGGTGCATCTCCTGGGTCTACCGGTGGAGGTGTGAAAACATCTACATTTGCAGCCCTGGTTTCGGCCGTAATTTCAATGATCAGGGGAAAAGAGGATGTGGAGATGTTTGGCCGCAGACTTCCCAGGGATATTGTGCAGCGTTCCCTGACCATTATAGCAACTTCAATTGCTTTTGTTATTCTGATTACAATGCTTTTAACAATAACAGAACAGGGCCGTTTCCTGGAAGTGCTTTTTGAGGCAACATCCGCTTTTGGTACTGTTGGTCTCAGTATGGGCCTTACAGCAAAGCTTACAGTTCTGGGTAAATTGATATTATGTTTTACGATGTATGCCGGACGGCTTGGTCCATTGACGATAGCTTTTGCGCTTGCCCAGAAAAAGCGGAAGGCTTTGTATCGCTATCCTGAGGAAAAAATAATGGTGGGTTAGGGGTGTTGGTTTATGAAACAGTTTGCGGTAATCGGACTTGGCCGCTTTGGCACCGGGGTTGCTAAAACATTGAATACAATGGGATATGAAGTGTTGGCAATTGATGATGATGAAGATAAAATTCAGGAAATTATTAATCATGTTACCCATGCCATTCAGGTTGACGCTAAAGATGAACATGCCCTTAAGGCCCTGGGCATCAGGAATTTTGATGTGGTTATTGTTGCCATTGGCCATGATATGCAGGCAAGTATTTTAGTTACTGTTTTATTAAAGGAACTTGGGGTTAAATGTGTTGTTGCTAAAGCACAGACAGAACTGCACGGCAAAGTCCTGGAAAAAGTGGGGGCCGACAAAGTCGTCTACCCGGAGCGGGATATGGGGGCGCGGTTGGCTCATTCCCTCGTTTCTTCCAATGTGCTTGATCATATAGAACTATCTCCTAATCATAGCATTCTTGAGGTTGTTACCCCTGATATCTTTGTCGGCAAAACACTTAAGGAATCGGCACTGCGGGCCCAATATAATATAACCGTAATGGCAATCAAAAGAGGCAAGGAGATTATTGTATCCCCGTCACCTGACGATCCTATTGAGGAAAACGATATCCTTGTAGCTATAGGGGACAATGAAGATTTGCGGAGAATAGAGCGTGATTAGGGGCCAAGAAATTGGGGGTCAGGTCATTACCAGTCGGCAGAACAGCTTGGTTAAGCTGGTCAGGGGTCTTAGCAATAGGCGGGCTAGGGAAGCGGAACGGGTTTTTGTGATCGAGGGGCATAAGATAATTAATGAGGCTCTTTCATCAGGTGTTTCTCCCGAAAAAATTATAGTTTCCCAGCGAGCCTTGGAACATCAAGCGGTTACGGAGTTGTTGGATTATCCTGACTTGAATTCCGAAGTTAATATAGTCAGTAATGAAGTTATGGAATACATGAGTGAGACGGAAAACCCGTCAGGGTTAATAGGTTTGGTCAGTATGCCGGAAGCGCAGCCTGCAAGTTTGGCTGCTCTGGAGATAACTCCCCGGACGCTGTTGGTGATAATTGAAGGGGTCCAGGACCCGGGTAATGTTGGGACAATAATCCGGACAGCAGATGCATTTGGTGCTGATGCCCTGATTACGACCGGTGGTTGTGCGGATATATACAATGGAAAAGTTCTTCGTGCCACTATGGGGTCGATTTTCCATATTCCGGTTATCAGTGATGCAGAGCCTGCTGAATTGATTGCATTCCTAAAGGATAAAGGGATAACTATGGCGGCAACATCCCCAGGAAATGTTGCCATACCTTTATCTGAGGTTAAATTAATGTGGCCGTCGGCGGTTGTTTTTGGAAGTGAGGCCAGGGGAGTGTCACCTGATTTTTGTAAAGCTGCCGGGATGCTCCTGAAAATACAGATGCCCGGAAAGGCTGAATCCCTTAATGTGGCGGTTGCTGCGGGAATTATCTTGTATCAGGCTTTTTGCCAGCGCAGTTGTATGTAAGTGAAACTTGTAAATAATGATGGGTTATGTTATAATCGTTTTCGAAAGGTCCCCAAAAAGAGAAGTGAAAGGTAGTGGTCTCATGTTGTCACCCGCCGATTTTTTTTGGAGGATATTCGAAGCCACCGGCTCGGTTACTGCTTATATTAATTACCGGAGACTAATTGGACGATATAAGAGACCGGTTGTTCATTGATTGACATTATTAAACAATTTCACAGTCTGCCTAAATGTGATGAACGGGAGAAGTAATTTGGATATTTTTCCATCAGGGATTAAGGGCCATAGACTGGAAGCCCTTATTGGAAAAGTCAGGTGAAGTTCACCCGGAAGCAGCGAGCTGAATTTGTTCCGGTATCAAGTGAGCCGGGCAATATTAGGTTTGGCCGGACTCCTCCGCCGTTATATGGAGGCTGGCGGCAGCAGAAGCTGTGGCCAGAAAGATGAGTGGGTTATCTTAACTAAAAAGGGTGGTACCGCGGAGTATATAAGCTTTCGTCCCTTATGGGCGAAGGTTTTTTTGTTTTTAGATTTTGATGCGTGGGTTTTCGGAAATGACCATAAGCGAATATGGTGAGGCATTGCACTGATTTTCCGCAGTGCCGTCTATGAGTCTAGGCTGCTAACCCCATTCAACAAGGCAGTGTCCCCGAACTCGATGGCTCAGTAAGGTTAATTTGAAAGATGGCCGCCTCTCGTTTGGCGAGCCAAAACTTCCCGGCGGCCTTCGCCATCTTCGGATATGCGGGGACTTCCTGCCTTACTGATGGTGATTTGCAGCAAGACTCATAAACGGCGGTACTGCAAGGAAAACATTGTGCAATACCTCACCACAGGCTATGGTCATTTCCTAAGCCAACATAAAAAACAAAATAAAGAAACAAGAACATACAGGCGGAAGCCTTAAGTATAAAAAGAAAATATAATTCCGCAAAAGCGCGGAGTTTTAAGGAGGAAGGAAATGAAGGACAAGCTTAAACAGATTAATGCTGCTGCCCTTGATAGCATTGCTGTGGCAGCGGACCTTGACCAGATTAATGAAATCAGGGTCAGGTATCTGGGCAAAAAGGGTGAACTTACCACCATACTGAGGGGCATGGGTGCCCTCAGTGCAGAGGAAAGACCTTTAGCCGGCCAGTTGGCTAATGAAGTGCGCCAGGCCATTGAATCCGAACTGAGCAGTAAAACTGAAACCCTCAAGGAAAGGGAAAAACTTGGCCGCTTAGATGAAGAAACAATCGATGTAACCCTGCCTGGCAAGCCCTTTGAGATTGGCAGGCGCCACCCGCTGTCCTTGGTGCTTGATGAAATAAAAGAGATCTTCCTGGGACTGGGTTTTGAAATTGCCGATGGCCCCGAGGTGGAGCTGGATTACTATAATTTTGAGGCATTGAATTTCCCTCCCGACCATCCGGCTCGGGATATGCAGGACTCATTTTATATTGATGAAGGTGTCCTGCTGAGGACCCATACATCTCCGGTACAGCCTCGGGTAATGGAAAAAAAGGCCCCATACATACCTGTAAAGGCTATCGCTCCCGGCAAGGTTTACCGGAGGGATGATGATGCTACTCACTCCCCAATGTTTCACCAGGTGGAAGGGTTTATTATCGATAAAAACATTTCATTCAGTGATCTTAAAGGCATTTTGCTGATAGTTGTCAGGCAGATGTTTGGTGAAGACCGGGAAATAAGGCTCAGACCCAGCTTTTTCCCTTTTACGGAGCCCAGCGCTGAAGTTGATGTGTCCTGTATCATGTGTAATGGCAAGGGCTGCCGGGTTTGTTCCAACACAGGCTGGCTGGAAATACTGGGTGCCGGTATGATTCATCCAAATGTACTAAAAATGTCCGGATATGATCCGGAAGAGGTTACAGGATTTGCATTCGGACTTGGAATTGAACGGGTTGCCATGCTTAAATATGGAATTGATGACCTGCGGTTATTATTTGATAATGACAAGAGGTTTTTAGCACAGTTTTAGGAGGAGGACTAAAATGAGGGTTTCATACAAGTGGCTTAGGGAGTATGTTGATATTCCCGTTTCGCCTGAAGAACTGGCTGAACGGATGACAATGGCCGGTGTTGCTATAGAAAACATAGAATATCCCGGCAAGGGTATTGATAAAGTGGTTACAGCAAAAATCGAGAAAATAGAACCTCACCCCAATGCCGATAAACTGGTTGTTTGCAGGATTAATAATGGTTCGGAAATGCTGCAGGTAGTGACCGGGGCGCCCAATGTCAGAGAGGGGCAGGTGATTCTGCTGGCCCAGGTTGGAGGAGCGGTTCCCGGAATAAAGATAACTAAGGCCAAACTGAGAGGTGTGGAGTCTTTTGGGATGTTATGCTCTGCACAGGAACTTGGGCTTGACCCGGAAAATTTTCCTCCGGACCAGAGGGAGGGGATTCTGGAATTTCCTGAAGGTACCCAACTGGGTATGGATGCCAGGGAACTCCTGGGGCTGGATGATGCTGTCCTGGAGCTTGAGCTTACACCCAACAGGGCTGATTGCTTAAGCATGATTGGTGTGGCCAGGGAGGTTTCCGCAGTGCTGGGGACAGAACTGAGACTGCCCTGTATAAGTGCTGTGGAAATCGAAGAAACCATTGACGGTAAGATAACGGTTGATATTGAAAATCCAGAATTGTGCGGCCGGTATGTGGCCCGTTTGGTCAGGGATGTAAAAATCGGACCTTCACCGGTATGGATGCAGCAAAGGCTGCAGGCTGCCGGAGTACGGCCTATCAGTAATATTGTTGATGTGACAAACTATGTTATGATGGAAATGGGACAGCCGCTGCACGCCTTTGATTATGACAAACTCACAGAACAGGCAATTATTGTACGCCGGGCCAAGGAAGGGGAAAAAATAGTATCCCTGGATAGTGTGGAAAGGGAGCTTTCCCCTGATATGCTGCTAATTACAGACCCTGCCGGACCGGTGGCTGTGGCCGGTGTTATGGGCGGACTGGATACCGAGATTACCAATAAAACCACATCAGTACTTATTGAGGCAGCATATTTTAAGCCTGCCAGTATCCATCGCACATCCAAAAAACTGGTATTGAGGTCTGAGTCCTCAGCCAGATTTGAAAAAGGTATTGATATTAATGGTTGTCTGGCTGCCGCAGTCAGGGCCTGCCAGCTTATTCAAGAGATGGGCGGTGGCAGTCCGGTCAGGGGGGCGGTCGACAATTTCCCGGCTCCGCTGCCTAACAAGGTTATCAGGCTGAGACCTGAAAGAGCAGCCCTGATTATGGGTATTTCCGTTCTCGGTGAACAGATCAGGGATATTATGACTAGGCTGGGATTTGGGGTGACTGAGGATGGCAGCGGCTTTTTAGTTGAGGTCCCTACCAGGAGGGGGGATATTTCTGCAGAAATAGACCTTATTGAAGAAGTTGCCCGGTTGTTTGGCTACAACAATATACCGACAACCCTTCCGGAAGGGGCCAGTACAGAAGGACGCAAGAGTGAGTCCCAGGTTCTTGCCGATACAATTGGCAAATTGATTGCCGGGTGTGGGATGAGTGAAATTATTACCTTGAGTTTTATGAACCCCAAGGCCTTTGATATGCTAAACCTGCCGCAGGAACACCGGTTAAGGAAAGCTGTTATAGTACAAAATCCTCTTAGTGAGGAACAGCGGGTTTTAAGGACTACAATGCTGCCCGGTATCCTGGATATTCTGTCACGTAATACAGCCCGAAAGAACCGGGATTTGGCTTTTTTTGAAATGGGTCGGATATTTACCCCTGCCGCTGGTGCAAAACTGCCTGAGGAAAAGCTCACCTTGTCTGCTGCTGTTATGGGCAAAACCAGGACCGGCTGGCAGTCAGCAGGTCAGGAAATGGATTTTTACTACCTCAAGGGTATCTTGGAGACTTTGTTTGATGTCCTGAATATAAAAAAATACAATCTTATTCCGGAAAGCGGGGATAGTTCCTTCCATCCCGGAAGGACTGCCAGGGTGGAGCTTGGTGGCGAACCCCTCGGGATTATAGGTGAGATTCATCCCAATGTGGCCGAAAATTATCGTCTCAATGAAAGGGTATATGTAATGCAGCTTGATGTTGAGGCAATCATCAGGCTTGCGGGTGGTGTCAAACAGTACAGCCCCCTGCCCAGGTATCCGGCAGTGGAACGAGATATGGCGGTTGTTGTGAGCAAGGAAGTTATGGCAGAGGATATTAACCGGGTGATTAGGAAAAACGCCGGAAATCTTCTGGAACGAATCAGCTTGTTTGATGTTTATCAGGGTTCCCAGATAAAGGAAGGCTTCAAGAGCATGGGATTTTCCCTGAGATTCCAGTCACCTGAGAGAACCCTGACAGATGAAGAGGTTAATATAATTCATCAGAAAATACAACAGGCTTTAAAGGACAATTTTGATGCAGAATTGAGGGGCTGAATTCAAAATAATTTTAAAACCATACCGGAAACCTTTCATAATTACCGGCAGGAATTTGCCGATATATGGCGAATGTTGAAAAATATAAATAGAAAAGAAGGTAATGGGAGGACCGGTATAGTGGAAGATAAAGGCAGGGCAACGGTACAGATTTACGGCGAGGAATATACGGTGAGAGGCGAAGCTTCAGCCGAATACCTGAGAATGCTTGCCGCCTATATCGATAAGGTGATGAGACAGGTTGCCGCACGACAGCCTCGGCTGACAACGTCCAGGGTTGCAGTGCTTACCGCGCTCAACATAGCTGATGAAATGAGCAAGCTTCAGGAGGACTATGATACCCTGGTGAAGCTGATGGACAGTGAAAAGAAAAAACCTGATGTGGAGAAGAACAGGCCTGATCAGGAGAATAAAAAAGAGTTCAATAAAAAGAAAGCATAATTAGATAATTAATGTACATAGAAGGACGTCTTAGCAGAGGCGTCCTTTTTTTTGACACAATAATATGAATAGTTTTGTTTCCTTTCGATATTCCTAATATTTATAACAATAATATTATAATTTCTATTTTATAAAAAAACCTAGACAAAATTCAAAATATTATGTAAAATCGAAATATGGAAGAAAATTCTTTGTTATAATTTGGCATTATGACAGTATGACGTTCCGCGAATTTTGACAGGAGCAAAATAAATACAAGAGAGGCATGTATATGGCTGAGAGAAAAAGATTGTCCAGGGATGAAATCGAATTAAGGGATATATTTAGGATACTGAAAAAGCGTTATAAGATGATTGTTTTGATAACCATGGCGGCATTGTTGATTAGTATAGGAGTAAACAGTTTTGTGTTAACCCCTGTTTATTCAACCAATGCAGTGATGATGGTCAGCCAGGTAGCTGCAGAGAATACGGCCAAGGTGAACAGCGGTCAGGGCCTGGAGGGACTGGTAAACAGCATTTCTATAATTCCGGCCCAGACCATGAACAGTTATGTTGGGCAGTTGGAAAGTAATGCTGTAATGGAAAGGGTCATCAAAAAACTCAAGCTTGACCGGGAAGGCTATATCCCCGGCACTCTGTCCGGCCTTGTCAGTGTTACCCCTGTACCTGAGACTAATCTGATTAATATTTATGTCAATCATACTAATCCCTTTGTTGCACAAAAGATTGCCAATGCCATAACCAGTGAGTTTCTTACATATGTCACCGAATCCAATCAGAAACAGCTGGCAAGGTCCTTAGAGACACTGGAACGCCAGGTCAAGACAACTGATGAGGAACTTGACGTGGCCATAGAAAGCCTGAATAATTTGGAAGCAGAGCAGAATGGAGTTACTATCCTTAATCAACTGGTTAATGCCAAAATAGCGGAACTGAATCAGGTGCGCTCTCAATTGATACAGGCCAGGGCGGAATACAGGCAATTGGTGGCCGGGATAGACCTTACTGAGGATAGGCTAAAGGTAACACTGCCTGTTCTTCAGGTAGTTACTGGTACTGATGATGCCGGTGTATCGAAATTTGTTGAACAGCCGAATCCAACCTACAATACCCTGAATAGTATGCTTCTCCAAAAAAGCATTAATGCCGAGGAAATGGATGCCAGGATTGCAGAACTCAGTGCCATGGAAGGACAGATTTACTCGGAATTGCTGCAAATGGAGGTTGAGCTGAACCAGAAAAGCAATATCAAAGAAGCTGCTGAAAATGAAGTTAACCGTCTTCAGGAGACATATTCATTGCTTAGGTCTAAAATCAATGAGGCCCAGATTGCCAAATCACTGAAGCTGGGTGAAACAGGGATGACTATAGTATCTGATGCGCCTATTCCGGGATATCCGGTAAAACCAAACAAGTCGATGAATATCATGATTTCAGTTGTTTTAGGGCTTATGATTTCAGTTATTTTGGCCTTTCTGCTCAATTATTTGGATAATACAATTAAAACGGCTCAGGAAGCTGAGGAATTCCTTGGGCTGCCTGTACTGGGACATATACCACCCTACAAGCCGTTTAAGGGAGTCCGTTCCGGCACAGCGCCTGTGACACAGAATTTAGGCCGTTCCGCGGATATGTAGGCTGTGAAAATGATCTGGTATGTAACATAATCTTGTTTATAAGAGATTTTATAAGATGTTTTATTAGAGATATATAACCTTAGATTAGAGAGGTAGA
Organism: Phosphitispora sp. TUW77; assembly: GCF_048453025.1. Taxonomy (GTDB): domain Bacteria; phylum Bacillota; class Thermincolia; order Thermincolales; family UBA2595; genus Phosphitispora. The sequence continues at coordinate 1,135,093 of NZ_CP156677.1, forward strand.
TTTAGATGGATAAGCTTAAAAAGAAGGTAATCGCCGAGATAGACCCCGGGTCGCCGGTGGCAGAGGCATTTCGACTGATTAGGGCAAACCTGAAATTTGTATCGGTAGATAATCCGTTTAAATCAGTTTTGATTACCAGCTCCAGTCCTATGGAGGGCAAATCGGAAACGGCAGCCAATCTGGGTGTGGTTATGGCTCAGGCCGGTATCAGGGTAATTATCGCCGATTGTGACCTCAGGATGGCTGAACAGCATACGATATTTGGGCTGCGTAATGATGCCGGAATTACCGATTTTTTAACAGGTGAAGCCGGTCTCAACCAGATTGTCAATAAAACCAGAATACCCAATTTGAGTGTTGTCACTGCCGGTAAGCTGCCGCCCAATCCGTCTGAACTGCTGCAGTCAGATAAGGCCAGGGAACTATTGGGCCAGCTTGTGGAGATGTGTGATATCCTGATTATGGATTCTCCGCCCCTTTTAATCAGGGCTGATGCTGTTGTTTTGTCATCTTTGGCCGATGGAGTGATAATGATGTTAAGAACAGGCAAGACCAAAGTAGAAGCAGCGCTTGAAGCCAAAGACCGGCTGGAGAAGACCGGGGCAAGGATTTTAGGGCTGGTGATGAACGGCGGGTAGGGCCGTACATGGATTAAGGGGAGAGTGAATGTACTTAATGATCGATAAAAAAAGAATTTATCTTTGCTCACCCCATATGAGTGATGAAGGCTATGAACAACTATATGTAAAAGAAGCGTTTGATGCCAATTGGATCGCACCCATGGGGGAGAATGTAGAACAATTTGAAAAAGAAGTGGCAGCTAAAGTCGGTATCAAATCATCTGTAGTATTATCCTCAGGGACGGCTGGTATCCATTTGGCGCTTAAGGCTGCCGGAGTCCAAGCTGGGGATATTGTTTTTTGTCAAAGTCTGACCTTTTCCGCTACGGCAAATCCGATTATTTATCTAAATGCCATTCCAGTTTTCATTGACAGTGATTTAGAAACATGGAACATGAGTCCGGCAGCCCTTGAGATGGCATTTGAGAAGTATAAGCCAAAGGCAGTCCTGGTTGTCCATCTATATGGCTTGTCAGCCGATATGGATAAGATTACTGAAATATGCATGAAATATAATGTGCCAATCATTGAGGATGCTTGTGAATCTTTGGGGACGCTTTACAAAGGACATTATTCCGGTACTATTGGTGATTATGGTGTTTTTTCATTTAACGGCAACAAGATTCTCACCGCATCAAGTGGAGGAATGCTTGTCAGCAATCATGAAGACAAAATTGCCAAGGTTAAATTCTGGGCCACCCAGGCGAGGGATCAGGCAAGACATTACCAGCATAGTGAGCTTGGTTATAATTATAGGCTGAGCAACATTGATGCCGGTATCGGCAGGGGTCAGCTAAAGGTTTTAGATAAGCGCATTGAGCAGAAAAGGCATATATTTGAGTTTTATAAGAAGGAGTTGGGAGGATTAGCAGGTGTTACAATGATGCCTGTTAATGAGTGGGACAAGCCCAATTATTGGCTTACTTGTATGACCACGAGCGGGAAGGTGAGGCCTCTGGACATTTTGGAGGCACTGGAAGCAGAAAATATTGAGTCCAGGCCGGTTTGGAAACCGATGCACCTGCAGCCGTTTTTTGGGGATTATGAATTTGTTGGTGACGGCATATCTGAGCAGATATTCGAAAACGGTATCTGCCTGCCCAGTGATACCAAGATGACCGTTGAGGATTTGGAGAGGATTGCAGAGATAATTAAAGGGTTGTGGAAATAGAATGCGGAGTGAGGTTAGGCCAAATACAGAACTGCCTTTGCAGCATTCTGCCCAAAAAGGTATTTATAGAAAATATCTAAAAAGGCCGATGGATTTTATTTTGTCATTGTGTGCAATTATTGTTTTATCGCCTGTATTAATAATAGTGGCTGTGATGGTAAGAGTGAAACTGGGCAGCCCGGTACTGTTTAAGCAGCAACGGCCGGGGTTGAATGAGAAGATTTTTACGATGTACAAATTCAGGACGATGACTGATGAGAGAGATGAGAATGGTGAGTTATTGCCTGATCAGGTAAGACTCACGAAATTTGGCAAGTTTCTTAGGTCAACATCACTGGACGAACTGCCGGAGTTGTTTAATATTATTAAGGGAGATATGAGTGTTGTGGGGCCCAGGCCGCAGCTTATAAGAGATGTGGTCTTTATGACACCTGAGCAAAGGTTAAGGCACAGTGTTTTGCCAGGGCTTTCCGGATTGGCGCAAATAAACGGACGTAACTGTATTTTGTGGGAAGAGAAGTTTCGATTTGATCTGGTATATATAGAAAAAATTACATTTCTTGGTGATTGGAAAATCATATTTAGGACTATAGCTAAGGCTTTTAAACGGGAAGGCATTAGTTCCGAGGGGATGGAAACTGCAGAAGATTTAGGGGAGTATTTGTTGAGGAAGAAAATTATAGATGAAGATACGTATAATGCAGGTATGGAAAAAAGCCGAAATATAAACATTAATATGAGCAACCATTGGAAGAAATACAACCATGCTTTAATTCCGACTACGCCTCCACATATTACTCCGAATACTCCGCAATTATCAAATATAATAAAAAACCGAGCTTTGTTAGCTAGGTGGACTTCCGATTTTGATTGTGGATATGAAACCGCATGGTGGTACTGTATTAAAGATGATAAATTTAATTTATCAAGCCTTAATGCAAAGAAAAGATATGAGATAAATCGTGGGTTAAAACATATAGAAGTATTGAGGATTAATACGAATGAATATGCAATACAGTTAGCAGATATTTCTGAAATAGCATATTCGTTGTATCCCCCAAAGTATCGTCCACAGTTTAATAAAGAGAAGGCTATAGAAGGTTTTTTAAAAACTAATGAATCAAATAATCTTGAATATTGGGGGATGTTTGATAGGGAAAATGGAACAATTGTTGGATATTCTATTTGCAGGATAATGAAGCACTGTGTAAACTTAATGACTGTTAAAGTTTCTCCATACCACTTAAAAACAGGAGCAAATGCTGCCTTAATATTTAAATTGTTGGAAGAATATATTAACTCAGGTCTTTTTAAGTATATTTATGATGGGGAAAGAAATATCGTTCATCAAACTAATTATCAGAACTATCTTGAAAAATATTTTGGGTTTAGAAAGGCATACTGTAAATTGCATATACAATATAATCCAGTTGTTGCTTTGATTGTAAAAATGCTTTATCCATTTAAAAAAATACTCAAAAATTTTAGCAGTTATAAATTTATATATAATGTTAGTTCTGTCTTAGATATGGAAGAAATTAAAAGAAGTTTCCAGTAGTTAAATAATTAAAAAGAACAAATTTGAAAATTAAAGAGGAAGGTTAATGGAATTAATTTCTATTATTACACCGGTTTATAATTCAGAAAAATACGTAGGTGAGACAATCAAAAGTGTTCTTTCTCAGACTCATTTGAATTGGGAGATGCTGATTGCAGATGATTGTTCCAAAGATAGCACAGCAGAGGTTATTAAGCAGTTCACTGATCCTCGTATTAAGTATTTTAAATTAAAAAAGAATTCTGGTGCTGCCATCGCAAGAAACAAAGCTTTAGAAAAAGCTCAAGGAAAATACATAGCATTTCTGGATGCAGATGATATTTGGAAACCAGATAAACTTGAAAAACAATTAGCTTTTATGATTGATAATAATATCGGATTTTCATTTTCCGGTTATGAGATATTACGGGATGGTCAGAATAAGGTTATTAATGTTCCTAAATCTCTTAATTATAGCCAATTTATGAAGAACACAATTATTGGCACATTAACGGTTATGATTAACACAGATATTGTTGGAAAAGTTAGGTTAGTTGATGTTAAGAAAGACCATGATTCCATGACATGGGCAAAGCTTCTCAGACAAGGAAACATTGCCTGTGGTCTAAACGAGAGTCTTGCTTATTATAGAAAGGTAAAGGGCTCTATCTCGAATGATAAATTAGTGGCAGTTAAGAATCACTGGAAAAATTGCAGGCAGATAGAAAAATTGTCGGTGCCAAGATGTGCATATTATTTTTTCTTTTACATTTTGAATGCGGTAAAGAAACATTATTTTTGATTAGATGAGGACAAAACATGTTACATAAAGGTATTTATAAGATTGGTGTTAAGCTTAGAAGTCCAGAGTTAAATGCTGCTTATGATTTTTTAAAGCAATCTGAAGGCTGGAGTTTAAAAAAACTTGAGGAGTATCAATTTAATAGCTTAAAACGAATTATAAATATTGCCTACGGACAGTCGGAATTTTATAAAGAATTATTTGATAAAGCAGGCATAACCCCAGAAGATATACGTGATTTAAATGATATTGTAAAGATTCCATGTATTACTAAGGTGGATATTTTAAAGAATATTGAATCCATACAAAATATAGATGGTTATAGGAGGCTTTTTTTATCAGAAACTTCAGGTAGCACTGGAGAACCTTTGACTTTCTATAGGAACAGTGAATGGGATGCAAGACATAGAGCAGCGCAATTGAGAGGGTATTCTTGGTATGGTTTAAATCCATGGGATCGTAGTGGATATTTTTGGGGGTACAGTTTTAGTATAAGCAGGACGATTAAAACAAAATTGTTGGATTTTTTACTGAATCGTTTTAGATTATTTTCCTACAGTGAGAGTGAAATTAAAAGATTTGCAGGCAAACTAAAACGTGCTAAATACTTGGAAGGTTACTCTTCAATGATTTATGAAGTGGCTAAAACTGTTAACATGAACCGTCTTGGCCCATTTAACTTAATAATGGTAAAAGGTACTTCTGAAAAGATTTATGATGTTTATCAAGAAGAAACAAAGAAAGCATTTGGTAAAAAAATTGTGAGTGAGTATGGGTCAGCAGAAACAGGTATAGTTGCTTTTGAATGTACTCAAGGCAATATGCATGTTGTAATGGAAAATGTAATTGTTGAAGAAGTTGAGGGTGAAGCTATTATAACCAACCTGGTTTCTGATTCTTTTCCAATAATTCGATATAAACTTGGAGACAGTATTGCACTAGATAATGAAAGTATATGTTCTTGTGGGATGAAGCATAAAATTATAAAGGATGTTATCGGAAGGATAGGGGAAATTATATATGGTAAAAATTCAAAATATCCCAGCTTAACTATTTATTATATCTTTAAAAATCTCGCCTTAAAATATGGGACTATTATTTATTACCAAGCCATACAAAAACAAAAAGGGAAACTTGAAATATTACTTGATCGGCATATTCCTGATTTTACAGAAAAACATTTAAAAGAAGAATGTAAAAAATATTTTTCTGATGATATGGTTGTTGAAATATACCAAAACTCATTAAAAAGGACATTTGATAAAAAATATAAAGATTTTATTTCTGAGATCGATGTTTAGCAGGAGATTAGTAAACTTATGAACAAAAAAAAGATTGGAATTATTGGTCATTTTGCAGTGGGCAAAAATTATCTTGATGGGCAAACCATTAAAACAAAAATTCTTTATGAATCATTGAAAGAAAAAAAACTATTTAGGAGCATTAAAATTGTTGATACTTACAATTGGAAAAAGAACCCATTAGCATTAATGTTTAATACAATATTTGCTATGTTGACATGTTCTAATGTCATAGTGCTTTTATCTCAAAATGGCATGAAGGTATTTTTCCCCTCTTTATATTATCTTAATATTATTTTCAAGAAAAAGATACACCATGTTGTAATAGGCGGGAATTTAGTGGAATTGATGAAACGCAATAGTAGTTGGGAAAAATATTTAAATGCCTTTGAAGGTAATTATGTGGAAACACATTCTTTGCAGGAAAATCTTAAAGTATTGGGAGTTAATAATGTTTTAGTGCTAACAAACTTCAAAAAACTTCCTGTAATAGAAGAAAAGGTTTTATTTGACGAGTATAATGAACCATTTAAACTTTGCACGTTTTCTAGAGTTATGAAGGAAAAAGGAATTGAAGATGCTATAAATGCTGTAAAGAAGATCAATAATGAAGCAGAACGTATAATTTATACGTTAGATATCTATGGACAAGTTGATAATAATTATGTTGATGCTTTTAATAACATTATTAAAAATGCGCCAGATTTTATTCAATATAAGGGAATTGTACCTTTCGACAAGTCTGTGAATGTATTAAAGAATTATTTCATGCTATTGTTTCTTACATATTTTGATGGCGAAGGATTTCCGGGGACATTAATTGATGCTTTTGCTTCTGGTCTTCCGGTGATAGCTAGTGATTGGCACTATAATAGGGAAATAATACAAAACGATAAAACTGGGAAAATTGTCCCTGTTCATGATATAGATGCTTTAATTGACGTATTAAAATGCTATTCGGAAAACTCTCAACAAGTTTTAGATATGAAAAAAAATTGCATTAGGGAAGCATATAAATATATGCCTGATTATGCATTACTGCCTTTGCTTGAACACCTGATTTAGTCATCATTATCAAAAGAAGGCGAGTTGACCCTAACTATGAAATTACTGTTTTTGGGAGATTTCTTTTATGACTATGATGTAATTGCGAAAGATATTGAGGAAATAGCAGAATGGATAGCAACCAACAAGTATGCTGTTATAATAAATTTAGAAGGTTCTCTATCTAAGTCAGGAAATAAAATAAGGAAAAGAGGCCCCAATCTTTGTCAAAGTATAAAAACAATTAGTGTATTAAAAAAACTTAATGTAGTGGGTGTATGCTTAGCAAATAATCATGTCATGGATTATGGAGACAAAGGATTATTCGAAACTATAAGATTATTAGAAGAAAATAATATTCAGCATGTTGGAGCCGGGAAGAACATAAGTGAATCGTTAAAACCTATGCAATTTGAGCTATGTGGGCAGCACATTATAATTCAGAATTTTGGCTGGGATGTTGAGGAAACTGTATATGCTACGAAAATTTCTGCTGGTTGTGCCCCGAGAGAAGAAGAAGTAATTCTTTATCAAACAGCGAAAATAAGAGAAACATATCCGGATGCAATTATTATAAATGTTTATCATTGGGGATTTGAATATAATTTGCTTCCAATGCCGTGGGATATTAATCTTGCACACAAATCTATTGAATCTGGATGTGATTTAATAGTAGGACATCATCCGCATATTCTTCAGGCTAGTGAGGTGTATAAAGGAAAAGAAATCTATTACTCAATAGGCAATTTTTATTTTGCTTCTAAAAGAGAGGATTTCAATAATCGTTTTACAGAGGCTATACAGAACTTATGTGATTATGGTGCAGCTCTTAGTTTTGATGTTAAGAAACGATTGATTGACAATAAGTATATTGTCTACTATGATTCACTCAAAAAGAGTACTAGAATTTTACTCAATTACGAGACTTTTATCAAGGATATTTCTGGTGTAGATTTTAATTCATTAGAGTACATAAGGAAGGTTAAGGAAGGTTCATTTAATATTAACCCTATATTAACATTAAATGAATATGATAATCAGTATAAAATTAAAAAGTTGAAAAGAGATTATTTGATTGCCCGGTGTTTTAGTGTTATAAGGAAAATCTCTTTCGGAGAAATGTTTTATCAAGGCATAAAGAAATTATATAAATTAATAAACAGATAATATGTTAAAGATTTATCTTTTAGGGTCGCTAAAACATATAAATTTAAGGAGTCAAAGCTATTCATGATTTGGATTGTTAGGTGTAATAATGCTGTTGTGACTGATTTTTATTTAGATATTGTCGGAACAGCTATGAAACGGATGACTGCTGATGTCTGTAAAGTAGATGGTATTAGTAATATCAAAAATGGTAAAACAAATGATTACTATTTTGTTGCAAGATTAGTTGATGCATTGAAGCTGCTTATAAGAGGTCGGAAAAACATTATTTTTTGGGTTCAGGGAGTTGAACCTGAAGAAAGTTACATGCGTCATAAAAAGCTATTAAGGAAGATTATTCTGGAAAAAATAGAAAGATATATATTGAAAAACGCAAAATTTGTATTTTTTATATCTTTTGCTATGCAAAAACATTATGAGATAAAATATGGTATTGATTTTGTCGGAAGAAATTATGTAATGCCTTGTTTTAATACGAATATTCACAAAGAAGCTTTTTTTAAAGAAGGAAAATACATAAATAATGTTTTCGTTTATGTTGGTTCATTAAGTGTATGGCAACGGTTTGATGAAGTTGTTACATGTTTCAAAAATATTGAGGAATTTGGAATTCCTAACTGTAAGCTATTAGTATTAACTAAAGAAATTAATGCAGCACTAGATGTGTTAAAGAAATTAGAAATTAGCAGTTATGAAGTTTGTTATGTGAATAATGATGATTTGCCTAATGTCATTGCGGATGCCAAATTTGGATTTGTTATTCGAGATGATGTAATAGTAAATCGCGTAGCTACACCAACTAAAATATCTACTTATTTATCTTCTGGAGTTATCCCTATATATAGTTCATGTCTTGAAGATTTTCATAATGTTTCAGTAGGGATGCGGTACAAGCAATTATATGATACTGATAATTTTCAAAAGGAGATGTATGCCTTTATGAAACAAAAGATAAATAATAAAGATGTATATAAAGAGTATAACAATTTGTTTTCAACTTATTACAACGTTGATTTTCATATAAACAATATTATATCTTGTGTTAAGGAATTGCTGAAATAAGAATAAAACCAAGAAGATTTTAGACCCGCAAGTAATAAAAGTAGTAATAAGGAGAAGCTAGTCAGTGAAGAAAATATATTTTTTGACCGGGAATTTAGGATATGGCGGAGCCACAAAAATTTTAGTTCAGTTATCAAATTATTTATCAAATAATAATCAGATTGTCAAAATAATTAATTATGGAACAAAGGATACTTTTTATCAGATTAATCCGCAAATAAATATTATTAATATAAATGGACAATTCACTAATATTCCAAAGATAAGAAGATTGTTTCAACTGATATTACTTAGAGGAATCATAATGCAAGAAAAACCAGATGTAATAATAGCTTTTGAAAATATGGCAAAGTTGCTGGCGGTTAGCGCAGCTATTTTTTCAAAGACAAAAGTCATAATATCAGAACGTAAGGATCCTTACAACTATAATAATAAGAAAAAACGATATATGCATTTACGGTATTTGATTTCAGACGGTTGTGTATTTCAAACTGTAGGAGCATCAAAATATTTTCCGCACTCAGTACAAAAGAAGGGAACTATTATCCCTAATTTTATCACTATAGAAAAAAAAGAAAAGCTTCCAATAGAATTAAGGAAAAATGAAATAGCTTTTGTAGCTCGTTTTGAGTTAGAACAGAAACGTCAAGACGTCATGGTTAAAGCCTTTAAACTAATAGTTAAGAAGCACCCTGATATTAAGTTGGTTTTCTATGGTGATGGGCCGGATATTGATATAGTTAAAACCATGGTTTCTGAATATGGCATTTCTGACAGTGTGATTTTTGCTGGTGTAGTATCAAACATGGATAATGTATTTAGACACTCAAGATTATTTGTTCTTACGTCAGATTATGAAGGGATACCAAATGCTTTGGTTGAGGCAATGGCATATGGTCTCCCTGTTGTTGCAACGGATTGCAGTCCAGGAGGAGCTCGTTTGTTAATCAATAGCGGAGTTAATGGAATTATTGTACCTATAAATGATTTTTCAAGGTTAGCTAAGGCAATTATCTACCTTTTAGATAACCCTCAAATAGCTGAAAGTTTCGGGGCAAAAGCACAACAAGTTGTTGATACATTTAAGCCAAGTAAAATACTTCCAATGTGGCAAGATTATATAAATAAAATAATTTAATGAGGACTTTAAAATATGGTAAAAAAAATTGATATTTTGTCAATTAAATTAAAAAAAGCTCATCTTTATCCAACTATTTTATTTGCATATATTTTTTTAACATACGCAACAAATTATTTTAGTTTGCCAGAAATTTATTTGCAGTGTAGTTTGTATATTTTTCTTATTTTTTCTTTTTTTAGATTGTTGCTCAACAAAGCAAATATTCCAATTGTATTTTCATCTTGGTATTTAGGTTTTATTTTAATTTGTCTTGTTTCATTATTTTATGCTAGCTCGTTGGAATTATCCATGAATATAGGTTCAAGTTTAATAATGGCATTTCTTTTTGGCATATCAATGTCAGTTTTTTTGCAGACAGAAAATGGTTCAGAAAAACTGATGACAATATTTATTATAACAGGTGTTTTTGTGGGGACATTTCTAGCTTTGACCTTTAATCCTGAACATTCTTGGAGCAGATTAGGTGAAGACTTTGGAGTTAATGAGAATTTGGTAGGTCTAATGTATTTAATACCTTTGTGCTTTGCATTTGTTAATGTATATAATAAAAAATTAATTACTTTAAGTTCTTTAGCTATTATAGTATGTGGATATGATGTATTAATATCAGGTTCTAAAAAAGCAATTTTTGGTTTCCTAGTTTTTGCTTTGGTATATTTATTGTCAGAAAATAAAGTATCAAAAAAAATTAGAAACACAATCTTGGTAATACTTATGGCAATATCTATTTTCATAATAATCATGAAGATACCGAGTCTATATAACGTTGCTGGATACCGATTTGAACTAATGTATCATAGTTTAATTGGAGATGGCGGTAACGCAATTTCTTCTACTACTACTCGAATGAGCATGATTCAATACGGTTTACGTTTGATTGTTGAAAGTCCAATATGGGGATACGGAATTAATAATTTTGCACATTATTGGAGTATAGTTTCAGGAAAGCAAACCTACTCCCATAACAATTACGTTGAATTATTATTTGATTTAGGATTGTTGGGATTTTTTACATATTATAGTGTTCACTTCTACATAGGGACTAAGCTTCTGGGGATAAGGAAAATGTATCCAACAACTGGAGCAATATATATTGCATTTTTTATATTAATTCTTTTTTATGATTTTGGTATGGTAACATATTATGATACGAGGATAATTACGTTAATCGCTTTTGTTCTATATGGCACAGGTAGAGAAGCAAGCAAAAAACGAGGAGAGCTAACTCATGAAGAAATTATTAATTTTGAAGGATTATAAAGATATGTTCTGGGTATCAGTGGAAAACTTGAAAGACTATAAAACAATGAATGTTGAGCTAATATCAAACTACTTCATGAACAAAGGATATATAGTATCGGTACTTAAATATTCAGAAATTGATTTTAATAAAGACTATCAAGGAGTATATGTAATATATCAAACATCAGAAGACATAGGCACATTTTATAAAGATTATATTGAAGATATAATCTTATTTTTAGAATGTAAGGGTGCAATTCTTTTGCCAAATTTGCACTATTTTAGGGCACATCATAATAAAAATTATATGGAATTGCTGCGCTATACTTTTAAAAATGATGAGATGAAATCAATCAGGAGTAAATTGTATGGCAATGGCATTGAAGCACTTGATGATGTTCAAGAATACCCCATCGTTGTAAAAGCTGCAGAGGGTGCTGGAAGTCAGAATGTGAGTGCGGCATATAGTCCAAAAGATTTAAAAAATGTTTTGAATTTATTGAGCGCAGTATTTATAGTAAATAGTTTTAAGTCTATAAAAGACTTTTTGATTTATTACATATGTGGTAAGCTATTTGGTAAGGTACAATCAGGTTATAGAAATTATACGTTTTATCGCAAGAAATTTGTGATTCAAAACTTCATCCCATATTTAAATGGTGACTACAAAGTGTTATTTTTTGGAGGAAAATACTATACACTTTACAGGAAAAACCGAGAAAATGATTTTCGCGCTAGTGGCGGGGGCCGACTTTTTTCTGTGCCAGATGAAGAAAATTTAGGTCTTTTGAATTTTGCAAGTAAGGTTGTTTCAGAGATTGATTTTCCTGTTATTGGCATGGATATTGGCTTTGATGGATCAAATTATCATCTAATTGAATTTCAGATGATTCATATTGGGCCTTATGCGTTGCATGTAGCAGAAAATTGGTATGAACAAAAGGAAAATCAATGGATACGGCAAGATGGCAGATCAAATTTGGAAGAGGAATTCTCAAGGAGCATATATGAGTATATAGAAAAAAGATTGACCTGACCTTGATTCTATAATTTTGATAGTAAGAATCTCTAAATTTCTTCTGCTTACGTAATTTTTCGCAAAGGTATTGAGCATTAATGGAGAAAAAGATTAATTGGGAGAGTTCGACTGTTTTTCAATGAGGAAATCCGATTTATATTCAGGTTGTTGACAAAACATGAAGTTCGCAACTATATTGCAAAATCAAAGGTGAAAAAATATTTGATTTCATTAATAGGAGTCTGGGGTACGTTTTAAGAGATTGATTTCACTTGATTGCTATAGCAATTTGTATTGAAATATACTTATTATTCGGGTGTAGTGGTGATACGTAATAATAATATTAAATTTGATATAGAGGCGGCTAGACATTAGATTAATAAGTGTTTGAAACGAAACTATTATTTTGCTTATTTTGAGTGGCCTTATAAAAATATAAAGCCAAGAATTATATGTAAAAAATATATGGTGGATGAATCTGGAATAGACCTTAAAGATTATAAGTTTATTTGTTTTAATGGTAAAGACAAAATATTTGTTTATTTGTTTAAACAGAAATCACCAACAGGTCTAAAATGTAGACTTTTATGATAAGGAGTGGAAACCCAGTTTAGGAGCATGACTGACATCCACCTCCTGGGCAGGCAGAACGAAGGAATTTAGGGCAAAAACCCTGTGAGACACGAGAGTTGCCGCCGAAGAACAAGTGGGTACCACAGGCGAAAATAAGCCGCCAAAACTCAAAGCTTATTAAGGTTAACCTTGTTCATCCAGTTATATGCAAAAATGAGCATATTGCTCAGATGGTTGTTTTGAGTAATGTGAAAATCTATGAATACATGATCAATTTAAAGAAAACGCAAGATTATAGGGAGGAATTATGGATTTAATAATTGGCGGTGACTTAGTGCCCACCAAATCTAATCTGGATTTATTCAATAATGGAGACGTTAGGGAATTATTGGGAGAAGAATTATTAATAATATGGAATTGCGCAGATGTGCGAATTTTTAATTTGGAAGTTCCTCTCTGTGACAAGGCGGACCCAATACAAAAGTGTGGGCCAAATCTTATCGCTCCTACCTCTACAGTTTCTGGAATTAAAGCCTTAAACCCTTCATTAATCACTTTAGCAAATAACCATATTCTTGATCAAGGTGTTCAAGGTCTTAAGTCAACGGAAATGGTTTTAACAGAAAATCAAATTCCCTTTATTGGCATAGGTGACAAATTATCCGATGCCAGCAAACCCTATATAATCAATAAGGACGGTTATAAAATTGGCGTATATGCATGTGCTGAACATGAGTTTTCAATTGCGAATGAGAACATTCCTGGTGCTAACCCGTTTGATCCTTTGGAGAGTCTTGATCATATTCTAAATTTAAAGGCAGAATGTGACTATGTTATTGTTTTGTATCATGGAGGTAAAGAACATTATCGATATCCATCCCCGCATCTTCTGAAGGCATGTAGAAAAATGGCAGATAAAGGCGCTGATATTGTTGTTTGCCAGCATAGTCACTGCATTGGTGCTTATGAAGAGTATAAAGGAAAAACAATTGTATATGGGCAGGGTAATTTTATATTTGACGGTTTGGGGAGTGACTTTTGGCAGACAAGTTTGTTAATAAAAGTAAATATTAGTCATGGTTTGTATCTAGAATATGTTCCGATAGTAAGAGAAGGTAACAAAATTCGTTTAGCTGAAAAGCCAGAAGCTGAAAATATACTGCAATTATTTCAGCAACGGTCCTCAGAGATTTTGGCAGCAGGATTTGTTGACCGAAAATATAAGCAGTTTGCAAGTGAAAACCACTTGCAATACCTAAGGAGTTTTGCTGGATTTGGAAAATGGTTGTTGAGGTTAGATAGGAGACTGCTAAATGGATGGTTAATAAGGAAAAAATACAATAAAAAGCAATTGTTGGCAATGCAAAACTATGTTGAATGTGAATCACATAGGGAGTTGTTACTTGCAGGTTTTAGTGCTAGGGAGACATCACAAGAGCATGACTAAAAAAAGTAAAGTTTTAGTAAATTCATTTTTTTATACATTTAGTGCATTGTTAGTTAAAGCAATTAGTTTACTCATACTGCCAGTGTACACATTTTTTTTAACACCTGAAGACTATGGGATTATTAACCTTGTAAGTAGTTTTACCGGAGTAGCAACATTTATTGTTGCGTTTTCAATTTATTCGGCAGTTATTCGTTTTTATGCTGATTACAAAGATGATAGGGAGAAATTAAAGCGTTTTTATGGGACAGTAATTATTTTTACGTTTATTTCTGGTACGATATTTATCAGTTTAGGAATGATTTTTAAAAGTACATTAATTTCTTGGTTTTTTGAAGGCATTTCCTTTTATCCAGATGTTTTAATAGTACTGTTAACTCTAAACTTTGTTTCATTGCACTCGATACATCAAAGTATTCTGCAAGGTATGCAGCAAGGTAAAAAGTTAACCATTATAAATCTAGTTGTTTTTGGTATTCAAGTATGTCTTAATTTGTTGTTAATTGCTTTCTTTAAACTTGGTGCTTCTGGTGTTTTACTTGCAACATTCATTATAAATATCACTTATGTTTTATATATGCTGATTGATCTTAAAAAAAATAATTTAGTGAAATACTGTATAGATATGACACTATTGGGGGAGACGCTAAAATATTCTGTCCCCCTTATCCCACATAACCTTTCTACAAACATTGCTAGCTTTGCTTCACGAGTTTTTATGAATTACAGCGGGTCTTTGAGTTTGGTTGGTTTGTATAGTGTAGCTTTTCAATTTGGTGCATTAATTGATACTGTGCAAACTTCTGTTAACAAAGCTTTTCAACCATGGTTTTATAACATAATGAACTGCCAAGGTAAAGAAAATAAAACTGATGTAGTTAGTTTTTCTCGATTTTTGCTTATAGTTTATTCACTAATGTACATGGGAATCGGCCTTTTTTCCCAAGAAGTCATTATCCTCATGACTAATGATAGATATACTATGGCTTGGACAATCATTCCAATTTTAGTGGTAGCATTTTCAGTGAAATCAATATATTATTTTTATGTTAATGTTTTATTTTATCACAAAGATGCTGCTAGGAAAATTTTCATTGCAACGATTATAGGTAGTTTTGCTGATATTGTATTTGCGTATAAACTTGTTCCCAAATATGGCATGTATGGTGCAGCTGTCGCATTTTTACTTGCAAAAACTATTATAGTTTCCATTATAGTTTTTATGAGTAAACGATATGATGATATTGGTTACAAGGTCAGTAGTATGTTAAGAATAATAATCCCTGGCTTGCTATTTATGGGAGGAGGATTGTATTTTAGTTACACAAAATATATAACTGAAATTTGCTGGATGAACCTATTTTATAAAATAGCGATAGTGTGTGTTTATATGATTTTTATTTATCTGACAAACAAAAAGATGATAAATACAATTATCAGGTCTGGAAAATTAAAACAGATTTTAAAGGAGAAAAGTGGTTTAGATGGGCAGAGGTGTCTATGATGCAATGGCTTATTAAAGAAGTAAAGAATAAACTTAAAATTAAAAAGTGGTATCAATTTATTATTAATGTTGTCAAAAAAGCATATATGTTTTCGGTTAACAAGGTTATTGGTGTACAAGAAAATAAAATTGTGTTCATAAGTTTTGGAGGGAATTTTTATTCTGATAATCCAAGAGCAATATCAGAAAAGTTACACGAGATGTTGCCCGATTTTGAAATAGTATGGTTGCTTAATAATCTGGAAAAAAGAGAAATTGTGCCTGAATATGTTCGAATTGTTAAAAATGGCTTACTTATAGGTTTGAAGGAATTGGCGACAGCGAAATTTTGGGTGGATAATTTTACCAAACCAATATATACTTACAAGAGCAAAGAACAAATTTATATTCAAACATGGCATGGAGATAGAGGTTTTAAAAAAGTATTATATGATTCTTCGTTTTTACTCCCTAATACTAGATACATAGAAAGTGATATGTGCGATTTATTTATTTCCGGGTCTGACTATGGAGACAATAAATTTAGAAGTGCATTCCGTTATTATGGACAAATCATAAAAAGTGGTTGTCCAAGAAATGATTTGCTTATTGAAAATAATGAAAACAAGAAGAAAGTGGTAAAAAAAAATTTGAAAATAAGTGGAAGCACAAGCGTTTTATTATATGCTCCTACATTGCGGAGGGAAGCTGCGAAAGAATCAAAACTTCAATCTAATGATATTGACTTATCATTAGTCATAGATGCGTTAGAGCAAAAGACTAATAAAGACTGGGTTTGTTTAGTTAGGGCGCATAGTGCAGTTAAAGGATTACAAGGTATACCAATTGATGATTTTAGGATTTGTGATGTAACTTCATATGAAGATATGAGTGAGTTGCTACTTGTTTCAGATTTTCTGATAACTGATTATTCTTCAAGTGCAGGAGATTTTATTTTGCTTAATAGACCTGTTGTTTTAATCCAATCTGATAGAGAAGATTATATAAAGCATGATAGGACATTTTATTTTGATATAGATAAATCTCCTTATTTGATAGCTAAGACCCAAGAAAAATTAATCAATTTGATACAAAGAATGGATTGGACAACTATACCACAAAATTGTGAAGAAATACGTGCATTCTATGGAACAGTGGAATCAGGAGAAGCTTCGAAAAAAGTAGTAGAATACATAATAAGTAAGAGACACAAGGAGAGTGGATAGTATGAAGAAATATGCAGTAGGTTTTACTGCTGGGGTATTTGATATGTTTCATGTTGGGCATTTAAATTTACTTCAGAATGCTAAAGCGATGTGTGATTTTTTGATCGTAGGTGTTAACTCAAATAATTTGGTAGAAGAGTATAAAGGGAATAAACCTGTAATTGATGAAGAAAAACGTAGAGACATTGTAAGTGCGATTAAATATGTTGATAGAGTGGAAATTATGGAATCATTAAATAAATTAGATGCATGGAAGCTCTATAACTTTAATGCTGTTTTTATTGGTGATGATTGGAAGGGTAATGATAGATGGACTAAGACGGAATACGAACTTTCTCAAATCGGCGTAAATGTGGAGTATTTACCTTACACGAAAAGCATATCTTCAACTCAGCTAAAAGAAATTATCAATAGTGGAATTAGGTTCAAAATAGCAGTAGCAGGGACAGGCTATGTCGGCCTGGTATCAGGTATCTGCCTGGCCGAAGTCGGTCATAATGTTACCTGTGTCGATGTTGATGAAAACAAAATAAATCTGTTGAAACAAGGCATTTCTCCAATTTATGAGCAAGATTTGGAGGAACTGATGCAAAAAAACTACTCAGCAGGCAGGCTTGATTATACCACAGACTACATATCGGCCTATAAAGATGCAGATGCCATATTCATTGGTGTGGGAACCCCTGAGCAGCCTGACGGTTCTGCGGACCTATCGTATATAGCTACAGTTGCCAGGCAGATTGCTGAGACAATTGAGCGGGATTGCCTTGTTGTGGTAAAGTCCACCGTTCCTGTGGGAACTAATGATAAAGTGGAACAGTTTATTCACGATTTCCTGCCCCATGACGGTGAGAAACATACCGGTAACGGAGCCGGGAACGGTAAAAAAATCAGGGTCGAAGTGGCCTCCAATCCGGAATTCCTGGCCCAGGGGACGGCGGTTCGCGATACTCTCCAGGCAGCTAGAATTATAATTGGAACTGAGAGCAAATGGGCTGAGGAAATGCTCATGAAAATATATGAACCCTTCAAGTTGCCCATAGTTTCTGTCAGCAGAAGGTCTGCGGAGATGATTAAGTATGCCTCCAATGACTTCCTTGCCCTTAAAATATCTTATATGAACGATATTGCTAACCTCTGTGAGCTGGTGGGTGCAGATATACAGGATATTGCCAGGGGTATGGGCTATGATGAACGTATTGGCAGCAGATTCCTTAACGCCGGTATTGGTTATGGCGGGTCATGTTTCCCTAAAGATACTAAAGCTTTGGATTATTTAGCCAGGCAGCATGGCTATGAGCTGAGGACAGTTAAGGCCGCTATAGATGTTAATACTGATCAAAAAACAATGTTATATAAGAAGGCTTGTAAAAGGTTGATTACCTTTAACGGCCTGAAGGCAGCTGTGCTGGGGCTGACCTTCAAGCCTGGCACCGATGACCTGAGAGAAGCCCCGTCACTTGACAATGTCCCCTTATTATTGGCCCAGGGAGCTAATATTTACGCATATGACCCTGTTGGTACAGAAAATTTTAAACGGGAGTACCCTGAAGGCGAAAGCGGCAGGGGAAGCATTAAATATGTAGATAACATAGAGGAAGCCTTGGAAGACGCCAATGTCTGTTTTATATTTACAGAGTGGGGCGAGATTAGGGCAGTCAAACCTGAAATATATAAAAGGCTGATGAGGACCCCTTTAGTTTATGACGGCAGGAATATTTACGGAGTGCAGGATATGCAGGAGGCGGGTGTGGAGTATTACTCCATTGGAAGATGAAGGACATAATCCACAGAAGGGTTTTGCAGAGCTCAGAAATTTTGCAAATAGCCGGGTGGTTGTTATGAGTTACCAAACAAGAATTTTCTTCCTAAGCATAATAGATGCTGCAATTGTAGCACTTGCGGTAATCCTTTCATATTTAATCAGGTTTGATTTTCAGATTGTGCCGCAATATTTCAGCTTGCTTCCATATGCCGTATTTGGACATGCTGTTCTTTTTATAATTATTTTTAACAGGTTGGATATGTATCGGAGAATATGGAAGTATGCCAGTATTGGTGAACTGGTTCAATTAGTAAAAGCAGCTGCTTTTACAGAAATTGTTTTTTTTCTTATTTACTCTGTTTTGCATCAGCAATATCCGGAAATTATAGTTCCTCGCTCAATTTTTTTCCTGGCATGGATGTTGATAATATTTGGGATTGGCGGGGCTAGGATGTTTTGGCGGATGTTCCGGGATTCTTACATGAGCCGGCGGCACCGGACAGGCAATCACCGAACCCTGATTGTTGGCGCAGGTCAAGCTGGGGTATTGGTGGCCAAAGAACTTAAGCACTCTTCTGATTCATATCCGGTAGCCTTTATTGATGATGACCAAACTAAACTGAATTTAGAGATTATGGGAATGCCTGTTCTGGGTGGGCGGGACAGGATACACGAAATAGTGAAGAGCCATGATATTGAAAAGATAATAATTGCTATTCCTTCTGCATCTCAGTCTGAAATAATCCGGATTATTGAAATATGTAAAAACACCGGGGTTAAGCTTATGATTTTGCCGAACGCATCAGACCTAATCACTAAACGGTTTTCAGTAAGCATGATTAGAGAAGTCAGTGTTGAGGACCTGTTGGGGAGAGACCAGGTGAATGTTGACCTGGAGGGTGTAGCAAATTATGTTACCTGTCAGGTGATTCTGGTTACGGGGGCCGGTGGTTCTATTGGTTCTGAGCTCTGCCGTCAGATTGTTGCTTTTGCCCCTGAGAAACTTATTCTTTTGGGACATGGTGAAAACAGCATTTATGATATTGAGATGGAGCTCAAAAAAACACATCCCGATCAGAACATAGTTGCGATTATAGCTGATATCCAAGACCGGCAGGGCATCAATGAAGTTTTTGCCGCTCATCGTCCGGCAGTTGTATTTCATGCCGCCGCTCACAAGCATGTACCCTTGATGGAGAGCAATCCTGTGGAAGCTGTCAAAAATAATGTCCTGGGTACCCGAAATGTTGCGGAATGTGCACATGAATACGGAGCTTCACGTTTTGTCATGATCTCAACAGATAAGGCGGTTAATCCTACCAGCATAATGGGTGCTACCAAGCGGGTGGCCGAGCTGTTTGTCCAGGGGCTGGGAAGGATAAGTCCAACTAAGTTTGTGGCGGTAAGGTTTGGCAATGTTCTGGGCAGTCGGGGCAGTGTTATCCCTTTATTTAAGAAACAAATTGCTGATGGCGGCCCGGTTACTGTCACCGACCCTAATATGGTCCGCTATTTTATGACAATCCCTGAGGCAGTTCAGTTGGTTATTCAGGCAGGAGCTTTTGCTGAGGGGGGCGAGATATTTATTTTGGACATGGGCCAACCGGTTAAAATAGATGACTTGGCCAGGGACTTGATTCGCCTGTCTGGATTGGAACCGGACCGGGATATTGAAATTACATATACCGGTATTCGCCCTGGAGAAAAGCTTTATGAAGAAATATTAACTAATGAAGAAGGTATTTCCGCCACAAGAAATGACCGTATTTTTGTAGGCCAGCCGGGGGACTATTCCTGGGATGAACTGCAGTTTATGGTGCGAAAACTTGAAAAAGCAGTCACCAGAAATCAAGCTGCGGAACGGGCCGGAGAAATCAGGGAACTGCTGCAGCAGATTGTGCCTGCTTACCATTTACCGGTCTATAAAAGGGCTGTGGTTGAGGAAATCATGCAAAGCCGTAGCGAAACAGCTGCCGGTAAATAAGAATATAAACGGTAAATAAGATTATAAATACGAAGGAATTAACTTAAGGAGTATTTTTCATGACAGTATTGAAAGCCATCTGGAGAATGATAGTTTTTGTTCTCCAATCCTTGCTTACCACTGTTCTAATAGCGGCACTTCTGTTATTTTATGCCGCAAAAATTGAACCTGATTGGATACAGGTAAAGGAACAACCAGTCTATATAGAAAACCTGCCCGCGGCTTTTGAGGGGTTCAGGATTGTTCAGTTTTCTGACTTGCATGGCAAATTATTTCCCGATAAGGGCCTGGTAACCCAGGTTAATGCTTTGAAGCCTGACATTGTTGTGATTACGGGTGACTTATTTGATGAGTACAATGAAACACCTCTGGAATATGCGGACAATGTATTGGGTGGATTAACTGCGCCATATGGGGTGTATTTCGTCTATGGCAATAATGATACATATCTCGGCTACAATAAAATTAAAACAGCTCTGGAGCAATTGGACATCAAGACACTTGCAAATGAAGAAGTAAGTCTTGAGGCAAAAGGTGAATCTATAAGTTTGATTGGTCTAAATTACACCCGTTCTGTACAGAAAACGAGTGACTTTGCAGATATAATGACTAATGGCGGGGATCCGGCGATAGTGCTGACCCACCGGCCGGAAATCATTGATGCCGCCTCAGTGGCAGGCGTTGAACTTGTCCTGGCAGGGCATACCCATGGCGGGCAGATCAAGTCCCCATATGTACCCAAGTCTTTACATATTGTCAAAAAGGGGTATGAAAAATACATGGCCGGACTGTTTAAAGTGGGTGAAACACAGATGTATGTTACCAGGGGGCTGGGCGTAAACAATATTCCGCTGCGTTTCCTCACCAGGCCTGAGATAACTGTTATTACTTTACACCCGAGTAATTGAAGGCAGGGAATATAGGGCTTTTTTTGGAGGATAATGGTATGTGTGAATCAGGTTTGCTCCGGATATTTAAAACAGGTTCGGCAGCAGAGGCGGATATTTTGGATTGGAATGCCGTACTTAACGAGGCCCAAAGGCATCAGGTTATGGAACTGTTGGCCAAAATAGTCAAACAGGCCCCTGAAGGTGCTGTGCCTTCCGAGGTTGTTGCTGTTTTAAAGAAATTGTATTCCTGCACCTTTATGGGTAATCTCTGGCGGGCCCAAGAAACAGAAAATATAATCCTGTTGCTGGAAAAGGCCGGCATCAGGTGTATTATCCTTAAAGGAATCGCCTTGGCCGAAAGGTTATATGGGGATATCGGTGTCAGGAACAGTTGGGATATCGACCTCCTGGTGGAACGTGACAAACTGCCTTTGGCTGTGGAAGCACTTGAGCTGGACGGCTACGAACAAAAGAAACACAATGTGGATTTATTGCTGGCGGATTTAGAGCATGATATCAGGATGGAAAAGAAAACAGCTTTTGGGTCCTGCTGGATTGAACTTCATTATAAATATACGCATCGGCGGAGCCAAAACATTGACATGGAAGAAGTATGGGAAAGGGCACGTGCCGGAGCATTTGGTGACGGTAAAACTTTGGTCTGGGAGTTGTCACCTTTAGACTTGCTCTTAAGTATATGCATGCATTCAGCAGGACATAATTTTATCATTTTTAGAACTGTTCTTGATGTAGTAAAGGCTATTGAGGTAGAAGGCAGGCATGTTGACTGGAATGAATTTGTCCGGCTCGCAAAAAAATACGGGGTTTCGTACAGGGTATATGCTTCTCTATATTATGCATTCATAATGTTTCACTCACGGGTTCCGGCTGCTGTTCTTGCAGATTTGAAACCTCCCGCTTATATACGTTATTTATTGGCAAAGGAATGTTTGCCTGACAGTCTGCCAAAGGGGCTGACTTCTTTAACCAGCGGTGTAATCCGGAATGAAGGTGTTTTTGGTTACTTGTTTGCAGAGTGGCGCAGAATATTTCCGCCAATTTTAAGGGTAAGGACCCTCAATAACGTAGGTGCCTTCAGGGCTTTGTTGTTTTATCCGAAGCGCCTGGTATATTTGGTTTCTAAGCCATTTGGAGTGAAGAGAAATAAGTGAGTGCAATAGCCGGTATTTATCATTTGAATAATGAACCAATAACTATTGAGCATGGCATTAACATGATGCAGGTTTTGTGGAAATATCCTGCTGATGATGTTCAGGTATGGCATGACAATAATACATTTCTGGGTTGTCATGCCCAGTGGATAACTCCGGAATCTGTCGGTGAAAGACTGCCTTACTTTGACAGTGCCGGGCAGTTGGCCATAACTGCTGATGCTATCATTGACAATCGTTGTGAGTTGTTTGAGGCTTTGCGGGTGGAACACGCGCTTAGGAAGGAGATGCCTGATAGTGAGTTGATTTTGCTTGCTTACCAAAAGTGGGGCGAGGATGTTCCAAAGTATTTGATAGGTGATTTTGCCTTTATGATTTGGGACATTAAAAAGAGCCGGCTTTTTGGGGCCAGAGATTTTTCCGGGAACCGGACCCTCTACTTTTACCGCAGCTATCAGCGGTTTGCCTTTTGTACAATTATGCAGCCATTGTTTTCATTACCATATGTTGAAAAAAAATTAAATGAACAGTGGCTTGCCGAATTCCTGGCCATGCCTGACATGTATGAAACTATAGATCCCTTTTCGACAGTCTATAAAAATATAGAACAAATACCTCCTTCCCATACAATCTCTGTTGCGGGCTCAACAATAAGGTTTTCCCGGTACTTAACATTAGCGGCAGATAAAAAACTACGCTTAAAATCAAACCAGGAATATGAAGAAGCATTCCGTGAGGTGTTCCAAAGCGCCGTAAAGGCACGGATTCGTACTCATCGTCCTGTGGGCTCCCATTTGAGCGGAGGTCTGGATTCCGGTTCGGTAGCCGCTTTTGCTGCTAAGGCTTTGCAGGAGGAGAATAAAAAATTACATACCTTCAGCTATGTTCCGGCAAGTGGTTTTACAGATTGGACCCCCAAGCATCGCTTGGCTGATGAAAGGTTATATATGCATTCGGTTGTACGGCATGCAGGGAATATTGAAGCTAACTACCTGGATTTTGCCGGGAAAAGCCCATTGTCGGCAGTTGATGAAATGCTTGATTTGCTTGAGATGCCCTACAAATTTGCTGAAAACTCTTATTGGATTAAGGGGATATATGAAGCAGCCTTCCAACAGGGAATAGGAGTGATGCTGGCAGGTGCCAGGGGCAATCTCACCATATCGTGGGGGCCGGCTTTGGATTATTACGTGATGCTTCTAAAAAGAATCCATTGGCTACGTCTTTACCGTGAAATACAGCAATACAGTAAAAACCTTGGCATTAGCCGGTTACGAATTATGTCGGCTCTGAAAAAAAAGGTCCTGGCGTCCGTAAAACAAAATTTTGGTTCCCGGGGTCAGGGTAATTTCCCCATATTTATCAACCCTGAGCTTGCCAAGAGAACTAATGTGTTCGCAAGGCTGCGGGAAAGTGGTATCAACCCTGACGGTTTATTTCCGTATAACAGATATGTGGCTAAGGAAAAACACTTTAATCATATATTTGCCTGGATGGCAAACGGCACACTTAGTAGCAAGATTTCTTTACAGTATTCTTTATGGGAGCGTGACCCTTCAAATGATATAAGGGTTGTCAGGTTTTGTTTATCAGTTCCTGAAGAACAATTTGTGCAAAACGGCTTGGACCGGTCTCTTATTCGGAGGGTCACACAAAATATCCTGCCTGATAAAGTCAGGTTAAATCAGCGGGTCCGGGGTTTTCAAAGTGCTGATGGAGTTTATAGGATGCTTGATTCCTGGGATGATTTTATTGAGGAAATGCGGCAAATTGCTGCAGACCCGACAGCCTCTGAGATATTTGACACACAGGTTATTACTGATGCTATTACTAAGATCAGGGAACCGAAACTCGAATATATAGGTGATACCAATTTTAAAATTTTAATGCGCAGTTTAATAGTATACAGATTTATAAATAAAATTTCCGGGAAGGAGGTGAAGAAATGAAAAAGGAATGGCAAAAACCCGCTGTGGAGGTTCTTGATATAGCCGCTACAAAATACGGATCAGGGGTCAATACTGTTGATTGGAGTTATCAGGATGACGATGAAGAAGTATTTTTGCATGCCAACAGTTAACTGGCCAATTTGTTAATGATGGTTAAATGTTTATTATTTAACCCTTATACTGTTTGATAGTATGAGGGCCTTTTTTAGCAGATAGGAAAGTATAAATTTTATCCTATCTGCATAAAAAAGGCTAAGCTTCGCCTCATAGTATATTTTAGTGCTTAGCGAAGCTAAGCCTTTTTAAAAAAAATGGTCTGCTCGCCTGGAGTGAAAAAAATGATAGTTGTTGCAACAAAAATGGTCTATAAGGCATTCGGAATGAAGCTGTTAAGTGAAATTCCTTTTCCAGAACTGCATCAAATCTGTGGAAACGGGAATATGGCTGATGTTGTTATTGAAATTTCCGATTTAACCGGATTATGGTCCAAACTTGCCCTGAGGGATGAAAAAATTATCTATACCCCAGAACTTATAATGTTTCAGCTTCATGATACGGCTATTTTTTGTATCCGAGAGGGGAAAAAAATCACTGTTTCACCTCTGCCGGAATTTGATGTCGATATGGTCAGGGTATATATTTTGGGAACCTGTATGGGAGTGCTGCTGCTGCAGAGGAAAGTGCTGCCCTTACATGGGAGCGCAGTTGCTATAAATGGCAGAGCATATGGGTTCATCGGCGATTCCGGAACAGGGAAATCTACTCTTGCCGCAGCCTTTATAAGCAGGGGCTATCAACTTGTGAGTGATGATGTGTTGGCAGTATCTGTTTCTCATGAGGGGATTCCGTTAATTACGCCATCTTACCCGCAGCAAAAGCTATGGCAGGAATCTTTAAATGAGCTGGGAATGAAAGCAGACCGTTATCGTCATATATATCAAAGGGAACACAAATTTGCAGTACCGGTACCGGAGGATTTTTTTACTGAACCATTGCCGCTGGCAGGATTGTTTGAATTACTGGTTACCGGCAATGAAACACTGGAAATTCGCCGGATTGAACGACTTGAAAGACTGCGTACCATTTATTATCAGACCTACCGCAAATTCCTTATCTCCCGGCTTGCTTTGATGGAGTGGCATTTTAAGACTTCGGCAAATATTGCGGACCGGATTGATATGTTCCAATTGCGCCGTCCCTGTGCCGGTTTTACTGCTCCTCATTTGGCATCGCTAATTTTAAGTACTATTAATCAGGAGGAGGAATGATGCATGAACACAAGCCAAGGCATACAAACCAATCACACTGTTATCAGGACTAAAGACAATATAGTGAGTGAAATGGATGGAGAAAAAGTCCTCCTGAGTATTCGTAATGGCAAGTATTACAATTTGGGCAAAGTCGGGGGCAGAATTTGGGACCTTATGGAAAGCCAAATTTCTGCTAATGATTTAATTGCTGTCTTAGTGTCTGAATATGAAGTAGCTCAACATGAATGTGAAGAGCAGGTAATTTCTTTTTTGGAACACTTGCTAAAGGAAGGCTTAATTATTTCCGATGCTATTATAGCAGAAGAGTAGGAATGCTAATGGGATTTGCAAAACGCGTAAGTCGGTTTATGTCATTGAATAGAAGAACGAAGCTCTTATTTATTGAGGCTTATCTTTATTTAGGATGGGCCAGGTTTCTTGTATATTTGCCATTCTCATGGGTTGCTCCTTATTTGGGAGAGCAGATGCGGGAGTCGCCTTTTTGCCTGGAACGGGCGCATATAATTACAATAAAGCATATATATAACGCTATCAAGGTCATGAGCCGCCATACCTTATGGGAAAGTGCCTGTCTTGTCCGGGCAATAGCTGCCCTGAAAATGCTGCAGAGAAGAAATATTGAAAGCACCCTTTATTTAGGGACAGCCAAAGATGAAAATGCCAAGTTAATAGCTCATGCTTGGCTGCGCAGCGGCCCCTTTTACATAACAGGAGCGGAAGAAATGAAGAAGTTTGCCGTGGCCGGGAAAATATCGCCAATGATAAAAAACAGTTAAAATGCGACGGGGGGGGCAGGAGATTAAGATGAAAATTAAAGAAGGCTATCTTGTCAGGGAAATCGCAGATTGTCATATTGTTGTGCCAATAGGTGATAAAGTTATAGAATTCAAGGGGATCATGACTTTGAATGATACAGGCCGCTTTATCTGGAAATGCCTGTCTGATGATATTACATACGAACAATTACTGTCAGCTATTTTAGATGAATATGAAGTTGATGAAGCCACTGCTGGTGCCGACCTTGACGAATTTCTGGAAAATGCCCGGCAAAGCGGGGTTCTTGAGGAATGAGTACTAAAAGTGAAAAAATAGAAAAAAAAATAATGGATAACGATCAACTTTCCCAAAGCTGGGAAAGTTCTCAGATTACCCTGGCTGGATATGCCGCGCAAAGGCATATTCCTCTAGGCGGTACATTTGAATTAACACCAAGATGCAATTTGAAGTGTAAAATGTGTTACATAAGGCTTGATAAACGTGAAATGGACCTGATAGGCAGGGAAAGGACGGCAGGTGAGTGGATTGATCTTGCCAAAGAAGCCATTGCTGCCGGGACACTGAATCTTTTGATTACTGGCGGGGAGCCCTTGCTGCGGGATGACTTTGCAGAAATATATACAGCCTTGACGATGATGGGGTTTATAATTACTTTAAATACTAATGGTACCCTTATAACTCCTGAAATACTTGAACTCTTTAAGAAATACCCGCCCACCGCAACAAATGTAACTTTATACGGAGCAAACCCGCAAACTTATGAGGCCATTTGCGGAAATCCTGAAGCATTTTATGCCACAATCAGGGGTCTGGAAATGCTCACAGAGGTTCCAACGGCGCTTGAAGTTCGGACGACATTCATTCGTGATAATATGCATGAATTAAATGCACTTCGTGAAATAGCCAATAAATATACAAAACGCTTTGGAATCAATATAACAGTGAATAAGGCTGTCCGAGGGTCATGTTCCGATGCGGAAAATTGCAGGTTGACACCGGTTCAAATGTTTGACCTTATTGAGGCTAATACGGAATACTATCGGTCACTTAACAGTGGAACGGAAGTTGCTATGGAAAAGAATATGGAGACTGATAACTATGTGCAGGCAAAAGCATATGGATTTGACCTTCCTCCTAAAATAATTACTTGTCTGGCGGCAAAATCAATGTACTGGATTACCTGGGACGGCAAGATGCTGCCCTGCGGCTCATTTGCAAGCCCGTATACATTGCCGTGTGAAGAGGGTTTCAA
Organism: Phosphitispora sp. TUW77; assembly: GCF_048453025.1. GTDB lineage: Bacteria > Bacillota > Thermincolia > Thermincolales > UBA2595 > Phosphitispora. The sequence continues at coordinate 1,162,987 of NZ_CP156677.1, forward strand.
ACAGGCATGGGACCGTTTGCCGGCCTTGTTTGAGGATATATCACTCCCTGAGGAATGCCGGAAATGTGAATATGCCAATGGCAGATGTTCTAATTGTCCGGCCATACTTCAAACGGAAACCGGTTCTTTTAACCGGATTCATCCCTATATTTGTGAAGTTGCTAAAGAGAGAGCAAGACGTTTTGAAAAAAAGAATTTTTAATTAATACTAGACAACTTTTATAAAATATGGTAATTTTAAAGTAAGAATTTTTAGATTATTTTTTGTGAGTGAGGTGTTAACGGTGAAAAAAGTATATATGAAACCTGAGTTGGATGCAAAGGCTTATGCCCAGTTTGAAAATGTTTTTACAGAATGTACTAAGGGCAATGCTATTCCTCAAGGTTGTACAAGTTATGTCGATTGGACACCTAGCGAACCTACTGAAGCAGCTTACAAAATTCAATCAAGCATATAAAATCATTCCAAAATATAAATTTAAGTAGCATATAAATTCACCGGGCACACTCTCGTGTGCTTGTTTTTCTTTTATTTGATACCTAATAAATGCTATTCATCTTCTTTAAGTGGGGGGACTTTAGATGAGCAAAAAGATTATATCTGTCATATTTCTTGTTGTTTCAGTTATTGGTGTTGTTGTAATTATTAACAGTGTTAGATGGGGAAAGGAAGCGGCAAATTCTATTTTAAGCGGTGCAGGCGGTATGGATACATCACTTTATTTAGTCATTCTTGAAAGATCTATTGTTTCTTACCAGTTGTTAGGAGCAGCTTTATTGGTAATAGGGGGAATTGGTTTTATTAAGATTATGAAAAAGCTCTATTAAGAAATTTGCCGACACAAGTTCGTTCTAACTATATTTCTGATCGAAATCTAAAATTAGTTTGGAGGAGAAGCCTCTTGACGAAATATTGTATTTCTGATTTGATTATAGAAATAGCTGCTCCTGAGTGGGTTTTGCATGACAACTTTAAATTTTTTTCGTGTAAAAATGGTAATCCTGATGTTTACTGCAAAGTTAAATTTGAAAAACGTCCGGGAAAACCAGCTGCCGGAGTTAAGATAATTGCCAAAACGCCGGGGACCTTGATTTTCGAATATGAAAAGCATATTCATAATTTAAGTGGTGATGAACATGACATTCCGTGTTATACTACGGCATCAATGGACTGGTCTTCATATACGATGTTCATAGACCCTGAATACAACAATCCAAATGATGATGCAATTGTCCAAACTGTAAAAGAAGGTATTTTTGTCTCTTTACGAGAGGCTGTTATTGGAAGATTGGCACAAAAAAATGGCCTTATTATTCATTCGAGTACAATATTATGGCAGGGAAGGGCCATTATGTTTTCCGCACCATCCGGAACCGGTAAATCTACACATGCTCACCTTTGGCAGCAATTATATAATACTCCGATCTTAGACGGGGATGCCGCCGCCTGCCGGATTATAGATGGAAGCCCTATCGTCTATGGCCTGCCCTGGTGCGGCACATCGGGAGAATTCATTAATCAAAGCGCCCCTCTTGGAGCAATAGTGTTTTTGCAGCAGTCCAAGGAGAACAGTATCGTAAGGCTTGATTTCAGAGAAAGTGTACTCAGGCTTGCCGCAAGGTGTTTTCTATTGCCTTGGAGCAATGAACTGATGAATCAATATTTGGATACGGTACAGGAAATTACCGCTGAGACTGAGTGTTTCCTGCTTAATTGCTTGCCTGATTTTGAGGCTGTGGAGTTGGTGAAAAAGTGCCTGCAAATAACTTAAGCCAAGGGTATATTTCTGCGGACCAGTGGTCTTCAGCGATAATGCCGATTTTGGCTGAAGGTCATACCTTAAGATTACCTTTTGAAGGCTTAAGCATGCATCCTTTGCTAGTTGGAGGAAGGGATGAGGTGATTATTGCGGCGGCATCAGAAAAGCAGTTGAAGCGCGGAGATATTGTTCTATACAAAAGGAATGACGGCACACATGTCCTGCACCGGATTCACCATATAAAAAACTCGATGTATTATATGGTTGGAGATGCTCAGACCTGGATTGAGGGTCCTATCAGGGAAGAACAGGTCCTGGCATTTGTCACGGAAATTATCAGAAAAGGGAAAACAATCCCTTGCAGTGACTGTGGTTACCGGCTTATTTCCGGTTTGTGGCTGCTGGCTCGTCCTTTAAGACCACAAATAATAAAAAATCTTTCTCATCTGCGGTTTTTTTTGAAACCCTTAGTACTATTATTGGAGCGCGGGAAGTCATGAGTGGAATAGTGCGAAAAACACGACAATTGATACAATGGATTAAGCCGAATCTCATGCAATTTATTCCGGTACTGGCAGTTATTATGCTTATTCAGGTACTGGGGTCATTGATGAGTGTGGCAACAGCCCTTGCGTCTAAAAACATGATCGATTACGCGGTTGCCAATGAGCTTCGCTTAGCTGCTATTGTTGCCGGGGTTTTTGTTTTGCTGGTTATCGGCAATCTTTTAATGCAAGTAGGTGTATCACTGCTTTCGGTAAGGGTTACAGAGTCATTATCTAATTCTATGCGGCAGCGGGTTTTTCACCGGCTGCTGGGAACAGAATGGCAGTCTCTGACTGCTTATCATAGTGGTGACCTATTAACTCGTATGACCAGTGATGTTAGCAATATCACGAATACGATTGTCAATGTAATTCCTGGCATGTTTGCTTTAGCAGCCCAATTAGTGGCATCATTTTCCGCATTATTGTATTTTGAACCATACCTTGCTGTTTTTGCTTTTGTTCTGGGCCCTTGTTCGGTAATTTTCAGCCGCATCTGGGGACGCACATTAAAACATCTGCAAATTAAAGTCCAGGAATCTGAAAGTGCTTATCGTTCTCACCTGCAGGAAGCACTGCAAAACTTTATTGTCATTAAGTGTTTCGGTTTAGAGAAACATAATGAGGATAGTTTGCAAAGACTGCATGAAAACAGGATGAAATGGGTCATTAAAAAGAACAAGAAAACACTTGCGGCCAACAATATGATAGCTTTGGGATATTGGTCGGGATATATGCTGGCATTTGGCTGGGGTGCATATCGCTTGTCTCAGAAAGCAATCAGCTTTGGTACAATGACTGCTTTTCTTCAATTAGTGCAGCAGGTGCAGGGACCATTTGTCGGGTTAGCCAGAACGATTCCCAAGCTTATTAACATGACTGCATCCATGGAGCGCTTGATAGAACTTGAGGATATGGAGAGAGAAAAAATAACCGAGCGTGTTCCTGTGATTCAAGATGTTGGAATTGTTTTTCAGGATGTCCATTTTGATTATTCACCCGGCAGGGCTGTATTGTCCAATGTAACAATACAGATTTTGCCGGGTCAGCTGGTGGCTCTGGTTGGGTCTTCCGGGGAAGGTAAAACGACCTTGATCCGGTTATTGCTTTCATTAATTCGCCCTACTTCCGGTGAACTGTATTTTACAGACAGGAACGGCAGGAGGTATGAGGTATCTGCCACTACCAGGGACTGGTTTACATATGTACCACAGGAGAACACGTTATTCAGCGGCACGATTGCGGATAATTTGCTTAGCGGCAAACCAGATGCAACGATGGAGGAAATGGAAATGGCTTTACGGATGGCTTGTGCTGCAGATTTTATTGTAAAGCTGCCACAGGGCCTGGATACGGTTGTTGGAGAACGGGGCCTGAGACTTTCTGAGGGACAGGCCCAAAGAATTGCCATTGCCCGTGCTTTTTTACGAAAAGCGCCTGTGATGATATTTGATGAAGCAACTTCGGCATTGGATGTAGAAACAGAAAAACATGTCCTGCAGGCGATGAAGGATATGGGTGATTCACGTACATGTTTAATTATTACCCATAGGTTGACAGCCTTAAAAATATGCTCAAGGGTACTCAGAATAGAAGATGGCAAATTGGTTGAAGATTTTGAAAAAATAATGTTGACCGGAAAATAATTTTTGTGGTAAAATTATACACAAATAAAAATAATATTTGTTATCGGATTCAGGGACGAGCCGTCATATTGATGTTGAATCAGCGGATATCGTCCTTTTGGTTTTTGGGGAGGTGGCTATATGGACGAATTGACAAAATTATGCCGGAATACTGCTATGATTACCAGAGTGATTGATGGGGAGGCCGTTATTATGGACCCCCAAAATGGTAAGGTAATGGCACTTAATGAAGTAGGTTCTTTAATTTGGGAATTGCTTGACGGTACTCACAATAAAAAAGCCATTCTTGATGAAATAATCCGTGAATTTGATGTTGACCGGGAACAGGCTGCAGTAGATTTGGAGGATTTTTTAGTTGTTTTAAGGTCAAAAGATTTGCTTGCATAAATATTGACAGATTTAAACGAATTGAGGGGGCAGCTTGAAAAAGATATTACTTGAATTTGCCGGGATGCCTTTTATTATTAATACATATGATGATGAAATCGCCGGGTGGTTAGCTGAACATTTCTCAGACAAGCAGGCAGAAAATGTTTCCGTAGCAGAAAAAGCTTCCGGGATTGAAATTCAAATTGAAGCTGATTCCGTACTGACAGCAGTTAATCACCATCAATATTTGGTCCAGCCGCCTGATGTAAGCTTCAATGATGGTGTTTTGATATTCAAGCATCCTTGTTATAAAGGCACATTATCACTTGCAGGGGGTAAGGGGAAGGTATGGTTTGCGGGACGGGAATTCCTGGTAAGTTACCTTAGAACGGTAGCAACAGTCAGTATTGTGAACTGCGGCGGACTCGCTTTGCATTCCTCGTGTATCCTGAGAAATGGCCGGACATATATTTTCACCGGATATTCGGGTGCAGGCAAATCGACAATTATCAAATTAACCGAAAACCCTTTGATTTATTCAGATGAAGTAACCCTGCTGAAAAAAAATCAAAACGGAATTTTCTCCATTCATCACTCCCCGTTCCGCAGTGAGTTTTATAGTAAATACCTGCCGCCAACATCATATATAGCTGGAATATTTTTTATCAGGCAGGATTCCCGGGTGTTTTTAGAAGATATCCCGGTAAAAAAGGCTTTGTTCGAAATTTTACCAATGGTCTTTTTCCCAATCAATAAAACCCAACAGTTTGAGAACAAGATATTTAACCATTGTGCCGATCTGTTGAATCAGGTGCCTGTTTTTAATCTTCATTTCCGAAAAGACGGTACCTTTTGGGACTGTATTGAAAAAAACTTAAGGAAGGAGGGAAAATGGAATGAAACAATATGATAAGCCGATGGTTGTTTTGGAAGAAGAAATTCAGTTTGAAACCCTGGTTAGCTGCCCGCTTTGGGAAGGTGACAAGGGTCAAGGTAATGTAGGAGGTTAATAAGGAAGTTAATCGTGTTTTAGCAGGTATAAGGAGATGCACTTGGATTATTCTCAGCTTTTCTGTGACGAAGTAATTAAATCAGGAAAAAGTGCTTACCTGACAGCTTCAGGCACCAGTATGTGGCCGGCTATTGTGTCAGGTATGAAGGCCGAAATTGCGCCTCTTGGGGAAGAATTGCCCCCTAAGGGAACCATGATTTTGGTAAAAGGCTGTAATGGGCTTATGGTGCACCGGTATTGGGGGATACGGTACGAAAAAAATATTCCCCTGATAATAACAAAAGGGGACACCAATTTTTGTTTTGATCCTTCGGTTACTCGCGATTTGGTATTGGGCCGGGTGGTAATGCTGCTGAATAATAAAAACGATGCACGTAACCCGAACCGGGGTTTTTGGAGGCTGTATGGACGGATGGTTTGTTCTTCGGAGGTTGCGGCAAGGTTATGGGCCAGATTATGTCGTATGGTTCTTAAGGCCATCATGCGTGTCGAAATGCATCGAAGCGTGTAGACTGAAACTTGTTGTATTTATCTACTAATAATTATAGAATATTAATATATGGAAATCGTCATGTAAAATTATGGTTAGTTGTTTTGGGGGTTAATTTTTCGGAAAATTCGTTATTTTTAACCAGGATGAAGGGAGGATTGTTTAATGAAAGAATATTCCAAGCCCGAAATTACTCATGAAGAGGAATTGAAGTTTGAAACTCAAACTAGCTGTGGCGGTCCAGACCTGCCACCATGGTAACAGATTTTTTAGTTCTTGATTTACTGATTTTAATGAAAGGAGGTGAAAAGTATTGAATAAGAACGTTCACAGACAGTATAGCGCCAGATTCGTTATTTGGCTGGTCCTGGTTATGTTAATGGTTCTGTTATTACCTGCCTCCGCTCTTGCAAGACCAACAGAGGGGGTTTCCCAGAAGACAACAATTTATGGTGCATGGAATAAATGGTACCTTCATGACCCTATTCCAACTCCTGATGAAACTACCATAAACATCGGGGAACAAGACATGATTGATTTTGATGTTGAGGCTCCTCACGAAATGCAGGTTTATGGTGAGATATGGTTGGCCGGGGTTACTGAATTTGTATATATAGATTCAATCAATGTCCACCTGGAATATGAGGAAACTCCGGGGAACTGGATTCCTTATGTCGGCAGGGACGGTAATGATGTAATCGTACCGGTGGTAAATGAACGCACTCAGGAAACTTATTTTAAAATTGATGCATAGCCAATCGATGTCAGCAATTATGATATAGTTCATTTGCCCAATGACTTCAGATGGAGGATTGAGACAGCAGGAGAAGAAAACGGTGACCCCTTTGTCCTCAATAATGAGGCTGGAGAGAACTGGCAGGGCTCCTGACTGTGTGAGCTGGAAGTAAGGATTACTTCCTCCAATGAAGACGATTTTATCAGTGGATACAAATTCAGGGACAGTAATGGCAATGGAATCTGGGATGAAGGCGAAGACGGGCTGCCTGGTTGGAAAATCAGAATGATTAATGAACAAGGCACAGTAGTTAATGAAACATACACTGATGAAGATGGCTATTACAAATTTGACATTAACAATGATTTCTATGGAAAGTTCAGGATCGAAGAAGTGTTGCAGGCCGGTTGGGAGCAAACCTTACCCTCGTTAGGCTACTACGAGGTAAACCTTGGCCCTAAAAGCTTGGAGTGGTCTGTTGACGGTATAGTATACAGTGATGAGTATATCTACCTTAAGCGCTTGCATTGCGGCGGCTCAGGCACTGTTTCGGTTAAGGTATATGGTACACATACCGGAGAATACTATCTGACATCTGAGGCCAGTCTTCATTCAATAGACTATCCGGGTCTTGTTAATTTACATTCTGATGAAGTCAGCGCCAAAATCACCGTAGTTGATAAAAACGGAAATCCTGACAGCCTGGATTTCGGTAACCGACCTGAAGAAGAATATCCTGAAGGTATGATTAGCGGACATAAATTCAAGGATAGCAACCGGAACAAGGTATGGGATTCAAGTGAAGCCGGATTGTCAAATTGGATTATCAGATTGTACTCAATTGATAGTTCCACATCAGATGACACCGGGGCAGAACCTGATTCCGAATCAGCAACGCTAGTTGCCGAAACTCTGACCGATTCCAGCGGGTACTATGAATTTACCGGCTTGGAATGGGGCCAATACAGGGTCGAAGAAGTGCAGAAATCCGGTTGGACTCAGACTGCACCTGATACAGGATGTTATGATGTGTTTATCAGTCCTAATCAGACATCAGTTGAAGACTTGGATTTCGGCAATTACCGCCCGAGCAGCAGCAGTGATGATTATGGCAGCATCAGTGGACACAAGTTCAATGACCTCAACGGGAATGGTGAATGGGATAACGATGAACCTGCACTGAGTGGCTGGACTATCGAACTCAGCAACGGTGATACTGATATTACCGATGCAGACGGTTATTACAGTTTCACCAGGCTTCCTTACGGAACCTATACTGTTACGGAAGTACAGCAGGAAGGATGGAACCAGACTGCTCCCGAATCATTCTCATTTACGGTTGATGTTAATGCCAACAATGAAAACCATACAGACCTCGATTTTGGGAATGAAGAAGAAGAAGAAATAATTATTCCACCTTCCGGAGGACCGGAACCAACTCCTGTTGAGCCGTTGGAAGTAATTGTAACCCCGAAGCGCGTTCCTGCCGGTGACCCTACAATCAGGGTAACCCCGGGGCCTGATACGACAGCTGTTTATGCATTGCTGCCTGATGGCCGTAAACTGGATCTGAAGCAGGGCAAAGACGGTGTCTGGAAAGTATCCTTTATGGTAGCTTTTGAAACAGCTGACGGGCCTTATCCCATCGAGGTTTATGCTGTTGACAAATCTGGACTTACCAGGCAGAATACTTACACTATTACTATTGATAACAGCCTGCCCTTGATGGAGATTAAGAAAACTGCCCAAACCGACGGCAACTATCTCCTGGAAATCAAGCCTTTGTTTAATGCTGTGGCTATTGATTACAGTGTGGGTGGTAACAGTGTGAAACTGAGCCGGACCCAAAAGGGACGGTGGTCGGCTGTAGTACCTGCAGGTGATGGCAGTATCAAGGCCATTGATGAATCAGGTTATCAGGTTGATCAGGCTCTCTTACTGCCGGTAATACCAGCAGCAGCAATTGAGGCTGTTTCTGCGGAGTCTTCCGAAACGCTTACTGCAGTTAAAAACACTGTGGTTAACCCGGAAACTGTAGAAAACGCGGCAATCAAAAACAGTCTGTACCTATGGGCTGCTGCAATTGTTGCTTTGTTGCTTGCCGCTGCGGTAGCTATACCGGTAAGATTACGGTCAAAGGCGAAATAAAGCCTGCCGAATAAATATCCGGACTAAAACAAAAGTCCTCTACATTCTGCTGAAAAGCAGGGTAGAGGACTTGTTTTTAGGGGACTATATATAACAAATATATTTGCAGAGACTTAGGGTAAGTATGGGGGAGAGATTTATGAGGAGAATTGAAAATATAGAGGTTGCCTGGATAATGAGTGAAATAGCGGATTTGCTTGAGCTTAAAGGGGAAAATATATTTAAGATAAGAGCTTATCAGAAGGCGGCTAAGGCCATTTCCAATCTGGCTTCAGACTTATCGGAACTATTTACACAGGGGAAGCTGGAAACAGTTCCCGGCATTGGCAAGGCTATTGCAGGTAAAATAGAGGAACTATTTCAAACCGGGAAAATACAGTACTATGAAAATCTGAAACGTGAAATACCGCCGGGACTCTTGGAAATAATCACTGTTCCTGGAATTGGAGCTAAAATGGCCCAGGAGTTATATCAAAAGCTGGGTATATCTTCTCTGGATGAGTTGGAGGCAGCAGCGCTGGGCAGGAAAATCAGGGAACTGCCCGGTATGGGGAATAAGACTGAGATGAATATCCTTAGCGGTATTGAGATGCTAAGGAGCGGTGCAGGGCAAATTACGCTCGGAATTGCCGATGCGATGGCAGAGGCCTTTACCGGTTTCTTGAAGTCACTCCCAGGTGTCGTTGAAGCCGGGGCTGCCGGGAGTACACGCCGGATGAAGGATTCTATAGGAGATATAGACCTTGTTGCAGGCTCATATGATGCGGAAAGAGTGATAGAAATATTTGTGAAACACCCACAGGTAAAAAAAGTAGTTTCTAAAGGTGAAGCTAAGGCGCGTGTTGTTACCCAGGCGGGAATAGGTATTGACCTTATGGTTGTAGAACCGGAACAATATTGGACTGCCATGCATCATTTTACCGGTTCCAAGGAACATAATGTTCGACTCAGGGAAATAGCTCATAAAAAAGGCCTTAAAATAAATGAGTACGGGATATTTCATATAGATGAGAATACACCAATTCCGGTTGCCGGTGAGTCTGATATTTATACCCATCTGGGCATGGAGTATGTGCCTCCGGAACTAAGGGAGGACCTGGGAGAGGCAGAGGCAGCCCAGGAAGGGAGTCTGCCTGACCTGGTGGAAATCGGAGACATCAAAGGGGATCTGCATATTCACTCTAATTGGAGTGATGGTATTAATTCTATTGAAGAAATAGTTGGCCGGGCAGTTGAAATTGGTTATGAATATATTGCTGTTACCGATCATTCCAAATCTTTGGGGATAGCTAAGGGGCTTTCCGTAGAGCGCCTCAGGGAACAGGAGAGGTATATAAGGGAACTGAATGAGAAGACAGATAAAATTGAAATTTTGAGCGGGATTGAGGTTGACATTCTTTCCAATGGCGATCTGGATTATCCTGATGAAATCCTTGCCGCTAAAGATATTGTAATAGCATCTATACACTCCGGTTTTAAACAGGACCGGGAAAAAATTACCGGAAGGGTCATTTCGGCAATAAAGAACAGTCATGTTGATATTCTGGCCCATCCGACAGGGCGGTTAATTGGAAGAAGGGACCCTTATGCTATTGATATGGAAGAGGTTTTTGCGGCAGCCGCAAAGTATGGGACTGCTCTGGAGATTAACGCATCCCCGGACAGGCTTGACCTGAGTGACAAGTATGCCCGTAGGGCGGCAGAGCTGGGTATCAGCATAAGCATTAACACAGATGCCCATGATATAAACAGGATGGATGAAATGAAGTATGGTGTGGCCACAGCTCGTCGCGGCTGGCTGGAAAAATCGGATGTCCTGAATACGATGAGTAAAGCAGAGCTGCTGGATTACTTTAAAAACAGAAATACAGGGACTGATAATTAAAAAGATTGATAAAAGTTTTTAGCTTAAAAGGAATTTCTTTATTTAAATCGAATAAGCTTAGTGTTTATGTTTATAAGCAAAAAATGTATATAGTGGTATTGAATGGTATTAATGAGGAGGAGTTCCATGAAACTTAAAGATTTGTACGATTTGGCGGTCAGCAAAGGGATAGAACATGATCCCAGGGGCAGGGAAGAGATAGGCCGTGTCCTTTATAAAGCCGGGAAGAAGTTTGAGGAGTTAAAAGAAGAAGAAAAACAGGAGTTTGACCGCGAAAAGCTGAATAATCCATATAGTGATACCAGAATTCTTTTTGGAGACCCTAAATTGGAAATAAAGACCATTCTAGCCGGAATAGATATTGAAGTAGGAGAGATACTTATTGCTGACCGGCTCCGTGAGAAGGGCAGGCAGATTGACTTGGTATTGGCCCACCATCCTGAAGGGAAAGCACTTGTGGGGCTGTATGAGGTTATGCATATGCAGTCCGAAATATTGGAGAGTTTGGGTGTTCCAATTAATGTAGCCCAAGGGATAATGTCTTCCAGGATTAGTGAAGTCAGGAGAGGACTGCTGCCATTGAATCACAATAAGGCTGTTGATGCGGCCCGGATGTTTGAAATACCTTTGATGTGTGTACATACACCTGCAGATAATATGGTGACCGCTTTCCTGCAAAAAGCTATTGAGGACAAACGGCCGGAAACAGTTGGTGATATTATTGCCATCTTAAAAGGGATTCCTGAATATGCCGAGGCTGTGAAAATCGGCGCAGGGCCGAGTGTTGTTGTCGGGGAGAAGGAACGCAAGTGCGGCCGGGTATTTGTTGATATGACCGGTGGTACCGGAGGGTCGGAGGATGCTTTTGCCAAACTTTCACAAGCAGGTGTAGGTACTATTGTAGGTATGCATATCGGTGAAAAGCACCGTAAAGAAGCTGAAAAGAATCATATAAATGTTATTATAGCAGGACATATGGCCAGCGATTCCCTTGGCATGAATCTGATTATTGATGAATTTGCCAAAAATGGAATTGAGATAATTTCATGTTCCGGATTGACCAGGTTTGCTAGGATATAGATATTGTTTCAATACGGAGTATATAAATTAAGATTAAGGTCAAATGGTTTCCTGAAATCATTTGGCCTTTTTATCAGGTAAGAATTTGGTTTATCCAGAGATTAGCCTGTTATAATTGGAGGTTGCAGATGAAAATACCCGAATTATTGGCCCCGGTCGGTAGCAAAGAAGCTTTTAAAGCTGCCGTGCAAAATGGCGCTGATGCTGTTTATCTGGGCGGGCAGTTGTTCAGTGCCAGGCAGTATGCGGACAATTTCGACCGGGAGGAAATGAATGCAGCAATAGAATATGCACATATTAGGGGTGTGAAGGTATATGTCACTGTAAATACCCTGGTGGCTGATGCTGAGTTTGGTGAATTAGTGGATTACCTTAAGTTTTTGCATCAGGTTGGAGCTGATGCAATTATTGTGCAGGACCCCGGTATTGCCACGATGGTTCATGAGCTCCTGCCGGGTCTGTCGTTGCATGCCAGTACCCAGATGACCATACACAACAGCTCCGGTGCTGCTGCCCTAAAAAGTTTAGGCTATGCCAGGGTAGTCCTGGCAAGAGAGCTTTCTCTCAGCGAAATCACCCAAATCAAAAGGAAGACAGGAATGGAACTTGAGGTTTTTGTGCATGGGGCACTCTGTATTTCTTATTCAGGGCAATGCCTGATGAGCAGTATGATTGGCGGAAGGAGCGGTAACCGGGGCAGGTGTGCTCAACCGTGCCGTATGGAATATACCCTTGTGGATGAAAAAAATGGCATTCTGGCTGAACCAGCTAAGATTGGGGGCCATCTGCTCAGTCCCAGGGACCTTAATATGATTAAATATATACCTGAACTGGCCCAAGCGGGAATAGATTCCCTTAAAATTGAAGGCCGTATGAAACGCCCGGAATATGTGGCTGTTGTTACACGAATTTACCGTGAGGCTTTGGACAGGTACCGGAATTCTCCCCATGATTATACTGTGCCTGAAAAAGATATCAAAGACCTGGCCCAGATTTTTAACCGTGGCTTTACGACAGGATACTTTTTTGGGAAACAGGGCCGTGATATGATGAGCTTCAAGAGGCCCAATAACCGTGGGCTCCGTCTGGGCAGGGTCAGTAAGACGGACTGGGCCGGCAAAATGGCTGAGATTGTTCTTGAGGACAGCTTGCACCAAGGGGATGGCATTGAGTTTTGGGTTACGGACGGGGGACGTGCCGGTGTAGTAGTTAATAGGATTCTGCCGGCTAACTGGCAGGTCGCTGAAGCCGTACGGCAGGATGCTGAAGCCGGACCCCAGATTATGGAGGCCGGGCCGGGGGAAAAGGTGTGGGTCCCTTTTGCCGGGAAAGTAAAACCTGGTGATCGGGTTTTTAAGACTCATGATGCGGAACTCATTTCACGGGCAGAACAATCATATAAATCGACCAGAGAGATTAAAAAAATACCCCTCGACTTCACGGTTAAAGCTTCAGTAGGCAGACCTTTGGAAATAACGGTTGCTGATGCTATGGGTAATGTTTTTACATCCCTAGGCAGTTCGCCGGGGCAGGAAGCAATGAATAAACCATTGACTCCTGATTACCTGAAAAAGCAAATAGACAGATTGGGAAACACCCCTTTTGAAATAGGGGGTTTCTATACAGAAATTGACGGGAATGTTATGGTACCGGCCAGTGAAATAAACGAAACCCGCCGGATTGCTGTAGAAGGACTGGTGAAATTCAGGGCCTTGGCATTCAAGCCAAAGATTGTTGTGGTGCCGGATTATGCTGAAAAAGCTAAGAGGATTAAAGAGCTTGCCGGTGATGAAAATGGTGTGCAGGGGCCACAAGGTGTGGACAAATCTCAAGGTTTGGGTGAACCACAGCTTATTGTCAATACCAACAGGTATGAAATCCTGAAAATTGCAGTGGAAAATGGAGCTGACACTGTTTATTTCAGGGGGGCCAATATACGAAACACAACCGAGCTTATCAGGGAACTGGTAACAGCACTTTCACTGTGTGCCAAACACAATACCGGACTGGTAATCTCTTCACCCCGCATTATCAGGGAAGAAGAAATGGAATATGTTCTGGCATTAATGGGTTTTGCCGGTTCTCATAACCTGCCGTTTCTGGCCGCTAATCTGGGGACATTGTATGAAGCCCAAAAAGAGGGGATTAAAGAAATATATGCTGATCACGGATTAAACATATTTAACTCCCAAACCCTTAATTTCCTTAAGAGGAATTACGGTATTACCAGAGCAGTTGTTTCACCGGAACTGACTTTAAATCAGATTTCACGTTTGTCGGGAGGATTACGGTTGGAGGCAATTGTAGAAGGACACCTTCCGTTAATGATTACCGAATACTGTCCCATAGGGAGTATTTTGGATGGCCTTGCCGGAAATTCGCGGTGCAATGGGGCAGTCTGTCGTATCGGTGGTGCAGCAGGTCTCAGAGACCGGCTGGGACTGGTATTTCCACTCAGCCATGATGAGTTTTGCCGGACTAATATATATAATCCCAAAGAACTGAGTATGATAGAAGATGTCCGGCAATTGTATGAGGCAGGAATAACAGGGTTCAGGCTTGAAATGTCTTATGAAGAACCGGAAAGGGCGGCTGTAATCATAAAATACTGGCGTCAGGAATTAGATAGGTTTAAAGCTAATCCTACAAAACATCTTGTAAGTACCGGTGTTAAGGAAAAAATTGCTGCTATGAGCCCTGCCGGGTTAACCAAGGGACATTATTACAGGGGCGTGGAATAAAATGGAACAGCGAAATCTGGACAGGCTGGAATATCATAAAATAATTCAAAGGCTGCAGGAGTGCACATCTTTTGCTGTTGGCAAAGAGATGGCCGGAAGCCTGAAACCCGTAACCGAAAAGAATATAGTTTTGGAAAAACTGAAGGAGACTACGGAAGCCAGGGAGATTTTACGATTTGAACCTGACCTGCCTATTGGTGGGCTGCGGGACATCAGGAGGGTATTACAGAAGGCGGCTATCGGTGGAGTTCTGGGACCGTCGGAACTCTTGGAAGCAGGGGATATGCTGTATGCAATGCGACGCCTGAAAAACTTTTTCCGGGATAAGGGGGATACCTATCCTATTGTTGGCGCTTATGCAGCCCAACTCTGTTCTTTAAGGGACCTTGAGGACAAAATAAGGGAGAGCATTGACTGCGGCGGGGAGGTCGCCGATAATGCATCTCCTGAACTGCGCCGTCTGAGGAGCAGGATGCGTGATTTGCAGGTCCATGTTAAAGAAAAAATGGATTCCATATTACGCTCCTCGGAATACCAGAAATTTTTCCAGGACCCGATTGTGACCAAGCGGGGAGATAGGTATGTTATTCCGGTGAAACAAGAATACCGGGGCCAGTTTCCTGGAATTATTCATGACCAGTCAGCCAGTGGAGCAACCCTGTTTATCGAGCCTATGTCGGTGGTGGAAAAAAACAATGAGCTGCGCCGTGCCGCTGCTGAAGAAAAACAAGAAATAATCAGGATTCTGACAAAGCTCAGTACACAGGTTAGTACTTATAAAGATGAAATTAGTTCAAGTGTGGAGTTTAGCGGTCAGATAGACCTTATTATTGCTAAAGGCAAGCTGAGTCAGGACATGGATGCCGGGACGGTCAAGATTAATGACGATAATTATATTAATATTATCGGGGCCAGGCATCCCTTGCTGCCGGGGAAAGCGGTACCGGTTACAATACGCCTGGGAAGGGATTTTCGCACCCTGGTAATTACCGGGCCCAATACCGGCGGGAAAACGGTGGCACTGAAGACAGTTGGTCTTTTGGTCTTAATGGTTCAGTCAGGACTGCATATACCGGTAGAACCAGGGTCTGAAACCGGTATTTTTTCAGCTATTTTTGCTGATATAGGTGATGAGCAGTCTATTGAGCAGTCACTGAGTACGTTTTCTTCTCATATGACCAATATTATTGGAATCCTGAGCCATGTCAAATCAGATACGCTGGCACTTTTTGATGAGCTGGGGGCAGGAACCGATCCTACTGAAGGAGCTGCCCTGGCGATGGCGATTTTAGATTACTTGCACGCGAAAGAGGTCAGGGTAATTGCAACAACCCATTACAGTGAATTGAAGGCTTTTGCCTTTAACAGACCAGGTGTGGAGAATGCTTCGGTAGAGTTTGATATTAAAACACTGCAGCCCACATACAGACTCAACATAGGACAGCCGGGAAGCAGCAGTGCCTTTGAGATAGCCCGCCGATTAGGGCTGTCTGAAGATATTATAAGTGCTGCCAGGGAATCGCTTTCCGGGGAAGATATCAAGGTAACTGAACTTATCCGTGAACTTGAAGATAACAGAAAAACCAGTGAGGATGACAGGCGGGAAACTGAACGGCTGAAAAAAGAAGTGCAGAGACTTAAGGATGAATATGAAAGAAAACTGGCTGATATGTCCCGGAAACGTGCCGAAATCATGTCTAAGGCCCGCATTGAAGCCGATGAGGAGCTGCGTAAGGCGAGGATGGAGGCAGATGGCCTGATCCAGGAAATCAAGGATGCTGCCAAGGGTGCCGGTCAGCAAGAACTTGCCAGGGCACAGAATGCCCGAAGCCGTTTAAAGCGGCTTCGGGCAGCTGATAATATGGATGATAATAAAGCTAATGGGGAGGTTCCTGAACGAGTTAAATCAGGGCAGGAGGTCTTTTTACCCAAGTACAGCCAGCACGGTATTGTAATCTCTGAACCGGATGCTAATGGCAGTGTTGGGGTACAGGTGGGAATGATGAAGTTAGTCCTTCCCCTGACGGAATTGAGGCTGGTGAAAAACAATAATAAAGGAACAGATGCCAGGAAGACCTTAGTTGAAACAGGAGGCCCCGGAGTAATGGCAGGTAAGGCCAAGGAGATTTCTCCTGAGATCGACCTGAGAGGGCTGATGGTTGATGAAGCCCTGGAAGCAGTTGGAAAATACCTGGATGATGCTTACCTGGCAGGTCTTCAGAAGGCTCAGATTATACACGGCAAAGGAACCGGGGCCCTCAGGAAGGCAATAACCGACCTGCTGGGGGGACACCGTTTTGTCAAGGAATACCGCCTGGGCAGGTATGGTGAAGGCGGCACCGGGGTTACCGTAGTTGAGCTGAAATAGGCTCTTTATTCAGTAAACCGGGGCTGAGATGGTTCCTTAGTCGGGTCAGTGACTAATTGGTGATCATGTATCGGGCAGTATATATCAGGAGATTGCCCTAATGGGAAATCAAGGTATTGAATCATGTCAGGAGGACATCCTCCCATTTCATTTGGCCCCGGTATTATTGCCCGGTACATAATGCCACCGTGCCTGGGGTCAATACATATCGGAGTGCCGTTAGGGTATGGTGCTGTCCTTTCATGAATAGTACAGGTTGTGTCAGGTTCTTGGCCCTTGGCAAAGGAATGGATAATTATATCAGGACACCAAGGAGTCGGCAGCTGATGCGATTCGGCACAAACTTCCACCAGTGAATGATTATCACATGTTTCTGTAGGAACTGTGCCTTTCACAAACAGGTCAGTAACCCTGTATTCCTCAGGACAGTTCTCGCCAGGGAGCAACCCTGACTGGGAACAGATTGTAGCGCTGACGATACCTGCAGGCTTAGGGAAATCTTTAACCGGGGCATCTTTAAGGGCATTGCTCATAATATGTTTCCATATTCTCGCAGGATATTTGCCGCCATATACCCCGGACATTCCCTTTGGCTCATCATGGCCCATCCAAACCACAGTAACCAACTCAGGGGTATAACCCGCGAACCAGGCATCTTTATCATCACTGGTAGTGCCTGTTTTACCGGCCACAGGACGGTTTCCCAGCCTGGCGCTGGAACCTGTGCCTCCGGGATCAGCAACAACAGATTGCAGCATGCTGGTAATAAGGTAAGCGGTGGTTTTCTTCATGGCAACAGTCTTTTTGGGTTTAAACTCATCAATTATGTTGCCATCCCTGTCGATAACACGTGTAATTGCTGTAGGTGTAACAAAAACACCTTCATTGGCAAAGGCACCGTATGCGCCTGCCAGTTCCAGAGGTTTTACTCCATAAGTGATTCCTCCGAGGGCCAGACTAAGGTTTTCGTCATTGTGACTGGAATTGTCGGCACTGGTAACCAGGGTGGTTATCCCTAATTTCTGGGCGAATTTAATTCCTTTATTGATGCCGGTTTCCTTTAGTACCTTGACAGCGGGAATGTTCATTGACTTTAATACCGCCGTTCTGTATGTAACTATGCCGGCATATTGACCATTATAGTTGTTAAAGGTTTTGGAGCCGATTGTCAAAGGCGCATCCTCAACAACAGTTGCCGGAGCATCCCCGTTTTCTATTGCGGGCCCATAATCAACGATCGGCTTAAAGGTGGAACCGGGCTGCCTTAGCGCATCTGTAGCTCTGTTAAACTGACGTTTCTGTTTATGGTCCCTTCCTCCCACAATGGCTTTAATATGCCCGGTATTAGGGTCCAGCACAACTGCCGCGGCCTGGGGCTGGGCAACACCGTTTTTATCATATTGTACCTTGGGGAAGTTATTAGGGTCTGCCATTGCCTCTTCCGCTAAAGTTTGAATCTTGGGGTCAAGAGTGGTGTATACCGCAAGTCCTTCCTTGTAGACCATGTCTTCACCATATTCTTCAATGATTAAATCGGTTACATAGTCAACAAAGTAGGGGAATTTGTAGTTTTTAGTTTGGGCCGGTTTGCTATCACCCAGTTTGATTTCTGTTGCCTTTGCCGTTTCTGCCTCTGCAGCAGAAATAAGGTCATACCTGACCATATTATTAAGAACCAGATTGCGGCGTTTTAGAGCAGCTTCAGGGTTTTTGTAAGGGTCATAATAACCGGGGGCCCTGGGAAGGGCTGCCAGAAGGGCTGCCTCCTCCAGAGTCAGGTCTTTTACAGGTTTTTCGAAAAACGCCTGGGCAGCGCTTTGAATGCCATAAGCCCCGCCACCATAATAAATTTGGTTCAGGTACATTTCAAAAATCTGGTCCTTGGTATACTTGCGTTCTAGTTGTATAGCCAAAAACGCTTCCTGGATTTTTCGTACCAGCTTTTTTTCAGGTGAAAGAAATGCTCTTTTAATAAGTTGTTGGGTAATAGTACTGGCTCCCTGTTCGGCTCTGCCTGCTTTTATATCGGCAATCAATGCCCCGCCAATCCGTACAATGTCAATTCCTTTATGTTCGTAAAACCGGATATCTTCAGTAGCCAAAATAGCATTTTTAACAGATTGGGGGACTTCCTGCAGTGTGACCAGTTCCCTGTTTTCAACATAGATTCGGGCTATTTCATTGTTATCTTTATCATAGATAATTGTAGGCAGGTTAAAGTTAAGGGCTGATGGGTCCCAAGCCGGCATTTCTTTAATGCTGTAAATTATATAGCCGGCCGCAGAACCTGCACAGGCCAGCATTAGGAATACTATAATTACAAATGATAACTTAAAAATATTTAATTTCTTTTTTGTTTTGTTTCGTCTTGGTCTTTGTTGATTTGACATTAATGTACTCCCTTCTCTGGGATGTTATGTTATATCGATTATATCATAATAAATGCTTAAAGTTAATATTTTTAGATTGTTGCGTGCCGGGTAGCTGTTTGTTATACTTTATAGCAGAATGGTTGGAAGGAGAATTACAGTGGAAAATGAACTGAGAAAACAACTTGAAATTATTAAAAGAGGCGTTGCCGAACTGATTCCGGAAGGTGAACTGGTGGAAAAACTCAAAAAATCTCTAAAAACAGGACAGCCTCTGCATATTAAATTGGGCCTTGACCCTACGGCGCCGGATATACATCTCGGGCATACCGTTGTGCTTCAGAAATTACGGCAGTTTCAGGAGTTAGGGCATAATGTTACAATCATTTTGGGTGATTATACTGCCCGGATCGGTGACCCCACCGGGAAGTCCGAAACCCGGAAACAACTTTCTGAGGAAGAAGTGAAAGCCAACGCAAATACATATGAGGAGCAAATTTTTAAGATTCTGGATAAGTCCAGGACTAAAGTTGTATTTAACAGCCGGTGGCTGGCGCCGCTTACATTTGCTGATGTGATCGAACTGGCGGCAAAGTATACTGTTGCCAGGATGCTGGAAAGAGATGATTTTAATAAAAGGTTCCATAATGAGCTGCCAATAAGTATTCATGAATTCTTTTACCCCTTGATGCAGGGTTACGATTCCGTTGCCTTGAAGGCAGATGTGGAGCTTGGCGGTACCGACCAAAAGTTTAATCTGCTGATGGGACGGCACCTGCAGAAGGAATACGGTCAGGAACCCCAGGTAGCCCTGATGATGCCTATTTTGGAAGGGTTAGACGGTGTTCAAAAGATGAGCAAGAGCCTGGGTAATTACATTGGTATTACCGAATCTCCAAAGGAGATGTATGGCAAGACAATGTCTATAGCTGATGAACTGATGATTCGATATTTTGAATTGGTAACACCTATTGAAATGGAAGAAATCAGCCGAATCCGGACAGGCCTTGAACAAGGCACTCTGCATCCCAGGGATGTTAAAATGCGTCTTTCCAGGGAAATTGTCACCATATACCATGGAGAAAAAGCCGCACTAAAAGCAGAGGAAGAGTTTAAAAATATTTTTCAGAAGAAAGAGCTTCCTGATGAGGTGCCGGAATATGTGCTTGACCCTAATGATCTTGAAGACGGGGTAATCTGGCTTCCTAAACTGCTAACTCTGGCAGGCCTGGTGGCAGGTACCAGTGAAGGGAAACGTTTGGTTAAACAGGGGGCAGTCAGGATTGATGACGAGAGGGTTAATGACCCTGAAATACGCATAAAGCCCGAAAATGGCAGCATTATTAAAGCTGGAAAAAGGAAATTTGCTAAGATAGTTTTAAAATAACAGACAGCAGATAGTTTAGGATGGGTGTTTTTTTAACCCATCCTTTTTGGTATTAAGCTTGGTTGTTGAGATATATTAAATTTTTAGAAAATATTTTTTTAGAAATTGAAGCATTTTTGGATACACTCTCGTCATAACTGGTGAAGGCAGAAAGCGGGGTGACAGGTTGGACGATTTTGATGATTTGTTAGTGAAAAAAATCATTGCCGGAGATTCCGGCAGTTTTGAAAAACTGGTATCCCGCTGCCAGAATAAGATTTTTGCATTTGTTTACAGGATGGTAGGGTCACGGGAAGATGCAGGTGACCTTACCCAGGAGGTTTTTTTTCAGGTATTCCGATCATTAAAGAGTTTCAGGAGAGATGCAAAATTAGATACATGGCTGTACCGGATTGCTGCTAACAAAACACTTGATTTTTTGCGCAAAAACAAGAAGGCCCGGTTTGTTAATTTTGACTTAGATAATTATCAGGATGAAGCAAGTTTGACCTGTTTGCCGGAAAATAATCCGGAACAGATGTTTTTACAGGAGGAAAAAATGCGCACGCTCAGGAGGATGATAGCAGGTCTGCCGGACAGATATCGCTTAGTACTGGTTCTTTTTCACTACCAGGAACTGTCATACAAGCAGATTGCCGAAACGCTGGAGATCCCGGTTAAAACGGTGGCTACAAGACTTTATAGGGCAAAATTTATTTTAAAGGAAACATTGCGAGGTGATACAGATGAAATGCCGTGAATGGAAAAAGAAAATACCCCATTACCTGGCCGGAGAAATGCCGGGAGATGAATATGCGGCATTTGAGGACCACCTCGAAGGCTGCCGGTATTGCCAGGAAGAAGTGGATTCATTCAGAGTGCTCAATATTTTGATAGATGCAGCACGGCTTGATGTTCCTGAGATTGATTTGACTGCGAGTATTATGAGTCAGGTCAACTTAGAGAACAGGCAGAGCAAAAGCTGCTGTAGAAATGTAGGTGTTTTAAAGGACCTGGTAACCGCTGCTGCTGCAGCTTTGATATTATTCTGGTTTTCGGGTCCGGCCCTGTCTGGCGGCGAATTTCCTGTTGCTGCCAAACGGGTGATTAAAGTTAGCGGCACTGTTGGAGGGGCTTTTCAGTCTTACGTAGACTTTTCTGTATCTACAACAAATAAGCTGTCGGCTTCTATGAAACAAATTGGTGTTATTGAGTTGAAAGGGGATGAGTAAAGGGGATGAGTGATATGAAGTGTGCAAATCATATTGAACAGGAATCAAAATATGAATGTGAGCTGTGCGGGAAAAGTTTTTGTGACCAATGCCTGGTGAATTTAGGAAGTAAAAACTATTGTAAAGAATGCCTGCAAAACCAGGTAGGGGAAGACACTGCTCTGATTAAGCCGATAAACAGGAAGAGCAGGTTGTGGTCCTTTGTGTTTTCCATGGTCCCTGGAGCAGGCTATATGTACTTGGGTTTAATGAAGCGCGGTTTGCAGACTATGGTGGCATTTTTTGGCTCCATTTTTGTTGCCAGCTTTATCGGTTTTGAGGAATTAATGTCACTAATAGCGCCAGTCTTAATTTTTTATTCGATTTTTGATACTCAACAGTTGGTTAAGAGAATAAATGACGGGATTTCGATTGAGGATATTCCTTTTTGGGATATTAAAAATATCCCTTTTAACCAGAAATGGCTGGGTTATACTTTGATAGCAATCGGTTTTCTGGCTTTACTGAGCAATATGCCCATTAACATTCCATTCTGGTTTAAGAGGATGCTGCCCCCGGTTATAATAATCGGCCTGGGTGTAGCGATATTGTATCGTAATACCAGAGAATAGCACATTTTAACTTCATTATAAGGAGGATTTGTCAATGAATAAAAAAAGGAAGGCAGGCCCGGTTACCCTGGCCCTTGGATTAATATCGTTTGGATTTATCCTGTTAATATCTAATTTTTCCGGTATAGGAATTTTCGGAAACGTTTTAAAATATTGGCCTTTGCTTCTGATTGGCCTGGGAATAGAGTATTTTATCAGAAGTTATTTTAACAGTAAAAAAGAAGAAGGTGAGACGGGTTTCCATATTCCCAGCTTGGTTATTGTACTGCTTATTGCTTTATGTGGTTATGCCGGTCAGCAGGTGGCCGGGATTCTACAGAATTATGACCTTAATGATGAAATTGCAGAAGCTGTTTCAGGCACAAAGTACAGTTACAAATATGAATACAAAAGTAATTCAATCTCAGCAGCCCCAGGAACCAAGATATTGATTGATGACCTTGGAGGACAGGTGAATATGGTGCCGGGCGCAGGTGATAAAATCTCTGTTGAAGCCGAAATTACCGGCTGGGGACCAAGCAGGGAAGAGGCGGAAAGAAGGGCCAAACAGTTTAGCATTAATATTTCGGAGGGGAATGTAATAAGTGTTTCCAAGTGGCCGGAGAGCAGTTGTGATTTTAAACGTCCCCTTCTTGTTAAATACAGAATTGTAATTCCGGCAAAAGTTGACGTTGTGATTGATACTGAATCCTGTGAACTTAGAGCAGATGACCTGGAAGCAGATATGGAAATAAATACTGAACATGGCGACTTATCAATTGTAGGTATAACTGGCGATATATTTGTAAATAGCGGTTATGGCCGGATTAATGTAAAAGATATTATCGGTAATTTAAATGTTAGGAATGACTCAGGTGATATTAATGTTAATAATATATCAGGTGATATTAAACTGAACATGAAAGATGGCAATATTGAAATGTCCGGTACAAATCCTATTACTGCTAAATACTATGTGACAAACCGGTATGGCAGTACTATTGTGAGAATCCCGGAGAAATCTGATGTTTCTGTTAGAGCTGAGAGTTTACATGGTTCAATATCGGGTTCTTTAAACCTTGATATAGAACACAGTGGTGCTGACCAAAACCAAGGTGCCAGAGGAACGGCTGTATTGGGAGAAGGTAAGGGAATTATCAGCATAACCAGTGATGATGGGGTTATAACAATAGATAATAGCTGAGAAACGGCTTTCTGTTTTAATGTGGTTAATTGTTTTAGCAATTGCTAGTAAACAAAATGGATTTAAGCCATGGCATTGTACTTAGCGTAACAGGGATTTTGATGATATTATTTAATATTCCCTATTCAAAAACCAAAACGGAATTTAACGAGATGACAAACGTCCTAACAACAAAAGCAGATCATGAAGCCTGTTCAGAAGTATTTCAGGTATTGGTTGATTTTTTGTTTGGTAAGGATAAACCTACGATAAAAATTGATTATTCCCAATACAATTTTGTGAATAAACCTAATAGAATTGCCTATATAGATAGTTCAATATATGGAATACCATTTGAAGGGCTGGACTCATATATTGATGGAACTGGCTCAATGAAAGGTGTGAGCTAAATTCTCAAGTCCCCAAACAGTCACCATTCCAGATTGAACCACATATATTGATATGTGGAGGTGAATGTCTTGTTTCATCAGCACCGTTTTCCGGTGAAACTGGCAGGGGTGATATTAGTTGTAACGATAATTCTGATTGCGCCGCTCTTGATTGTGGAACGGAACCTCAAGCCAACGATTATGACTATAGCCAAGGCATATGCCGAACAAATTGCCGTAGATGCTATTCAAAATGCGGTCAATGAAAAAGTTGCCAAGTCAGTAGAGTATAAAGACTTAATATTTATTAGAACAGATAATAGAGGCAGAATTGTTTTGATGCAGGCTAATACGGTAAAAATCAATAACCTGGCGGCCGAAACAGTCCTTGATATTCAAAGAAGTTTAATCAGTCTTGAAGCAAGGGAAATCTTAATTCCAATGGGTCAGGTATTTCAAAGCCAGCTTTTTGCAACATATGGGCCAAAAGTAAAATTAACACTGGTGCCTATTGGCACAGTCAAAGTAAAGGTTATTAATGAGTTTCAAGAGGCTGGGATTAATCAGACTCGGCACAGGCTTTATTTAAATGTTGCCGGCAAAGTTAAAATTGTTATTCCAATGGCCAGTGATTATGTTGAAGTAACTTCCCAGATTCCCATAGCAGAAACTATTATAGTAGGCGAGGTTCCGGAAACTTATCTTAATCTGGACGTTCCCAATGGACGATTTAGTGTGTTCGATGATAATAATTAATAAAAGTTCATATTATGTCACAAAAATAATAAAAGCCACTTGACAATGAGGAGAGGGATATGATATATTTGTCAATGTTGGTCACACAAGTTATCAGACCGTGTGAGCAGCATAAAAGACCAAACAGCATAAATTGCCAATTGACACATACGGGTCAAATATGGTAATATGAAATTCCGCGGCAGGGAAGCCGATAAAATAAGGCATGGATGCTGCTGGAAATAAGACCCAAAGAAGATAAGGTTGTTCAGGAGCGAGTATGGCAAGGAAAAAGTTGAGGAGGAACCGGAGCGTAGCAGAGGAAATCCCCATTTTGTTACCAAAACCCCGAGGTTTTAGAAAACCTCGGCGTTCTGACAAAACGGGAAACCCCCAAACGTGAGGATTCCGACGAAACTTTTGACACCGCCAGGCGAAGCTCATCAACAACCGGTGGTCCTTGAAAACTGAACAGTGGAGAGATGGTTGTATAGAAGCCAATAGACGTTAGCCGAGAGCTAAGCAGTATTGGCAAAGCAACAACTAACTCGAATAACTCAAAGAATTAGACCTCGTCTAAGGAAAAGAGTAATTCCGAAACAACAAACAAAAGAGAGCTAAATCAAGCACTCAGCTGAAGAAGACTAGTGGCGCAAGTCACTAAAGATATTCACGGAGAGTTTGATCCTGGCTCAGGACGAACGCTGGCGGCGTGCTTAACACATGCAAGTCGAACGGGCGAAGCGGGATAGCTTGCTATCCTGCAGAGCTAGTGGCGGACGGGTGAGTAACGCGTGGGCAATCTGCCCGTAAGAGGGGGATAACACCTGGAAACGGGTGCTAATACCGCATAACATTATTTTTACGCATGTAGAGATAATCAAAGGAGCAATCTACTTACGGATGAGCCCGCGTCTGATTAGCTAGTTGGCAGGGTAACGGCCTACCAAGGCGACGATCAGTAGCCGGCCTGAGAGGGTGAACGGCCACACTGGAACTGAGACACGGTCCAGACTCCTACGGGAGGCAGCAGTGGGGAATCTTCCGCAATGGGCGAAAGCCTGACGGAGCAACGCCGCGTGAGTGAAGAAGGCCTTCGGGTTGTAAAACTCTGTCATCAGGGAAGAAACAAATGACGGTACCTGAGGAGGAAGCCACGGCTAACTACGTGCCAGCAGCCGCGGTAATACGTAGGTGGCGAGCGTTGTCCGGAATTACTGGGCGTAAAGCGCGCGTAGGCGGGAATTTAAGTCAGGAGTGTAAACTGACGGCTCAACCGTCAGCTTGCTTCTGAAACTGGATTTCTTGAGGGTATGAGAGGGAAGCGGAATTCCTAGTGTAGCGGTGAAATGCGTAGATATTAGGAGGAACACCAGTGGCGAAGGCGGCTTCCTGGCATACAACTGACGCTGAGGTGCGAAAGCGTGGGGAGCGAACGGGATTAGATACCCCGGTAGTCCACGCCGTAAACGATGGGCACTAGGTGTAGGAGGTATCGACCCCTTCTGTGCCGTAGTTAACACAATAAGTGCCCCGCCTGGGGAGTACGGCCGCAAGGCTGAAACTCAAAGGAATTGACGGGGGCCCGCACAAGCGGTGGAGTATGTGGTTTAATTCGACGCAACGCGAAGAACCTTACCAGGGCTTGACATCCCCTGACCGTTATGGAAACATAATTTTCTGCCTTCGGGCAGACAGGGAGACAGGTGGTGCATGGTTGTCGTCAGCTCGTGTCGTGAGATGTTGGGTTAAGTCCCGCAACGAGCGCAACCCCTATGTTTAGTTGCCATCAGGTAAAGCTGGGCACTCTAGAGAGACTGCCGGTGACAAACCGGAGGAAGGTGGGGATGACGTCAAATCATCATGCCCCTTATGTTCTGGGCTACACACGTACTACAATGGCCGGTACAATGGGCGGCGAAGGGGCGACCCGGAGCAAATCCCATCAAAGCCGGTCCCAGTTCGGATTGCAGTCTGCAACTCGACTGCATGAAGTCGGAATCGCTAGTAATCGCAGGTCAGCATACTGCGGTGAATACGTTCCCGGGCCTTGTACACACCGCCCGTCACACCACGAAAGTTGACAACACCCGAAGCCGGTGAGCTAACCGCAAGGAGGCAGCCGTCGAAGGTGGGGCCGATGATTGGGGTGAAGTCGTAACAAGGTAGCCGTATCGGAAGGTGCGGCTGGATCACCTCCTTTCTAAGGAGACTAACCTTCTATAAAAAGAAGGAGGTTGTTTAGAAACGAGCATGGCAAGGAAACAGTTGAGAAGGGGCCGGAGCGTACTGAATGTACGTGAGGATTCCGACGAAACTGTTGACGCAGTCAGGCGAAGTTTATTAACAACCGATACACTCCTAGGTCGATCAACCATCTCTTCGAGACTGTTCACTAGTGAACAGTCAAGCACTGTTTAGTTTTGAAGGACTATAAGTTCTTCGATATACTGTTCCTTGAAAACTTTATAGAGGAAGAAAGTAGTAAGAAAACCGAGCGCGCCTTTTAGAAGTGGAGAGAAATCTTGATGTCTAGAAGGAAGCAAGGAAAACGGCAAATAAAATGCGAGAGCATAATAAGAACCCCAAAAGGGTTTTTAGATGCAAGCATAGCAAGGAAGACGGATCGAACGAACCGGAGGCGTAATGTAATTTACGGTGAGGATTCGGGCGGGCCGGCTGACGAAGCTAGGCGTCGCTTTTCAATGGCCGATCAAACTACTGCCTGAGGTCAAGTTAATAAGAGCGTACGGCGGATGCCTAGGCGCCAGGAGCCGAGGAAGGACGTAGAAAGCTGCGAAAAGCTACGGTGAGCCGCAAGCAGGCAACGACCCGTAGATATCCGAATGGGGCAACCCGGCGGGAGTAATATCCCGTCACCCTATGCTGAATACATAGGCATAGAGGAGGCAACCCGGGGAACTGAAACATCTAAGTACCCGGAGGAAAAGAAAACAACAGTGATTCCGTAAGTAGCGGCGAGCGAACGCGGAAGAGCCCAAACCAGTATACTTAGGTGTACTGGGGTAGCGGGACTCTCATAAGCGAAGCAAGGCTTAATCGAAGAGGACTGGAAAGTCCCGGCACAGAAGGTAATACCCCTGTAGATGAAAAGTCAAGCTAAGCGGAGAGTATCCCAAGTACCACGGGACACGTGAAACCCCGTGGGAATCTGGGAGGACCACCTCCTAAGGCTAAATACTACCTGGCGACCGATAGTGAACAAGTACCGTGAGGGAAAGGTGAAAAGCACCCCGGGAGGGGAGTGAAAAAGAACCTGAAACCGTATGCTTACAAGCAGTCGGAGCGCTATATATGCGTGACGGCGTGCCTTTTGTAGAATGAACCGGCGAGTTACGGTAACGAGCAAGGTTAAGCACTTAAGGTGTGAAGCCGAAGGGAAACCGAGTCTTAAAAGGGCGCTAAGTTCGTTGCTGTAGACCCGAAACCGCGTGATCTACCCATGTCCAGGGTGAAGCTAAGGTAAGACTTGGTGGAGGCCCGAACCGACCGACGTTGAAAAGTCGGCGGATGAGGTGTGGGTAGGGGTGAAATGCCAATCGAACGCGGAGATAGCTGGTTCTCCCCGAAATAGCTTTAGGGCTAGCCTCAAGGGATGATTTACGGGGGTAGAGCACTGATTAGGCTAGGGGCCCTACCAGGTTACCGAACCTTATCAAACTCCGAATACCGTAAATTTACCTTGGGAGTCAGACTGCGAGTGATAAGATCCGTAGTCGAGAGGGAAACAGCCCAGACCGACAGCTAAGGTCCCGAAGTCCAGACTAAGTGGAGAAGGATGTGGGATTGCATAGACAACCAGGATGTTGGCTTAGAAGCAGCCACCATTTAAAGAGTGCGTAATAGCTCACTGGTCGAGTGGCCCTGCGCCGAAAATGTACCGGGGCTAAGTCTGGCACCGAAGCTTCGGATTAAGAAGTGTCAATAGACACATTTTAGTGGTAGGGGAGCGTTCTGTATGGGTAGAAGCTGTACCGTAAGGAGCAGTGGACTGTACAGAAGTGAGAATGCCGGTATGAGTACGCGAGAAGGCAGGTGAGAATCCTGCCCGCCGAAAACCTAAGGTTTCCTGGGGAAGGCTCGTCCGCCCAGGGTAAGCCGGGACCTAAGCCGAGGCGTATAGCGTAGGCGATGGACAATCGGTTGAGAATCCGATGCCACCACGAGCCGTATGAAGGAAGGGATGACACAGGAGGGTAGGCTAAGCCAGCGATTGGAAGAGCTGGTCCAAGCGAGTAGGGAGAGCTGTAGGCAAAACCGCAGTTCAAAATCCTGAGACGTGACGGGGAACGAAAAACAAGTAGTGAAGTAGCTGATCCCACACTGTCTAGAAAAGTCTCTAACGAGGCAAAATGGTGCCCGTACCGTAAACCGACACAGGTAGGAAGGGAGAGAATCCTAAGGCGCGCGAGAGAACCCTTGTTAAGGAACTCGGCAAAATGACCCCGTAACTTCGGGAGAAGGGGTACCCCATTAACGTGAAATGAACACTCATGGAGCGTGAAGGGGTCGCAGAGGAGAGGCCCAAGCGACTGTTTACCAAAAACACAGGTGCCTGCAAAGTGGAAACACGACGTATAGGTGCTGACGCCTGCCCGGTGCTGGAAGGTTAAGAGGAGAGGTTAGCGCAAGCGAAGCTTTGAATCGAAGCCCCAGTAAACGGCGGCCGTAACTATAACGGTCCTAAGGTAGCGAAATTCCTTGTCGGGTAAGTTCCGACCCGCACGAAAGGCGTAACGATTTGGGCGCTGTCTCAACAAGGGGCTCGGCGAAATTGTAATGCCGGTGAAGATGCCGGCTACCCGCGACAGGACAGAAAGACCCCGTGGAGCTTTACTGCAGCCTGACATTGGATTTTGGTACGTCATGTACAGGATAGGTGGGAGACTAGGATACATGGACGCTAGTCTGTGAGGAGTCGATGGTGGGATACCACCCTTGAAGTATTGAAGTTCTAACCCACGTCCGTAATCCGGATGGGGGACATTGTCAGGTGGGCAGTTTGACTGGGGCGGTCGCCTCCCAAAGAGTAACGGAGGCGCCCAAAGGTTCCCTCAGACTGGATGGAAATCAGTCGAAGAGTGTAAAGGCAGAAGGGAGCTTGACTGCGAGACCGACGGGTCGAGCAGGGACGAAAGTCGGGCTTAGTGATCCGGTGGTTCCGAGTGGAAGGGCCATCGCTCAACGGATAAAAGCTACCCCGGGGATAACAGGCTTATCTCCCCCAAGAGTCCACATCGACGGGGAGGTTTGGCACCTCGATGTCGGCTTATCGCATCCTGGGGCTGAAGTAGGTCCCAAGGGTTGGGCTGTTCGCCCATTAAAGCGGTACATGAGCTGGGTTCAGAACGTCGTGAGACAGTTCGGTCCCTATCCGTCGCGGGCGCAGGAAATTTGAGAGGATCTGTCCCTAGTACGAGAGGACCGGGATGGACGCACCACTGGTGCACCAGTTGTCGCGCCAGCGGCACAGCTGGGTAGCTATGTGCGGATTAGATAACCGCTGAAAGCATCTAAGCGGGAAACTAACCTCAAGATAAGATTTCCCATGGAGTTAATCCAGTAAGACCCGTGGAAGATTACCACGTTGATAGGCCAGGTGTGTAAGTGCAGCAATGTATTGAGCTAACTGGTACTAATAGGTCGAGGACTTGACCTGAAGCAGTAGTGAACAATTCTTACGAAACAATCCTCTATAAAGTTTTGAGGGAACAATTTAAAACTGACCTCAGATTTCTAAATAGTTTAAACTTTCCGGTGACAATGGCGAGAGGGATCCACCCGTTCCCATCCCGAACACGGCAGTTAAGCCTCTCAGCGCTGATGGTACTTGGACCGCAGGGTCCTGGGAGAGTAGGACGTTGCCGGATTTATTATGATAAACCACTTGTGAAAACAAGTGGTTTTTCTTTAAATTAATATTATTTGAAGGCAAGTGGCAGATATGTTCCGGAGGGATGAGTCTGACGTCCGTCGGCATCCTGAAGGAATAAATCTGCCACTTTTTATATAAAAATAGATTGACAATAAGAATAAAAGTTGTTACGATAGATTCAGTCATATAAAAAACAATTACATATAAGTACTCTTATCCAGAGAGGTGGAGGGACTGGCCCAATGAAACCCGGCAACCATTTCATGATTTTGTGAGAAAGGTGCCAATTCCTGCAGAAGAGTTTTCTTCTGGCAGATAAGAGGGGATATATGCTTTATTGCGTAAAACCTCTGTGCCGGAAGGGGTTTTTTATTTTGCTGCCGGCAGCAGAAGCCTGGCATAAGTAAGGAGGATGAACACATGAGTATTAGGAAAACCTATGCGGAGATTAATGAAAAGATTAAATCAGGAAAAGTTGTTGTTGTAACGGCAGAAGAAATTATCGAAATGGTTGCAGAAAAAGGGGTCGAAACAGTTGCCAGGGAAGTAGATGTAGTTACTACGGGTACTTTTGGACCAATGTGTTCATCGGGAGCATTTTTTAACTTTGGACATTCCAAACCCAGGATTAAAATGCATCGAGTCTGGATGAATGATATCCCGGCTTATACAGGTATTGCAGCAGTTGATGCCTATTTGGGTGTAAACGAATTGCCGGATCATGACCCGCTTAATTCAAGTTATCCCGGTGAATTTAGGTATGGCGGCGGACATCTAATTGAAGACTTGGTAGCCGGAAAAACCATTAAGTTTGAAGCAACCGGATATGGTACAGATTGCTATCCACGCCGTAAGATAGAGACATTTTTAACTCTTAATGATATTAATGAAGCTTTTTTATTTAATCCACGCAATGCTTATCAGAATTATAATATAGCTACAAATGTTTCCGATAAAATAATTTACACATACATGGGGACTCTAAAGCCCAGGATGGGCAATGCTCATTATTGCAGTGCCGGGCAGCTCAGTCCGTTGCTTAATGACCCTTATTATAAAACTATTGGAATTGGGACTAGAATTTTTCTTGGAGGTGGCGTCGGCTATATAGCTTGGCATGGCACCCAGCATAGCCCGTGTGGCTCAAGGGGTGAAAACGGCGTTCCTCTGGGAGGCTCGGGAACGATGGCTGTTGTCGGGGACCTTAAGCAAATGAAGCCTGAATGGCTTAGAGGAACCAGTTTCCGGGGCTATGGTTCCACTATGACTGTGGGAATAGGTATCCCCATCCCGATTCTTAATGAAGAAATGGTAAAGCATGTTTCCGTAAAAGATGAAGACATATTTGCTCCTGTGGTAGACTATAGTTATGATTATCCTAATTGTACCGGCAAAACCCTGGCTTCAGTTTCATATGCCCAGTTAAAATCGGGACTTATTGAGGTAAATGGCAAAGAAGTACCGACAGCTCCCCTGTCAAGTTATGTGAAGGCCAGGGAAATTGCAGAAACCCTGAAACAATGGATTTCCAAAGGGGATTTCCTGCTGGGCGAACCTGTTCAGACACTGCCTTCAGCAGATTCAGGAATTATGGGCAAAGGCCTTGTTGAAAAGGTTGCCCCTTAGCAGGCGGCGTAGTTGACACTGGTTTCGAATTTGAATCTGAAAGGAGTAATAATATGTCTCCAAAGAAAATCATTCTTAAATTCCCTTCCGGCATAGTAGAGAAACCGTTGATATATCACTTGGTTAAAGATTATGACCTGATGGTAAATATTATTAAAGCAAACGTAAATCCCAATAAAGAGGGCTCCATGGTTATGG
Source organism: Phosphitispora sp. TUW77 (assembly GCF_048453025.1). GTDB lineage: Bacteria > Bacillota > Thermincolia > Thermincolales > UBA2595 > Phosphitispora. The sequence continues at coordinate 1,195,351 of NZ_CP156677.1, forward strand.
AACTGATCGGGGATTCACCAAGTTATGACCAGGGTCTTGATTTCTTGCGCAGTCAGGGAGTCTTAGTAGATTATCTCAATGAAGGCATTGTAAGGAATATTGACAGGTGTACTCATTGCGGGGCCTGTACCAGTATATGCCCTTCGGGAGCGCTGTATATTTCCAGGCCTTCTATGGAAGTAATATTCGAAGATGATAAGTGTGTTATCTGCGGAGTTTGTCTGAAAACTTGTCCGGTTAGGGCACTTGAACCTAGTGTTAACGGTGGTAACGGTGGTAATGGGAAACAGTAAATAGTTGGCAGTTGGCAGTTAGCAGTTAGCAGGAAACAGGAAACAGGAAACAGGAAAAACAGGCAAGAGTAAATCAGGAGCTAGAAGTTATGTATGTAAACAGGGACTATCGGAATACCCTGACAAATAAAGATATGAAAAGCTTCCGGGTTACGGTGAAGGAAACAGACCTATATATCAGTGTGGATGCGCCTAGTTATGTTTCCTTGTTGGAAAAGAAGATAGAAAACCTTGTTTTGGCCTTAAGATATGACCTCGAAGAATATATAGTTATTGACAAGGTGTTTAAATCAACTCTTAGGCCCCATGCGCTTGCGCCCGGGGCTCCTTTGATTGCCAGGACCATGGCTGATGCTGCCCGTGTGGCAGGAGTAGGACCGATGGCTGCAGTTGCCGGTGCATTTGCCGAAGCTGTGGGAAGTGAACTCTTAAAAACCTGCAATGAGGTAATTGTAGAAAATGGCGGAGACATTTTCATGAGAGTTACCCAAAAAAAGCTGGTAGCCGTTTTTGCCGGGAGATCACCGTTTACCGGTCGTCTAGCTATTGAGGTGGCGCCTGAAAAGACCCCTTTGGGAATTTGCACTTCATCAGGAACCGTGGGTCCCTCGTTTAGCATGGGCGCTGCGGATGCGGTTATCATAATTTCAGATTCGGCCCCCCTGTCAGATGCCGCTGCTTCAGCTTCGGGAAATGCAGTAAAAGACAAAAAGGAACTCAAAAAGGGAATTCAAATTGCACGCAAAATTCCAGGGGTCTTGGGAGCTGTAGTTATTAAGGATGACAAACTGGCAGTCTGGGGTGATGTTGATATTATTCCACTCAGTCCCTTTGACAACTGAGTTTCCTTGGCAAATAGGACAGTGCTTAACGAAGCTAAGCCTTTTTAAGTTGACAACATCTGATTGGCGGTGCTAAAATATTAACGTTATATTTGAGGGGAGGTATTTCTTATGGCAGGCCATTCTAAATGGGCCAATATAAAACACAGAAAGGGCAGGCAGGATGCCAAAAAGGCCAAAATATATACTAAAATAGGAAAGGAAATAATAATAGCTGTCAAACAGGGCGGTAATGACCCTGATATCAATGCGCGCCTGAAGGCGGTTATTCAGAAAGCCAGGGCAAACAACATGCCTATGGACAATATAACAAGAACAATTCAGAAGGCAGCCGGAGAATTGGAAGGCGTTAATTACGAGGAATTTGCATATGAAGGCTATGGTCCCGGAGGCGCTGCCGTCATGCTTGATATAATGACAGACAACCGGAATAGAACAGCGGGTGAAGTCAGGCATCTGTTTTCCAAATTCGGGGGCAACTTGGGTGAATCAGGATGTGTAGCTTGGATGTTTGATAAAAAAGGGCTTATTATAATTGATAAAGAGGATTTGAAAACCGACCCTGATGATATTTTGATGATAGCTTTGGAAGCAGGGGCGGAGGACATGAATGATGAGGGTGACAGTATAGAAGTCACCTGCATACCTGAAGAATTTGATACCGTGGAATCTGCTCTGCGTGAAGCGGGGCTTCCTGTAACTGTTGCTGAAATATCAATGATTCCACAAAATACGGTGGCCCTTGAAGGCAATGAGGCTGAAAAGATGTTGAAGCTTATGGATGCTCTTGAGGACCATGATGATGTGCAAAATGTGTATTCAAATTTCGATATTGCTGATGAATAGAAAAAAATTAAATAAAAAAATTTAAATACATGAATAAACCCTCCTTGAAATGGAAATAACTACTAATTAACTAAACCCATTAAAAGGAGGGTTAACTATATGTTGCGCAGAAAAGGAATATATGTTGGCATTGCCGTAATTGTTTTGATGTGTTTTGCTTCGGCTTACAGTATTTACAGTAAAAACGGATACAGACCGGGAACTACAGCTTCAAAAAATACCGGAGAAGTCAGGCCGGCAATAGGAAAAGATACTATGATTTTTGAAGAAATCAGGTATGCATGCGGGGATAAGGTTACCAGCAGGATTCCGACAACGTCAGACCTAATAGGGATGGAGTTTGCTGAACTGGTCAGTGAATATCCCTCTGAAGAAGGATGGAGTATTGATGATACTAAAGAAAACACTCTTATCTTAGCACGAGCTGAACAGAGGGTCTGTTTGTACCACAGAGACTACCGGCATTTGGGCACCAGTGATGGTTTTTTAGCAGTATATGAAGGGCCGTTGGGATGCAACTATAAAGTTCTGCTTAGGGAAGATATAATGGTGGAAAACCTGCCTCCTGAGCTGCAAAACGAACTGGCTATGACCACCGATTATGATAACCAGACCCAGGATACGCAGGGATTACTTAAATCATTATATGAATATGATACTGAAGAAGAGCTAAATATGGCCCTGGAGAATTTTGACGAATTCAAACAATAATACTGTTGATTGGCGGTTAATGGTCAAGAAGGTGACCATTAACCGCTTTTTATTTTAATTTTACATATTTTAGACGAGTAAGCACAGGCAGGATAAGTATAGGTTAGTGTCGAAATATTTGGCATGGGAAGGAGATGAAATTCAATGCTGGTTTTGGGAATAGACCCTGGTTCAGCTATAACCGGTTACGGGTTAGTGAAACAAACCGGAAACAGGCTGGAAGCTATAGATTACGGTTGTATTCAGACTTCTCCTAACCTATCGACAGAATTAAGGCTGCAAATAATATACAATGGTGTAAAGCAGCTTATAGATAAATACGGCCCCGGGTATTTTGCGGTCGAGGAGCTTTTTTTTAATAAGAATGTGCGAACCGCCCTCACAGTAGGTCAAGCCAGGGGGGTTATCATGCTTGCAGGAGCGGATGGCGGCCTTCCGGTTTATGAATATACCCCACTTCAGGTTAAACAGGCGGTGGTGGGGTTTGGACGGGCAGAAAAAGCTCAGGTTCAATATATGGTGAAGACTATCCTGAACCTGCCTGAAATTCCCAAGCCAGATGATGTGGCAGATGCTTTAGCGGTTGCAATTTGTCACACCCATTTTTACAAAGTGGCCGAAATTATTGGAGGAAAAAAATGATATCATTTCTGAGAGGAAGAATTGTAAGCACAGGAATAGATCATGTGGTGATAGATTTAGGCGGAATAGGTTATAAGGTCTTTGTCCCTACAACTGTTATCAGCAAGGCGGTTGATTCACAGATGGAGATAACTTTACATACATATCTCCATGTACGGGAAGATGCTATGCAGTTATTTGGGTTCAAGGCAGAAAGTGACCGGGGCATATTTGAACTGCTTTTACAGGTTTCGGGCATAGGACCTCGATTGGCTTTGGCGGTTTTATCTGCTGTAACTGTACCTTCATTGGTCCAAGCCGTTATCAATGAACAGGTCAATGTACTGACACAGATTCCGGGTGTAGGTAAAAAAATGGCTCAACGTGTTATAGTTGAATTGAAAGACAAATTTGCTAAAATTGATATAGGTGATGATAGCGGTATTACTGAAATTGTTCCAGGCTCGGAGGATACCGCAGGGGATGCTATGCAGGCTTTGGCAGCCCTTGGGTATCATCCTGCTGAGGCTAAAAAGGCATTGGCAAAAGTTGCGTCAGGCAATAAAGGTCTGGCCCTGGAAGAAATCGTCAGGCTGGCTCTTAAGGAACTGGGGCGATAAATATTTACGGAGGTTCAGATGGAAGAACGTATTGTTTCATCAGGTGTCAAGGAAGAGGACATGGAAATAGAATATAGCCTGAGACCGCGCAGGTTATCTGAATACATTGGACAGTCCAAAATAAAGGAAAACCTTTCTGTTTTCATAGAAGCTGCTCAGGGCAGGGGAGATTCCCTGGACCATGTACTCTTATTTGGTCCGCCCGGCCTTGGGAAAACAACACTTGCCCATATAATTGCAAATGAGATGGGCGTTAATGTCAGGATAACATCAGGCCCGGCGATTGAGCGGCCCGGAGATTTGGCTGCCATACTTACCAACCTGTCAACCGGCGATGTTCTCTTTATTGACGAAATTCACAGATTGAATCGCAGTGTGGAAGAAGTGCTTTATCCGGCCATGGAAGACTTTGCTTTGGATATAATAATTGGGAAAGGCCCCAGTGCCAGGTCCCTAAGAATAGACCTGCCCAAGTTTACCTTGATTGGGGCCACTACTCGTGCGGGTTTGCTGACATCTCCATTAAGGGATCGTTTTGGTGTAATCAGCCGGCTGGAATTTTACGATACCGCAGAACTTACTGAAATTGTGGTCAGGGCAGCCAGAATACTTGCTGTAGAAATTGATGGTCAGGGGGCTGGAGAAATTGCCGCACGTTCCAGGGGGACTCCCAGGGTGGCTAACCGGCTGCTGAAACGGGTTCGTGACTTTGCGCAGGTACGGGCGGATGGCAGAATTACCCTTGAGGTGGCCCAACAGGCGTTGACTATGCTGGAGGTTGACAGACTTGGTCTTGATAACACTGACCGCAGATTGTTATCAACATTGATTCTGAAATTTGGCGGCGGACCGGTGGGGCTGGATACACTTAGTGCGGCCATAGGTGAAGAGTCTGACACAATTGAAGATGTTTATGAACCATACCTTTTGCAGCTTGGTTTTATTAACCGCACACCCAGGGGCAGGGTTGTTACCTCTTTGGCTTATGAGCATATGGGAATAACCGCGGATGAAAAGCCGGAACAGCAAAACCTATGGAAATAGGGAGGCGTTATCTTATGGGAGATTTTAGCTCCTTTGGGAAAATGATAATGTAATTTTACCTTTTACTTTCCTCTGGCTACCAGTATAATCTTAAGCATAGTGTTAACGATTTTATTGAATATTTTTACCAGAAAATAAAGTTTTGACCCTTAAAAAATGATAACTGTTACCGAACAATATTATTAATGGGGGAGGTGTAACACCACCATGGGGTTTCTCTTCCAGAAAAAAACTTCAGAAGGGCAGTCTGATGACTGCACAGCCCTGGTCCTGGAAGTACAAAAAGGAAACGGTATGGTGCGGGACCGGCTTATAAGGAGTTACACCCCTTTTATTCTGAAGACAGTATCGAAAACAAGCGGACGGTATGTCCGTATGGGAGAAGACGATGAGGTGAGTATCGGTCTGATGGCATTCAATGAAGCCATGGACTGTTTTGATACAACCAAAAACATATCATTTATCAGTTTTGCAGAAACTGTTATTAAACGAAGGTTGATTGATTATTTTAGAAAAGAATCAACTGTTAGTAAAAGAACTGTACCAATATCCAGTTTTGAACCTGAAGATGATAATAATAATGAGAGTACATACTACTATCTGGAATCGAAGCAGTCGGTGGAAGAGTACCAGGCCAAAAGTGTCGCTGCAGACCGTAAAGAAGAAATTATTATCTTTACTAAAAAACTGGCGGAGTTTGGGATTAGTTTTCAGGAGTTGGTTCAAGTTTCTCCAAAGCATGAGGACGCTCGTATTAGGGCTATGGAAGTGGCCGGGATTATTGCAAAAAACACTGAAATGACAGGTCACTTGTTACATAAAAGAGAGCTTCCTCTAAAGCAACTGGAAAAAATAGTTAATATCAGCCGCAAAACATTAGAGAGACAGAGGAAATATATTATCGCGATTACATTGATATTGATACTTGATCTGGAATACTTGAGAGAATATATTGCCAAAGCTCTTTAGTTGAATCTGCACGAAAGGAGGGGACACAATATGGAACGGATAACAGGGGTTGTCATGGATATACAGGGAAACCATGTTATTATGATTACCCCAAAGGGTGAGTTCAAACGGGTCTTGATTACCGGACGAATCCCTGGAATTGGCGAAGAAATTAATATTCCGGTTGCTCGGAAACGATTCTTTAATCTGCCTAGAGCCAGTTGGGCTGCAGTTGCTGCGGCTGTTATCCTGTTATTGGCAGCCGGTCCCCTGCTTACTATGATGAATCAACCTGCAGAATTTGCTACAGCTTATGTATCTATTGATGTTGGTCCGAGCATAGAACTGACCAGGAGCAATCTGGAGAATGTTCTGGAAGCACAAGCATACAATCATGAAGGTGAAGAGGTTCTTAAAAATCTTAATTTAGAGGGTATGAAAATTAATGAAGCGGTTACCTCCATTACCAAGGAGGCTGTGGAGTTGGGTTATATCCGAAATTCAGATGGGAATTCAATTCTTATAAGTGTTGTTCCCCTGCTTGATTCCGGGGTTGAAAAAAACGAAATTGAAAAATTAGTTTTGGCTTCTGCCAATGATGTTTTGTCAGACAGTAAAATTAACAATGAAATTACAACAATAAGTGTTCCTTCAGATATCAGGGAAAATGCCAGGAGCAGAGGGATGTCGACAGGTAAGTATGCCCTCCTTATCGAAGCCGTCAACGAAGGCCTGATAGTAACTGAAGAAGAAATGAAAGAGAAGAGTATTGATGATGTTATTTCTCAGGCAGGCGGGCAGGCTGAAGTTATTATCGGCATGGCCCGGGCCGAAGAACAGTTTGAGATTAAGGAACAAAAATTTTTAGCCTTGACTAGCATCTGGGAAGAAAATGAGGATACCGGACCAGTCAATGGTGATATGAACACTTCTGCAGGCAATACGGGTACACAACCAGACAAGGAAAGCACTGATGATAAGATAAGGTACATTGAGCCTATCAGAAGAAATACAATAACAACTGCTCCAATCAGCCAGGGTCCGGATACTCAGCTTCCGGAAACATCCCAAAACGGCCCAGGCAGCAACCCGGCAGCCGGGTCGATTGAAGAACCAACTGATGTTAATAATAATGTTTATGAAAACACAATGAATAATTATATGGGACCTGAACTACCCGGTGATACTATAGACACGGGTGAGCCCATGTATATTCTGCGCCCCAAATTTTAAGCTAATCCTATTAACAAATATTATAAAAAGGGAAGGGCTGTCTCTGGACTATGTTCAACTGAGACAGTCCTATTTATTTACCTCCAGGCAGGATAATGAGCTGATTTTGTCGAAACCTCTAAATAATTCTGCATTGGGAGGGAGTTTACATTTGGCGGGTTTAAAGGGATTAATCAAAAAAATGCTAATATTAACTGTTGCCGTATTCATGGTTCTGGTTTCCAATATCCCTGCACTGGCAGAGATTCCTGAAAAAGTCAGAGTAGGAATTATTACATCCAACACAGGGTCTTCTTATCTTAATGCGGCTTCAGTCACGTTTTCAGTAAAGGGAAATTACCAGATTATTGATCTTGCTGCTATCCCGGGAGATGAAGTAATTGCGATACCGGCAGAAGGTGAACAATGGAAGGTTTTTTACCTTCCCGGCGGTGTACAGGTTTATCAAAACGAAAACATTCAGAAGATAACCACTGGTTATGTTATGGTACAGGAAGTTAACCACAGCTCCGAGAACAGGGTGTGTCTTGTAGGGTATGCAAACCATGAAGGTCAGAGTGTGAATATCGGAAAATGGTACCGGGGAAATATGGAGTTCCGCAACTCAGGTGCCGCCTTGACAGTTATCAATGACCTCTCTATGGATGAATACCTCTATGGTGTTGTGCCTAGGGAGATGAGTGACGGTTGGCCTTTAGAAGCATTAAAGGCTCAGGCCATTGCGGCACGTACCTATACTGTGGCTAATTATAACAAGAGAATTGTTGAAGGGTTTAATGTTCTTGATACCAAGTATGATCAAGCTTACGGCGGTTTTAACAGTGAAGGGGACAATGCTGCTAGGGCTGTTAACGAAACTACGGGAAAAATAATTGTTTATGCCCAAAAGCCGATTAGTGCTGTATATCACTCTACCAGCGGCGGTCATACTGAGGACAATGAAAATGTTTGGGGCACGACCCCTGTCCCATACCTGAGAGGCAAACCTGACCCGTGTAGTACTAATCATGGCTTTGCTGACTGGACATATACCGTTTCTTTAGATGATGTCAGGAACAGGGTAATCCAGACAGGGAACCAGATAGGCCCGATTAACTCGTTTACCTTGGAAAAGCTCCCTTCAGGCAGGGTCAAATCCGTTATTATAAATGATATAAATGGTAATACTATTACCATGACCGGAACAGGTTTTGGTCAGATGTTTAACCCCGGTTTTTATACATATTTAAGCAGTGATAATTTCATGAGCCGGTTATTTGATATCAAAACAGACCAGGTTATGAACCCCAGTTATTATGTGATAAATAGTTTGGGCCAAAACGCTCCGGTTGAAGGGACAAACCTGTATGCGGCAACCGATGAAGGGACTGCAGTTGTGCTGAACGAAACCAGTGCGGAGTTTTATATTGCCTCTGCAAATGGTATTTCAGTCTGCAGCAAGTCTCCTGCCGGTATGGTAGTGTTTGAAGGTCATGGGTGGGGTCATGGTGTAGGCATGTCCCAGTGGGGAGCTTATGAAATGGCTAAGCAGGGCAAGAATTACCTGGATATTTTAAGTTTTTACTATACAGGAGTTCAAATTACCAGTGATTATAATAGCTAAATGACCCGGCAGTGGAGGAAAACTAATGAAGCTATCAGAATTTGACTACTTCCTTCCTGAGGAACTTATTGCCCAAGAGCCTGCCGAATCAAGAGATAAATCCAGGCTCTTGGTTTTGCATCGAGCTACAGGTGAAATAGAACATAGGCAGTTTGCCGACTGTATTGAATATTTTAACCCTGGAGACGTATTGGTGCTGAACAATACCCGTGTAATTCCGGCAAGGCTGATTGGCGTCAAGGAAGGGACAGGGGCCAGGATTGAGGTTGTGTTGTTAAAAAGGATTGCATTAAATACATGGGAGACCTTAGTGAAGCCGGGGAAAAAGGTTAGGCCGGGCACCAGAATCACTTTCGGAGAAAGCATGCTGACAGCGGAAGCCATTAGCAGCACTGAAGCCGGAGGCAGGGTGCTGTATTTTAGTTATGACGGTGTGTTCGAAGATATACTTGACCGGTTGGGGCAGATGCCCCTTCCCCCGTACATTAGGAAAGAACTGTCTGACAGGGAACGGTACCAGACAGTTTATGCTAAAACCCCCGGTTCTGCAGCTGCTCCTACGGCCGGACTTCATTTTACACCTGACCTTCTGGAAAGAATCAGGAGTTCCGGTATTAAAACGGAAGAATTACTGCTGCATGTAGGTCTTGGAACCTTCAGGCCTGTGAAAACCGAGAACATCTTGGAACATAAAATGCATGCGGAGTATTATGAAATAAGTCCTGCAACTGCTGCTGCAGTCAACAAAGCTAAAAGGGAAGGGGGCCGTGTTATATCTGTAGGGACAACTGCTTCCAGGACTCTGGAAACAGTGGGCGGAGAAAATGGCATGGTTTGCCCGGGCGACGGCTGGACAGATATTTTTATATATCCGGGGTACAGGTTTAAGATTGTTGATGTTTTGATAACAAATTTTCACCTTCCCAAATCAACTCTCTTGATGCTTGTTTCAGCATTTGCAGGCAGGGAAAAGGTATTGGAGGCTTACCGGCAGGCAGTTTTTCACAGGTATCGTTTTTTTAGTTTTGGTGATGCTATGCTGATAGTATAGTTTGCCTTTATTATGCAGTTTTGCTATAATGGACAGATAGAAGGCGGGTGCAAGGGATATTGGCGGTAAAGTATGAACTAATAAAAGAATGTAAACGAACCGGAGCCCGTCTGGGAAGGCTGCAGACTCCTCATGGTATTATTGAAACCCCTGTATTTATGCCTGTGGGGACTCAGGCTTCAGTAAAGGCAATGACCCCTCAGGAACTCAAAGAACTTAATGCTGAAATAATACTTAGCAATACGTATCATCTTTATCTCAGGCCTGGTGAAGATCTGATCAAGGAGGCAGGAGGGCTGCACCGGTTCATGAACTGGGACAGGCCTATACTTACCGACAGCGGTGGATTTCAGGTATTCAGCCTTGGACCGCTGCGAAAGGTATCGGAAGACGGGGTAACTTTTAAATCTCATATTGACGGTTCTACTCACTTTATGAGTCCTGAGAGGGCTACCAGGATACAAATGGACCTTGGCTCCGATATAGCAATGGCCTTTGATGAATGTGTTTCATATCCCTGTACCAGAGAATATACTGAAGCAGCCCTGGAGCGTACCACCAGATGGGCTGAGCGTTGTAAGAAGGTTCATAATCATAAAGACCAGGCATTGTTTGCCATTGTTCAAGGTGGTATATATCGTGAACTTCGGGAGCGCAGTGCCAGGGAACTTACTGCAATGGATTTTCCCGGTTATGGAATCGGTGGTTTGAGTGTGGGTGAGCCAAAGCCGCTGATGTATGAAATGCTGGACTGTACGGTGCCTTTGCTTCCTGTGGACAAAGCCCGTTATCTAATGGGGGTTGGTTCACCTGATTGCTTAATTGAAGCTGTAATCCGTGGTGTTGATATGTTTGATTGTGTTCTTCCCACAAGGATTGCCAGAAATGGAACTGTGATGACATCACATGGCAGGCTTGTAGTGAGAAATGCCGGCAATGCCAGGGATTTCCGCCCGCTTGATGAGGAATGCTCCTGTTATACCTGCCGCAATTTTACCAGAGCTTATATCAGGCATCTTTTTAAGGCAAATGAAATTCTCGGTTTGCGTTTGACGACCATCCATAACTTGCATTTCTTGCTTAATCTCATGAAGGGAATCAGGGCGGCGATTGCTGATGATTACCTTCCTGAATTCAAGGACAGGTTTTTTGCAAAATATGGTTTATAAAATGTTCAAGTTACAGTAAAGGGGGGAAACAACTATGGAACAATATGGTGTCACAATAATATATTTCGCGGTTTTGGTTGCTATATTCTATTTCATGCTGATACGTCCTCAGCAGCAGCGGAGGAAACAGCACCAAAGGACTGTCGAAAGCCTTGAACCTAATGTAAGGGTTACTACCATTGGTGGAATTATTGGCACTGTTACAAAGGTCAAGGAAAAAACCATTATTCTGAAAGTTGCAGATAACGTAAATATAGAAGTCTTGAAATCGTCTGTTGCTTACATGGGTGAAGGAGAATAAGCAGTTGAACAGAGGGCGGGAACAGACCTGCCCCTTTATTTTTTAACACTCGATTTTTTTGGTAGTTTACCCGAAGGAGGATTGAATGATAACTCTTAACGACATAAAAAAGGATCCCATAGTTGACACTTGTATCAGAAAGGGCAATGAATACTTGGGGGTTATGGGTTTTACTGAACATGGGTACAGGCATATTAATTTGATTTCCCAGCTTTCTGCAAATATCCTGGAACGGCTCAATTATTCCAAGCGGGAAATTGAACTGGCGGCAATTGCTGGGTATATGCATGATATTGGTAATGTTATCAGCCGTTATGACCACGGTCAGTCGGGAGCAACCCTGGCTTTTCATATTCTGTCTAAAATGGGTATGCCTCCAGAAGAAATTTCCATAGTTATCTCAGCAATCGGAAACCATGAGGAAGAATATGGGCATCCGGTCAACAGCGTAGCTGCAGCGCTTATCCTGGCTGATAAGTCCGATGTGCACAGGTCCAGGGTAAGAAACCAGGATTTTGCCACATTTGATATCCATGACCGTGTCAACTATGCGGTAGAACATTCATACCTCAAGGTTGCCGGTGAGAGCAGGGTAATTACCATGGAACTCACAATTGATATAGAAATATGTCCTGTTATGGAGTATTTCGAAATATTCCTCAGCCGGATGGTGTTGTGCCGCAGGGCAGCCGATTTCTTAAACAGCCATTTTGCCCTGGAAATCAATGGCGCCAAACTGCTGTAATATTGCTGCTGCCGGGAATGCACATGCATTGACAAGCATTTTTGGCGGGTATATAATAAATCCTAGGGTTTAATCGGAGTATGTTCCGCACAATTGAATTAAGGAGGAAACGTACATAATGAAGGGCAAAAGTCTTGCAATATTATTGAGTATTTTACTTGTTGTGGGAGTGGGCGGATATTTCCTGGTCAGGTATCAGGTTATACAAAACAACATTAACCTTGGCCTTGACCTCCAGGGTGGTGTGCATGTCGTTCTTGAGGCAGTAGATACTCCCGAAGCGCCTGTTCAGGCTGATTCTATTGACAAGGTAAAAGCTGTTATTGAAAACAGGGTGAACCTGACAGGACTTAAGGAGCCCATTATCCAGAAGGAAGGAACACGCAGGCTTATTGTGGAACTGCCGGGGGTCAAAAATACCCAGGAAGCCATTGATATGATAGGAAAGACGGCACAGCTTATGTTTGTGACCGCTGAGGGCAAGATCGTTCTTACCGGTGAGGACCTAAAGGATGCTCAGGCAGCTACCAGGCCCACAGATAACGAGCCTTATGTGGCCTTGCGGTTTAATGAAGAAGGTAAGAAAAAGTTTTCTGAAATTACCACAGAACTTGTGCGAAAGTATCCTAATCCAGATGACCCTAACAGGATTATTGCTATTATTCTTGATGATGAAGTATTGACAAGCCCTTTTGTAAGGGATGCTATTACCACTGGTAATGCTGAGATTTCCGGAGGCTATAAGACACTTGAGGAGGCTAACAAGCTGGCTATCCTGTTGCGTTCGGGAGCTTTACCGGTTAAGCTGGAAAAGGTGGCTATCCAAAGTGTGGGACCGACCCTTGGCGTGGATTCCTTAGAGAAATCAACCAAGGCTGGGATAATAGGTGTTACCGTAATTCTGATTTTTATGGTAGCTTTTTACCGCCTGCCAGGGATATTGGCAGATATTTCTCTGGTTATCTATATGTTTTTGGTGCTTGGAATACTGGCAGCTTTGAATGCAACTCTTACTCTTCCCGGAATTGCAGGTTTTCTCCTGTCTATCGGTATGGCAGTTGATGCCAATATAATTATTTTTGAGCGTGTTAAAGAAGAGCTTAAGGAAGGTAATTCACTGCGCCGATCAATTGAGGCAGGTTTTTCAAGGGCCTTTACTACGGTTTTTGATGCAAATACCACGACTTTGATTGCGGCTGCAATTCTGTATTTTTTTGGCACAGGAGCTATCAGGGGCTTTGCGGTTACTCTTAGTATTGGTATCCTTGCCAGTATGTTTACTGCAATTACCTTTACGAGATGGCTGTTAAGGCTTACCGTTAATACCGGAATAAAAAATAAAAAGCTCTTTGGGGCCTAGGAGGTGTATTGTAATGGACATAATTGGAAAACGCAGGATATGGTTTGCTATTTCACTCCTGATAATTATCCCTGGGATAATCAGTATGGCATTTAAATGGGTTACCGTGGGTTTACCCCTTAACCTTGGCATAGACTTTACCGGTGGCAACCTGATTAACATTGAATTTAAAAATGATGTTACCGTTATACAGTTAAGAGATGCTTTAGGTGAAATAGGCCTGGAAAAGAGCAGTATCCAGATGAGCGGCAGCCGGGCGGCAATTATTAGGACCGTAGTCCTTGATGATGAGAAACAGGCAGGCTTGTTGTCCATCCTAAAAGAAAAAGTTGGCCCTTATGATGAAGGTAAAATGAGTATTAGCAAGATTGGGCCTACGATTGGGAAGGAATTAACCCGGAATGCAATAGTGGCACTTCTAATTGCATCTGTACTGATGGTTATTTACATTTCTTTCAGGTTTGAATTTAAGTTCGGAATATCAGCTATTATTGCCCTGCTTCATGACGTCTTGGTAACCCTGGGGATTTTTTCATTGTTTTGGTGGGAAGTTGACAGCACTTTTGTGGCGGCTGTGCTGACAATTATTGGTTATTCTATAAATGATACAATTGTTATTTTTGACCGGATTAGGGAAAATCTCAATAAACGGAAAAAAGGAGAAGACCTTGCTCAATTGGTAAACAAAAGTATTATGCAAACACTGGTCAGGTCAATTAATACTGTGTTGACAGTTATCTTTGTCTTGGTAGCCCTGCTGGTGTTTGGCGGAACCACAATAAAGATTTTCACCCTGGCTCTTTTAATAGGGGTGGTCAGTGGCGCATATTCATCAATATTTAATGCCAGTCCGCTTTGGTTTGTGCTTAAAGGGGTTGGCAAGAGCAGAGCTTAAGTCTAAAGGGGGGCTGCCTGTTGCAGATTTATCTTGTACTGGCATTATTGTTTTCCATCGGTGTGGCTGTTTTTGCGGTACAGAATGCTTCCAGGGTAGAGATTACATTATTTTTTTGGCAGTTAAAGAATATCTCACTTGTTCTGGTTATTTTTGGTTCGGCATTGATAGGAGCACTGGCAACCGGACTTTTTGGATTGGTCAAACAGTTAAAACTCAGGAAGATGTTAAAACAGTACAAAAATCAGGCAGAAACTCTGGATATGGAAGCAGGGTGCTTGCAGCGAAAACTGGATGAGCTATATAGTGCCAGTGTAGGCATGGAAACAGAGAAAAGTGTCAATCAATCTAATCAATAGGCAACTTTGAAAAAGGGCTGTGGGAAACCGTTTCTCAGCCATTTTTCATTTTGAATCAAGGCCGGTTTTACATTATTATTTTTAGCGGAGCTGAAAGTTAGTGATAAAAAAGAGTTCTCAAACGGGTATCGAAAATACCCGTATTTGGCGTATTCCGAAGCCAAATACTGCACTAAAGGATATATTTTCTTTGAAGCTGGGTATATCTAAGGTAGTTGCTCAAATCCTTATTAACAGGGGTATTAACACAACTGAAGAAGCAAGAAAATTTCTATCAGGAAATTTAGATCTGCTGCATGACCCGTTTTTGATGAAACATATGGAAAAAGCTGTATCCAGAATACGCCGGGCAGTTGCCAAAGGGGAAAAAGTCCGGATTTTCGGGGATTATGATGTCGACGGGGTTACTAGTACTGCAATATTACTGAAGGCGCTGCACGGGATCGGCGCGGACACTGATTATTACATACCTCAACGATTGACCGAAGGTTATGGCATGAATCAGGATGCGGTAAGGGCTGCAGGCAGAGACGGAGTTAATCTGATTATTACTGTAGATTGCGCCATTTCTGCTGTTGCAGAGGTAGGGCTGGCTAACAGCCTCGGTATTGATGTAATAGTTACTGACCATCACGAACCCCCTGCTGAACTACCGGAGGCATTTGCCATAATTAATCCTAGGCAAGTTGATTGCACTTACCCTTTCAAGGACTTGGCAGGGGCAGGTGTGGCCTTTAAACTTGGGCAGAGTTTGTTGGAACAAACTGATATCAGGGAATTAAGGGAAATGACGGAATTTCTTAGTCTGGGTACTATTGCCGATATAGTGCCATTAAAGAATGAGAACAGGGTTTTTGTTAAAGAAGGGCTTAGATTATTAGGCAGTACGGAAAACACCGGTTTGCGGGCACTTATGGACGAGTGTGGTATAGACATCAACAATGTTGATACACGCAATGTTGCTTTTCAGATTGCGCCAAGGATTAATGCAGCCGGAAGGCTGGGTGATGCCGGTATTTGTGTCAGACTCCTGCTCAGTCAGGATGAAGAAGAAGCCAGGGCTTTGGCTGCGGAGTTAAGCTTATTAAATTCCAAGAGACAGAGGCTGGAGGCCGGGATTTATGAAGAAGCCTTGGAAATGATTCGGACCACAGGTATTGACCCTCAAAAGGAAAAGGTAATAGTCCTCGCAAAGGAAGGGTGGCACCAAGGAGTAATTGGGATTGTAGCCTCCAAATTGGCTAAGGAGTATTATAGGCCTGTAGTCCTTCTGAGTATTGAAGGCGAAATAGCTAAGGGGTCTGCAAGAAGTATTCCTTCTTTTAATATTTATGAAGCCTTTAGAGCATGCCGGGATTATCTGACCAGGTATGGCGGTCACAGTCAGGCTGCAGGGCTGACAATTGATAAGGAAAACATTGAAGGGTTTAATGAAGCGATTAACCGGTATGCAAATCTGAATATGACGGAAGATGATTTAGTACCTGAAGTGTTTATAGACAGTGAAGTGGAACTTAGTGAACTAGATGAAAAATTGTTTGGCCAGTTAGCGATGTTGGCTCCATATGGATGCCAGAACCCTGACCCGGTCCTCACCCTTCGAGGAGCGGGGGTGCTTGATTACCGGAGCGTAGGTTCAAACGGATTACATCTCAAACTTAGAATTACCGATACCAGGCTGGTGATGGATGGAATTGGATTTAACCTTGCTTTTCAGAGTCAAGCTTTGAAGGATGACAAGTTAATTGATTTGGTTTTTGTCCTGGAAAAAAATGAATGGAATGGCAGTACATCTCTACAGCTCAATGTAAAGGACTTTAGGCCTGCACAGCAGGATGCCGGCAGCAGTATGGTTCCGGTGCCGGAAGACTGTACCGGCGGAAAAAAATTTCTTGATGAGATGTTTCAGAATGCCATTTTATATCTAAATGATGATTATTATAGGGATATTGGCGTCAAAGAGGAATTTTACACAAAAGTTGCCGGGGTTACTTTTGGTGATAGGCAGGAAAAGGCGGCCTGTCTTTCCGAAGGGCAGCAGATGAACTTGGTTAGGGAACCGGATAACAAACATGATGCTAATGCCATCAAAATAGAAACTTTCACAGGGATACAGGTTGGATATCTGAACGCAAGGCTTGCCAGGCATTTTGCCCCCCTTTTGGATAGTGGGGAGAAGTATAATAGCTATGTGACTCAGGTAACCGGTGGTAAAGACAGAAATTACGGAATTAACATTATCATCCAAAAAAGTAAGGAAGCAGGAGGAGAACTCCAGCAAAAGGAATTTGACCATAAGCGTGAGAACTTATCTGTTCTGGATGATGAAAAATTGCTGGATAAGGTAAGGCAGGCTCTTTTGGGAGAGCTGCCTTACCGGGTTAAGCAAAGAGAAGCTATCAAATATCTGCTCCAGGGTTATAACACACTGGCTATTTTTGGAACAGGTCGGGGTAAGTCCGCGGTTTTTCAGACAGCAGCCGCATTTAAAGCGATTCGAAGCAAGGAAATCACTATAATTGTTTATCCTTTGCGTGCACTTGTAAATGATCAATTTGAAAGCATGTCTGTTAAGCTGGAACAACTGGGGCTCCGGGTTTTTAAGGGAAACGGCTCTATATCCGAGATGGAGCGGGTTCGGCTTTTTACTGCTTTGGAAATGGAAGAATTGGATGTTTTATTAACGACTCCGGAATTTATCCTTTATCATATGCAAAAGCTGCAGCAGATGACCAGAAAAGTGGGTCTTTTTGTGGTTGATGAAAGTCACCATATCGGGATGTCGTCCATGGTTCACAGGCCGATATACAGACGTCTTGGAGAGCTTGCGGCATGTCTGGGGAGTCCCCCAATCATGGCTGTTACGGCTACCGCGGATCAAGATGTAGCTGAAGAAATTATTCATACTCTTCATGTGGAAAAGGTGGTCGTTGATCCACATATTAGAACTAATTTGCAGATTATTGATAAAAGGGATTGCGCCGGAAAAGTTGATTATCTGAAACAAGTTGTTAGTACGGCATCTAAGTGCATTATATATGTTAACAGCAGACTGCAAACTGTGGAGTTGGCTGCGATGCTGCGTGAATCCGTACCGGATTTGAACAGCAGGATCGCTTTTTACCATGCAGGACTTAGCAGTACTCAGAGGAATACAATTGAACGGATGTTCAGGACCGGGGAAATTACTGCTGTTGTGTCTACATCAGCTTTTGGTGAAGGCATTGACATTCCGGATATCAGGCATATTTTGGTGTTTCACCTGAACTTTAATTTAACTGAGTTTAATCAGCAATGCGGCCGTTGCGGCAGGGATGGTGAAAAGGCGCAGATTCACCTGCTTTGTGGGAAGCGTGATGCTGCTATCAATAGTTTTATTATGGATACATCCTCACCTGACAGGGATACACTGGCTAAGGTTTTTGTAGTTCTCCGGAAATTGGCGGAAAGCTCACATCCTATAGAGGCATCAAATGAAGAAATAGCCGTGAGGTTAAAAGAAGCAGGGATAAAACACGTCAGGACGAGCCTTGTTTCGGCCTGCCTGGGAATCCTAGAGGAACTAAGGCTTATCAGGAGAGAGCTGCAGGGAAGAGCAAGGGAAATATACCTGGAAGCAGTTCCGGACAAAAAAATTGATTTAGGTTCGTCACTGAGGTTTCTTGAAGGGCAGGAAGAAAAACAGGCTTTTCATGAATTTGAGGAGTGTTTTTTTAAGGCATCATCAGGTGAACTGCTGAGTTTCATTAATAGGCCCATTTATCCTGAAAAATACCTGGATACACAAATATCCGGATAGTCGTTATCAACCGTAGAATAAATATGATATAATAATTTACTAAGGTATAGGGAAGGTGCTTTTGTGAAATTCCGCCAGTTGATTACAGAAATACAAAAATTTAGCCCCAACGTTGATTTGGACTTGGTTAGAAAGGCATTTGCTTTTGCTAAGGAAGCTCATCAGGGGCAAAACAGAGTTTCGGGGGAAGCGTATATAAATCACCCCCTTAATGTGGCAATAATACTGGCAAAGCTCGAACTTGATGTTGTTACAATTGCAGCCGGGCTGCTTCACGATGTGGTAGAAGATACCGGTATTTCACTGGAGATTATAGAAGAGAATTTTGGCTCTGAAATTGCACTTTTGGTTGATGGGGTTACCAAACTAAGTCGTATAGAATATAAGAGTAAAATGGAACAACAGGTTGAAAACCTCAGGAAGATGTTCCTGGCTATGGCAAAAGATATTCGTGTTATCATGATAAAGCTTGCCGATAGGCTGCATAACATGAGAACCCTTAAGTTTATGAGTAAAGAGAAACAGAAGGAAATCGCTTTTGAGACACTTGAAATATTTGCTCCTCTGGCACATCGCTTAGGAATATATAAGCTCAAGTGGGAGTTGGAAGATCTTTCCTTTCGCTTTCTGGACCCCCCAAATTATTATGACCTTGTTCAGGGGATTGCCAAAAAGCGTGCTGTCAGGGAAGCGGCTATAAGCAATGTTATCAGGGTATTAAAAGATAAACTGGAAACAGTAGGCATAGAGGCTGAAATTCAGGGAAGACCGAAGAATTTATACAGCATTTATAAGAAGATGGAAGAACAGAATAAGGAGTTAAACCAGATTTATGACTTGATGGCCATAAGGGTACTGGTTGACAGTGTCAAGGACTGTTATGGCGCACTTGGAATGATTCATACCCTTTGGAAGCCGATACCGGGCAGGTTCAAAGACTATATTGCCATGCCCAAGTCAAATATGTACCAGTCCTTGCACACAACTGTTATTGGACCCCAGGGTGAGCCTTTGGAGATTCAGACCAGAACATGGGAAATGCACCGGACCTCCGAGTATGGTATCGCTGCTCATTGGCGATATAAAGAAGGAGCCGGAAAGGATGAGGATTTTGATACCAAACTGTCCTGGCTGCGCCAACTTCTGGAATGGCAGACGGATATGGGGGATGCCAGGGAATTTATGGAGACCCTGAAGATTGACTTGTTTTCCGATACTGTATTTGTTTTTACTCCGAAAGGTGATGTTGTTGAGCTGCCGCGGGATGCTGTACCCATTGATTTTGCATACAGGATTCATACCCAGGTTGGACACAGGTGTGTGGGGGCTAAGGTTAACGGTAAATTGGTTCCCCTGGACTATAAGCTTAAAAATGGTGATATTCTTGAAATTGTGACAACCAAACAGGCTAACGGGCCCAGCAGAGATTGGCTGAATATGGTGCAGACTTCCGAGGCCAGGAGTAAAATCAGGGCCTGGTTTAAGAAGGAGAACAGGGATGAAAACATTGTTAAGGGCAAAGAAATATTAGAGAAAGAAGTTAAGAAGCTGGGTTATGATGAACCGGCAGAATTCATCAAGACTGACCAACTAATTAAAATAACCAAGAAATTGAATTTTGTGAACATTGATGATTTGTATTGTGCTGTCGGAATGGGAGTGGTAACTCCACAACAAATCATAACAAGAATCAAGGATGATACCAAAAAAGAAAAGGTTCTAAACATAGATGATTTTGTTAACAAGGAGCCCAGGAAGAGAAACCAGAGGGTTGGCAGCAATGTCATCGTTAAGGGTGAAGAGGATGTCCTTGTTCGCTTGGCGAGATGCTGCAACCCTGTTCCGGGAGACCCCGTTGTCGGTTATATAACCAGGGGGCGAGGGGTTTCGGTACACCGGAAAGACTGCCGTAATGTGGTCATTTACGGCCTGGGTGAAGATGAACGGATGATTGAGGTGGCCTGGGATGATACCGATAAAGGTTCTTACCATGTTCACCTTGAGATTTCAGCTATGGACCGGGCTGGTCTCTTAAATGATGTCATGACCGTACTTTCGGAAATGAAAATAAGTGCTAATTGGGTTAGCGCCAGAGGTACCAAGAACCGCATGGCTACTATTGACTTGGTTCTGGAAGTTAACAGCCTGGAACAGTTGGAACATATAATGAATAAAGTTAGGCGAATTAAAGATGTTTACGATATCTGGAGGGTCACCCCCAGAGTATAATCAGGTATTTTGGAGGGTTCAAAGTTAGGGAGGAAGGCTATGTGAGGGCTGTGATTCAGCGGGTGACCCAGAGCAGGGTTACCGTGGGAGAAGAAGTGGTTGGGGATATCGGTCCGGGACTGGTTGTGCTCCTAGGAGTGGGTCATGATGATACCGGGGATGATGCCAGGTACTTGGCTGATAAAGTCGCTAATCTCCGGATATTTGAGGACCAGGAGGGAAGAATGAACTTATCTGTATTGGATACCGGAGGAGAGGTGCTGGCGGTATCTCAGTTTACCCTGATGGGAGACTGCCGCAAGGGCCGCCGGCCCAGTTTTTCCGGCGCTGCTGCGGCGGAAGCAGCAGAATGCTTGTATGAGAATTTTGTTGCAAGGCTTAGGGAAGCGGGCATCCCGGTAAATACCGGCCGGTTTCAGACAACTATGCTGGTTGAAATTTATAACCATGGTCCTGTAACAATGCTTCTGGACAGTAAAAAGATTTTTTAATAGGGAGGGTGGTTGAATGATACTCAAAGGTATCCCCGTGGGCCCTTTAGGGGCTAACTGTTATGTGGTTGGCTGTGAAAAAACCAAAGAAGCTGTAGTGATTGATCCTGGAGGCGATGTCGCCAGGATTCGGATGTTACTTGCTGAACAGGGATTATCCCTTAAATATATTATTGATACTCACGGGCATATTGACCATATTGCCGCAAATGATGACCTGCGGGAAGCGACAGGTGCCAAAATCTTGATTCATGAGGCAGATTCCGGTATGCTGGGGGATTCGAAGCTGAATCTGGCTTCATTTATGGGTTTTTCCACTACTTTTAAACCAGCCGACAAACTGTTGACAGACGGCGATTTCATTGAATTTGGGGAATTAAAACTTGAGGTTCTGCACACACCTGGGCATACCCCTGGCGGCATTAGTCTGAAGGCCGAAGGGGCGGTCTTTACCGGGGACACACTGTTTAATGGTTCAATCGGGAGGACGGATTTTCCGGGTGGTGATTTTGATACATTAATAAATTCTATTATCAACAAATTACTTGCACTGCCAGATGACACGAATATCTATCCGGGACACAACAGTCAATCGACGGTAGAAGCCGAACGCAAGTTTAACCCGTTTCTCCGATAGCTAACGTCTAAACTACTGCAGAAGTCATTATTATTTCGCGGATATGGTCGGTTTTTCCTGTGCCTGCCAGGGCATAACTTCCCTATGGTTAGCAAAAACTATGAAACAATAAGTATTGCGAACCAATATGTAAGAGGGGGTTATGTTATGCGAAACAGGTTGTTTTTTGGGGTCTTAGTTTTCCTTGTGGTTATCAGCGTGACCGCGATTAATATAATAACAGGCAATAAAATGGGGTCTGAGGAACACAGTTCCTTAATACCAGGTCAAGAAAACAGCAGTGGCACTGCAGAGGTTTATGATCGAAAGGAAGGTTGGGGGTTTGTCAAATCTAAAGATGGAAGGCTTCCGGAAGTTACTGCTCACCAGCGTGACTTGGTAAAAAAATATGATGCTCTTTTTATAGGTGATAACAGCAAAAAACAGGTAACCCTGACCTTTGACCTCGGTTATGAAAAAGAAGGTCTTACCCCAAGAATACTAGAAATATTAAAACAAAATAATATTAAAGCAAGTTTTTTTGTCACAACCCATTGGATTAAGAAAGAACCTGAGTTAGCCAAGCAGATAATCAGTGATGGACATATCCTGGGGAATCATACAGTTAAACACAAAAGCCTGCCGATACTGTCTGACAATGAAATAAAACAGGAAATCCTCGGCTGGGAAGATATCGCTAAAGATATTACTGGTTATCAAATAAAATATAAGTATATGAGGCCGCCGATGGGGGAATACAGTGAACGCACCCTTAGGCTGACCAAGAACTTGGGGTACCGAACGGCATTTTGGAGTATAGCTATTAAAGATTGGCTGCCCATGGGTGGTCCTGAGGAAGCAATAAAAGGAATAACTGCACAGCTGCATAACGGCGCTGTTATCCTCCTGCACGGCAATTCGGAGGATGTGGTCGGTGGGCTTGACAGGATAATTAAGGGGATTAGGAAACGGGGATATGGAATTGTACCTATATATAAAATTTAATGGTATCTGCTGACACAAAGACAGGGACCATGCCCATAAGTAGTAATTACTTATGACACGGTCCCCTTTACTAAGTCATTTTTAATTATTTCCAAATGGTTTATGACTTATTCTGGAATGGCATTCACTACAGGACTTGCCTGATTTTTCAGCCTTATCAGGGGTAGCTTGGACAGAGCCGATAAAAGAAAGTAATAAAGCAGTTGTTATGAGAAGTACTGCTAGTTTTTTCATGTTTCGTGCCTCCTTCTAAAAGTTTGTGAAAAAAATATCTACTTACATTAATTTTATTTTCATTAAATGATTAAGTCAATGAAATAAAATGTCGAATTTTAGCAAGTGCACCAGTTTACATGTTAAACGGGGCTTTTTTAGTTTTATGAATTGATATAATTCACTTAGTTTTTTATAGCCAATTAGTGTATAATATAAAAGGGATGCTTAAAGGGAACGGAGGCGGTCGGATGAGAAAGACCTACTTTGTTTTATTAATAGTGATAATTGTTATTATCTCGGGCTGTACAAGCAGTAATAAGGATGAAGTCAGGAAGTTTATAGAAGATGCCTTTAAGATACGGGTAGATGTGGTGTTGTTGTATAAAGATAAAGCAATATTATCACAGTATTTTAGTCCTGAAGCTATGGAACAGAACAGGACATACATGGATTGGTCTCCTAATGGTCAGTGGAGTAATGTAAAAGACATAAAATATTCGACAACTCTCCGGATCAGCAATCTTGAAATTAATGGCAAAAGGGCAACGGCGGAGGTTTTCGAAACTGTTGTAGTAACCTGGGATTATATCGATCCGACGAAGGTTGTCGGGACAGAGTTTACTAAAGAGGATGCCTGGAGCAACAAAAAACACCTGGTAACCGCAGTGCTTAATCCGGAGGGTAAATGGATTATTGAACAAGACATGGTTCCATAAGTATTAATAAAATGAATGGGATATTCTCACATAAGGTGAAACATGATAATTGAATTGTTGTCCGACAATAAAGAACTGGCTGTTACCGGTCAGGACGTGGTTCGCTTGTTTTATCCTGATGCGGAAATCAGGCTGGTACATGCAGGAGAATGTGAAATCACACTGAAAGTTGCCGTATATGCTGACGGTCAGTTTATTGAAGGAGCTGTTGAGTTAATAAAAGGCGGTATATTTACTGCTGAACAGGTAACCGCAAACATGAAATCACTTCCTTTTCCAGATGACCTGAGAAACAACCTGAAGAGGCTGGTTAAGCTGGCCCTCTTTAGGTTGTTGTCTAAATATACCGGACAACCGGCTGGTCCCTGGGGAATCCTTACCGGGATTAGGCCGACCAAGATAGTACACAGGCTTCTTGATGAGGGATGGCGGCCTGACTGTATAAACCAATACCTGACAACGGCATATGATATGTCGAAGGACAAGGCTGAACTGCTTATAGATATAGCCTTGCGGCAGAGAATTTATCTGCTCTCAGAAAAAGAGGCCGGTGAATTGATCAGTATATATATTGGAATACCATTCTGCCCGACCAGGTGTGCTTATTGTTCGTTCCCTTCATACCCGGTGGAGAACGGCACCAAACTGATTGAACCGTTTTTGGAAGCCCTGGCATGTGAAATCAAGGGAATTGGCAAAGCTGTCAAGGCAATGGGACTCAAAGTGCAGACTATTTATGTAGGTGGAGGGACGCCAACTGTTCTTAGCAGTGAAAAACTACTTCATCTGCTTGATATCATAAATAATTCTCTGGTATCGGAAGCAACTGTTGAAATAACCTTGGAAGCCGGGCGGCCCGATACTATTACTATTGAAAAGCTTAAATCAGCCAGGGAACAGGGAGTTGCCAGAGTTAGCATTAATCCCCAGACCACGAACCCCGGGACCCTTGAGGTTATCGGACGGCGTCATTCAGTGCAGCAGGTAGCTGATGCTGTTGCCATGGCCAGACTGGCAGGTTTTAATACAATAAACATGGATGTTATCATTGGTCTTCCCGGAGAAACTACTGCTGATGTTGAGAATACGATGTCTGCAATTGCAGCATTTGAACCGGAAAACCTCACGGTACACACAATGGCAGTAAAACGCGCTTCGCGAATAATTGAAGCAAAAGACCATTTTAAAGCTGCCCCGGCGCGGGAGGTGGAGAAAATGCTCTACATTGCTCAAGAGGCTGCCGTAAATATGGGTATGAAGCCATATTACCTTTATCGGCAGAAAAACATGGTCAGTCCTTTAGAGAACGTTGGATATACCCGCAGTGGGCATGAATGTGTTTATAATATTCAGATGATTGAGGAACGCCAGACGGTTATCGGATTGGGGGGCGGTGCCGGGTCAAAATTTGTCAAGGCAGGGACATGGTACCTTACCAGTCACTATAATCCTAAAGACCCGGATGTCTATATAAGTCGAATCAATGAAATAATTGCCATGAAGGTTGACAAGCTCAGGAGTTTTGACTAAAATATACTAGTAATTAGGAAAAAATATATCTTAAAGGCTTTGAATGGGAGAAGTAACCGTAATCCTGCTTTACAGGGAGGGGGCGTCATGACTGGAAGCGCTTCTAGGGATGGAACGGTGAAAGACACCCGGGAGCCGGAAAACTGAAGCTTAACAAGTGAGTAGGTTTTCCCGGATGGCACCGTTATGCCGGATTTGAAGTGGGACAGTTTTAGTGCTGTCTAAACAGGGTGGTACCGCGGGAATATCCTCTCGTCCCTGGCGATGAATTTTCATTGTCTTGGATGGGAGGTTTTTGTATTCAGCCGGTGAAGGAGGTAATATATTGTGTTAACTTCAAGACCCAAAGGAACAAATGACATTTTACCGGGACAGGTTAATAAATGGCATTACCTAGAAAGAATTGCCGGGGAAATCTGCCGGGAATACGGATACAGTGAGATAAGGACTCCGGTCTTTGAGCATACTGAGTTGTTTTCACGCGGTGTCGGTGATACAACTGATGTAGTTGAGAAAGAGATGTACACATTTAACGACAAGGGCAAGAGAAGTATCAGCCTGAGACCGGAACAAACTGCCTGTGTGGTCAGGGCTTATGTGGAGAATAAACTTTTTGCCCTCCCCCAGCCTGTTAAGGTCTATTATGCCGGACCGATGTTTCGTTATGCTAACGTTCAGGCCGGAAGGTACCGGCAGTTTCACCAATTTGGTGTGGAGGTGCTGGGCAGTAAAGACCCTGCTGTTGATGCGGAAGTTATCACCATGGCAATGGATTTTTACCACAGGCTGGGACTTAGAGGTCTTGAGCTGCACATAAACAGTGTTGGCTGTAATGACTGCAGGCCGTTACATAGGGAAAAACTGCAGAGTTACCTGGCTTCCAGAGTTGAAGGTCTCTGTAAACTATGCCAGTCCCGGTTCTCCAGAAACCCGATGCGCATTCTTGATTGTAAAGAAGAAAAATGCCTGGAATTAAGCAAGGAAGCTCCCACTACCACTGACTGCCTTTGTGAAAACTGTGCCGCTCACTTTAATAAAGTCAAGCAATACCTTGATGATATAGGTGCACAGTATATTGTTGATAACCGGCTCGTTCGTGGTTTGGACTATTATACCAATACGGCTTTTGAGATAATGGCCAGTGATATAGGGGCCCAAAGCTCCATTGGCGGAGGTGGAAGGTATGATGGTCTTACAGAAGAGATTGGCGGCCCTGCAGCTCCGGGTATTGGGTTTGCCCTCGGAATCGAGCGCATCATAGCAGCAATGGAGCGACAGGGATTGGATTTTCCTGTAGAAGGTCAGCTTGATGTGTATATTGCTTCCCTTGGTGAAAAAGCAAAGCAGGAAGCTTTTAAGCTCGTATATACCCTGCGGCGGGCAGGGATCGCTGCGGAGATTGACCTTATGGGAAGAAGTCTTAAGGCGCAAATGAAATTTGCCAATAGGTTTGAAACATCTTTTACCCTGATTATGGGAGAAGAAGAGATAGAAAGAGATATAGCCGTTGTACGGGATATGTTTTCCGGAGAGCAGCAGGAAGTGCCCTTAACTGGGGTAGTGGAATACTTGTTAAAGCAGTTGAGAAAATAAGCAGTTGGGAAAATAAGGTCGACAGGGAGAGGAGAAAAGCATAACATGATGGAGTCGTTGCAGGGAATTAAAAGAACACATATGGCAATTGAAATTTCAGTTGAGGATATCGGGGGCTGTGTAACCCTGATGGGATGGGTGAATACCCGAAGGGATCATGGGGGCCTGATTTTTGTGGATTTGAGGGACAGGTCTGGGATTATACAGCTTGTTTTCAGCCCCGAAGTGGATAAAGAGGCATTTCTGAAAGCGGAAAGAGTTCGCGGAGAGTATGTCCTGGCAGCAACCGGTGAAGTGCGCAGGCGCAGTGATGAAGCTGTAAACCCGAAGATAAAAACAGGTCAGATTGAGGTCTATGTAACTGAACTCAGGGTTCTTAATACTGCCAAGACCCCGCCCTTCTATATTGAAGAAGATATTGATGTTGATGAGAACCTCAGGCTAAAGTATCGGTATCTGGACCTGCGCCGGCCTGATATGCAGCGGAGCTTGATTTTGAGGCACAGGGTGACCAAGGCTGCCAGGGATTTTTTGGACAATAAAGGTTTTTTAGAGATTGAGACCCCTATGTTGACCAAGAGTTCTCCTGAGGGAGCCAGAGATTATCTGGTACCCAGCAGGGTTAATCCTGGGAAGTTTTATGCACTGCCCCAGTCACCTCAGATATTCAAGCAGCTCTTGATGGTTTCCGGGATGGATAAATATTTTCAAATTGTACGCTGTTTTCGTGATGAGGATTTGCGGGCCGACAGGCAGCCGGAATTTACCCAGATTGATCTGGAAATGTCATTTGTAGATGTCGAGGACATCCTTACCCTGATGGAAGAAATGATAGCACATACATTCAGGGAGGCTGCCGGTATTCAAATTGAGACCCCTTTCCCCAGACTTACATACAGGGATGCTATGGACAGGTACGGTTCAGATAAGCCTGACCTGCGTTTTGGCCTGGAACTGAAAGATTTCACTGACTTGGCAGCCGCGTCTGATTTCAAGGTATTTGCCAGTGTAGCTGCTGCAGGAGGTCAGGTCAGGGGAATCAATGCTAAGGGCTGTGCTGATTTTACCAGGAAGGAAATAGACGATCTGACTCGGTTTGTAAGCATTTACGGGGCGAAAGGATTAGCGTATATAGTTGTGACCGCAGATGAGCTGAAGTCACCTATCCTGAAGTTTTTCAAAGAAGAGGAAATTAATACCATTCTGGATAAGTTTGGGGCGGAACCTGGAGATTTACTGTTCTTTGTGGCAGATAAACCTTCTATTGTCGCCGCGGCTTTGGGTGCCTTGCGTGAAGAGCTTGCGAGGAAGAAAAATTTGGTTGATCCTAATGTGTTTAAATTTGCTTGGGTCGTAGAGTTCCCCTTGGTTGAATATGATGAGGAGGAACGTCGCTGGGCAGCGATTCACCACCCCTTCACTTCACCTTTTGAGGATGACTATGAGCTTATGGAATCTGATCCCGGTAAGGTCAGGGCACGTGCTTATGATATGGTGTTAAACGGAGTTGAACTAGGTGGCGGGAGTATCAGGATTCACAGGCGTGATATCCAGGAAAAAATGTTTTCACTGCTTGGTCTCTCTGAAGAAGAAGCCCGGGACAAGTTTGGCTATCTGCTGGAGGCATTTGAATATGGAACCCCGCCTCATGGTGGAATTGCTTTTGGGCTTGATAGAATGATTATGTTGATGGCAGGGAAGAATACTATCAGAGATGTTATACCATTTCCCAAAACACAGAGCGCCACCGACATGATGTCACAGGCGCCGTCGGAAGTTACGTTAAGGCAGCTTCAGGAGCTTCATATCAGGCTCAATGTGGCCAAGGCGAAAAAATAAGTCTTGCCGGTATGAAACAACATGGTTTATTGTGTCAAGACCGGTAATTAGTTTGCTTGACCTAAAATAGATGTATAACATGCTTTGCTTGAGTAATACTATTATTATTGTGGGAATACTAGGTTTTTTGTCACTTGAAGCCTAAAAGCCTATATGATATATTAAGGTTACAAGAGTAAAGAAAACACCCTGCGATGCGCGTGATTTTCCGATTAGTATTGAGCCAACATCAATACTAAGGGAGTTTTAGCTCCGGCTGTGGCATGTATGCCTCCTTGGATGAGGAAACATAAAGCAGTTGGGCAGACACCCACCTGTTGAGCACAGGTTCAAAGTACAACGGTCTCACGGCATAAGTGGGGTATTTTTTTTGTCTTTTTGCTTACAGTTATGGTACTATTATTAATGAACCTATATAAACAAACGAAGATGGGATGTTAATTATTATGTCACATAGATTTTCACGCACTGAAATTCTAATAGGCCGGGATGGCCTGGATAAATTAAAAAATAGCCGGGTTGCGGTTTTTGGTGTCGGCGGTGTGGGGTCTTTTGCTGTAGAAGCGCTGGTGCGGGCAGGCATAGGCAGTTTGGTGATTGTTGATTTTGATAATATTTGTGAGACGAACATAAACAGGCAGATTCATGCACTGATATCTACAGTGGGTATGCCCAAGGTTCAGGTAATGAAGGCCAGGGTTCTTGACATTAATCCGGACATCAGGGTAGAAGCAATACAGGAATTTTATACTCCTGAAACCGGTGCAAGACTGGTTGATATTGAAACAGATTACATAATAGATGCTATTGACAATGTGACCGGGAAAATAGATTTAATTAAGAACTCAGTGGAAAAAGGAATTCCAATTGTATCAGCTATGGGGGCAGGCAATAAATTGGATCCTGCAGGCTTTGAAGTAGCCGATATCTCTAAGACTTCGGTTTGTCCCCTGGCACGAGTGGTTAGAAGGGAATTGAGGAATGCCGGCATTTTGAAAGGTGTTAAAGTAGTTTATTCCAGGGAAAAGCCGGTGTCTTCGAACATATCATGTATGGGCAGCATTTCATTTGTGCCGCCGGTTCTAGGCATGATACTTGCCGGAATTGTTGTCAGAGATATTTTGGAGGGAGTGTCAAGAAAGACAGAGTTATAAATTGACATTGCATTTTGCCCGTATTATAATGAAACTACCTAATACCCTGGCAGGGTAATTTTTGGAGGGGGAAGAAATTGCACGACATAGTGGATGTTAAAGATAATCTTGATAAAAGACTGAAACGGATTGAAGGCCAGGTAAAAGGTATCAGAAGGATGATTAATGAAGAAAAGAACTGTCAAGAAATTTTGACACAGGTCTCTGCAGCGCGTTCCGCTCTTAAAATGGTTGGAAATATAGTGCTGAACCATTATGCTGCTGAATGTTTATGCAATTCAATTTCTGCAGAGGACAATAAAGCTAAACTTGATGAATTGCAAAAACTTATCCAAACTATTACCCGGTTTGCAGATTGATTCTAAACTTATGAAGGGAGTTGGCTTATATGGCGAGTGATAAGGTACTTACACTGACTAATGACAATTTTAAAGGTGAGGTATTACAACAATCAGGGCCTGTATTGGTTGACTTCTGGGCTCCGTGGTGTTCCCCATGCCGGATGATAAGCCCAATAATTGATGAATTGGCAGGCGAATATTCAGGTAAAGCTAAGGTTGGCAAGGTGAATGTTGATGAAAACCGGGAAATAGCTGTTGAATATGGGGTAATGAGCATTCCTACCCTGATTCTCTTTAAAGATGGTAATGCTGTTGACCGGGTAGTTGGTTTTAAATCAAAAAAAGATCTCCAAAACTTGCTTGATCAGCATATATAAAGTCCGGCAGTTGTAGATTGTAGGATGTTTATTTTTGATTAATATGGTTTGAATTAAAGAGTTGGTTGGCGAACCGGCTCTTTTTTTCGAAATACTATAAAATACTGGAGATGAAAATATGGACCTGTTTGAAGCAGGCAGACAGAGTTATATGAAAAAAGAAGCACCATTGGCAGTTAGGATGCGGGCCAGGACTCTTGATGAGTTTGTGGGTCAGGAAGAGATAGTTGGAAAAGGAAAGCTGCTGCGAAGAGCGATTGAGGCAGACAAATTATCTTCAGTCATATTTTACGGGCCTCCGGGAACTGGAAAAACAACACTGGCCAGGGTTATTGCCAATACTACCAGGGCTTTTTTTGAGCAGCTTAATGCAGTAACTTCTGGTGTAGCCGATATAAAACGGGTTGTAAAAAATGCTGGGGACAGGCTGGGAATGTACAGCCAGAGAACCATTCTCTTTATTGATGAGATCCATCGGTTTAATAAGTCACAACAAGATGCCCTGCTGCCCTCCGTTGAGGATGGGACTGTTATATTAATTGGGGCTACAACTGAAAATCCGTACTTTGAAGTAAATGCTCCCCTTTTGTCACGGTCAAGGGTGTTTATGTTTAAGCAGCTCAGTGATGCTGAAATTGCCCGGCTGGTTAATTTGGCTCTAAAAGATGAGGAGAGGGGATTAGGACAATACAGGGTCAACTTGAAAGAAGAAGCCCTAAATCACATAGTAAGCATCGCCAACGGGGATGCCAGGTCTGCCCTTAATGCGATTGAACTTGCTGTACTTACAACACCGCCGGGTGAAGATGGGGTGCGGGAGATAAACCTGGAAGCTGCTGAAGAATCTATCCAAAAAAGGTCAGTGACTTATGACAAATCAGGGGATCAGCATTATGATGTGATATCTGCATTTATTAAGAGCATCAGGGGTTCAGACCCTGATGCGGCACTGCACTGGCTGGCCAGGATGATTTATGCCGGTGAAGACCCTAGATTCATAGCCCGGAGGCTTCTGGTTCATGCTGCGGAAGATGTGGGGCTGGCTGACCCAAATGCGCTGGTTATGGCCATGTCTGCAGCGTATGCCCTTGAATATATCGGTATGCCGGAAGCCAGGCTTCCCCTTGCGGAAGCAGTTATTTACATAGCCGCTGCACCTAAAAGCAATGCTGTTATCAAGGCGATAGACAGTGCATTAAGTGATATTGAGAATAAGAATATTGGGGCTGTGCCGGTTCATCTGAGAGATGCTCACTATAAGGGTGCGGCAAAATTTGGGCATGGCAAAGGTTATAAATATCCTCACCAATTTGATGGGAATTACGTTGAGCAGCAGTATTTGCCGGATGAATTGCTGGGAACAAAGTATTATAATCCCTATGACAATGGGTATGAGAAGAAAATTACCAGATGGCTTGCTGAATTAAAGGAAATAAATGACAAGCGAACTAATCCCCGGAGAGGTGATTGAATTTGAATAAACTAAAGCCAAGATCAAAAACCTGGATAGAATTTGATGAGGAAGTTGTTTTTGGTGCCGGCAGAGCCGCATTGTTTCAAGCAATAGAAGAAACCGGTTCTATCCGTCAGGCTGCTAACAAATTAGGTATGTCATACCGGGCTGCCTGGGGTAAAATCAAAGCTACGGAAGAACGCTTAGGAATAAGGTTAGTGGAAAAATATGCCGGAGGTCTTCAAAGTGGAGCTGTTTTAACCCCTCAAGCTAAAGAACTGATGGAAATTTTTCAACAGTTTAAAAAGGATTCTGAAGCTTCAGTAGATGAGCTGTTTATTCGACATTTTAACAAGTTTTTTAGCAGTTAAGCATTATGTCAATATTGACATAATGCAATCCGCACGGTAAACTAGATATTATAAAGGCTTAGCTTTGATAAGCACTAAAATATAAAGCCATTATGCCAAAAATGACATAATGGACTTTGTGTGTTTGGGGAGGAGTAATATGGTTAACCTTACTATTAACGGAAAATCTGTAATTGTTCCGCCGGGGACGTCTATTTTGGAAGCCGCTCAAAGCATAGGAATTGACGTGCCAAACTTTTGCTATGATAAAGACTTAACTGTTGGGGCAGCTTGCCGAATGTGTGTTGTTGAAGTGGAGGGCAGCCGTAATTTGCCGGCGGCTTGTGCTACACCGGTAAGTGAAGGGATGGTAGTACATACTGAATCTGAAAAAGTTGTTGATGCGCGTAAGATTATTTTGGAGCTTTTGTTAGCTAATCATCCACAAGACTGTATGACTTGTGAAAAGATGGGTGACTGCCGTTTGCAGGATTACTGCTACAAATACGGGGTTAAAGAGACATCTATTAAAGGTGATAAGAAACAGTTTGAGATCGACAGTGAAAATCATCTTATTGAGCGTGATCAGAACAAGTGTATTTTATGTGGCAAGTGTGTACGGGTTTGCCAAGAGGTCCAGGTTACGGCAGCAGTGGATTTTGTTGGCCGGGGTTTTTATACCAAGGTTACTACCCCGTTAGACATGCCTTTAAGTATGGATGTTTGCCGTTTTTGTGGTCAGTGTGTAGGGGTTTGCCCTACCGGGGCGCTTATTAACAAGCAGTTGAAGGGGAGCCGGGTCTGGGAGGTCGAAAAAGTTAGGACTACTTGTCCGTTTTGTGGAACAGGATGCAACTTTGATCTGAATGTTAAGGACGGTAAAGTAGTAGGGGTTACCCCTAACCCGGATGCTCCGGTGAATGGTCGTTCGCTGTGTGTAAAAGGACGTTTTCACAGTGATCTTATTAACAGCCAGGACCGGATTACTAAACCTTTGATTAAAGAAAACGGGGTTTTTAAAGAAGCAACGTGGGATGAGGCGTTAAACCTGGTATCTTCCAAACTAAAACAGATTAAAGAACGGGATGGTGCGGATGCTATTGCAGCCTTAAGTTCCGCCCGTTGTGTAAATGAAGACAACTGGGTCATGCAGAAATTTATGCGCGCGGTTATCGGCACAAATAATGTCGATCACTGCGCCCGTACCTGACACGCTCCTACCGTGGCCGGTCTGGCTACAACATTGGGTAGTGGGGCAATGACCAATTCCATATCTGAAGTTGAATTCAATGATGTGTTATTTATTATCGGTTCCAACGCAACTGAAGCACATCCGATTATCGGAAACAAGATGAAACGTGCTGCTCAACGCGGGGCCAAGCTGATAGTTGTTGACCCGCGGCGTACAGAATTAGCGGAATATGCAACACTGTGGCTGCCGTTGATCCCAGGCACTGATGCTGCATTGATTAACGGATTGATTTACTTGATTATCACAGAAGGATGGGCTAACACGAAATTTGTAGAGGAACGCTGCGAGGGTTATGATAACATGTGGGAGGTAGTACAGAAGTACCCGCCGGAACGTGTTAGTGAAATTACCGGTGTGCCGGCAGAAAAAATTTACGCTGCTGCTGAACTCTATGCGAACACAGAAAAAGCAGGGATTTTCTATACTCTTGGAATAACCGAACACACCACGGGAACAGCAAATGTAATGAATCTGGCCAACCTGGCTATGGTTACCGGGCATTTGGGGATAGAAAATGCCGGAGTTAACCCCATTAGAGGGCAGAATAATGTTCAGGGAGCTTGTGATTTGGGAGCACTACCCAATGTGTTCCCCGGATATAAGGCAATTTCCGACCCGGCTAATGTAGCTGTGTTCGAGAAAGCATGGGAAACGAAGCTTAATACACAAATGGGCTTGAGAATTCCAGAGATGCTGGACATGGCCATGTATGGCAAGTTAAAGGCTATGTATGTTATGGGAGAAGACCCTGTGCTGACAGACCCGGATGCAAATCACGTCCGTAAAGCAATAGACAGCTTGGAATTTTTGGTTGTGCAGGATTTATTTATGACAGAAACGGCAAAGTATGCTGATGTCTTTCTGCCTGCTGCCTGTTATGCTGAAAAAGACGGGACTTTTACCAATACCGAAAGGCGGGTGCAGCGGGTTCGTAAGGCAGTGGAAGCGCCCGGAGAGTGCAGGCTGGACTGGGAGATTATTTGTGATTTGGCGGGAAGGCTTGGCTACAAGATGGATTATAACTGTGCAGAGGAGATATTTGAAGAAATCAGGGCCCTCATGCCAAGTTATGCAGGAATTACGTATGACCGTATTGATAAAACAGGTCTGCAATGGCCATGCCCGGCAACGGATCACCAAGGCACAAAATTTCTGCATGTAGGCACATTCCCGAGAGGCAAAGGATTAATGCAGGGGATTGAATATGAAGCACCTGCTGAACTTACAAATGAAGAATACCCAATACTGCTAACAACTGGCCGGATGTTGTATCATTACAATGTTATGACAAGGCATTCAAAAAATCTGGATACTTTAAGGCCTCATGAACTTGCTGAAATTAATCCTGAAGATGCGGCCAAGCTAGGCCTATGTGAGGGAGACGAAATGCGGGTGACTTCTAGAAGAGGTTCTATCATAACTAAGGTAACACTTACGGAAAGAGTGCCTCAGGGGATAATATTCATGACTTTCCATTACTGGGAATCACCTGTTAACGAACTAACCAATTCCGCTTTTGACCCTATTACGAAAACTGCCGAATACAAGGTATCTGCTGTAAAAATAGAAAAACATGTTTCTTAAGAAAGGATAGCACATGTTGAAACAGAGCGATGCAGTTGCCCTGCGGCCAGGATATATTTCAGGATATGAGGCAATAAGAAGAATTGCTGCTGTTATGACTGGTTCAGGAACCAAACATGAGGAGGCAGGCTGGAAGGAATTTTGTTTTATTGCTGAAACAGATGGTAAATTTATTATTGAGAATGAGGTCTTAAAAGAGATAAAAAAATTACCTTATATAAAATTAGAATTTACAACATCGTGTTTCGTAAGAAAAAATGAAATTTTGGCAAACTGTCGAATTACGGATAAGATTGTACCTGAATATAACATAACACAAATTGAATTGCTTTTGAGCAACAGATGTTGTTTATTAACTGTACAACCGTTAGAAATACAGCTTATAAGCGTTTCCAAACTAGGAAGCAACAATTTAAGTAAAATTATGATGTTAATTCAGTAAAAAAATAATATTTCACTCCGAGCCTGTCTGCCTAAGGTTGGTAAATAAAAACTATGGAGACAGGCCGATAGGGTACGATGGGAAACGGTCGTGCCTCCCGACGGAAAGGGGTGATACAGTCTGGTTTATTTAAATCAATCAGACCTACTTTCCTGTGGGTTTGATTGATTTTTGTTTTTAAGAAATAGAATTGGAAAAGGGGAATTTATATGAGAAAAGTAAGAGGTTTATTATTTGTTTTGCTGATTA
Source organism: Phosphitispora sp. TUW77 (assembly GCF_048453025.1). Lineage (GTDB taxonomy): Bacteria > Bacillota > Thermincolia > Thermincolales > UBA2595 > Phosphitispora. The sequence goes on from NZ_CP156677.1 coordinate 1,231,228, forward strand.
CGGCATTATTTATAATTGGATGTAATAGTGCAGGCCAAATGTCGGATAATTCGGATACTAATGTTAACAAAGAAGAAATTATGGTTTCTGCGGCAATGAGTCTTAAAGATGTGTTGACAGAAACACAAGTGTTATACGAAGAGAAGAATCCCGGAGTTAAATTAAATATTAATTTTGGGGCTTCCGGTACGCTGCAGCATCAGATTGAGCAGGGTGCTCCAGCAGACTTGTTTATTTCCGCAGGGAAAAAGCAAATGGATGAACTGGAAAACAATAATTTGATAATAAAGGAAACCAGAGTTGACCTGGTTGGTAATGAGTTGGTGATGGTAGTAGATAAAGCTAACAAAAATATTAAAGATTTGCAGGACCTAACAGGACCGGAAATAAGCAGAATCAGTATTGGGACCCCAGAAACAGTACCTGCAGGCAAATATGCACAGGAGAGTTTGAAGTTTTTGAATTTATGGGATGCTGTACAGCCAAAGCTGGTATTGGCCAAGGATGTCAGGCAGGTGTTAGCTTATGTTGAAACCGGAAATGTAGAGGCAGGGCTGGTTTATGGCTCAGATGCCGGGATTTCAGATAAATTGAGAATTGCAGCAGTCGCACCTTCCAGTTCCCATAGGCAAATCGTCTATCCTGCTGCATTGATACAAAATTCAAATAATAAAAATGCTGCACAGAAATATTTGGATTTCTTGGGAACTAAAGAGGCACATGAAATATTCACTAAATTCGGTTTTAAGATATTAAAATAAAATGATATTTGATTACGAACCAATAATACTATCTATTAAAGTTGCGGCATTTGCGGTTACAACTGTAATTTGCAGTGCTATGCCCTTGGGCTGTTTAATGGCCAGACGAGATTTCCCCGGAAAAGATGTAATAGAGGCTTTTATTACTCTTCCTCTGGTATTGCCACCTTCGGTTATCGGGTTTATCTTGTTGTTCCTGTTTGGGAAAAATGGCCCTATTGGCAGTATATTGGCAAGCTACTTTCACATTCAAATAGTATTTACCTGGTGGGGTGCTGTGATTTCCTCTGCAGTAGTGTCTTTTCCTTTGATGTACCAGTCGGTAAAAGCATCAGTTAATGGAATTGACATTAATCTGGTTAAGGCAGCCAGGACACTGGGAGCCGGTGAAATGCGCATTTACCGGACAGTCATTCTACCACTGGCCTGGCCGGGGTTGGTAGCAGGCTTGGTAATGTCTTTTGCCAGGGCATTGGGTGAGTTTGGGGCCACCATGATGATAGCTGGAAATATTCCAGGCCGGACTCAAACCATTCCTTTAGCTATTTACTTTGCTGCAGAATCGGGGGATACAGAAAAAGCAGCATGTTTAGTGGTAATAATGATTTTGTTTAGTTTTTGCTTAATTTTTTGGGTAAACCGCTGGTCAAAAAAACTTCAGGGGAAAGTAGATGGGGATTGAGATGCTTCAGGTTAATTTTTTAAAAAAGCTGCCAGCTTTTGAGCTTTTTGTGGATTTTGAAGTTAACAATGAAATTGTTGTGCTTTGCGGGCCGTCAGGGGCGGGTAAAACCACTGTGCTTCAGTGCCTGGCCGGTTTAAAGGATGATATTGAGGGTTTCATTCACCTAAATAGCAGGATGCTTTTTTCTTCGGAGCAGGGTATTAATGTTCCGGCAAGGCAGCGGCAAGTAGGATATGTATTTCAGGATTATGCCTTATTTCCACATATGTCTGTAAAGAAAAATATCACTTACGGGATTCCTGGGGGCTGCAAATGCCGCGGAAATTACCGGATGAGTGTCCTGGAAGTCCTGGAAATGTTCCATATAACTCATTTGCAGGACCGTTTACCGGCCCAACTTTCTGGTGGAGAGAAGCAACGCGTAGCTTTAGCTAGAGCATTGATGACTGAGCCGGAGCTTTTGTTGCTTGACGAACCCTTGTCAGCTCTTGATCCGGCAATTCGTTTTGAGCTGCAAAAAGAGCTTAAGGAACTGCAGAGACATTGGGGGATTCCTTTTATCCTGGTCACTCATGATATACAAGAGGCCCAGTTCCTAGGGGATACAATAATAAGGTTTGATAAGGGTAAACAAATTAATTAAGAGGAGTTACAGTAATGGTATTGAAAAAAGTAAGGGTAGAAAATTCTATAGGAATGGTTTTGGCTCATGATATTACTCAAATTGTCCCTGGTATCAAGAAGGGTCCCTTATTCCGTAAAGGGCACGTAGTAGAAGAAAAAGATATACCACAATTGCTTAACATTGGCAAAGAACACCTTTACTTATTGGAACAGAGTGAGGGTTTGTTACACGAAGATGATGCCGCCATCCGTTTAGCCAATGCGGCAACGGGAAAGTCACCCGATTTTGAAATTACTTCTCCCAAGGAAGGCCGGGTTAACATAAAGGCTGCTGTTGATGGTTTATTGAAAATTAATGTTGAACAATTAGTAAAACTTAACTCACTTGGTGAAATAGTAATGGCTACACTTCATTCGAATCGTTCTGTGCGCAAAGGGGATATTGTTGGCGGCACACGTATTATTCCTTTATTAATTAAAGAAGAAAATATTACGGTTGCAGAAAAAACATGTGCAGTTAATGTACCGTTAATTAAAATACTGCCTTATATGCCTAAACATGCAGGCATAATTATAACAGGCAGTGAAATAAAGAAAGGCCGAATTACGGATAAATTTGGACCTGTAGTTAAAGAAAAGTTAGCTGCTTTTGACGTAGATATTCTCATAAGCACTTGTATTGAGGACAATTCTGAGCGAATCAGTGCCGCTATAAAGACATTTGCTGCCCAGGATGTTGATATGGTTATTGTTACCGGAGGAATGTCAGTTGACCCTGATGATGTTACTCCCCGCGCGATTAAGGCAACAGGGGCTCGTATAGTAAGCTACGGTGTGCCGGTTTTACCAGGGGCGATGTTTATGCTCGCTTACCTGAATGATAAGCCGGTAATGGGTTTGCCTGGTTGTGTGATGTACAGCGGGGTGACTGTTTTTGATCTGATACTGCCCCGGATTTTAGCCGGGGAAATAATTGATGTCAGTGATGTAGCTGTTATGGGACATGGCGGGTTATGCTTAAGCTGTGTGACTTGCAGTTATCCAAACTGTGCTTTAGGCAAAGGGGTATAGTCCAATGCGTGAATTGATAAGTCTTGAGGAAGCAGTGGCAATGATAATAGCTCATACTAAGATTGTTGGGAAAGAAGAAATTAGCTTGTTATCTGCTTTAGGGCGCGTATTATCGGAAGATATTTTTGCACCTATTAGCATACCTCCTTTTAATCGCTCCCCACTGGATGGTTATGCTTTAAGAGCCAAAGATATTGAAAAAGCTGACCTGAGTGAACCTGTGGAACTTGAAGTTTCCCAAGAGATTCAGGCAGGAAATTATAGTGATATTGAGGTTAAAAGAAATAAAGCAGTAAAAATTCTTACCGGTGCTCCTATTCCTCCTGGTGCAGATGTTGTAATTCGGTTTGAAGATGTTGAGAAAACAGGTTCAAGGATTAAGGTTTTTAAACCTTTAACGGCTTATTCAAATTATTGTTTTGCCGGAGAAGATGTTTTCAAAGGTGAAATGGTAGTATCAGCAGGAACAGTTATTAATCCTGAGATAATTACGGTTTTAGCTGGGCTTGGTATAGGTGCACTTAATGTTTATTGTATACCGAAAATAACTATTATCAGTACAGGTAATGAATTGGTTGATATTAATGAACAATTGTTTGCGGGGAAAATATATAATAGTAATTTGTATGCTATAGCAGCAGAAGTGCGCCGAATGGGTGCAATGCCTGTTCATGAAGGAATTGTCGGGGACCAAATTGATTTAATTGCTGAGAAAATCGATGTGGGCCTAAAAAGTTCGGACATGGTTATCACAACCGGTGGTGTATCTGTGGGAGATTATGACTTGGTAAAACAGGCAATAACATCATTAGGAGCTAATATTGTTTTTCACGGTGTAAATATGCGTCCAGGAACTCCTGCTATTTGTGCCGTTAAAAACGGCAAAATCATTATCGGCCTTTCCGGAAATCCGGGGGCGGCTTATGTTTCATATCACTTAATAGCAAAACCGGCAATATTTAAATTAATGGGATTAGACAAATGGCAACCTGCAAGTTCCACTGCTGTATTACAGGATGATTATCCTAAGGTCAGTAAGCAAAGAAGGTTTTTAAAGGGTCAGGTGTATTTGGATGACGGCATAGTTAAAGTGAGCTTAACGGGAAAACAAAATCCCGGTATAATCAAATCAATGATTAATTGTAATGCTTTGGTTGATGTACCTGCTAATACTATTGGATTAAAAGCAGGGAATAGGGTTAATGTTGTTTTATTACATTAGATTATTTTTAGCAGCAAAAGAGATGTTCCGGCAAATACCGATATTATGTAATTTGGCTGCCCCACTAATTTTTTGACACAAAGACAGGGACCATGCCCATAAGTAATTACTTATGACACGGTCCCATAGTTTATATGCCGGAATAAATGCCCTTTTTTAAGCTTCTTGGCTGTATTTGCTTAAAACTGCATCAAAAAGAGCAGAACGACTTTGGCCGGTTATGGGGTGGGATATATCTATATATTTTTCTCCAACTTTTTTGCTTGGCATAGCTACAAACAACCCGTTTTTCCCCTCGACTACCTTAATATCGTGAACAACAAGTGCATCATCTATTGTAACTGATGCAAAAGCCCTGATCTTGCTGTCCCCGTTAGACCTTTTAATTCTCACCTCTGTAATATTCATTTGTCGCATCACCTCCTTAGCCAAATAATAACACGAACACGTGTTCGCTGTCAATATAAAAATAGAAAAAAATAACAGTACTGACATTAAATTACTTGCTAAGTGTGACATAAAAGACCTATAATAATCTAACATGTATTTAATGGAGGAATTAAAATGAAATTTCGGGAGAAAAATAGCGAAGTTTCCAAAGTTGTCAGGAATGCTTACGGAAAAATAGCAAAAGGAGATTTGTCAGGGTGCGGGTGTGGCTGCTCTTGCTCGAGTGACTCCAAAGAATTTGCTGAATTATTGGGTTATACAGGCAATGAACTGAGTGTTATTCCTGATGAGGCAAATCTTGCTTTAAGCTGTGGGAACCCAACGTCAATTGCCGCATTAAAACAGGGAGAAGTTGTCCTTGATTTGGGTTCAGGAGCTGGTTTTGACTGTTTTCTTGCTGCAGCACGGGTTGGAAACACTGGGAGGGTTATTGGAGTTGATATGACCCCGGAAATGCTGGAAAAGGCAAGGAGTATTGCTGAGTGTGACAATATAAACAATGTCGAATTCAGGCTTGGTGAAATAGAAAACCTGCCGGTTGCTGATAACTCTGTTGATGTGGTTATAAGTAATTGCGTGATAAACCTTTCTCAGGACAAAGAACGGGTATTTCGGGAAATTTATCGGGTGCTTAAACAGGGTGGCAGGATTGCTGTTTCTGATATGGCTTTAACAAGGGAACTGCCCGAATCAGTAAAAGATTGTGTTGAGGCTTATGTCGGTTGTGTTGCCGGAGCTGTATTGATTGAGAAATATAGGGAACTGGCAGAGGCTGCCGGATTTAGGGATGTATATTTGGATGTTAAACAATATCCGGGGTTTTCTTCTTTAAGTGAAGGAAGTCCTGTGGAAAAAGCTATTGCTGAAGCATTAGAGAGTGGAATGACACTTGGTGATTACGTTGTTAGTGTATATTTGAAAGCAATGAAACCACATGAAATATCGGAGTAAAAATTCAGGAAAAAACCATACTAAATTAGTAGGAATTCTGTTTGACACAAAGAAAGTCATGTGCTAACATATTCTTTAGACGATACCCGAGTAATTTAGTAGGGATTAAACTGAAGGGGGGAGGCCTTTGAGGATATCAACTAAGGGTCATTATGTGGTTCAGGCAATGTTTGAATTGGCTCAACACTATGGTATGGGACCGGTGCCATTGAAAATAATTGCAGGACGTCAGGAAATATCCGAACACTATCTGGAACGATTAATCGCAGGTCTTCGAAAAGCCGGTTTGGTCTCAAGTGTGAGAGGATCCCAAGGTGGGTACATACTGGCAAGGGATCCGGCAGATATTAAAGTAGGGGATATCGTTAGGGTTCTTGAAGGTCCGATTGCACCTGTAGAATGTGTTAACAATAATGAAACTGAGCACTGCGTGAGGTCACAATTTTGTATTACGCGAGGAGTTTGGGAAAAGGTTAGGGACAGCATTGAAGATGTCCTAGACTCGATATCTTTAGCAGATATGTGCGAGCAAGCGAAAAAGGAGATGAAGGAATGAACAAGATATATTTGGATCACAGCGCTACTACGAGAACAGATGAAGATGTTGCCAGTGCAATGCTTGAATATATGACCGATAATTTTGGGAATCCTTCCAGCATTCATTCATTTGGCCGGTCAGCCAGGAAGCCTGTTGAGGAAGCCAGAGAGAAAATTGCCCAAGCAATTGGGGCCGAACCCAATGAAATTATTTTTACAAGCGGAGGGACCGAAGCAGACAACCTGGCAGTCCGAGGTGTTGCTTATGCTAATAAAAAAAGGGGCAATCATATTATCACCTCATCAATTGAACATCATGCTGTTTTAGATTCTTGCAAGGCATTGGAAAGGGAAGGCTTTCAAGTAACTTACCTTCCTGTAGACGAATATGGCATGGTAAATCCTGATGATGTCAGGAATGCGCTTACCGACCAGACTATCCTAGTTTCGGTAATGCATGCTAACAATGAGGTTGGTACTATTCAGCCTATTAAGGAAATTGGAGCCGTGGCCAGGGAAAATGGGGTCTTTTTCCATAGTGATACAGTGCAGTCAATAGGTAAGATACCGGTAAATGTAAATGAACTCAATATTGACCTGCTTTCTGTTTCTGCTCACAAGTTTTACGGCCCAAAGGGTATTGGCTGTCTTTACATGAGAAAAGGAGTCCGTATGCTGCCAATTTCTTTTGGTGGGTCCCAGGAACGAAAGCGCCGTCCTGGAACACTTAATGTGCCGGGGATTATAGGTTTCGGCCTGGCTATAGAAAAAGCTGTGAAATCTCAGCCGGAACAAGCGTCATCCCAGGCTTTACTCAGGGATAAGCTGATTAAGGAACTTACTAATAAGATAGATTATGTTAAACTAAACGGACACCCTACGGAAAGACTGCCAAATAACGTCAACTTGAGTTTTCAGTTTATCGAAGGTGAGTCCCTTCTGTTGAGCCTTGACATGAAAGGCATTGCTGCCTCCAGCGGGTCGGCTTGTACTTCCGGGTCCCTTGACCCTTCTCATGTCTTGCTGGCATTGGGATTATCTCACGAAATTGCTCATGGGTCACTGAGGCTGACTCTTGGCAAAGATAATACTGAAGCGGAAATAGATTATGTAATACAGGTTTTGCCTGAAATAGTAGAGAAATTAAGGGCCATGTCGCCATTGTATGCGAATAGGGGAAAGGCCGGACATCAAAGTAAGGAGTGCTGTTTAAATGTATAATGAAAAAGTAATGGATCATTTTACTAACCCCCGTAATGTTGGAGAGGTTGAAGAGGCTTCCGGAATCGGGGAAGTTGGTAATTCAACTTGCGGGGATATCATGAGGATATCCATAAAGGTTAGTGATGCCGGAATAATTCAGGATGTCAAGTTCAAGACATTTGGATGTGGGGCGGCAATAGCTACAAGCAGTATGGTAACGGAAATGGTCAAGGGTAAAACCCTTGACGAAGCTCTTGAGGTGACTAATAAGGCTGTTGCTGAGGCTTTGGGAGGACTACCGCCTGCCAAGATGCATTGTTCCAATTTGGCAGCCGATGCCCTCCATAAGGCGATTGAGGACTATAAAAACAAGCTGGAGGCCAAATAATAAATTTTAGTGTATTTTAACGGGGCTCCTGCCCCGTTATGTTTTCTTTTAAGTGAGGGGATTATGTGCATAAGAAAAAGAAAAAAATTGTAGTTGCCATGAGCGGCGGAGTAGATAGTTCATTGACAGCGGCACTCTTGCGGGCTGAAGGATATGAAGTTATTGGTGTTACTATGCAGATATGGCCTGTTGATGACCCCGAGCAAGAGCAGGAGCATGGGGGCTGCTGTTCTAATTTGGCTGTTGAAGATGCCAGGAAGGTAGCAAATTTTCTTGACATTCCGTTTTATGTAATGAATTTCAGGGACTTATTTGAAGTAAAGGTGATTAAGCCATTTATCAGCGAATATTTATCAGGCAGGACGCCTAATCCGTGTATAGCCTGCAACAGGTTTATTAAGTTTGATTCCTTTTTATCAAAAGCGATGGGTCTGGGGGCTGATTATATAGCGACAGGTCACTATGCACGGATTGGTTTTAGTAAAGAAGATAATCGATATACCATTTGCAGGGCACGGGATAATCGCAAGGACCAAAGTTATGTCCTTTACAATATGAATCAGGAGCAGTTAAAGAGGACTATGATGCCTCTTGGGGAGTATACTAAGGACGAGGTCCGCAGGATGGCGGAAAATTATAAACTGGGGGTTGCTCACAAACCGGAAAGTCAGGAGATTTGTTTTGTCACTGATAATGATTACCACAGATTCCTGCGCGAAAATGCAGGAGAAGTGATAAAGCCGGGTCCGTTTCTTGATACGAACGGTAACGTCCTGGGACAGCACCAGGGGATGGCATATTATACCGTCGGGCAGAGAAAAGGTCTCGGAGTAACTTTTGGAGAACCTATGTATGTTGTTGCACTTGACCCCGGAAGGAATGCCGTTATTTTGGGGAAAAACGATGAGGTTTTTGGTAAGGAATTGCTGGCAAATGATAATAATATTATTTTATATGAAGATATAACGGAACCGCTGACTGTCCATGCAAAAATCAGGTATGCCGCTAAACCTGCCGAAGCTTTACTCATTCCTTTATCATACGGCAAAATTAAGGTTAGATTTAGCGAACCACAGAGGGCAATTACACCAGGACAGGCGGTTGTTTATTACAAAGGTGACTGTGTAGTTGGGGGAGGTACAATAGAAGAAAAACTATAGATTGCTTTTTTATAATTATAAATATGCCGGGCATATCATATGATAAGTAACGAAGGTAGTATTAGTATAAAAAAAGGGGTTTTCCATATGGCGGAAGCTTTAGTTCACTCGTTAATTGAATCAGCTATAATGATACCTTTTTTGTTGATTATTTATATAGGTATCGAGTTTCTTGAGATGAGACTAGGAACCAAAATAAATGATAAGATCAAAAACGCGGGCAGAGCCGGACCTGCAATTGGCACTGTTTTTGGATTGGTTCCTCAATGTGGTTTTTCGGTGATTTCCTCTATCCTTTATTCCAGAAGGATGATTACAAGGGGAACATTATTAGCAGTTTTTCTGGCCACTTCAGATGAGGCAATCCCGGTAATTCTGGCCCAGCCTGAAATGATTGGAGTTCTTTTGCCTCTTCTGGCAGTTAAAGTTTGTATTGCATTAATTGCAGGATATGCTATTGACTTAGTATTGGCAAAATCAGGAAAGGCTGTGGCGGAAAGTCAAGCATGTGCCTCCAGGTCCGGTAGCGGAGGTCCTATAAACTGCTGTGGAAGCAGGTTAACCGAGGAAAAAAATAATTTTGGGCACTGGATTATTCACCCTTTAATCCATACAGTTAAGGTTTTCAGCTTTATTTTTATTGTTACATTGCTGCTAAATTACATAATGTTCCAGGTGGGCGAAGAAAATATGGGCCAACTTTTTTTAGGGGATAGTATTCTGCAGCCTTTTATTGCCGCTCTTATTGGGTTAATACCCAGTTGTGCAGCATCTGTAGCAGTGACGGAAGTATTCCTTAAGGGAGGGATAAGTTTCGGTTCTGCTGTTGCCGGTCTGTCATCAGCCGCCGGACTGGGCATACTGGTACTTTTTAAGGAAAACAGGAATATCAAAGAAAATCTTTTGATTATGTGTCTGCTTTTTGCTGTAAGTGTGGCTATAGGTACAATTCTGCATTTAATTATTGTATAAATATTGTTTATTACCTAAATTGTAAATAAGTGACTGTTATTGGTTGAGCGAGTCAAATCGCAACCGGTAACGTCTTTTTTTTGTGATTTTTATAGTTTTGGTTTTTGAAATGAATACCTGGGTTTCGAATTATTTACACATAATCCGGTCATACTATTAAAGGCTACAGGTTACTAAGGGAAATCAAGAGTTGGAGGAAACAGATGTGCTCAAAGGGAGGGGAATAATCAGCCAGCCGGTGATTGCTTTAAATAGCGGGAAACAGGTTGGAGAAGTTAAAGACCTCATTTATGATATAGACGAAAACAGGGTCATCGGATATCTTGTTGAAAATGGCGGGTGGCTTAGGAACAGCAAGGGATTTCTTCATAAGGAAATATTCAGGCATGAAAACGAAAGCCTTATCATAATTGATGAATCGGTAATCAAGCCAATAAAATATATCCCGGCTTTAAAGGAAATAATAAATGACAAAAGAGATATCAGGGGTTTACGTGTTGAGTCTGATAATGGTCAAAGCATCGGAATAATTCAAGATTTGATTATTGATGAAAATACCGGGGAGATAACCGGATATGAGATTTCGGACGGGGTAATTGAAGACCTTTTAAAGGGACGGTTTTCTATACCCAATACGGGGGTTATCATTGGTCAGGACCGGATAATTGCTTCTACCGAAATAAACGGGATTTCATAATAAGGGGGAAAACATAATGAATTGTCCTGCTTGTGGCAGTAAAGCTACCGGGAAGGTAGGGGTGGAGCAGTACTATTGCTGGGACTGCTGTGTTGAGTATAGTGTAAGAAGAAATGAACTAAATATTTTTGAAGTGGCAGAAGATGGCACTCTGATGGTTTTAGGTACTCCTGGCGAAATTTAAGAGTATAACCGAAAAGGGGGTGAATACATGCGCAGGGGATTTTGGAATGGTTTACTTACAGGCGGAATTGCAGCAATGGTTTTGACTATGTTTATGACACCGCAATATAAGAAAATGAGAAGACCTGTGATGAAAGATTCTAGATTGGTTAAAAGCGGTGCGCGAAGAGTTATCAAGGGAGCAAAAAAAATGGCTGATGACTGGATGAAATAATTAATGTTAAATACAAATATTAAAACAGTGTACCGGCGATTGTTCCTGGGAACAGTATCAATTGCCGGATTGTACTTTCTTTACAAGGTCAAAATCATACTTGTTCCTTTTATACTTGCCTTTTTTATTGCCTATCTCCTGAATCCGCTTGTGTATTACATTGAAAATAAAAAAGTCCCCAGGGGGTTGGCGATACTTCTTGTCTATATGGTATTGTTCTGTATGGTTACGTCAATAATGGTATTTGGTGTCCCTTATATTGTCGAGGAATTTAACCAGTTGGGGAACATAATCCCCAAGCTTACTATGGAAATAAGGGGAATCATTAGCGATATTGAGGGCAGTTACAGCAGGTTTAAGCTGCCACAAGCAATCAAGGCTGTTATTGATGAGCGCATTAAACAGGGAGAAGAATTGTTAATAAACATGCTTAGGGCAGGAGCTGATTCGCTTGTCAAATTATTTTCTTACTTGTTGGGACTGATAATTGCCCCTGTTTTTGCATTTTATATGCTAAAGGATGCTGAACAGATAAAAAACTCCTTTGTTTTAACAATACCACGTAAATACCGTAGTGATATCATGGCTGTTTTAAGGGACCTTGATGAAATCATCAGCGCATTTTTTAGGGGGCATTTGATAATATCTTTAATTGTTGGGGTTTTGACAGGGGTAGGAATGTATCTTGTGGGACTGGATTTCGCATTTATCATAGGACTGATTGCCGGGATAGCAGAACTGGTTCCGTATTTAGGGCCATTTATTACTGCTGTACCGGCCGTATTCCTGGGGCTGCTTGTTTCCAAAAAAACTGCAGTTTATGCTATAATAATTGTTTTGATAGTGCAGCAGTTAGAGAATGCTGTAATTTCGCCGAAAATTCTTGGCAAAAGCCTGGGCCTCCATCCTCTTGTAGTGATTTTTGCTTTACTGGCAGGAGGAGAAATTTATGGTTTTGCCGGCATTATCATGGCCGTACCTGGTGCGGCAGCGATTAAAGCGGTTTTGCGATATATTTATCTTAAGCTTGTTGATGAGACGGGTAGTGCTTAATTGCTTGACAACAGCAGCAGCTTTAGGTATAATTTTACCGAATTTATAAACTGTTACCAGGGTAGTGCCGTGATAGAAGCCTTTTGTCCCTGGAGTGTTGTTCACTTCGGGCGAAAGGCTTTTAAGTTAGGAGGTAAATATGTTAACCGGAAATGAAGTAAGGGATAAGTTTCTAAAATATTATGAGAGCAAGGGGCATATAATTGTTTCTAGTTCGTCACTGGTGCCCCACGATGACCCAACCTTGCTTTTTACTAATGCGGGAATGAACCAGTTTAAAGATGTATTCCTGGGTATGGACAAACGCCCATATAAAAGGGCCGCAACTTCCCAAAAGTGTGTCCGGGCCGGCGGGAAGCATAATGACCTTGATACTGTTGGGCGTACTGCCAGGCACCATACCTTTTTTGAGATGCTGGGTAATTTTTCTTTTGGAGACTACTTTAAACGTGATGCAATATGTTATGCATGGGAGTTCCTTACAGAAGTGCTGGCGCTGCCTGTAGAAAAGCTTTATCCCACAATTTATATGGATGATGATGAGGCCTTTGGACTTTGGCAGGAAGTTGCCGGTGTTCCTGATGAAAAAATAGTCCGTTTAGGTGAAAAGGACAATTTTTGGTCAATGGGCGATACCGGACCGTGTGGCCCATGCAGTGAGATAATTTACGACCGTGGTGAGGAGTTTCGTTGTGATGCACCGGAGTGTTACATAGGAAAATGTGACTGTGACCGCTGGTTGGAGATATGGAACCTGGTTTTTATGCAGTACAACCGAGATGAAACCGGGAAAATGACACCTCTGCCAAAACCCAGCATTGATACCGGAATGGGTTTGGAGCGGATTACTTCCGTTATCCAGGGTGTCTCAGCCAATTATGATACAGATCTGCTTAAAGATATTATAACAGAAGTGGAAAAAATGAGCGGACGGGAATACAGCGGGAATGAAAAGGGATTCCCATTCCGGGTTATCGCAGACCATGCCAGAGCCTGTACATTTCTTATATCTGACGGTGTGCTGCCGAGTAACGAAGGTAGAGGGTATGTGCTGCGACGGATTCTTAGGAGGGCGGTAAGGTTTGGTAAGAGCTTGGGTATAGAGAAGCCATTTTTGAATGAATTAGTTGATATGGTAACTGTTATTATGGGAGGGGCTTATCCGGAGATTATCGAAAAAAAGGGATATGTCAGCCATATAATCCGGCTTGAAGAGGAACGTTTTCATGAAACACTCCATGATGGTCTGAAAATTGTAGGTGAGATGGTTTCCAAGGTAAAGTCTGCCGGAGGAACACGGATTGGCGGGGAAGATGCCTTTGTTCTTTATGATACTTATGGTTTCCCACTTGACCTTACAGAGGACATTGCCGAAGAAAACGGCCTGGAAGTGGATAGGACCGGTTTTGAAAAATCAATGCAGCAACAGCGTGAAAGAGCCAGGGCGGCGCGCCAGGAAACCGCGATGCTGGCAGGGCAGGAATTGTATGCAGATATTGGGAATAAAATCGGGGCAACAGAATTTGATGGTTATGGGAAAACTTCTATAAATGCAAATGTGATTGGCCTGATTCTCAATAATGAACCTGTGGTGCAGGCTGTACAAGGCCAGAAAGTAGAGGTTATTCTGGATAAAACACCATTCTATGGTGAGAGCGGCGGTCAGGTGGGGGATACCGGATACCTGATTAATAAAGGAACCGTGGTACGCATATATGATACCAAAAAAGCATTTAACGGCCTATTTATTCACTTGGGTGAAGTTGAAAAGGGCAGTTTGTCATTTGGTGACTCTGTTGAAGCACGAATTGACGAAGATAGAAGGAAGCGGATTGAACGGAATCATTCAGTGACTCACTTGCTGCATAAGGCTATGAAGGAGGTATTGGGTGATCATGTTAACCAGGCCGGTTCGCTTGTTGAGCCTGACAGGCTGAGGTTTGACTTCACACATTTTCAGCCTGTTACCTCTGAAGAGTTAACGAAAATTGAAGCAAGGGTTAATGAAAAGATAATGTCAAACCTTAAGATTTCTACTATGGTTACAAGTATTGAAGAGGCTAAAAAAGCCGGAGCGACCGCGCTTTTTGGTGAAAAGTACGGTGAGCAGGTGCGTGTGGTTAGGATGGGTAAATACAGCATGGAACTTTGCGGTGGTACTCATTTGAAGGTTACGGCTGAGGCCGGCATGTTTAAGCTGCTTTCTGAAAGCGGAATAGGCTCAGGCCTGCGAAGGATAGAGGCTGTAACCGGAGAAGGGATTATTACATATATCACTGAAAAGGAAAAGCTGCTTGAAGAAGTCAGTGCTGCCTTGAAGACTACACCAAATGAACTTGCCCGGAGGGCTGAAGGTATTCTTAGAGAATTGAAGGAAAAGGAAAAGGAACTTGAAGCCCTGCAGGCTAAAATAGCCAGATATGAATCCCAGGAGATAATGGACCAAGTGAGAGAAATTAAGGGTGTTAAGGCCTTGGCCGCCAGGGTGAATGCACCTGATATGGATGCACTGAGGAACATGGGCGATATGATGAAGGATAAGCTGGGTTCTGGGGTTGTGGTGCTGGGCAGTATCAATGATGGTAAAGTTAATTTTGTGGCTATGGCTACTAAAGATGTTTTGAAAAAAGGTATACATGCAGGGAATATAATACGGGAGGCAGCTAAAGCTGCCGGAGGCGGCGGAGGAGGTCGTCCTGATATGGCTCAGGCCGGTGCTAAAGACCCTGGTAAGATAGCTGATGCCCTGGAAAAGGCTTATGAAATTATCGAAAATCAAATCAAATAAGAATTTGAGGTATTAGCGGCGGCAGCTATGCCAACAGATAAAGTAAGTGGAGCGTTGTCCATAAAGAATTTACTTATGGTACGCTCCACTTGTTTTAATTAATTTTGGTATTCAGTTACCCAGTCAATATG
Organism: Phosphitispora sp. TUW77; assembly: GCF_048453025.1. Classification (GTDB taxonomy): domain Bacteria; phylum Bacillota; class Thermincolia; order Thermincolales; family UBA2595; genus Phosphitispora. The sequence continues at coordinate 1,246,318 of NZ_CP156677.1, forward strand.
GTCAAGTTCGAGTCTCAAAATATCATAATAGAGGTTGAAATTCAGGTCACCAACTGTGATTACAAATTTTCTGTCACTCTCAAAATCAGATATGAATCTGGATACATGTTCTATAGGTCTCTTTCGCGTGTCACTGAAATTGTCGGGGTCACGACAATCAAAAACCGTTATTTCCACAGAACCGGTAGGAAGCAAGCTGCATTTAACATGGAGGTTTTCGGGACCAATGTCAGAAAGAATTCTTGCCAGGCCGTATACGGTATCATCGTTGTGTCCAAGGAAGGCAATCGTCAATTCATCAGGAGAATCTAAACGTCCGAAAAAATAACCTAAGTCTCTGCAATATCCCTGTGCCATAGTAACCCCTCCTTCAAAGTGGTTTTTAAATCTAAAAAACCTCTTGAGGCAATACCAAGGCAAATTCACGAATACCGGTTTAATATTGAGTTGTAAGGGGACACTGAATGATTTTAGAGGCATTGCGGAAAAACCGGTGCCGTGTTAAAAAAGATGCTTTAGGATTACCTCACATTCGTGCCATTTCCTGACCATATTGGAAATTTATATTTGTTATAATTTTAACATACTTTTTCTTTCATTACCAGATATAAAATGGAATATATAAATTGGAACATACAAATTGGAATAAATTTTTACTTGACTAGAGGAAAAAAAAGAGATTTGGAGAATACTACTAACATCAGGCTGCAAGGGAGGGACCCTATATGAACAGGAGTTTCGAAGAAACAATGATGTTCAAGGTTAAAGCCGAGGACTATAATGAGGTTAGGGAGATACTTTTTAGAGTATATGATGCCCTAAAAGAAAAAGGGTATAATCCTATCAACCAGATTGTGGGTTACCTGTTATCGGGAGATCCTGCCTACATAACTAGTCACAACAATGCCCGGAGCATGATCAGGAAAATAGAAAGGGATGAAGTAATAGAAGAATTGGTTAAGCATTATCTGCAGAAGTAATGGAGGGCGGTCAATGCCCTCCTCATGTTATTTCCCCCTTTTTTTAGCAGATAGGAAAGTATAAATTTTATCCTATCTGCATAAAAAAGGCTAAGCTTCGCCTTATAGTATATTTTAGCGCTTAGCGAAACTAAGCCTTTTTAAAATACGTAAGGTTTGTAAAATAAAAGTAAAATAAATTGTTACATTGGTGATGTTATGGAATACAGGGAACTTGGAAAAACCGGTATCAGAGTGTCCAGGCTTTGTTTCGGAGTTCTGACGGTGGGTCCTCTTCAGGCAGGCCTTCCTATAGACGCAGGGGCGAAAGTTATCAGGTATGCATTGGAAAATGGAGTTAGTTTTTTGGATACTGCACAGTATTATAAGACGTATCCATATATCAAACAGGCTTTAAAAAGATATTCAGGAGAAGTAGTCTTGGCTTCCAAGTCTTATGCATATACCAGGGAAATGATGCAGGATGCTGTTGAAGAAGCGCGAAAAGAAACCGGACGTGATATGATAGATATTTTTCTGCTTCATGAACAAGAGTCTGCCTTAACTATTAAAGGCCATTGGGAAGCCTATGAATATCTACTTGAATGTAAACAAAAAGGCATTATTAGGGCAGCAGGAATTTCCACCCATACGGTTCCGGCTGTGCTGGATGCCTGTGAGATACCGGAAATCGATGTAATACATCCTTTATATAATTATAAAGGCATAGGCATAATTAATGGAGATGTCAACAAAATGGCTCAGGCTATTGCTGCCGCTGCTGCTGCCGGTAAAGGTATCTATAGTATGAAACCTTTGGGAGGAGGCAATCTGTTGGCAGAATCCAGGGAAGCTTTTGACTTTGTGCTTAAAAATAGCAATTTGCATTCAATAGCAGTAGGAATGAAGACATTAGAAGAAGTTAACATGAATGTTTTGATATTCAGCGGTAAGGATGTTCCGGAATCAATAAGCACCAAGGTAAAGTCCATACCTCGGAAAGTACATTTTGAACCATGGTGTACAGGATGCGGTAAATGTGCAAACATGTGTACAGCTGGGGCTATCAGGATTGAAAATGGAAGAGCTTATGCAGATCCGGCTCATTGCAGGGTTTGTGGGTACTGCGGTCCGGTATGTAGTGAGTTTTGCATTAAAATAATTTAGTAATAAGAAAGTTTGGGTGGGAATGAATTGAGATTAATGGGTTTAGATGTTGGATCAAAAACTATCGGGGTTGCGCTTAGTGATCCTTTGGGACTCACTGCACAGGGCTTTGAGGTCATCAGGCGCAGGGGAGAGGAAAAGGATCTGGCTCGCTTAAGGGATATAATAGGTGAAAAAGAAGTGTCCGGAATTGTTGTTGGTCTGCCAAAGAATATGAACGGTACCATGGGACCACAGTCAGATATTGTCCGGGAATTTGCATCCTTGATTGAGGATAGCTTTGATCTTCCTGTTATTATGTGGGATGAGAGATTATCTACTATAGCAGCGGAAAAAATGCTGATAAGCGCTGATGTCAGCAGGGGCAAACGAAAGCAGGTAATTGATAAGATGGCTGCTGTTATGATATTACAAGGCTACCTAGACAGTAAGGCTAAGTATAAAGAACGAGAAAACGGATAAAATAGGAAAAGGTTGTTTTTGTTGACAACCAATGTTTGGTAATATACAATACATATACTTAATTAAATTAAGGGGTGATAAAATGACTGAAGAAACAGAAGTGCTTATGCTGACTGATGAAGAGGGTAATGAACATGAATTTTCGGTTATCGACATTATTGAAATTGACGGTTCTGAATATGCTATTCTATTGCCTGTAGAAGAAGGAGACAATGAAGAGGACGGAGAAGCCATTATTCTCAGGATTGACAAGGATGATGAAGGCAATGAAATTCTGGTAGATATTGAAGATGATGAAGAATGGGAAAAGGTGGCTGATACCTGGGCGTCGATGGTTGAAGACGAGGAAGCATAACTTGCTTCTTCGTTTTTTAATTACTGTAGTAATCACAGAGGAATTAAATGAAATTTTGTCTAATATATTTATATCTTAGAAATAATATGTACAGCAAAATTTGAGGTGTTAATTATGTCCCGGAATGTAAAAGTTGTTTTTATGATTTCTGTGATACTATTAATTTCCGTTGTGGTTTCATTTATTTCATTTATTGAGCTGACCGGGAGAAGTGACCGGATTTTTCCCGGAGTTTGCCTAAAAGGGATTAATCTTGGAAACATGACTAAAAACCAGGCTGCTGCAGCAATTGAAGATTATATAGGTTCACTTGAGGATAAGTACATAACTGTGCATTTTAACGGTAACAGGGGCAGTGGCAAGATAAGGGCCTTGGATACAGGGTTGCAGGCTGATACAGATAATATGTTGCAGGCTGCTTGGTTGGTAGGCCGGAGCGGAACTTACCTGCAGCAGTGGCAGGAACGTAAAGCATCTGCTGATAATGGCCGTGAGATTCCTCTTGAAGTGAGTTTTTCGAAAGATAAGGTTAGAAATATATTTAATCATATTACCAGTGAGTTAAGGCTGCCCGCAAGTGATGCCAGATTGATTATAACACCACAAGAAACTATTGAAATAGTGGAAGCCACCACGGGTATTGAAATAGATTTTGAAGGAGCTTACAGCCAATTGGAACCTATATTTCGGGATGACCTTGTTCCTGAGATCAATGTCAACTTTTTGGAAGTTGCTCCATCAAAGACTACTGATGATATAACAAATTTACGCATAAATGGTATTTTGGCTGAATTTACCACGTGGTTTAATGCTGAAAATAACAATAGGTCTGAAAATGTCAGGGTAGCTGCAATGGCTCTGAACGGTAGAATGATTAAACAAGGGGAGGTCTTTTCTTTTAACGAAGTTGTTGGGCCAAGGAGCCAGGAAGCTGGATATAAAAATGCGAAAATCATCCAAAACAATGAATTTATTGACGGGCTTGGAGGGGGAGTCTGTCAGGTATCTTCTACGCTATACAACGCTTTGCTCCGTGCCGGAATTGATATTCAGGAAAGGCATAATCACTCACTGGTTGTCACTTATGTTCCTATGGGACAGGATGCCGCGGTTGTTTATGGGGCCAAAGACTTAAAATTTACCAACAATTTACCGTGTGCCCTAATCATTAAAACGTCAACAACAAAGAACACTGTAACTATTAAGTTGTTCGGTGATACTTCCCAAAAAAAGAGTGTCAAAATCATTAATACTGTTATCAAAGAATACCCTTTCAAAATTGTATATAAAAATGACCTGACTCAGTCAAAAGGTAAACAGGTTGTTGTGAACAAAGGTCAAAACGGTTATCGGGTTGTTTCCAAATTGATGGTAAATGATGGCGGTACATTTAAAGAATTTAAGCAGCTTGCCCCCAGTTATTATAAACCTTTAGACCAGGTTGTCAATGTAGGGGTGAAACCGGTCCAGCCTCAGCCGCCTAAAGACACTGACTCTCCAGAGATGCCGGATTTCCCTGATATACCTGATTCTTCAGAGATGCTTGATTCCCAGGAGGAAGTTAATCCTCCGGAGGAAACAAGTATACCAGGATATAATCCGGATTATTATCAGCTTCCGGTTACCATACCACCAAAACCATGAACCCTCAAAACCATGAATATTGTTCCAACTCCAAAAAAGTTGTATAATGGTGTAGAAATATATAACCAGTCTGAAAGAAGTGATCAACAGTGGAAGCAGGCATTTCTGCACCCAGGGAAGGGACAAGTATGAAACGCAAGATATTTACTATACTTATTATCTTGGGGTTAATTTTGTCTGCAGGACTTCTATTTGTTTATAATTGGTTCAATGAAATGCTGCAGCCCCCTGCAGATTCTGGTATATCATCCGAGAAAATTGTACTGGTTCCCAAGGGAACGAGTACTGCAGGTATAGCAAATATCCTTAAGGAACAGGGACTTATCAGGAGTAGTGGTGCATTCAGGGTTTATACTTATTACCGAGGGCTTGAAAGCAGTCTTCAGGCTGGAGAATTCAGCCTGAAGACAGGAATGACTGTTCCCGATATTGTTAATCTGTTGGCATATGGTGAGACTGTTTCATTAACCTTCACAATTCCGGAAGGATACAATCTTACCCAGATTGCAGACCGGCTGGCTGAAATGAAACTTGCAGACCGGAACCGGTTCCTAAAGGCAGCTGAAACAGCAGATTTTGACTATGATTTTCTTAAAGGAATTCCTAAAGGACCGGGTAGGCTGGAAGGTTATCTTTTCCCTGACACCTATAGGATTACTAAGGATAAAACGGAAAAAGAAATCATCGCCATGATGTTGAAACGATTTTCGAGGGAAATCACCCCCGAATTTAAAGCTAATGCCGCTAAAGTTGGGTTGACTATTCATGAGGCGGTTATTATGGCTTCAATTATTGAGCGTGAGGCCCAAAAAGATGAAGAAAGGCCAAAGGTATCGGCAGTTTTTCTAAACAGGCTGAATAAGGGTTGGAAACTTGAATCCTGTGCAACAGTGCAATATGCTCTTGGCAAACAGAAAGCACGATTGTTGAACAAGGATCTGGAGGTTGATTCACCATATAATACCTACAAATACTATGGTCTTCCGCCGGGGCCTATTGCATCTCCTGGAAGCGCTTCTCTTAAGGCTGCGGTCAGTCCGGCTGATGTGGGTTTCATGTTTTTTGTAGTTTCTGAGGATGGCAGGCATGTTTTCAGCAGGACATTAAATGAACACAACCGTAATAAGGCCCTTTATCTGAACAGTATAAAAACACCTTAACGGGTGTAAGCAGCAGTAAAAATGCATACTATTACCGGAGGGCTGAAATGGTTGAAATAATAAACCCGCAAATTGAAAAATATATCAGAGGATTAGCTCCGGACAGACCGGAATATATGTTGGAAATGGAAAGGTATGCTGAGGAAAACTATGTTTCTATTATTCCTCCTGAGGTTGCCCAGTTGCTCACTACTTTGATTCACCTTAGTCAGGCCAAGGAAATTTTGGAAATCGGCACTGCAATTGCTTATTCAACTATTTGGCTGGCCTGGGCTGTAGAGCCGCGTGACGGGCATATTACTACTATTGAAATTAATGAACAGCGGGCTGAGACTGCTGCCACAAATATTCGTCAGGCCGGACTGGAGGATAAGATTACCCTTCTCAAAGGGCATGCGGTTGATATCGTGCCTTATTTAAAAAAAAATTATGATTTTATTTTTATTGATGCAGCGAAGGGACAGTACGGTTGGTTTTTTGAGGAACTGTATCCCAGGTTGAAACACGGCGGGCTCCTGGTTTCTGATAATGTGCTGGCAGAAGGGAAGGTTGTGGTTCCCGAAGAAAATCTGCGGCACCGGCAGAAAACTGCGGTGCGCCGTCTCAGGGATTATTTAAGGATGGTTACATCTCATCCGGGGCTGGAAACTACTATTATTCCTTTAGGAGACGGCCTTGCCGTCAGCCTAAAGAAAACTATTGACAAATAATGGTTATTGACAAACGATAAAATGACTCATGTGGAGTGAATGAATTGAGGAAACCTGAACTTTTGGCTCCTGCCGGAGATCTTGAAAAGCTGGTGATGGCTATTCGGTATGGGGCTGATGCTGTGTATATCGGAGGCAGGGAATTTGGGCTGAGGGCCGCTGCCGGAAATTTTGACTTGTCGGAAATGAATAGGGGAATCAAGTTTGCACATGACCATGGGGCCAAGGTCTATGTGACTGTTAATATATTTGCACATAACCGTCACCTGAGCTCTCTGCCTGAATACCTGCAGAAATTGGCGGAACTGGGTGTGGATGCGATACTCGTTTCCGATCCCGGAATATTTGCTGCTGCCAGGGAAGTGGTCCCCGGTCTTCCGGTTCATATCAGTACTCAGGCTAATATAACTAACTGGGCATCTGTTAAGTTTTGGACCGATCAAGGGGCTGAGCGTATAGTCCTGGCACGGGAACTGTCTATTGAGGAAATAACTGAAATAAAGGCCAAAACAAATATTGAGCTTGAAGCGTTTATACACGGAGCAATGTGCATATCATATTCCGGCAGGTGTTTGCTGAGTAACTTCATGACCGGACGCTCGGCGAATTTGGGTGAATGTACCCAGCCCTGCAGGTGGAAATATTCGATTGTAGAGGAAAAAAGGCCCGGACAGTATTTCCCGGTTGAAGAAGATAGTTTGGGTTCTTATGTCTTTAATTCCAGGGATTTGTGCATGATAGAGCATATACCTGAGCTGGTTAAGGCAGGGATTGACAGTTTCAAGATTGAGGGCCGCATGAAGAGTGTCCATTATGTGGCTACAGTTATCGGTGCATATCGTGAGGCATTGGATACTTATTATGCTAACCCTGATACTTATACTTTTGACTCCCGGTGGATGGATGAGATTCACAAGGTCAGTCACAGGGAATACACCACCGGGTTTTTCTTCGGAAAGGAAAACATGCGCGGAGAAAAAACGGATACTTCAAATTATCGCAGGGACTATGATTTTATTGGAATAGTCAGGGAATACATTGCCGAAGAAGGTAAAGCCGTAATTGAACAGCGCAATAGGTTTGAGGTTGGGGATTTACTGGAAATAACAGGTCCGGAAACAAGAGTTTTTTATCAAAAAGTAGATAGTTTGTCCGATGCTGAAGGAAATGCTATAGACATAGCACCACATCCCCAGCAGATAGTGACAATGCCTGTAGATAATCCTGTAAAGCCGTTGGATATGCTGCGCCGGGAAAAGAGCGGAAAACCTGACTAAACATGGGTGGGATAAATTTGTCTGATAATAAGTTTCAAATTAAGATTAGAATGGAACCTAAAAACATATTTTTTCTGGACAATATTATGGAGGGTTATGACGGGCTCGGTATAGTCAGTACCGGAAACCCAGGGACGGGAGAGGTAGTTATCCATGTAACCATGGATACTTATGCCGAGGTGCTGGATATCCTGCAGAACCTTCCATGGCCGGTAAGTATAATATAAAAGACTTTGTTTATATTAGAGCGGTACCGCCTGTATAAAATTTCCTCACTAAGTTCATGCTAGAGAGAGCGGCATTGATGCCGGGATATAATGGTATTCCGGAGGGGAAATATGTGTATAACAGGAACAGGACCGTTATCTTATTTTGGTTGTTTGCTGTAGTATTCTGTATCCTGACAGCCAACTTAGCGTATATACAAATTCATGAAGGCCCGCGGTTAAGCAAACAGGCCCTGGCCCAACAGACACAGATGATTTCATTGGAAATACCGCCAAGGGGACAAATCCTTGACCGTAACCTGCTGCCGCTGATAGATTACAATGTGGTATACAGGGCAATTGTCGTCCCATGGACTATAGCGGATAAGGACAGAGAAGCCGGTTTGCTTGCCGGTATACTTGAAGTGGAAGTTTCGCAAATAATGGAGTATTTTACCACAAAAGCAAGGATGATTCCTCAGGACTTGACTTCTATACAGGCTGCTAAGCTGAAAAGCCTTTCATTACCCGGAATTGTGATAGTAAAGGCCAAGGTACGTGATAGGAAGCCTGTCCTGGCAGCTCATGTTATTGGTTTTCTTGGTATTGGAGAAAGCAGGGGAAGCTGGGAAGGGAAAATGGGCATAGAGGCCATATATAACAGTGATCTGGAGGGAGACGTTCCCCGCTCTGCAGCAAGGATATACCTTGACGGCAGGGGAAGGATTATCAGCGGGCTGGGGTTAAGTGTTGAGGAAAATAAGATTGACAGTGAACGAAAAAATGTTGTGCTGACTATTGATCGCCGAATCCAGGAAGCGGTTGAGCAGGTAATGGACAGGTCTGGGGTTAGGGAAGGCGCTGTTGCCGTTATGGAAGCAGGTACTGGTGATATTCTGGCCCTTGCCAGCAAGCCCGACTATTTTCTCGGTCATGAAAATGTGGAAGAAGGTCATCCGGAATCTTATTTAAATCACGGGCTTTTGCGCTATCAGCCCGGCTCTGTGTTTAAAGTGGTTGTTGCTGCTGCCGCGCTTGAAGAAGGAATTGCAGCACCGGAGGAGATATACTTTTGTGCCGGTGAAAAGGACGATGTTGTAAAGTGTTATCTAAAAGAAGGACATGGCCTGATTACTTTTTCTGATGCGGTTACATACTCATGTAACCCGGTTTTTGCAAGGGTGGGGCTTAAACTGGGGGCTGAAAAGCTGATTAAGTACTCAGCGCTGTTTGGTCTGGATTCTGCTGATATATGTGGTTATCAGACCCAAGATACAAAAGATAAGTTAAACCTTATAGGACAGAAGTATAATCTTGTCAATGCCAGCCTTGGCCAGTGGCCAGTTGAAGCAAGTGTTGTCCAGATAGCTGCTATGATGAATACTGTTGTAGGGGGCGGTATCTATACTACACCAAGGCTGGTCAAGATGGTGGTAAGTGACGAGGGCTTGGTGGAGCAAACCATCGAGCCGGGGGAAAAGCGCAGGGCAGTATCGGAGAATACCGCAAAGACCCTTCAGGGGATGCTGGAGAGGGTTACTCGTGAAGGTACCGGCAAAGCCGCATGGGTTGAAAATGGGGGAAGCGCCGGAAAAACCGGTTCCGCTCAATATGGAAATGAGCAGGTTGATGCATGGTTCAGCGGGTATGCCCCATTAAACAAGCCCAGGTTTGTTGTTACTATTTTGGTCAAAGACGGAGAAAGCGGAGGCCGGACTGCGGCTCCGCTGTTCAGGGAAATAATGCAGGAAATTATACAATATTAAGGTTTTTTTCATTAAGGTTTTTCTCCAATTTTGACAGTTATAGTTTTAATAGCAGCTTTTCTAAAAACTTGAATAGCCACATTATCTCCGATTTTAATGTTTTTTAATTTTTCCGTAATATCCTCAGGTGTTTTCACTTTTTGTTTGTCTATTTTTACTATTATATCTCCTTTTAATATTCCAGCTTTTTCTGCAGGGCTTCCGGGAACCACATAGGCAACAACGGCCCCATCGGTGTCATATGCGCCGAAGTAGTCGGCAAGTTCTTTGTTAACGGACTGCAGATATACTCCGATATAAGGCTTGGTCACCTTGCCGTTATTAACGAGGTCTTCAAGAACTTCTTTAACTGTTGCTGCAGGAATGGCAAACCCAATCCCTTGAGCAGAGGAGTTGATTGCAGTATTAATTCCAATAACTTCACCTGCGGTATTTAAAAGCGGGCCGCCGCTGTTGCCGGGATTAATTGCAGCATCTGTTTGTAAAAGGTTTTTGTACATGCGGTTAGATATTTGTAACGGGCGACCTTTGGCGCTTATAACCCCAACAGTAACGGTATGATCAAGGCCATAAGGGTTTCCGATGGCAATTACCCAGCTGCCGACTTCGGTTTTATTTGAATCCCCCATTTTTAAAACAGGCAGGTCTTTTTTGACAGATACCTTTAAAACTGCCAGGTCCAGTTCTTCATCAGAACCGATTACCTCTGCACTTAAAGGCTCGTCAAATCCATTGATGGTAACCTCAATTTTAGAAGACCCATTAATTACGTGTTCATTGGTAATGATAAGCCCGCTCTTGTCAAAGATAAAACCAGTTCCGATTCCTGTGGATGTTTCCGGGTATGGCTGGTAATCAAAATTTCTGCCAAAGAACTCTCTAAATAAGGGGTCATTCATATATGGATTCATTTGTGACTGTTGTGCAGCAAACGATTCGATATTTACAACTGCCGGGCTGACGTTTTTGACAGTTTGTGAAATGTCAGTCGGCCCGATGCTTACAAGTTTTATATTATTACCATCTGCCGCATTATTAGTATTTGCCGCATTATTGCCATCTTCTGCCACTACTGCCGGAGGGAAATAGAGTTTATAGGCTGTTAGTCCACCGGCCATGAACATTATTCCCATTAGGAAGCTAATAATGATTACACCAGGAAGTGAGAAGCGTTCTTTGAATTTGACCATATGTATCACCTCTTTTTAAAGTTTGTTATTTTGAAATTTATTATATTAAAGTTTATTATATAGGAGGATTTGGATAATTCAATGGCAAAAATGTGAACAAATTGTGAAATTCAATTTATTTGCCCACGGCACAATATATAGGGAACAATATTTTAGGAAGGTGAATAGACTAAAAGGGGGTTATCATAAGTTGCGCATAAATTATCACATGCCTTATCTGAGGGTAATCTTTTATGTATTTACAATAATATTTCACGCCGTTTTATTTGCAAGGGCAGTTTTGGGCGGCAGGTATTGGATTGCTGCCCTGCTTTTAATTCCTATAACTGCAATATCACTGGCCTTGATTAAGCATCTCAGGGTATCGGGGGGCAGAGCGGGAAGGCCCGGGATTTAACCCCGGACCATTTTTCTCAGATAGTATCCTGTATATCCCACTGCCAGAATCGCCGCGAGGTGAGAGACCCACCAACCTGTTCCCAGGAAGGCCCATGTCCCAATGTCGTACCTGTCATCTATGTTTCGCATTATTTCACCTCCTTTGGAGTTGATGGTATTATGTTGCCCACTTAATAAAAAAATGATATGGCAAATTATATATCTAACTTTAAAAACATATGATATTATAGTATTAAATGGAAAATTTTAAAACAAAATTGTAATTAAAGGAGGCACAGTATTATGAGTGATGAGAAAACTGCTTTGGGGATGTCACCTAATATGACCGCCGTTCTGGCTTATGTGTTTTGGATTGTAGGCGGGATAGTGGTAATATTGCTAGAAAAAGAGAACAGGTTTGTCAGATTCCATGCTATGCAGTCAATAATTATGTCTGGTGCATTTTTTGTAGTGCAAATGGTATCCGGGTTTATTCCTGTTATAGGATGGATAATTGCTGTTGTTATTCCACTCGCTTATTTGGTATGCTGGCTGATTGCTATTGTTAAATCAGCTCAGGGAGAATACTATAAATTCCCGGTTATCGGTGATTTAGCAGAAAAGCAAATCTAAAAAAACAGCCCGCATGGGTTGTTTTTTTTTAGTTGGCAGATATTGTTTTGCAGGTACAGGCACCACCTCGGTTTTATGCGCATATAATTTATAGTGATGACTCAAATTTTGATGCGGGGGTGGGGTTATTAAATGGTACCGGAGCTTACGGTGTTAGCCGCTATTTCATTGATCAAAGGGTTATTATTACTTATCTCCTACATAACCAACAACACTTTTCCACAGCCCTTAAGTGAGGAAGAAGAGTCAAAATATCTTGACCTGCTGGCAGAGGGTGACGAATATGCGAGGAATATACTGACTGAGCATAACCTGCGTTTGGTGGCACATATAGTCAAGAAATTCGACAGCACGGGGGAAGACAATGATGACCTGATTTCCATCGGTACCATAGGCCTGATTAAGGCAATAAACACCTATGACAAGGGTAAAGGAACCCGCCTGGCAACTTATGCTGCCAGATGTATTGAGAATGAAATTCTGATGCACTTGAGAGCAATTAAGAAAAACCGTGTTGAAATCTCACTTTATGATTCTATCGGTATTGACAAGGAAGGCAATGAGATTAGTTTAATAGATGTGTTGGGCACTGATCCCGAGGTTGTAACTGACCTTGTTGAAAGCAACTTTGAACAGCGGAGACTCCTGGAAAAAGTATTGCGGTTGAATAATAGGGAGAAAAATGTACTCCAGCTTCGGTTCGGATTATTTAACGGCATCAAAAAAACCCAAAAGGAAATAGCCCGGAAGCTGGGCATCTCAAGGTCTTATGTAAGCAGAATAGAAAAAAGGGCTTTGCATAAGCTGACCAAAGAGTTTAGAGCGGAAGGGTATTAGAGAAAAGAAGCAGGCGGGATGCCTGCTTTGTTTTTGCGATTTTATGGCACAAGCTATATTTTGGGGTTTCTACAATATGTTGGTTAAATTTACTAAAAAATGAAGGAAATGTGTGTGGCATGTCGAAAGAAAATTTGATTATTGAATATTTAGTATTTATGAAATGTGATTTTATTTATGTAAAATTTAGGTGAAATTATTTGCTCTATATTGCGTACTAGAAAAAGATATTTTGCTTGTAGGAGGGTAAAGTGATGAAAGAAAATAACTAGAATCAAAAATACTTTGCGACCGCAAATCAAATCGCCCGACATTTACGGAAGCTTGCCCGGAAGTTGCTTTCCACCCAATCCGATAACATTGCTTCGCTGCACTCGCTCACCCGATTATAGTGGTGCCAGCTTCCCGAGGGCACGGCGTCGTCCTCGCTCGCGTTATAGCTTCGCGACGTCGACTATCAGCTGGGTTAGGCGAAATAGGACTGCCTATTATAGATAATCATTTAAGTTATATGGTGCAAAAATTGCGCCAGCCGTATGGTCAGCCAGAGTTAGTTTAGTCAATATGCGTTATGCGAAATTGACTAGGCTGCAAATGAAAGGAAAAGAAAAAATGAATAAATCAATATTGGAAACTTCAGATGCTTGGCTACTGCTAGCCATAATATATGCTAGTTCAAATGAACCGGCTGATTTAAGCAAAATAATCGGTGCCGGTGACTATATTAACCATGCAATATTTACACTGCGAGAACTGAAGGGTGGAATCGCTAGGCTGAGCAATCACGAATATATAAAGGATCATGGAGAACTAAAGTTTTCAGCCACAGACAAAATTCTGATGCCATATAATGATTTCTCAAAGAAGAAAAGAAGAGTTTCTGCTGAATTGGAATTTGTCAGAAAGACTATAGGTGCTAATGTATACAAATTGGGAACAAATCAATTAAACGAGAATATGGAATAGAATACGAAAGATTAAATGGCGAAACAATCAAGCAGGCTTATGATTCATGTGTTAAAAAATTAAAGGGCAAACATTAGACTCTCCATCAACATCGCCAAAACCAGCTAGTAAACGTCAAGTGTTTTTTAAAAAATATTGTTTCGCCAAAATTAGAAACGTGCATGTATTCTCAATTTTAGCCAGGATAACAACGGGAGAAATTTTGCTTTGCGGGGAGAGGCGAATTGCGGCTCGCAATTATGATAAGTAAAACAAAAGGAGGATAATTATGAAAAGGTCAATGTATCTAATGATTTTAATTATTGCTTTATTGTTGCTTATATGCGGGAATGTATACTCTGCTGATTATGGCTATTATAAGCTTTCGGCGTTAGGAACCGGACAAAAAATTGCATATGTTAATGATGTGCCCATTGAACTAGATGTTTCGCCATACATAAAAAACGGACGAACTTTGGTTCCCATTCGATTTATGGAAAAAGCATTAGGGGCAAATATCAAATGGGATGCCATTACTAATACGGCAACTGTAATCGTTCAGGATAAAACTATTGTTATAACCATTAATAAGAAGATAGCTTTTGTCAATGAACAACCAATTTCAATGGATGTTCCAGCAGAAATCAAACAGGGTAGAACTTTTGTACCAATAAGATTTATAAGCGAAAATTTTGGCGCTACTGTTTTTTATGATGCTAATTACAAATACAATATAATTATTTCTTACACTGATACAACTAATTGGAAAGAGTTTATTGAACCCAAAAATGGTTTGATTGTTCTATACCCTCCTGATTGGGCTGAGATTTCTATAAACGAAGATTTTCTGAAACTTGAATCGCCAGCTGATAGCATTTTTGAATTTAAGACAGATCCAAGAACTTTAGATGCTGTTATTGCAGAAAAAAGAGCTTTTTATACAAATAATGGTTGGGAATTATATCTAGATTCCGAAGCAACTCCAGGTGTTCCTGAAAATGGCGTAATATTAAAGGCAAGTAATGACCCTGAACATTATAATGGATATGTATTTTCGGAAGGAGAAACCACTTACATTATTGAGTATATTGGGAAGGACATAGTAGATGCCGCAATTTATAATGAAATAATAAGAATTATGTCGGAGAAGGCAAGTAAGTAGTGATCGCCGCACATCGTCTAAACTAACAACGGCGGAAATGTCTCCACTGCGTTCCGACCTACCACGAGAAAACGGGCGAAATCTTGCTTTGCGGGGAGAGGTGAAATTGGTTTGGGGAAGGAGTGTTCAGTTAAATGAAATGTCATGTAAAACAAACCAGTTGCATTATATCTTTGTTATCCCGCTTAGTAAGAATAAATGTCCTATTTTTGTGCTTTATTTTAATAGTTTCTTCAATTATTGTTGGGTGTTCTAATCAAACCAAGGAAATTCAACCTGCGAATAAAGTTAGTCAAACCATAATAAACAATAAGTACGCTACAAAAGAAAATATATTTGGTGAAAAAGGTTATAGATTGTCAGTGAAACTACCTCAGAGTATTGAACTAAAACCTTACACGCTTAAAAACGAAGAAGCTATTCAAAGTCAAAATGCATTTACTGGTACGGGGGAAGGCGCTAATTACTTTGTGTGCATTATTTCATTTAAAAACAATGCGGAACCAAGTTTGGAGCAGATTTCGAACAACTTTATTACGAGTGTAAAAGCTCTAAATGGAGTGACTGAATTTACTTCTTCCAAAAAGGCTGCAAAGATATCTGATAGAGATGCTATCATTATGGAACTAAAATATAAAGCTGAAGGACAGAACCTTTCTGATAAAGCTGTTTATATAATTGATGGCAAGAAGTTTTGGCAAGTTGGAGTTCAATATGTGGTTACTAATGAAACTCAGATGATGGCTAGTGAAGTTATACAATCGGTCAATGTGCTCGATTAGACTTTGGGGCTAGCGCCTACATCGCCTAACAACGCCAAATATGCTCCGCTGCGCTCCGACCTAACTTGCCTGTCTGCCCGGCTGTAACTTTTTTTGCAGTCAAAATGGGCAGAGGTGTTTGGGCATGTTAAATAAACGTAATACTGTTAGAATTGTTATTTCTGGAATTATAATTGTCATAGTTGGATTCCTTTACGATGTTGCTTTTGCAGGTATTCCTTATCAAAACCCTACTCCCGAGTTAGTTATTAGGTACAATTTTCATTCAACTATTGCTGATTACATTTATTCATTGGGTTTAATTGCAATTGTTATAGGATTAGCATTGTTTTTGTTAATTGTTGCTCGAAACTATTTTAAAAAGCCTTCCTGAATGAAAAGCAAATTGATATAAAACAAATATTGTTTACCATTACATTACCTATTAACGACTCCTTGTCGAAGCATTATTAAAGACTTATATGGAGGTGACCAATGCAATTAAGCCAAAAAATAAGAAAACAGCCAGTAATCATTTGGTTGTCATTGATTAGTTGTCTCATATTAATATTATTGCAAATCTTTCGTTGGACCTTAGTAGATTTGGTTACGATAATTATTGAACTGTATATTGAAATACAAATTTACCTCTTTTTTGTGGTTGTGTTGTTTTTATCAATTCGCTATCTGGTAAAAAATTTAAAGACAACAGGAATAAAAGCTGCTTATCCATTGGTTTTTCAGCTGTTAACAGTTTTAGTTGTTATAGTTGTGCCTTGGACATCCATAATAATAAAAGTAGATTTTTGGATGAATATAAAGTATCGGGAAGAAGTCGTGAAAATGATAGAAGCGGGTGAATTACAGCCGAACGTTGATTACAATAACAGACTAATAAAACTGCCACCTAATCATGCTTCTTTGTCAAAAGGTGGAGGCGAAATATTAGTTGAGAAACAGGGCCATGTCACAAAGGTTTTCTTCTTCACATTTCGCGGGATTTTAGATAACTTCTCCGGGTTTATATATCGTTCTGACGGAGAGAGCCCTTCCAATGATGATTTTCAAGGCGATTATAAACAAATCATGAAATTTACGGACCATTGGTATTTCGTAGCATCTTCCTAATAGGTTTTATCGAGGGAAATTCTGTGATAGATAAAGAATAGGAGGTCTTAGTGGACAGTGTAAAGGAACTGGCCGAAGTGGAGCATATGCTTGTTCAGGATGTGGAGGATCTGGATGGGTGAAAAGTTAGGACATAGATGTAAACTCATAGCGGCGTAGTATATGGATGATTGGGTGAAATGCTCATGGGAGGGGATATAATGCCCTCAAACAAAGATAACCTACGGAAGGCAATGAGATTAGCTTAATAGACGTGCTGGGCACTGATCCTGAGGTTGTAACTGACCTTGTTGAAAGTAACTTTGAACACGGAGACTCCTGGAAAAAGTATTGCGGTTGAATAAGAGGGAGAAAAATGTACTCCAGCTGCGGTTCCTACAGCACCCAAAAATGAGGAGTGTTTTGAATGAAAAGAAAAATGATAGTATTGGGAATATTATTTGCCATAATTGCATTTGTTGGAATTGGATATACAAGTATAACAATAAATAAGCCTATAAAAAATGATAAATTAGAAATTACATATTCAAATGAAATAGCTGATGATGGGAGCCTGATTTTTCAGGTCAAAAACGAAAATGATTTAATTGGGACTTTCTATTACAAACCATGGATGGAAAACAGACCCATTTATTGTGAATTAGCCAATGGAGATATAGTTTTAGGGAAGCAGCAGCTATTAAGGAATAATAAAATTGAATCCTTGACAGATGACATGGGTATTGGTGTTTGTGATTATGATGTAGCTGGCAGCATCATTGCATTTATAGGTATGAAAACAGATGGAAGTGAAGAAATCTGTATATATACAAAAGATTTAACAAATGAAAAAATTACCTTGGTTGATACTTTTAAGTATCCGGAAGTTCAATACGATAAAGCAAATTTCCTGGCTTGGGGAAATAATGGTTTATTATATTATGACTACAACCTAAACGGAAAGCCTGTAATTAAAGTTTTTGATACGAAAGAGGGCTCAAAATTATCTTTTTATCCAAAACATTGATGAATCGTCAATCGATGTATGCAGCCTAAAGGATGATGGCAAAAAAATTAAGTCCCTGCCGTTTGGCAACTTGCCCCTTGAAATAGAAGTTTCCAATAAGAATGTAAATATTAAGGGGTACAAGTTTGAAAATAATAATATTACATTAATTGAAGAAACCTTTAAGATGTGAAAATGATAAGTAACTGTTATTTATAGTTGGCTGGGAAGCCCCAGAATTCGGACCTGTTAAAGAGGGGTATAGTTGAGTCAAAGTAAACCCAGATTGCAGCGTTATCTAATTCAGGATGTGCTTCAAAAAAAGCGCGGTCTCCGTAACGAATGGCTTCAAGAGCCAGAGGCAATTCTCTTTTAAATATCGAGTAACGAGTTGCAGAGATAATCGGATCAAATTGCCCATCAACATACAAATATACATACATATAATATCTGCCATCACTAAGTCGCCATTCTGCCAAAACCTCATCCCTCATAGGGCCAATTTTTTCATAAGCATATTGCAGTCCTATTGTTAAAAACAGTTCTGCGGTTACATCAGAATGGGTTAATGTATAATGTCTTGGGAAAATCGGTTCCTCTTTAGTAACTCCTGGCCTAAATTCAACAAATAGCTTGGCGGGGTCAAGCCTTTTCATGTTTGATTATTCCTCCAGTATATTTATTTTCTTGGTATATTGTATTAGAAGAATTAAATATGTTGCAAAAAGTGTTGACAAAACCAACAAAGATAATATAATTTGATATGATATGATATTGTCTCATGTCTAACGAGGGACAAATGCCCCGGAGGATAACTTTACTATTAACCTCACGGGGTTTTTTGCGGCAGAATTTTGTTGATAAAGGATAGGTGATGAGAAATGAACCATTTTGTGATGGATGCTTTTAACGGATATCGTTCCCGTTTGGATGACATTACCCTGGTTCATGAATTCCTGGAAGAGCTGCCCTTGAAATTAGGGTTAAAGACGGTTATGCCTCCGTTCATTTTACCTTATTATAATGGTGTCGTTCCGGAAGACTGTGGTATAAGTGCATTTGTGTTTCTGGCAGGGGGGCATTTCACCATTCATACATTTTCATTCAGGGAGGCTTATTATATTGACTTGGTTTCTGTTGAACCGTTTGATGCTGTGAAACTGGAGCAAATAATCAAGGAGACTTTTCCAGCGGAGAAAACGGCATCATACCTCCTGGAGAGAGAGCGGAATGACAGTTATCCCAAGAACATTGAAATTAACGAGGAAATGGATTTTGGTCCTCATCTTTTTCTTGATTTTAAGAACTATAATGGCCCCAAAACCTTGGATGATTTGTTTGGTGTCTTTGATACCTTGCCTTTCGAAATCGGTATGACTCCTATTATGCGTCCTTATGTAACCAAAAACATGGTACAGAATGAACCTGTCATCTCAATCATGACTATGATTGCCGAGAGCCATATCAGTCTTCATTATTTTGAGCAAACGGGACTGGCATATCTAGACCTTTTTTCCTGCAGGTTTTTTAATTATGAAGAGGTAATAAGCAAGCTGAAACCAGTTTTTAATAGTACTGTGACAAATGAAACACTTATTTCACGTGGCAGCAAGTATCATCAGTTTAAAAAGATTGCTTCTCCCCAGGCCTGGGATTCGGGGTCATGGGTGAGAAATGTGTACAGGCGTCAACAAGCCTAACAAAGAGTGGCATCTGAGTAAATCAGAGCCACTCTTTCTAATTTAAGACAGATTGTTTAACAGGTGCGGTAGCTAGCCCTTCGTATGTATTAATATGACAAGTTTCAACACGGAATAATGGTTGGTTATCGACAAAAAATTAACGATTTACAGTTATTTCAATGGTATAATATTACTCCAATCATGTTTTTCTGATTAAAAGGCGGGTTTCGACAGGATGTTTATTACTTCTGCTCCAACAAATGAAAATTATGACATTGGATTTACGGAACTGTTACTTAGAATTGGATTCACATTATGTGTTTCACTGATAGTTACTATGGTGCTTTTATCGGGATTTTGGCAGGTGAATCCTGGATTGTGCCAAACTGCTGTTGAATTAACATATCTGTTTATTACAACAGCCGTTTTTTGGGTTGTATGGTACACCTACGAGAAAAATTCACCGTCGGTAAATATTATGGGATTGGGTTTTCTGATAGTCACAGTATTGGAAATACTGCAGATTATCTATTTTTTGGGACTGGGGATACAGCCGGAAAATTTTGCAGACATGGGAATAAGGTATTTGGCTGTGTCAAGGACAGTGCAGATTATTATTATTGCAGTTATGGTGGCACCCTTGAAATGCAAATTAAATAAGTGGCTGGGGATCGCTATGGCATTGCTGACTTCATTTTTGTTATCATATGCTATGTTTCATTTTCCTTCAGTATCGCCGGCATCTGCTTTTGCAAAGTCGGCTCTTTACTGTATATTTATTATTGGTTCACTGCTGACCCTGGTTTTAATTAAAAACAGACCTTTTGGTAAGGATAGCCTTACATATAAGTATATTTGTCTTGCCTTGATTGTTGTCATTACTTCTGATCTATCACTTGCAATATATGGGGATGAAATTACGTTTTTTCTTGTGTTTGGACATGTTACTAAAATTGCTTATATGTATTATTTGTTTAAGGGTATTGTAGAAAACGTTTTAACTCATCCATATATAAAGATTGAATCAGTAAATGTTCACATGTCAAAAATCATAAACGGCCTTCCGCTTGGACTGATGGTTTTTGATGCGGACTATAGCCTTGCTTTTGCCAATATCAAAGCTGAGGAAATTTTTGGATATAATTGTAATGAAGTTAGAGAGTCAGATGAATTAAAGGAATTGTTTGCAAGGCAGTTTTATGTAACAAATAAATCGGACAACTTAAACCACAAAATGGTTAAGGTGAAAAACAGGCAGGGAGCAGATATCAACTTAAGGGTTTATCAATGGGCTCTTGGGGAAGAAGGATATATACAGCTAATAATCGATGCCAAAAAAGAACAGGAATTGGAAAATCTGCATTTGCAAACCCAGACCGTTTTAAACTCTATGAAAAATTTGTTTTTGCTTCTTGACAAGAACAAATATATTGTCCAGTGCAACAAAGCATTTTTACAAATGATTGATTTGTCTGAAGAAGATGTTTGGGGGATGACATTGGAGCGGTTTACTGCTTTAATGCAATGCACTTGGAGAGAAGTACTGACTGAAGCAGGAACTGAAGATAAGCTTAATAAAATGTATGAGGCGATTTTGATTACTTCCTCAGGCGAAAGCAAAGAAGTTATGTTTGATTTAGCACCTGTTTATAATGTTGAAAGAGTTTTAGTCGGGTATATAGCTTTAGGGATTGATGTAACCAGGTTAAAGGCTGAGCAGCTGAGGCTGCAGCAGCAGGAGAAACTGGCAGTGCTTGGGCAGATGGCTGCCGGTATAGTACATGAAATTAAAAACCCCCTAACTGCAATTAAGAGGTTCAGCCAAATCCTAAAATCACAGACAACTGATGAACGATTGAGAAGTTATGTAAATATAATCGAAACTGAAGCTAATGGCGTCAACCAGGTAGTCAGCGATTTTCTTAGTTTTGCCAGGCCGCGAGCCCCGGCGCTGAAACCGATATCTATAAATAATTTAATTACTTCTTTATCCCTTATTATCGAAAGCCAATTGTTCATAAAGAATGTAACGTTAAAAATGGATATTGCTAAGGAAGAGAGGACTGTTTTAGCAGATGAGGACCAATTAAAACAGGTTATCATGAATATGGTAAAAAATGCTATTGATGCAATGGCAAATACGATTCGACCCATGCTTATTTTAAGCACTAAATATAATAAAAAAAATGGTGAAATGGCTATGGTTCTAAGTGATAATGGCAAGGGAATGAGTGCTGAAGAAATCTCGAAGATAGGCACACCTTTTTATACAACTAAAGATGCCGGAACAGGGCTGGGATTAAGTGTATGTCTCCAGATTATCAAGCAGCATGGCGGAAGAATTGATGTTAATGCAATAGCGGGCAGTGGATCAACATTTAGTATTATACTGCCATGTATTGATAATGTTATCTGAAAGGGCTGGTTGAGGCAGGTTTGACCTGCCTTTTTTCCGTGGCAAAAAGCGGCAGTTTTTATACTGTGATAAGAAGGAGGGAACATCGCCGGTTTGTCGAATTATGAGTAAAACTGCTGTTTGCCAGAGGAGATGGAGAAGTTGCATAAAAAGGTATTTAGTGTCATCTTAGCGGTATTAGTACCTGTGATTTTTGTCTCTTTTGTGTTTTGTTCTAATTTTCAGGTTTCTGGTATTGCTAAAGGTCTTAATTTCGTTCAGGAGATTCCGGAACAATCAGGGACAGATGACGGGAGCAGTGAGAAAGTTGAGGAATTCGAACAATCGGGCAATAATCAGGGAATATCAAATACGGACAATAATCAGGGAATATCAGATGCGGGCAATGATGAGGGAATATCAGATGCGGGCAATAATGAAACCGGAAGTTTGCCTGATGTGATAATTGATGATGACGAACCACTTGGCAAGACTTATGCTTGGTGGTATAAAAGAAACCTGGACAATCGTCAGCCTGAAACGGACCCCAATTTTATTACCAAACTTGAAAATAGGGGCTGTTATGTAGGCGACCCGTCACAAAAAAAGATTTACCTGACATTTGATGAGGGCTATGAAAACGGGTATACTGCCGACATACTTGATATTTTAAAAGATAATGATGTAAAGGCGGCTTTTTTTATAACAGGGAAATATATTGACAAACAACCTGAACTGGTAAAGAGAATGGTTGCTGAGGGACATATAGTTGGAAACCATACTGAAAATCATCCGAGTATGCCAGCTCTCTCCAATGAAGAAATTAAAGAAGAATTAGAAGCAGTGAGTAATAAGTTTAAAGCGCTAACTGGAGAAACTATGCAGTATCTCAGGCCCCCTAAAGGAGAGTTCAATTCCAGGACATTAAATACCGGTTACCGTTTAGGATATCAGACTATATTCTGGAGTTTGGCTTTGAGGGACTGGGATATAAACAATCAACTTGGAGAAGAAAAAACTTATCAAAGCGTAATGGACAATGTGCACAATGGGGCTATAATCTTGCTGCATGCTGTATCAGAGTCTAACAGGGATGCACTTGACAGGATATTAAAAGACCTGTTCAAAGCCGGTTATTCTTTTGCTTCCCTGGATGAATTGCAGTAAATGTGGTACAATATTCCTGTAAAGATTTAAGGGGGAGAGCTTTTGTTTTCGATGTTTCATCCTGATGCATATATTATTTCATTAACAGATATGGAGCCTGGATTTTTTACGGAAAGAGGCATTAAAGGACTTATTATCGATCTGGACAATACCCTGCTCTCCTGGAAAAGCGGGACAATAGAACCCGAAATTTGCGGACTCCTGCAGGATTATATTGCAGCCGGCATAAAATTATGTGTGGTATCCAATGCATTGAACAGCCGGGTGGCAGCTATCTTGGGCCCTTTGGGGATTCCCGGAGTGGCCAGGGCAAGAAAGCCGATGCGGAAGCCTTTTTTAATGGCAATGAATATCCTAGGAACCCAAAAAGATGAAACTGCTGTTATAGGTGACCAGATTTTCACAGATGTGTATGGCGGCAACAGGATGGGATTCTATACAGTTCTGGTAGAACCTATATCTAAAACCGAATTTATTGGCACAAGGATTGTCAGGATTGCTGAAAAAATAGTGCTTAGGAATTTGGCCAAAAACTAAAAATAATTTTTCGGGGTCACATTTCGAGTTGTTACGACACTGGTTTGTAGTATAATATACCTAAGGACAAGGCTTCTAATCATTAGTTTTTTCTCCTCAGTGATCCTTTGGATCACCTTTTCTTTTTGAAAGGAAACGTTTTGGTTTTATGATTTACAGTGGCGGAGAATCACAAGTATAAAATTAGTGGGGTGTGAGATGAAAAGTATCAGTGGAAAGACAAAAGTTACGGGTCTAATTGGTTATCCGGTAGAACATTCATTTTCACCTGCCATGCATAATGCAGCTTTTGGCCGGAACAACCTTGATTATGTTTATGTACCGTTCTGTGTAAAACCTGAGGAGCTTTCCCAAGCCGCAGCTGGGATAAGAGGCTTGAACCTGGCCGGGGTTAATGTAACAATACCCCATAAAGCAGCAATTATGGAGTTTTTGGATGACCTGGCCCCTGAAGCGAAATTAATTGGTGCTGTTAATACCATAGTGGTTAGGGATGGAAAGCTTATTGGACATAATACCGATGCCCCGGGCTTTGTGGCTGCACTTAGAAAAGAAGCAGCGGTTGAGCCGGCGGGAAAGCAGGTTACCATAATCGGCGCCGGGGGAGCGGCTAGGGCAGTTGCCATACAACTGGCCTTGGAGGGGGTCGGAAAGATAACCTTAAGTTCACCGTTTCCAAAGGAGATAATTCCTATTAAAAAGGCTATCACCTCTGCAACCGCGACTTTGGTTGCTGAAGCTTGCTGGGATGAAACAGCCATATCCATGGCAGCGGTAAATTCAGATATTGTAATTAATACAACACCATTGGGAATGCATCCAAACACAAATGATATGCCGCCGATAAGTTTTGCCGAAATACCGGAAGGGGTTTTGGTATGTGACCTGATATATAATCCTGGGGAAACAATGTTTTTAAAGAAGGCTAAAGAACAAGGGCTTCCTGTAATGAACGGGATAGGAATGCTGCTTTATCAGGGGGTAATTGCCTTCGAACTCTGGACAGGCAGTGAGGCCCCTGTGGAGACAATGAGAAAAGTGCTTTTGAAAGCAGTAAAGGGGGATTGAAAAATGGCTGAACCTTCTGACCGGAATTTAACCTTGCAGCAGGTAGCCACAATACTTCAGGTGGAGGCAAGCACCGTCAGGTTTTGGGAAAAAGAATTTATTCAATTCTTGAACGTCAACAGTAAAAAAGGTCAGCATAAAAGGTTTTCTTCAAAAAACCTGGAAGTATTCGGCCAGATTAAAGAACTCCTCTATACTGAGCAGTACACTATTAAAGGAGCCCAGAGAAAAATGGAAATGGAACGCACACTTGCGGGCGGTCTTGGCATTGAAAGTAATTTCAAGACAACAATATTTTTTATGTTTTCTGCAATAATGCGGGAATTGCAAGCCTGCCGAAAGGAAAACGAGAAACTGGCCGAGCAGGTAAGAAAATTGCGGGAAGAAATAACAAGAGCGGAGGAACAGGCTCTCGAAGCAAAAAACAAAGGCTTCTTAGACTTACTGAAAGATAAAATGCAAGTAAAAAAGATTTCGGAACGGGAGGATGCTTAAGGGCTTCTTTTTTTTTGCCCGGGAAAATGCCGTATTTGACATTTTTTTGAACTTAATGACAAAATTATTGCAGGATTTGCAAAAAACAAGTAGAATATTATTCACATAGTACGACATTGTATTGTATATATTTGGCATTTTCGAAAAACATGAAAAATTAATTATGACAGGAGGCAGGTTTGTGTTTTTACCTATCAGGAAACGGCTCGGAGAAATACTTCGTGAAGATAACCTGTTGACAGAAGCTCAACTTCAGGATGCTCTGGAGAAGCAGAAGGAAACAAATGAGCGCTTAGGCAAGATTCTTGTCAATATGGGTTTTGTCGATGAAGAGACTGTTCTGAAGGTGCTTGAAGCAAAACTGGGCATACCCGTAATCAATATCAGCAGGCGGAACCTTGACCCTGAAGTGGTAAAAGCGATACCTGAGCATATTGCTCAGAAGTATAAGGTGATTCCGGTTGAAAAAGAAGGGGACAAGCTTATTCTTGCAATGGCTGACCCGCTTAATGTGTTGGCAGTTGATGATGTGCGGATTACGACCGGATGTGACGTAGAACTTGCTATAGCATCAGAGAATGAAATAGATAATGCTATTGCCTCCTATTATGGTAAAGATACTATTATTAAAATGGTAGAAGGTCTCCCGGAAGACCTGGGGCTAGACTTTAATGAAGGCGGTCTGGAACAGTTAAGGGAAATAGTTGAGGATGCGCCTATGGTCAAGCTGGTCAATTCCCTGATTACTCAGGCAGTTGGCAGCCGGGCCAGTGATGTCCATGTTGAACCCAGGGAGAAAGACCTTCTTGTTCGTTACAGGATAGATGGCGTAATGAGCGAGGTAACTCGTTTTCCTAAGAGAATGCAGGCCCCTATTATATCCAGGCTGAAAATCATGGCTGATTTGGATATAGCCGAACGCAGAGTGCCCCAGGATGGCCGGATACAGATGAAGATTGATAACAAAGACATTGATTTTAGGGTATCTACCCTGCCGACGATATTTGGGGAAAAGGTGGTCCTGAGGATTCTGGATAAGTCCAGAGGCCTGATGCACCTGCAGGAACTGGGGATGCTTCCGGAGATACTGAAAAAGTTCCGTACTGTAATCACTCACCCTTATGGAATAATTTTGGTTACAGGACCCACCGGGAGCGGGAAAACCACCACACTGTATTCTGTCTTAAGTGATATCAATACACCTGAAAAGAACATTATTACCCTGGAAGACCCGGTTGAGTACACACTTGACGGCATTAACCAGGTACAGCTCAATATAAAGGCCGGACTTACCTTTGCAGGCGGGCTGCGCTCCGTGCTGCGCCAGGACCCGGATATCATTATGGTTGGTGAGATCAGAGATGCTGAAACGGCCAAGATTGCTATCCAATCGGCTATGACCGGACACCTGGTACTATCTACATTGCATACCAATACCGCTTCCGCTACACTTGCCAGGCTGATGGAGATGGGGATTGAACCGTTCCTGGTGGCCTCATCGGTTGTTGGGATAGTTGCCCAGCGGCTGGTGCGCCGTCTTTGCCCGGAATGTAAAGAACCATATGAACCTTCAGAAATGGTTGCGCAAAAACTGGGAATCAGGGCGAAACCCGGTGAACAACTTATTTTGTTCCAGCCTAAAGGATGTCCTGTCTGCAGCAACACAGGGTTCCGGGGCAGGCTGGCACTTCAGGAAGTCCTTTTTATGAGTTCAGGGGTAAAAGACCTGGTTACTAACAAAGCTTCTGCAGACCAGATTGAAACAGTGGCGGTTGAAGAGGGAATGATGACATTAAGGCAGGATGGCTTGAGGAAAGTCGTCTTGGGTCTGACCAGTCTTGAAGAGGTAATGCGGGCTGTCTTTGTTGCAGATGAAGATACTGAATGATAGCTACAATCAGCCGGGGATTTTAATGTATGAAATCTGCCGGCAGTTTAAGAGGTGGGTAAATGCGTATTGATGACTTGTTGAAAAACGCAGTTGAGATGGGGGCTTCAGACCTTCATATTACTACCAATGCTTCGCCTGTACTGAGAATAAACGGAAGCACTAATTTTATATCAGGTGAAAAAATAAGCAGGGAAGAAGTATCTGAGCTTGCCGAACAAATTATGGGAGAAAAACAAAAAGAAGTTTTTGAACAGCGGGGGGAAGTTGACTTTTCGTATGCCATTTTTGGTTTTGGCCGTTTCCGGGTCAATATTTTTAAACAACGGGGTTCTGTTGCCATCTCTATTAGGATTGTACCTCCAACAATACTTACTCCTGAGGAACTCGGACTGCCTGAAGTGGTCAAGTCATTAGCCAGGAAGCCCAATGGACTGGTGCTCGTAACCGGGCCTACCGGAAGCGGTAAATCTACGACCTTGGCAGCTATGATTGACCTTATTAATAAAGAGGAAAAGGGTCATATTATTACACTTGAGGACCCGATTGAGTTTTTACATACCCACCGGAACTGTATTGTAAATCAGAGAGAAGTCAGTATTGATACGGAAACATTTGCATCAGGCCTGCGGTCTGCGCTGAGGCAAGACCCTGATGTGATACTGGTAGGTGAGATGAGGGACCTGGAAACTATATCAACCGCGATTACGGCTGCGGAAACAGGCCACCTTGTTTTGGCAACCCTGCACACCAGCAATGCGGTGCAGACAGTTGACCGGATTATAGATGTATTCCCACCGCACCAGCAAAACCAGGTTAGGGTCCAGTTGGCATTAATACTGGAAGGTATAATTGCCCAGACCTTGCTGCCAAGGGCTGATGGCAAAGGACGGGCAGCGGCGGTTGAGGTGCTTGTGGCCACCACTGCTGTCCGCAATCTGATCAGGGAAGGCAAGACACACCAGTTGCCTACAATTATCCAATCAAGTCTGAAGCTGGGTATGCAGACAATGGATAATTCACTCCAGGATTTGTATATGAAAGGGATTATCAGTTATGATGAAGCCCGTAAACACACACTGGATCAAGAAAACTTTGCCAGATTGGTGAAGAAATTTTAGGTGGTGAATAACAAATGGCACCTGTATATGTATACAAGGTAAGGGACGGGCTGGGAAAAACACATGCCGGGGAAATAGAGGCCGAATCTAAGGAGCTGGTGGTTGACCGGTTACGGCAGACAGGTTATTTTATAACTAAGGTCGAGCCAAAGCTGGAATCACCGTCGATTGGAGAGGTGTTTGCCAAGTGGAGTGCGGTAACCCCTAAGGACCTGGCGGTTTTCTTCAGGCAATTTGCCACAATGATTAACTCAGGACTCCCTTTATTAAAATGCCTGAATATACTTGTTGAACAGACGGAAAAAAAGAAGCTACAGGAATCCCTTGAAGATATCAGGAGAGATGTTGAAAGCGGTACTTCCCTTTCTCAGGCAATGGGAAAACACCGGGATGTTTTCCCGACATTTGTCACCGCCATGGCGCGAGCCGGTGAAGCCGGAGGCTTCCTGGACAATGTCATGGACCGTCTGACGGCAACTTTTGAAAACGAACATGAGGTGCGGGAAAAAGTAAAAGGGGCACTGCGCTACCCGTTGATAGTCCTAACCTTTGCTTTTCTTGTGGTTATTCTGATGCTTACATTTATTATCCCTAATTTCATGTCATTATTTGATACAATGAAAATTCAGCTGCCCCTGCCCACCAGAATCATTTTGGGTGTCAGCGGTTTCCTGAGGTCGCATTTTATTCTCCTGGCTGTAGTCACCATATTGATTGTAATTGCAGGTTTAAGGTATTACAGGACACCTGAGGGAAAAGCAATGTTTGATAAGTTTGTCCTTAAGGTGCCGGTGTTTGGGGAACTGATGTTGAAAAATTCTTTAGCGAAATCGAGCCGGTCCCTGGGGACCCTTCTGGCAAGCGGTGTGCCCATCATACAGGCCCTCGAAATAACCCAGGGCATTGCCGGGAACGCGATTGTGGCCGGGGAACTGGGTGAGGTCTGCAACGGTGTCCGCGATGGTGATGCCATGGCAAAACACCTGGAAAGGTCCAAGGTGTTTACACCCATGATGGTAAACATGATAGCTGTCGGTGAAGAAACAGGCACACTGGAAGATATGCTGCTTAAAATTGCCGATTTTTATGATAAGGAAGTCAAATACATGACGGAAAACATGACTTCATTGATTGAACCGTTTTTGATTTTGATTCTCGGTGTTGTCATCGGTGGAATTATGCTGAGCATTATGCTGCCAATTTTTGAGGTTTACAGCCATATAGGCGGATAGGTTAAATATAAGAACCCAAGATTCAAATTTCTAAAAAGAATTTAATTATATGTACATCCTGGAAGGGGGGTGAAATAGTTGAATAAAGGAATTATGATGTGGATAAACAGGAAACTTAAAGGAACCAGAGATGAGAGTGGTTTTACACTTATCGAGCTCTTGGTGGTAATAGTAATTCTGGGAATATTAGCCGCTATTCTTATACCTAAAATTGCCACCAGTTCAGACGAAGCTAAGAAGAGCACTTGTGAAACTAATATGAACATGATTGAAAGTGCAGCCCAGAGATATTATTTTGATAATGATGCATACCCAGCTTTAGGCGATTTGGAACCTGATTACCTAAATCAGACACCGGTGTGTCCTTTTGGTGACCTCTATACTATTGATGCTACTGGAAATGTTAATAGGGCTGCACATGCACATTAATAGGAGCAATTTGTTAAGCGTATAATTTTTTCATCACTCCGGGCAAAACCTGCCGGTTTTGCCCGGACATACCTTTTTAAATTTGCCGCAGGAATCCGGGGGAGTTAATGAATATTATTGTATTTTTACTTGGCCTCATATTGGGCAGTTTTATAAATGTCGTTATCTACCGCATTCCTAAGGGAGAATCTGTTGCCTGGCCGCCGTCCCACTGTACCGTATGCGGGACGCGTATCAGGCGGCGGCACTTGGTGCCTGTACTCAGTTACATATTTCTTAAGGGTAAATGTGCTTACTGCAATCATACTATTTCAATACGTTATCCGGTTACCGAACTGTTTTTCGGGATATTGTATTATATTCTGTTTTTAATATATGGTTCAACCTGGGATTTCCTATTTGCTGCGGTTTTTATAACAATTATTTTTATTGCTGCCGTGATTGATATGGAACACCGTATTATTCCCAATAAGCTTAACATTTTTGGAGCTGTATCAGGGTTTATCCTGACAGCAGGAGGCTGCCACGGATGGCGGTTCAGCCTGGGGGGACTCCTTGCCGGAGGCTTGCTTTTACTTGTGGCTGCCGTTATCTCCCGTGGTGGAATGGGTGGAGGAGATATTAAGTATGCTGCTGCCCTTGGTGCGTTTTTGGGGTGGCAGGGCATCCTGGCTACTGTTTTTCTGGCATCCGTAATGGGCAGTATTTTTGGGATAATAATTTGTATCATAAAAAAAATGCCTCTTAGAAAAACCGGGATCCCATTCGGGCCGTTTTTATCAGCCGGTGCCTTCGTTGTATATTTCTTTGGGAACGAATTATTTCAGTTATATCTTAATTTATGGATGTATTAATCCTGATTTAATAATTGTCAGGCATTAATGGAAATGGAATGGTGAATATGGTTAAGAGAAGTGAAAAAGGTGGAATTAAAACCATATTTGATAATAAAGGCTCATCCCTGCTTGAGGTGGTAGTTGCCCTTGCCCTTTTGGCAATTTCTATGATTACTATACTGGCTTTGTTTCAGTTCAGCATGACTTCAAATGTGGATTCACTGCGGAAGACCGCGGCAACCCAAATGGCCAGGCGGGGTATGGAAGACGTCAGGGCCCAGACGGTGGCAATCGGGACATATAGTGAGATAATAACCTTTGATAACATAAATTACAAAGTTTACCGTGAAATCATGCAAAGCCCCATTTATCCGGATATTTATGAGGTCGGTGTCAAGGTATACTGGCCTGATACAAGAGGACAGGAGAGGCTTGTGGAAATACAAATGGAGAGGACACCGGATTAGGTGATGATATGAAGAAGAAAAGTATGAGTGATTATACTACCAATCAAAAAGGGGTCACCCTGCTGGAACTGGTTGTTGCCATTGCACTCCTGGGTATGCTTTCTTTATCGGTCCTGATGCTGATGTCCCACGGCATAAGTTCTTTTGGGACTGCGGAGCGGCAGATAGAGCTGCTGGACAATCTTGATTCAGCAATGAACTTCATGACAAAATCTGTCCGTGAGGCTCAGGGTGGCTACACAAATGTGGTATCACCGGGTGAGCTTCACTATCGGGACCTGGATTCTTCTGGCTCAGACAGGTTGTGCCGCTTCACAATAGACGATGGCATCCTCGTACGGGAGATTGAGACTTTCCCAGGTACCTGGGGCGATTCTCAGGGACTTACATCACAAGAAATTACCATTACCGACCTGATATTTACGGAAATCTCGTCAAAAACCGTGAAGATATATATTAAGGCACGTTTTGATGACGGTAAGACTGCTGCCTTGGAATCAGAGGCCGCAGCAAGGGTTGAGTAAGACGGGGGGAATTGTAATGAGAAAATGGTTAGGGAAATTTTTTAGGATAATTAAGAAACCGGATGGGTCAGCACTGGTGCTGGTGCTTTTGGTTGTAACCATGCTGTTAATCCTTGGGGTCGCGGCGCTTAATGTCTCTAATGATAAAAATCGGATGACATATATTGAGGAAGACGGCACGCAGGCACTTTATACGGCTGAAAGTGCGCTTAATGTTAATATGGAGAGCGGTGGTGTCATATATGAAGCTGTTTATGATTACCTGACAGACAGCTTATACTCGTTCGGTTCACCGGTTTCAGGCACCGCTGCCGGAGGGGAGTACCGGATAGTTTCTGTCATCAGGCAGAGTCCCACCACATTTAAGGCTGTGGTTGAGTCCGAAGTGCCGGGAACTCAGGTGAAACGTAGGATTACCACTGTTTTTGAGGCTGCATACACTCTAGATACAGGATTTTTTGAGGTTTTTGAGTATGCCATATTTGCTGATGGCGACCTAACGATGCAAGGCAAGGCAAACACTGATTCTGCCCCGGAAACAGGTGAAGGGGATATCCGGTCAAATGAGGACATTATTTTTGAAGGTAATCCTGTTGAAGTTAATGGTGAAGCTTTTTATATTGGGGACCTGGATATGAGAGTAACTGATAACGTAACCGGTAATGAATATGAACTGGATTCAGACGATATTCTGCTTATGCCGGAGATTCCGGAGGAATGGGTTGATACCGAAGGTTATCCTGACTTTTATCCGCTCACAATTGAAGGTGATGTAAGTTATGCAGCAGGTGATGTAGGGATAAACCTTACCCAGCGGCATATCACAGGTAACCTTAGTATTGACAGTACTGCAGAGGTAAACATCTCAGGCGTTATCCTTGTTGATGGAGATGTTTTGTTTGCCGGTCAAAGTCAAATAACCGGTGATGGGATTGTACTTTCCAGGGGTACGGTTATGCTTGAAGGCCAATCGGATGCAGTCCTTGACCTTGGAATGATTATTTCATTGGCAGACACAGATCCAGCTATTCAAGCCAGCGGTCAAAATGATTCCACAGTTGTCCTCTATGCCCCAGATGGTGGGATAACACTTACAGGGAAGGGGGAAATCTGCGGGTCTGTGGTTGGAGAGACTGTTTTTGCAACAGGACAAGGGACAATTGTTTATAATCAGAACCTTGCTGATTCATCAATGTTCGATTTATTTGGTACCGGAGGGCTGGAAAACCTTAGCCTAAGAATAATTGACTGGAAGGAAAATTGATAATAATTATTGTTTTTAATAATAAAGTTTTAATAAAGGAGTGTGGAAAATGGGCCTTTTTTCAAAAAAGGGCGGCATAATAGGACTCGATATAGGTGAATGTACCATCAAACTGATTGAGCTCAGGAAATCAGGACACAGCTATGAAATTGATAATTTTTCAGTGATTCCCACTCCTGAGGGAGCAGTTTCGGGCGGAAATATTATCAATTCCCAGTCTCTGATACTGGCGTTGCAGCAGGTACAACAACTGTTTCCAAGAAAAATGCCCAGGGTGGCTGCCGCAATATCTGGTGACAGTGTACTAATAAGGCATTTTAACATGCCGATGATGCCGGAAAAGGAGCTGGCTGAAGCAGTTAAACACGAGGTTGAGGCCCAGCTCCCGATACCCAGCAAGGAAATTGTGGTTGATTTCATTAATGTTAGAGAGATAACAGAGAATGGGATCAAAAAAAATGAAATCATGGCTGTTGCCGCCAGGAACGAAATTATCAGCAATTATGTCAATATTATCAAATCAATCGGTTTTGAGCCGGCAATAATTGATGTTGAGCCTTTGGCGTTGTTAAGGACTGTAGAGATTGCCGAAGGTCCTGAAAGGGCTAGTGGATGTTTTGCCATAGTAGATATAGGTGCAGGGACCACAAATATATCTGTATTTGATAATAAGGTCCTTCGCTTTACCAGAGGCCTGACAGTTGCCGGCAATAAAATAACTAATACACTTGTTAGTCATTATAACAATACTTTTGAGGAGGCTGAATCCACCAAGAAAATGGTGGACCTCAGTGGAAATGTGGATGAAAAAGGACTGGGTGTCTTGTTATATCAGAAGGCTGAGGTAATGGCTCCTGTTATTTCTGAGCTGATAACTGAAGTAGGCCGTTCGCTGGAATTTTTTATGACCAGGCACCGGGAGCTTCATGTTGATCGGATATATATCAGCGGGGGAGGTGCTCTATTTAAGGGGTTCGCCGAACGGATGAGCAGTGAACTGGAAATGTCTGTTCTAGTATTAAACCCGGTGGAGCGGATGACTGTTTCCCCTAAACTGCAGCACAGGGAAAACGAGATTAAACAAGCCGGCTCGGCACTTGCGGTTGTAGTCGGACTGGCAGTAAGTGAGGTGGAATAAATGCAAAACCGGATTAACCTATTGTCCCCGTCTGCGGAGGCAAAGAGGCAGGTTGGCAATCGTCCCAGTCAAGGTCTTATAATAGCAACAGTTGTTGTGGTAGTTTTATCTGTGGCTGCTTATGG
This sequence comes from Phosphitispora sp. TUW77, assembly GCF_048453025.1. Lineage (GTDB taxonomy): Bacteria > Bacillota > Thermincolia > Thermincolales > UBA2595 > Phosphitispora. Next base: position 1,280,411 of record NZ_CP156677.1, read on the forward strand.
GTGTATATTTTTCTTGAATGCCAGGACTGAGGCCAAGATCGAGGAAAACAGGAATAAGATAGAGAAGCTTGCCCATGTATCGGCAGTAATTAGTGAATTTAAGAGGGTATCAGGAGAAAAATCCGAGACAGAGGGGGCTGTCAATAAAATAATTGCTGCCAAGCCTGTGCTGACAAAGTGTATGGATGAGGCAGCCAAGCTGTTGCCGCCTTCGGTGGTTCTGCGGTCAATGAATTTAACAGCCAATCCGAGGGGAATTAACATAAAAGGAACAGCACCTTCTCATCTGGTTATCGCTCAATTCCAGGGGAACCTGCTGGATTCGGAAATACTCAAAAATGCCTTTATAAGGCAATCCATAAGGGATGAGCGTACAGGTGCCGTTAATTTTGAGCTTTTGATTACCCCGGAGGAAGGGGGAATGAAACAATGATTTCAGGATTAAGCAGACGGGAAAAAAACATCATATTAATCGGGTTTTTAATTGCTTTTGTAATGGTAGTGTATTTGTATCTGGCACAACCGGCATGGCAGGAATATGTTACCCGGAAAACCGAACTTGCCGCTCTTGAACAAAATGTGGCAGTACTAGAAGCTGCAGAGAAAAAACTGCCGGAACGAAAAGAAAATATTGTACAGCTTAAAAATGAGATTACTGCATTAAGGGCACAGCTGCCGGTTACCAAGGAAACTGCCGGTATGGTCTATATGCTGAATACTTATACTGTGGCAACAGGTGTTATTCTTAACGAATTCAAGGCAGGGGATTTTCAGGAAAACGGAGCCGTCCCCAGCACATACATTCTTCCTACAAGTATTAGAGTGACCGGTACTTATCCACAGTTGAGGCAGTTTGTGGCCAAAATGGAAAACCCGCAAAGGCTGCTCCATATAAACGGATTGTCGATTGAACAGGACGGCAATCTTGTTAAGGGTAATTTTTCCGTTAGTGCGTTTTCTGTGAAAACAGGTGATCAGGAGTTAAACAAGCGTGAAACTATCCCAAGGTCACCGGCATCAGGAAAACCCAATCCATTTCTGTAGAGTACAAGCATAGTACGGTAGAGCACAAGTATGGTATAAGTATGGTACAAGCGGGTGAGGTCATGAAATGCGTTTCGTATGAAGAAAAAGGTTTTACTTTTGTAGAAATATTGATGGTAATTGTAGTGCTAGGTATTGTTGCTGTTATAGCAATAACTTCAGGAATCAAATCCGGGGCGGATTCTGCAGCTTTAACAGGCCAAACCAGGGAGCTTATTTCCAATATTAGGACTACAAAAACTTTGTCACAGGAAGAATCAAAATACTACGGTATATTTATTGATCAGACCAAATCCGGGGAATATTATATTTGTGAGGTTGATGTTTCGGCTGTACCGCACAGTTACGGAACTGTTGTGGAAACAGTTGTGCTGGACCGGGGGATAACTATTTCATCAGCAGATTCATCAGACCTGAAATTCTCTTTTACCCCTGGTGGGACTTGCTGGGATGAAGATGGGGATAATGATACCGGGCCGTACCAAATTATTCTTAGTGACACCAGTGGTAAGACAAAAAATGTCGAAACAACTAATCTCGGCCTGGTGGAATTGAAATAACCTAGATTGACAACTGGCCAAATTAACATCATAATAGTAAATAACACTGCAATATCAGGAGGTTATTTACTATTTTTATTTAATTTTACAGGAGTGGTAGAATTGCTAAGATACCTGACAGCCGGGGAATCTCACGGCAAGGCTTTGACGACTATAGTTGAAGGCCTTCCTTCAGGGGTCCCCCTTACAGAGGAATACATAAATACCCAGCTGGCGAGGCGCCAAGGGGGGTACGGCAGGGGCGGCCGGATGAAAATTGAAAAAGACAGTGTGAGCATTACTGCAGGAGTAAGAGGCGGCCTTACCACAGGGGGCCCCGTTTCTATGATAATAGAGAACAGGGATTGGGCTAACTGGTCTGAGGTGATGTCCCCGGGCGTTGATGCCAGGCTTGACGAACGAGTTGTAACAAAGCCCAGGCCGGGGCATGCCGATTTGTGCGGTGCTCTCAAATACGGTCATTCCGATATCCGCAACATTTTGGAAAGGGCCAGCGCCAGGGAGACTGCCGCCAGAGTGGCTGCCGGAACAGCGGTACGGGCCCTGGCGGAACAGTTTGATATCAGGGTATTTGGTCATGTAATAGCTATTGGAGGTATAGAAATTAATGAACTTCCCGGTAATCTTGAAGAAATATCTGTGAGGGCTGCCGGGTCTGAGCTGTTATGTGCTGACCCGGGAACAGAAGAAAAAATGAAAAGGGAAATTGACCGCTGCCGTGAAGAAGGTGATTCCCTGGGCGGGATTTTTGAAATAATAGTAACCGGACTGCCGCCCGGATTGGGCAGTCATGTACAGTACGACCGCAGGCTTGACGGCAGGCTGGCTCAAGCAGTTATGAGCATCCAGGCAATCAAAGGTGTGGAGTTTGGAATCGGGTTTGGAGCCGGGAGGCTTCCAGGTTCCCAGGTACATGATGAATTGTTTTACAGTCCTTCAAACGGGTTTCATCGCACCACCAACCGGGCCGGTGGCCTGGAGGGCGGGATTACAAATGGAGAGCCCCTGGTGTTGAGGGCTGTTATGAAACCAATACCGACATTGTACAAACCTCTTAGGAGTGTGGATATGCATACAAAGGAACCTTACGAGGCTTCCATTGAGCGGTCTGATGTTTGTGCTGTTCCCGCTGCGGTAGTAGTTGGTGAGGCTGTGGTTAGTTTTGAAATTGCCAGGTCAATAATAGAAAAGTTTGGCGGGGACTGCCTGGTGGAGCTGAAACGAAATTATGATGCATATGTTGATTATGTAAAGCGGGTGTAATTATGCCAAATTTAGTATTGATAGGTTATATGGGTACAGGAAAAACAACAGTTGGTAAGAAACTGGCCAAAAGGCTGGGAATGAAGTTTGTGGATACGGACCATGAAATTGAACGGGTTACCGGAACAACTATTAAAGATATTTTTGATAAATATGGGGAAATTCGCTTCCGTTCCGAGGAAAAGGCTGCTATTAGAAGAGTAACCCGTGATGATAACCTGATTATTGCTACCGGCGGCGGTGCTGTGCTTGACAGTGAAAATATTGAATTGCTGCAGCAGAATGGATTGTTGGTCTGCCTGGAAGCAAAGCCGGAAATCATTCATGAAAGGACAAAAAGGAAGAAGAACCGTCCTCTGTTGAGGACCGAAAACCCTTTGCAAAAAATTATTAAAATGCTTGCTGAACGGGAGCCATTTTATGGTTTAGCTTCTTTCAGGATTAACACATCTAACAGGGAAATTGATGATGTGGTTGAAGAGGTAGGGCAAATATTCGTTAGTTACAGGGATAACAGGGAGAGATAAATCAATGATAACTGTTAATGTGGATTTGGGTAGTAAAAGCTACCCGATACATATCGGTGCCAATATTCTCCCGGACATAGGGAAATACGCCAAAGAAATTGGAGTTGGTCCCCGGATTTTGCTGGTTACCAACCCTAAAGTTGGGGGGCTCTATGGCAGAGTTGTAACCCAAAGCTTGGCGGCAGCAGGTTTTGAAGTAATTCTTAGTGAGGTTCCGGATGGGGAAAAATATAAATCCCTCGAATCAGCCGGCATGCTTTATGATACCGCTTTTATCAATGGCCTTGACCGGAACAGTGCGGTAATTGCCCTGGGCGGTGGTGTTATTGGTGACTTGGCAGGGTTTGTTGCGGCAACATATATGAGGGGGGTTCCATTTATCCAAATCCCCACTTCACTACTGGCCCAAGTTGACAGCAGTGTGGGCGGCAAGGTGGCTGTTAACCATCCTAAGGGCAAAAATATCATTGGCGCGTTTTATCAACCCAAGCTGGTTTTTACCGATATTAATACACTGCATACCTTGGAAGAACGACAGTTTAGGGCCGGTATGGCTGAAGTTATTAAATACGGGATTATAAAGGACCGTGAATTTTTCACTTTCCTCGAAGATGAGGCCCGGGCAGTAAAAAAGCTGCATCCCGGGACAATTATTCATGTTGTAGAAACTTCCTGCCGGATTAAAGCAGAAGTTGTGGCAGAGGACGAAACTGAGCAGGGGGTCAGGGCCATTCTTAACTTGGGCCACACTTTTGGTCATGTCTTTGAGGCCCTTACCGGTTATACCGAATTTGTCCACGGCGAAGCCGTAGCTGTTGGCATGGTATCTGCCGCGAGAACTGCGGTGAAAACAGGGTTGCTGCTGGAACCCGACCTTTTGCGCATCGAACGCTTGATTAAGACTTACGGCCTGCCCGCCAGCTTCGGGAATCTGGATATTGGGGAAATAATAAATAGCATGTACCATGACAAAAAAGCAGTTGCCGGTAAAATTAGATATATACTGCCGGAAGCCTTGGGAAGAGTAAGCATTGTTTCAGAGGTGTCTCATGAAATTCTCAAAATTGTGCTTCAGGAACAGCTGAATTAAGTATACCAAGGCTATTGGGGGCAAACACTAAACCGGAAGTAAAACATAAAACTTTTGGAGGTGCTGCTGTGTTAGCAAAAGGTGAACTTCAGGAAATACTCCAACTGGCAGTTGCCAGAGGCGGCGATTTTGCAGATATATTTGTCGAAGAAAAAAAGACATCTGTAGTTGCTTGTGAGGCCGATAAAATCGAACGGATTAACTCAGGCATAGATACAGGTGCGGGGATTAGGGTCATTTCCGGGGATGTGACAGCTTATGCATATACCAATGACCTGTCAAAAGAGGGGCTTGCTAAAGCTGCCGATGTTGTCAGTGCCGCTTCCGAAGGCGGACGTAATATTACCGTTAATCTTAGGGAAGTCAAACCTGTTGTAGAATTCTCCATTGAGCAGATGCCTGATTCTGTGAGCATTGATGATAAGGTGGAAATGGTTGTCAGGGGCAACAGGGAGGCCAGGGGGGCTGATTCCCGGATCAAGCAGGTTTCTGTTGGCTTGGCGGATGTCATCCAGAATGTTGTGATTGCCAATACAGAGGGTGATTATGTCCGGGACCAGCGAGTAAGGACCAGGTTCATGATAAACACCGTTGCTATGGATAATGGAGTTATTCAGACGGGATACAATGCCATAGGCGGTTTTCTTGGCTTTGAACTTCTAAAAGAATACAGTCCTGAAGAGGTGGCCAGGGAAGCAGCGGGACGGGCTGTGAAAATGCTGGAAGCCAAACCGGCTCCTGCGGGGAAGATGGAAGTGGTAATGGCCGGAGAAGCAGGGGGCACTATGGTGCATGAGGCTTGCGGCCATGGTCTGGAGGCAGACCTTGTCCAAAAGAAACTGTCTGTTTATGCCGGACAAAAAGGGCAGAGAGTTGCTTCCGATTTGGTTACCGTTGTTGATGATGCAACTATAAAAGGAAAGTATGGTTCCTTCAGGTTTGACGATGAGGGGACCCAAGGACAGAAGACGGTGCTCATCAAGGATGGAATACTGGAAGAATACATGTATGACAGGCTGACTGCAATGCGTGAAGAAAAGGCTTGCCCGACCGGTAACGGAAGGCGCGAGTCATATCAGGACAGACCTATTCCCAGGATGAGCAACACTTATATTGCCCCAGGGAAGGAGGACCCTGAAAAGATAATCGGACATGTTAAAAATGGCCTGCTGGTCAAAAAAATGGGCGGTGGCCAGGTAAATACAACTAATGGCGATTTTGTCTTTGATGTGGCTGAAGGGTACCTTATAAGAGAAGGTGAAATCACCGGACCTGTCAGGGGTGCGACTTTAACAGGTAATGGTCCTGAAGTGCTGCAGACTGTTGATATGGTAGGCAAAGACCTGGGATATACAATCGGTACCTGTGGTAAGGACGGGCAGGGGGTGCCGGTTTCAGATGCCCAGCCAACTATCCACATCCCGCAAATAATTGTGGGGGGAACGGCACATGTGGATGAAAACAGCCCGCAAATAAAACGCATCAGAAGGATATGAGGAAAGGTTATGGTTTGATGATTTACCGCAAAGCAAGGATTAGTGATGTAGAATGTATTCATGCACTGATTACTCACTATGCGAATGAAGGCTTGATGCTGGCCCGATCGAGGGCGCTTCTTTATGAACATATCAGAGATTTTACCGTTGCTGAAGATAAGGATAAGGTAATAGCTGCCGGAGGGCTCCATATTTTATGGGAAGACCTGGCTGAGGTGCGCGCCCTTGCTGTTGACCCCGAATACATTAAAAAAGGGATAGGAAGGGAATTAATAAACTGCTTTATCAGAGAATCGCGGGAGTTAAGAATTTTTAAGGTATTTTCCCTTACCTACCAGCCTGATTTCTTCAAAAAATGCGATTTTCGGGTTATATCGAAAGATAAGCTGCCACACAAGGTATGGAAAGAATGTATAGATTGTCCAAAGTTCCCTAACTGTGATGAAACAGCCGTGCTGCTCGAGATAAGCTGATTGTATTGATTCGGCGGTGTTGAGTTAGCTCTGTCTGATTGGGGTGAGTTGGAATGAACCGATTTTTTAATGTTGATGTTTTACTGAGACTGTTTGAGAGTATGCATATCGGGATTATCTTTGTGGACCCTGACGGTATTGTCCGGTACTGCAATATTCCTGCAGGTATGATGAAAAATATCCGCAAGGAAGTGCTTGTGAACAGGAGTCTGTATGACTGTCACTCTGAGGAGATACATTCCAGAATCAGGGATATTATTAAAACAATCAAGGAAGAAAAAGTTACCGAATGGAAAAAAATAAATATTCATTCGGAACCGGATCTGGAGAATCTGGTATCACCTATGTTTACCTCTGAAGGTGAGTTTCTTGGCATGGTAATGGTAAGTCTTGATGTTGCCGGGAAACGAGAGCTTGCTGACCGTATCCGCAAATCGGATAAAGAGCTGTCGGTTCTTCTGAAGGTAAGCCACACACTTAATTCCTCACTTAACCTGAATGATGTCCTTTTTAAGATACTGCTGTTGGCAGTAGAAGTAATTAGTTTTAAAACTGGCACAATTTTTCTTCTTGATGAAGAAACAGAAAACCTTGTTCCAATGGCTACCACAGATTGTCTGCTTGGTGAGGCACCGGCAGAAACCATTGACTGTGCCTCTTCAGAAAGTATTATTGCTTTTGCGGTAAAGTCGGGAACAATGATAAGCTTACAGCGTGGCAAACCCGGGTTTGAAAGGATTGTAAAAAGGCCGGAAATAAATGCACTGTTTATTCTGCCGCTAAAAGACCAGGACAAGTGCCTGGGTGCGCTTGTGGTAGAATGTGAGGAATGGGATGTTTTTGGCCCAGAGGAACAGAAGCTTTTGTATGCATTTGCCAATCATGCCGCTATAGCTATAAAAAATGCCCAATTATTTGCCAGGACTCAGAAAATGGCGTTTATTGACGGACTTACAGGATTATATAACCGCCAGTATTTTGACCAGATTCTAAATCAGGTTGTTACCCAGTTAAAAAGGAAAGACATGTACCTTTCCATTATCATGGTTGATGTGAATGACCTCAAATTTATTAATGATTTCTTTGGTCACGTTATAGGTGATCAAATTATCAAAGCTGCATCACATGTTTTGCAGCATAGTGTTAGGGATACCGATACCGTATGCCGTTATGGAGGGGATGAGCTGGTTATTCTTCTTCCTAATACCACCAAGGAGGAAGCTCATATCATCTACAAACGGATACTGGAAAATGTCATTAAATGGAATGAGGAAAAAAATGACAACAATGATATATCTCTTAGTTTGAGTATCGGTACAGCAACGGCATTTGGACGTGATGGCCTGAGTGATATATTAACCAGGGCCGATCAGAGTATGTATGAAGATAAAAGAAGATATAAAATGGGGATTCGTGACCAGACTCCAATTGATCGGGCTAAGAAACAATACTATTCCTCTTCATGACTTTACCGGGATTAAAGGAGTAGCGAGATGGTGTCATTTAAGGAAGAATTAAAGAAAAGGCCATATTATAAATGGTTGGTTTTTGGCAATGTTGCCGTGGGTACTTTTATGGCTACCCTGGATGGGAGTATAGTTAATGTTGCTTTACCGACAATTTCCGTTAATTTCGGTGTTGGCAAGGAGACCTTGCAGTGGGCGGTAACAGCATACCTGCTGACTATTTCGAGCCTGCTCCTGGCTTTTGGCAGGCTGGCGGATATTATTGGCAAAAACAGGGTTTATGCAGCGGGTTTTCTCGGTTTTGTTTTGGGGTCTGCTTTATGCGGGTCGGCTGTTACTGTGCATCAACTGATAATCTTAAGGATAGTCCAGGCGATAGGAGCAGCTATGATGATGGCAAATGCCATGGGGCTGATAACTTCGTGCTTTCCGCCCAGGGAGCGGGGACGAGCCTTGGGCAGTATGGGAACTGTGGTTGCTTTGGGGAGCCTCACAGGACCCGCTTTAGGAGGTTTTTTGGTTAGCAGTATGGGATGGCGGGCCATATTTTATATTAACATCCCTATCGGTATTCTAGGATTTATCGCAGCCCTGTTTATACTTCCAAGAGACAAGGATATACTGCAAAAGCAGAAATTTGATTATTTTGGGGCGTTGCTGTTCGGAGGCGGAATAACGTCTTTTCTTCTGGCTCTGTCCGAAGGCCAGGAATATGGTTGGCTGTCACACAAGGTATTGTTTCTTTTCGCAATATCGGTTATACTGCTCGGTTTATTTTTTATTGCAGAACTAAAAATCAGGCAGCCTATGATTGACCTTTCCCTGTTCCGGAATCGGATGTTTTTGGCAGGCAACCTGGCAGGACTGCTGTCTTTTGTAGCGATGTTCTTTGCCAATTATCTGCTGCCATTTTATATGGCTGAAATTCTTGGGCTAAAGCCATATCAAATGGGACTGGTGATGACTGCTTTTCCTGTGGTTATGGCCCTGACAGCGCCCTTAAGCGGCTGGCTTTCTGATAAAATCGGGCCGCTTCTGCTGACCACCGGGGGGTTGACCATTAATGCAATTGGGCTGTTTTTACTGGCAGATATAAGTATAGATATGTCACCTTTGTCAGTTGCCTGGAAAATGGCTTTAATGGGATTGGGTGCGGGGATGTTCCAGTCACCTAATAACAGTTCTGTTATGGGAACTGTTCCGCCTCCTAAGCTGGGGATTGCCGGGGGTGTTGTGGCAACCGTAAGAAATGTTGGAATGGTAATAGGGGTTGCCCTTTCTGTGGCGATTTTTAATGCCCGGTTTACAGCACTGAAATCAGTTATTACATATAAGGCGGCTTATGTTGAGGCACTTAGTCTTGTTTTTACGATTGCAGCGATAATTGCCCTCTTTGGTGCAGCGATTTCATTCGTGAAAGGCGGGGTAATATCGGAGAGTTCTGGCGAACCTGAAACTATCAGGGTTGCTGCAAAAACTAAAAACTGAGAAAAATTAACAATTTTTAAAGGGAATTTGCGGACTCTTGTTTAATATACTAATTATGGAGTAATAACCATAATGTGTTAATAGTAAGGGGGAGAAAAATTGAAAAAGGCTGTTCAGGTTTTTATATGTCTTATATTCATCTTAACCGCATTTTCCTCTATGGCATCTGCAGCAGAGCCCGTAAAAGTCCTGATTGATGATGAGGTCATTACCTTTGATGTAAACCCGGTGATTCGTGAAGGCAGGACACTGGTGCCGGTAAGGAAAATAATTGAATCAATGGGCGGAGAAGTAATTTGGAATGCCGACAATAGAACAGTTATTATTAACAAAGGTGATGACAATGTAGTCCTGATAATTGACAGTAATCTGGCCAAGGTCAATGAAAAAGATGTTATTATGGATGTGCCGGCAGCTATTATTGATGGGAGAACCCTGATACCACTGCGCTTTGTTAGTGAAAACCTTGATGCTGTGGTTTCCTGGGATGCAGCTACCCGTACCGTATCCATAAAAACTCCTGTCAATATTGATGAAGAGGCATATGCCCTGCTGGTTGCCTCAATGGAAAAAAACAAGGATCTCAAACAGTATAATGTTGATATTGAAGGAGAAATGGAAATAGCAGGCACTGGTTTGGCAGAAACGGGAAATATTACTGTCGGTATTGTCGGAAACATGAAAATTGATGCTGAAGCACCGGCTTATGCTTTTAATGGCAATCTTATATTTACCCAGGGAACTCAGAGTCTGGAAATGGATTACGAGTTTGTATTTAAAGATTATGTGTTATACATTAAAGACCCGTTAACCGGAACCTGGACGATACAAGAGATGAGTGAAGAGGAAGCAGCAGCTTTTGCTGAGCTTATCGAGCAAAGTAATTCATTAGCTATTGATTATACGGCATTTCTTGATGCTGTAAGAGAAAGCGGCGCTTTTCGAAGTATAACCTTTGCCGGGGAGCAAACTATAAATGGCAAGCAAACTACGGGTGTAACTTTAGAAATTAATGGTGTGAAACTGGCTAAGATATTAGAAATGATTTTTACAGATTATTATGGTGAAACATTGTCCGAAGCTGAAATGTACGATGAATTGTTTACTGATTTGTCTGCTGAAATTCAACAGGTATTAACTGTTAGCAAGCTTAATTATACGTATTGGATTGGTAACAAAGATGATATCTATTACGGTTGTGACTATGAAATGATTATGGGGATTGATATGGGCCCGGAACAAGGGAATGTCAATATGAAAGGCGATTTCTCGATGACTTTATCAGATATCAATCAGACTCAGGTGATTACAGTCCCTGAGATTACAGAAACAGCAGCTGATGTTATATCTGATTAGTTAATGTTATATCTAATTAATAATTAACTCTTAACTTTTTGAAGAAACCAGGATATGTTTCATTTTTTGAGACTATACCTGGTTCTTTTTTGTCATTTTGAGACATAATTTGTTTACGGAAGTTTAATAAAAGGAGGTTGCTATGAAGAAAGGGAAGGCGTTATTTATTTTTTTGGTTTTAGCGTTAGGGGTCTTTATGTATTTCTGGGAGCCGTGGAATGCGCGTTGGTTAAATTCAGAACCTGAAAATGCTGTAGAGATCCTAATGGAAAGTAGAAAGGCAGTAGGGGATATCGAAAATTATACGTACAAAAGCCACATATCGGTAGGCAACCAAGTGAATGTTGACATACTGGACAGGATTGACCGCGAAAAAGACCAGCAAATAGTTGATTTTACCTGGGAAATACCTCAATTGTCAGGAGAAACTTCGATGTATGTCCAAGGTGAAGAGGTATATGTTTTAAGCCCATTAAAGAAAAAGTGGGTGAAGCCTGAGGAAGATCCATCGGCAGGGCCGTTTGTTAAATATTTTTACAGGCAATTGAACCTGGTAGACCCGGTATCAAACGTTCTCCGAACAGACACGCAAAATGAAAATGTATCATTGAGATCAAAATCCGGACAGGAATATGTGATTGAGGTAATTCCGGACGCAGGTGCTCTTTCGGAGTTAACGGATTCTATGCCGCCGCAATTGAAAGGGGCCGAGCTAAAGGAAATAAAACAGGTGTTTCGGATATCACGGCAAAGTTATTTACCCGTGAATTATCAGGTTTATGCCAGGGTTTCACTTTTCGGCCTGGCATCTATGCAGCTTGAGGTCGTTAGTGAACCGGAAGAATATGATAATACTGAACTTAATATTCCTAAAGAGCTGGAACAAAAGCTAAAATCGAAGTAATTCGCTCTTGGAATACCGCTGCATATTGTGCAGGAATATTCTTACTTTCATTGAATTATACTATCTTAGAAGATTTTGAAAGGAGTTGTGATTTTGTATGGCGAGCAGTTTTGACGGATTGGCAAAGCTAGTGGTGGACAAGGCACAAGAGTTAGGTGCCAGCCATTCGGAAGCTTTTTTGATTAGATCGAAAAACCTCAGCATAGATGTCAGGGCGGGGGCGGTGGAGACACTAAAACTTGCTGAAGACCGGGGCCTTGGTGTAAGGATATTCCGTGACGGAAGAATAGGCTTTGCCTATACCTCCGACCTTGGTGAAACGGCTATAAATGAAATTGTGAGACAAGCTCTGGCTAATTCAGAAAAGACCACACCTGATGAATTTAACATTATGCCGGCTCCAGGACGGCAATATGATGAAATGGATCTCTTTGACCCACAAATATCTCAGGTTTCTGTTGAAGAAAAAATTGATATCGCTAAAAGAATAGAAAAATCTGCTGTGGATTCTGATAAACGAATTACCATAACAGAACGGTCTTCCTATTTTGATGCCGAGTACGAGGTTGCCCTCGCAAATTCCTTAGGAATTATGACATCTTATCAAGGCGCTTACTGCGGTTGTTATGCAGACCTGGTTGCCGAGGAAAATGGTGACAATCAGACAGGTTTTGCCCTTAAAATAGGTCTCAGGTACAATGAGCTTGATCCTGAAAAGATTGGGCAAGAAGCAGCTCAAAAGGCGGTTCGGAAACTGGGTGCCAAGTCAGTCAATACACAGAAAGCGGTTATTGTGTTTGATCCATACATTGGAACCAGTTTTTTGGGGATTATTGCTCCCGGCCTTTCGGCTGAGGCTGTTCAAAAAGGCAAATCATTGTTTGCCGGCAGGGTGGGACAGAAGGTTTCTTCAGATAAGATTACAATTATAGATTATGGTTCAATGCCTGAGGGTATTGCTTCTTCTCCTTTTGACGGGGAAGGTGTGCCGACAACGAAAACTGTCCTTGTTCAAAACGGAGAGCTGATGGGATATCTTCACAATACTTATACTGCAGCAAAGGACAAGGTGTGGTCGACAGGGAACAGTACCAGGAACTCATTTAAAAGCACTCCGGAAATAGGTATCACTAATTTTTTCATTGAACCTGGGGCCACACATCCCGATGACCTCATTAAGGATATTACAACCGGACTTTATGTTACTGATGTAATGGGTATGCATACAGCAAATCCCATTTCCGGTGACTTTTCTGTCGGCGCTTCAGGTATTTGGATTGAAAACGGCAAATTTACTAAGCCTGTACGGGGAATAGCTATTGCAGGGAATATATTGGATATCCTCAATGAAGTTGAGGATGTCGGCTCTGATTTGACGTTTTTTGGCAGTAAGGGGTCGCCTACTATCCGGGTTTCGCGGATGATGATCAGTGGTTCATAGGCATGGCAGTGGCAGGCCGCCCAACAAATCAAATAAATACTATTCAAATTAGAGAAATTGTGTTAAAATTTCAGAGTGGAAGATATTAGTCTGGAGTGATAAGATTGCCAAAACTACTTGTGATTAATGGTCCAAATTTAAATCTCCTGGGGATGAGAGAACCGGGTATTTATGGTTCACAATCCCTTGATGCTATTAATGATAAGCTGAAAGTGCTGGCAGAGGAACTGGGATTGAAACTCGAATTTTTCCAGTCTAACCATGAGGGTGCAATTGTTGATAAGATACATGAGTGTGTTTCGGGAATTGACGGTATCCTCATTAACCCCGGAGCGTTTACCCATTACAGTTATGCTATACGTGACGCGGTTGCTGCAGTAGGAGTTCCATGTGTTGAGGTGCATTTATCCAACATTCATGCGCGTGAGGAGTTCAGGAGCAAATCGGTAATCGCCGCAGCATGCCTGGGTCAGGTTTCGGGCTTTGGAGCCTTTAGTTATCTTCTGGGACTAAGGGCGCTGGCTGAAAAGGTATTATAATGAATCAAAGGATAGAGGCTGTTCGTAAAATAATTAAGGAGAACCGGCTTGACGGGTTGTTTATTACAAAACAACAAAACTGGCAATACCTAAGTGGTTTTACTGGAACAAATGCAATACTGCTGTTCACTCCTTTCGATAATTATTTCATTACGGATTTCAGATATTTGGAACAGGCACATTTAGAAACAGAAGGTTTTCATATTGTTGAGCCACGTACCCTGGTTGAAGATACCTTGGTTGATCAGGTGAACGGTCTTGGGTTGACCAGAGTGGGTTTCGAAGGGGACAACCTTACATATACCCAGTATGTCGATTACAAAGAGAAAACCCCCGGTGTTGAGTTGGTTTCCCTTAACCAGGCTGTGGAGAAAATACGCCAGGTAAAAGATGACCGTGAAATTACTGCCTTAAGAAAAGCTGTTTCTATAGCAGATATGGCCTTTGACTATATACTCAATTTTATCAGACCAGGTGTCAGTGAGTCTGAAATAGCTCTGGAAATTGAGCATTTTATGAAGAAACAGGGCGCTCAGAAATCTGCTTTTGACATTATTGTGGCTTCAGGACGGCGGGCGGCACTGCCGCATGGGGTGGCTACTGATAAGGAACTTGCAGCAGGTGAACTGGTTATTCTCGATTTTGGAGCAGTTTTTGCAGGTTACCATTCAGATATGACCAGGACTGTAGTTATCGGGAAGCCTGACCCTGATCAAAAGAGGATCTACGATATTGTTCTTACTGCACAAAAACGTGCTTTAGACACTCTTAAGCCTGGGATACGGTGCTCTGACACGGACCGCGCGGCCCGTGATTTTATTAGGGCAAAGGGTTATGGAGCTAATTTCGGACATGGCCTGGGTCATAGTGTGGGACTTGAAATACACGAAAAACCTGCTTTGGCCCCCAAAGATGATACTGTTCTCCAACCGGGAATGACCATAACTGTGGAACCTGGAATCTATTTGAGCAATTGGGGCGGGGTTAGAATAGAAGACCTGGTATTGGTCACCGGGAGCGGCTGTGAGGTGCTTTCCGCTTCACCAAAAGAGCTTCTTGTACTCTAATTGTTTTGAAACTGCACCTGCAGTAGAAATAATGTATACAATATGACTTAGGGGGTTATGAAAAGGAAATGATATCCACTAATGATTTTAAAACCGGAGTAACTGTTGAAATTGACGGAGAGGTATTTGCCATAGTTGATTTTCAACACGTTAAACCAGGTAAGGGTTCTGCTTTTGTGCGTTCCAAACTGAAAAATGTCAAAACCGGAGCAGTTGTTGAAAGAACTTTTAATGCCGGAGAAAAAATGGCCAGAGCCCACCTTGACCGCAGGGAAATGCAGTACCTGTACAATGACGGGGATGCTTATAATTTTATGGACAACCAGAGCTATGAACAGCTCAGTATCACCAAGGAACAACTTGAGGATGCTATCAAATATTTAAAAGAAAACACAAACGTAAATGTCCTTATGTACAAGGGCAGTGTTATCGGTGTTGACCTTCCCAACCAGGTAGAACTTGAAGTTACTGCCACTGACCCTGGGATTAAGGGGGATACTGCTTCTGGTGGCTCCAAGCCGGCAACTGTGGAAACCGGTGCAGTTGTACAGGTTCCATTTTTTGTAGAGGTTGGCGATATCCTGCTTATTGATACTCGTACAGGGAATTATATCAAGCGGGCATAAATTTTTGTTTAAATTCCCCTGAAAAAAGTTATACTATACAAGTCAAAAGACTTTTTAAAGGGGGTCTATCTCTTGAAAAACACTAAGGAAAAAATTGCTTACCTTCAGGGACTGTCCCAGGGTTTGGATGTAAATGAATCATCCAGGGAAGGTAAAGTTCTCTCAGGAATAATCTTGGTTCTGGATGATTTGGCGGAACAAATTGAGGATATTGAAATTGCCCAGGAAGACCTGGAAGATTATGTTGAGAGTATTGATGAAGAACTCTATGACCTCGAGGGAGACCTGTTAGGTCATGAAGACCTGATTGAAGAGGATCTGGTAGAGGTGGTATGCCCGAAGTGTGAAGAAACTGTTTGCTTTGAAGCAGATATAGTCGATGATGAGGACCTGATAGAGGTTATTTGTCCTAACTGTGATGAAGTGGTATATATAAATGATCAGGACCTCATTGAGGGGATGGGTGTTGTTAAAGGAAATTCTTTTGCTGTTGAAAGAAGAATGTCTTTGACCGGAAGGGTTGAAGATGATATTTAGAGTATAGAAGAGGGACAACCGCCGCTTTATGCAGGGAAGCATATAAGCGGCGTTTCGTTTATGTAATTTTTCGGGCAATAAATCAAAATGTGACATTGATGGAATCGCTCAAAACGTCACATAAAGAAGACCAAGCTAGTTGGCCTCTGAAAGATTATTTTTTGGTTATATGCCTTTTGGGTTTTAGAAGCGAATGATATGATGGTTTATCTTTGATTTTCTTTAATCCAAGGTAAGAGATTAATGCATTTTGCAAAACCTGAGAGAAGTTTACTTTTTTCTCCTCAGCGAGATCATTTAACCATTTTGGTAGTGTAAGTGTTTTTTTCACAGCCTTTTCTGCCATTTCATCACGAATAGGTGGCATCCATACTTCAATCAACGCTACAAACTGGTTTTTATCAAGATTCAAGCTTGAAATAGGTGATGGTTCCGGAATGGGTTCTCCTTCGTCTTCAAGACCGTATAAATGTAGTTCCAGTGCATCTTTAGCCATATAAAGGGCATCATCGTCTGTATCACCACATGATAAGCATCCTGGTAAGTCAGGAAACTCAACCGAAATACCGTCTTCTTCAATAGAGAAAACAGCTGGGAAAATATATTTGTCTTTCTTGTTCATGGATTTCAACCTCCTTCTAGCTTAAGTTCACCGCGACACCTTGCATCTTTCCAACCATCGTTATATAAGAATTTAAGTATTTCTCTTGAAGAATACGATTTCATAAAATACTCCTATAGTATATCAATCAAAGATATTATAACACGTATAAAGACACGTGTCAATAAAGCAAGGATGATAGCCGTCCATCGCCTAACAACGCTGAAGACGGCTCGGCACAAGGCCTCGGCCCAAATTTCCCCGTCCTCGGTTGTCACGATTTTTGCGGTAAGTGTGGTAGTGGATGCAAGAGCAAAAATCGCGCCAGCGCTGCGGGCGGGAAAAGTTTATTACCAAGCTTGGTCTTTCAATAATTTATACTTATAAATGTTTTTCTATGTATTCTTTCATTTCAAGTACATTGCTGAATTTTAATGAATTAGCAATTGCTTTTGCAGTACCGGAAGCGATGACATCTCTATCTTTGTGGTAATCAAACTTACAAGTCCGCCATATGCCATCCTTACCAATGCCACAATAGAGATTTGATCCTTTTTGCTGTGGTTTCATAATAAAATGAGCTAATAGTTTTTTAATCTCTCCTTGCTTAAAACGTATCGGCATATTAGAAGCCAATCGCTTTCTTTATTTTTTCTCTATCTCCATTGCATCGTAGAAGCTTCAATACATATACCTGTTTTATTTCTGACTCAACTCTAGAGAACATATCAATTTTATCAACATAAACGGTTAAATACTCAATTATACTAGTTAATAAGTCTTCAATAGCCAATTCAACGGTTTCTCCTTCACCGTAAAGGTCAATCTCATTTAATGCAACAGTATGAACTCCCAATTCTTCATCTTTTTCAACAAGAGGAGAAAAAGCTAACTTGTCTAAAAGCTTATCTAAGTAGGCAGTTTTGATATGAGATACTTCTTCGTCCTGGTTATTAGAATTGTAAGTGATAACTTCGATTCCTTTTAAAGCCATATTATTTAATTCGGAATAATATTTTTTGGTATCTCTTATGTTGTACCTAGGCATTGTTATACTCATTTTTCCAACCTCCTTGCCAGTGTTCATATATTTCACCTTTCTTCTTTCATTATAATTTTATTAGTCATCGTAGTCAAGATGTGCTCTGTAGTCACGATGGTCTTTGTATTATATGTAAATCAATAAAGAAATATTACAAAGACGCAGTCGCGATATTCCAAGGCTTACACAAATTGTTCGTTAACGAAATCCGCCCAACGCATTAGGCGAAATCGATGCAACCAGGGTCAAAAAAAAAATCACAGAATTACTCTGTGGCTAATCTACTGGGAATACATCTTCATGTTTCCCGATAATATAAAAAGTATTAATTTGGTCCTTGCCTTCCGATAGAACTTCAACAATTATCCTAACTGATATATTTACACTAATTTCAAAGAAATTATCGGTTCCTTGAACTTTTTTATAGCGCAAAGACGGGTGAGAAGGGTCTTTGATGAATAATTCAATGGTTTTAGTTGCCTGCTTAATTGTATTTGGATCTAATGATTTGTATTGTTTATCAAATTTTCGGGTTGAACGAAATTTCCTAGTCATTGTCTAAACCCTTAAGAAACTCATCAACATTTGAAAATTCTCGAATCCTGCCAGAATCCAGATCTTTTTTTGCTTCTATCATATCTTTTTGAGTTTTGTCAGTCCAAAAATATGCTTGACTTGAGGGTATAAGCTTATAAGGCTCCATGATAATCTTGTTTCCTTCAACTCTAACTTCTAACACGTCACCTTCAGCAATTTTTAGCTTATCTCGTATTTCTTTAGGCAGACTAATTAAATTGCGTCGTTGTACTGATACTCTATGAGATTTAAGAACCTTCTTAGGAGTAGGCACAAAAACACCTCCATCGATATATGTAATTACAGTATAACCGTTATTACGTAAAAACGCAACGAACCATAAAATAATACTTTACGCCATAGTGTTGACAGGCTTTGCGGAATTTGCCGGAAAGCCTGTTTTTTTAATGTCCATTTTTAATCATAAAACTTGTACTTCAACCATAACTATATATGGAAGGGGGACAAAGTATGGCTGACGGCACTGCTGTTCAAAGCAAGAACTGCCTAAAGGACGGGGATTCAATGGTATGTATGATTTCCCGTGACATACTACCTGCCCTGCCCAACAAGATCAGGGAGATAATTGTGGAGTTGCCGGGGGAAATTCTTAACCAAATCGAAGAAATCCGCCTGCGCTATGGTAAACCACTAATCATTGGCCTTACCAGGGAGGATGTTATGGTAACCTCCCTGGGCCAGGTGACAACTGTCCCTGAATTTGCCTATATGGTAACTGATCAGGATATGAAAAGGACGGTCCAGCTTATCAGTGGGTCCTCAATATATGCTTTTGAAGAAGAGTTAAAAAACGGTTTTATTACTATCAGGGGCGGTCACCGGGTAGGAATATCCGGCAAAGTGGTTGTGGACCGCGGCAAAGTTAAAACCATTAAATATATTAACGGACTAAATATCCGGGTAGCCAGGGAAGTTGCCGGGGCTGCCGATACGGTCCTGCCATATTTGGTTGACCCGGTTTCCGGTGAGTTCTCCCATACGCTGATAATTTCACCACCACGGTGTGGGAAGACCACATTGCTAAGGGATATTGTCAGGCAGGTGAGCAGCGGGATACCGAAATTAAATTTCAAGGGAGTTCCTGTTGGAGTAGTTGATGAGCGTTCCGAGATTGCCGGCTGTTATCATGGTATACCTCAAAAAGATATTGGAAATAGGACTGATGTCCTTGACGGATGCCCTAAAGCTGAAGGGATGATGATGCTCATCCGGGCTATGGGCCCCCGGATTATTGCAGCTGATGAAATAGGCAGGCAGGAAGATGCTGCTGCCCTTGAAGAGGCGCTGAATGGAGGAATCAAGGTGTTGACAACAGCACATGGTTCCGGTCGGGAAGAAATTTCCCAAAGGCCTGTACTCAGGTATATCATAGAACAGCGTATTTTTGAGAGGTTAATTATCCTTGGGAGGTCAAGGGGTGTAGGTACAATAGAAGATATCATAGACTGTATGACAGGTAAGTCACTATTGTAAACATTTGAGGTGAGATGGGATGATAAAGGTCATTGGTGCCTTCGTAACCCTTGGTGCTTGTGCAAGTATGGGTTTTACGTGGGCGGGAATATATGAGAAGCGGCCGCAGCAGTTAATATATTTGGGTCAAGGATTGCAGCTCTTAGAAACAGAGATTTTGTATGGGGCAACCCCACTTGTGGAAGCCATGGAACAGGTGGCTGTCAATTGCAGTCCTGAGGTTGCCGGCTTATTCCGCTGTACTGCGGGAGAGCTGTGCAAGATGGAAGGCCTAACCGCAGGGGAAGCCTGGGAAAGGGCAATTACTAAAATTTCTGTGAAAACAGCTTTGTCTCAGAAGGATTTGCAGATTCTAAAGAGGTTTGGAGTTTCCTTGGGGGCATCTGACAGGGAAGATCAGGCCAAACACCTTAAAGTAGCTCTAAGCCAAATAAAGCTGGCAGTTGCTGAGGCTGAAGCTGCAGCAAAGAAAAATGCCATAATTTATAAATACCTTGGGTTTCTCGGCGGCTTGTTGCTGGTCTTAATTTTGTATTAAATAAAATACAAAAAATATTAAGGGAGGTCTATAAAATGGATACCGACCTGATTTTTCAATTAGCCGGAATTAGTATTGTAATTACAGTAATTTATACGGTTCTAAAACAAGCGGGGAGAGATGAATTTGCTTTTTCCACCTTATTGCTTGGTATTGTAGTAGTCCTTGCAATGGTTATTCCAAAGATTGCCGGGTTGTTTGAGACAGTGCGCTCTGTTTTTCAAATTTATTAAGAGGTGAATCGCTATTGGAAATTATACAAATCGTCGGTCTGGGCCTGGTGGTAACCATCCTTATAGTTATTATAAAACAACAGCGGCCTGAATTGGCTATCCAGCTAAGTGTTGTCACTGGGGTAGTAATCTTTTCGATGATGCTGGGGAAAATCAATTCAGTAGTGACTCTAATGAAGGAACTTGCCCAGAAGTCAAATGTCAGTATCCTGTATATGGGAACAATCATGAAAATAATAGGGGTAGCTTATATAGCTGAATTTGGGGCACAAATATGCAGGGATGCCGGAGAAGGGGCCATAGCTTCTAAGATAGAGTTTGCGGCAAAGGTAATTGTAATTGTCCTGGCTATTCCGGTTATCGTGGCTGTATTTGATTCACTTTTGAAACTGATACCGTAAGTGATGCTTTACTAAAGATTGCTTAGGGAGTTGGACATCTGATGAATATATCCGCTTTCCGTGGATTGATACCAATGGTCCTGTTTAGTCTAATTATTCTCCTGTGTTTAAACACCACGGCGGCATTAGCGGCTCAGGGTGAAACAACATTATCTGCAGGCATAGTTGAGAGTAGTTCAGAAGCGGAATTAAAAGAACAAATAACTGCACTGGACTTGGAAACAATAGAGAGACATCTTAATGAACTGAACCAAAATATAAATACATATATGCCCGAATTGGACCTCAAGGACATGCTGGCAAAGCTGGTGCGCGGAGAACTGGGGCTTAATGTGGAAGATGTCATTTCCGGATTGCTTAAGTATCTCTTTAAAGAAATGGTAGCAAATTCGAGGCTGCTGGGACAGTTGTTGATACTTTCCGTGCTTTGTGCTGTTCTTCAGAATGTACAATCTGCATTTGAAAATGGAACTGTGGGAAAACTGGCCTGGTCAGTGTGCTTTCTCGCCATCCTGTCCCTGGCCCTGAGTTCGTTTACTATAGCTATTCAGACAGGACGACAGGCCATTGAAGACATGGTCTCATTCATTCATGCAATGCTGCCGGTGCTGATCACACTGCTAACCGCAATGGGGAATATAACCACGGCTTCACTCTTTCATCCCCTTACACTGGTTGTGCTGAGCACTATCAGTACCTTGATAAAAAACGTGGTTTTCCCACTCGTGTTTTTTTCTGTAATATTGGTACTCGCCGATAAAATTACTACTAGGGTTGATGTCTCCAAACTGGCTGATTTATTGAAAAGCTGGAGCATTGGATTATTGGGCCTGTTTTTTACAGTGTTTCTGGGTTTCATGATGGTGCAGGGGATAGCAGGTTCAGTTGCTGATGGTGTTGCTATGAGGACGGCAAAATTTGGCATCGGGGTATTTGTGCCGGTGGTGGGCAAGCTTTTTTCCGATGCCTTGGAAGCAGTAGTAGGAACGTCATTGCTGCTGAAAAATGCGGTGGGATTAGTCGGAATATTGGCCGTTTTTTTTATTTGTGCATTTCCAGTGCTGAAAATTTTGGCATTGATGCTTATTTATAAAGTAGCTGCAGCTCTTATCCAGCCAATAGGAGACAAATTGATTGCTGATTCATTAAATGCCATGGGGAATAGCCTGACAATTGTATTTACTTCTGTAACAGCGGTTGGAATAATGTTCTTTTTTGTAATTGCTATTTTGGTAGGGGTAGGGGATTTGAGTCTGATGCTAAGGTAGGTGATAGCTGAATGGAAACATTACGGATTATGGTTAAAAGTATTTTGATTATTATATTGATGACTGCTTTCTTGGAAATCGTTTTACCAAGAAGTGATATCAAAAGATATATCAACCTTATTATTGGGCTGTTTATTATAATTGCTGTTTTGAACCCAATTTTAGCGATATTTAATACCGGTTTTGATTTTGAGGTATTCAGTGCTGTCCCAGAGGGGATAAATGGGGATACCGAGACTCTAATAAACAAGGGCAGGGAAATTTCTCGGACAAGGGACAGCAGGGTTGCCGCAGACTATAAGGAGAAGCTGGAAAAACAAGTTAAATCCATATCCGGATTTTACCGGGATGTCAGTGTGGCTGATGTGCAGGTTGATATGGTAGCAGATGCTGAAGCCCCTGACTTTGGGAAAATAAATAAAATAATACTCTGGACAGATGTAACGGCAGAAAAAAGTGAAGCCGAAGAAAGTGGGGGAATGCAAGGAGAAGTTAAGATAGATGGACTAAACGTAGATGAAGTAGATATAAACATAGATGATGCAGATGTAAACATAGAGCCGGAGAAGGATGCAGCGGAGAATTTACTAGAACCGATGTTGGGAAATCCTGACAACAGCAGGGGATTAAGGGAAATGGTTGCTGATTTTTATGGTTTATCAGCCGAACAAATTGAAATAAAAAATTAGGAGGTGTTGTGATGAATAAGTTTTTGGAGTTTATTAGGAATTTGCTCAATAATGAAAGTGAAACCGAAAAAATGCCTTTTGCCGTCAGGAGATTAAACATGCTGATGCTTGCGGTGGGAGCAGGTGTTCTCTTGATTGTCCTGGCAAATACCTTTGCTGCAGGGAATAATCTCCCGAATGCGCCTTCTGATGAGCGTTCAGGTTTGGGGATTACTTCGGAAAAAGACGTGGGTGAAAGCAGTATGCAGGAAGAAAGCCTTTCAACAGGTATTACCAACCTGGAAAATCTCCTGGCCCAGCGTTTGGAAATGGCATTAGTTCGGATTAACGGAGCCGGTGATACCAGGGTTACCGTAAATCTGGCATCTACTACTGAAAAGGAGTATGCAGTTAATACGACTACAAATAAAAAAAATACTTTGGAACGAGATCAAAAGGGGTCAAACCGCACTATAACCGAGATAAATGAAGACGGTCAGATTGTTCTGGTTAAAGAAATGCAAAGCAGCAGTGAGACTCCGGTGGTTGTAAAGGAAATTAAACCTGAGGTCAAGGGTGTAATTATAGTTTCCGAAGGGGCAGCAAATCCGGAGATAAAAGCAGCCCTGATGAATGCAGTTCAGGTTTACCTGGATGTGCCATTATATAAGGTAGTGGTCCTACCGATGGAGGGCAGGTGATTAAATGAATATGCTGTTTGTAAATAAAAAAGGGTTATGGATGGGGCTTTTTATGTTGGGGGTTTTTCTGATTGCCGTAGGTTTGTTCCAAATTAAAGAATATCAATCGGATAGAAATATCATTACCGGAGATGCGTCCGGGGACATTATTACCGAGGATGCGGCGTCCGGGGATATCATTAGCGAGAATACTGCAGTTGAGGATAAAGGTGGAGAATATAATGGAGCCTTTTTTGTTGAGTACAGGCTGGAACGTGACCGGACCAGAAGCCAGCAGATAGATTTGTTAAGGGAGATTGTAAATAATGGCAACTCATCAACTGAGATTAGAAATGAGGCCCAAATGAGATTGCTATCTATTTCACAAGCCATTGATACTGAAATGAAACTGGAGAACCTTATTATAGCTGAAAGTTTTAAGGATGCAGTGGTTTTTGTTGAGGAAAAATCGGTTACTATAATAGTACAGTCACCTGTACTTACGGAACCTGACAAGGAGAAGCTGACGGCAATTTCTGCAAGGGTTACAGGCATTAATGCCGAAAATATTGCAGTTTTTACAAAATTATAAGAAATTGTACGGTTTTATAATGTTCGTAATATTGTATACTTGTTTAAAACATATTGAAATATGGTATGGTACGGCATATAATTATAAAAAGCAGGCCTTACTATTAAAATTAATGGTCTCAGGTTGTAAAAACACAACCTGAGCTTTATGTTGTTTATCATGGTATATATGGAAAGTATAAATTTTATCTTATCTGCATAAAAAAGGCTAAGCTTCGCCTTATAGTATATTTTAGCGCTTAGCGAAGCTAAGCCTTTTTAAAGACAATGTTTTGTGATAATATAGACAAGCGATGGAGGGATTAAAATGGTAAAACCAAATAAAGTGGAAATTACTGATACCACATTAAGAGATGCGCATCAAAGTCTTTGGGCTACAAGGATGAGAACCGAAGATATGCTGCCTATATGCGAAAAATTGGACCAGGTAGGCTACCACTCTCTGGAGGTATGGGGAGGGGCTACTTTTGATGTCTGTATGCGTTATTTAAATGAAGACCCCTGGCAAAGGCTGAGGCAGATAAAAAAAGAGGTTAAAAAAACCCCGCTGCAAATGCTGTTACGGGGCCAATCGCTGGTTGGATATCAACACTATCCAGATGATATGGTTAAGGCTTTTGTACATAAAGCTGTGGAGAACGGGATTGACATCATCCGTATTTTCGATGCACTAAATGATATCAGGAATTTGGAAGTACCAATTAAAATGTCCAAAGAGGCGGGGGCCCATGTGCAGGCTGCAGTTGTATATACTATAAGCCCGGTACATACTCCGGAGCATTATTTGGAAACAGCAAAAAATCTGGCAGACATGGGTGCGGATTCCATCTGCATCAAGGATATGGCTGGACTCCTATCACCACATGTAGCCTATGACTTGGTTAAGACTATCAAGAAATGCCTCGATTTGCCTATCCAGCTGCACAGCCACTATATTGGCGGGCTGGCTGTGGGAGCTTACCTGAAGGCGGCTGATGCGGGTATTGATGTAGTTGATACTGCTTCATTGCCTCTGGCCTTCGGTGCTTCTCAGCCACCGGTGGAAACCGTTGTCAGGATACTTCAGGAGTCTCCTCATGATACCAGACTGGATATCCATACTTTGTTTGAGGTATCCAAGTATTTTGAGGACCTCAGAAAGAAACACGGCTTTGAGCGCGGGGTTACAAGGCTCACCGATATGAGGGTTTTCGAACACCAGGTACCTGGAGGCATGATTTCCAACCTGGTATCCCAGCTTGAGGAGCAAAAGGCCCTGCACCGGATACATGAGGTGCTTGCAGAAATACCGGTAGTCAGGGAAGACATGGGTTATCCGCCGCTGGTTACCCCGACCAGTCAAATAGTAGGCACCCAGGCTGTACTCAATGTACTTACAGGCAAGCGTTATAAGCTGGTACCCGGTGAAGTGCGCGCTTATGTTCAGGGGCAGTATGGAAAACCCCCTGCTCCCATAAAGGAAGAAATTATTCAGCAGGTTCTCGGAGACAGTGATGTAAAACTAATAAAAGGACGCCCGGCTGATTTACTTGAGCCGATTATGGATAAAATGAGAACAGAAATACAAGATTTGGCAGAGTCTGAAGAAGATGTATTGTCATATGCTATGTATCCCCCGGTTGCCAGGAAATTTTTTGAATGGCGGCTGAACCGGGGACTGGATACCGAAGATGCGGTTATCGAACCTGATGTTATTGAAAAGCCCAGGGATGAAGAAGCCGGTCTTCCGGACAGTAATATAAAGGTTAAAGCAGATTCAGGAGTTATAGTTACTAAGGAGGGAAAAAATATGAACTTATCGGAAATCAAAGAACTTATTAAAATGCTGGATGCAACAGATATATGTGAACTCCAGTTGGAAAGCGCCGGAGTAAAGGTTGCTATCAGAAAGTCTGGGGCTGCTTCGGGAACTGGATTTATCACCGCCTCTGAAGCTTCAGGGGGGAATGGGAAAGCCGCGGCAATTGAAGCAGCAGTTGAACAACCTGTAGAAAAGGCCACTCAGCTCAGGGATAATCTTATTCCTGTGGTTGCGCCGATGGTAGGAACATTTTACCAGGCACCGTCTCCTGAGGCCGCTCCATTTGTTGAAGTAGGCCAGATGGTAACCGTAGGTCAGACAGTGTGTATTATTGAGGCGATGAAATTAATGAACGAAATTGAGGCCGAGATTTCAGGCCGGATTGTTGAGATTCTGGCAGAGAATAACCAGCCAGTTGAGTACGGACAGACACTTTTTCTGATTGAGAAGGTTTAGGGCCCGGTTCTCCTCGGTTGAGCCATGTTCCCAAAACGTACCTGATAATGGAGGTGTAGGATGTTTAATAAAATAATTATAGCAAACAGAGGGGAAATTGCTTTAAGAATCATAAGGGCCTGCAAGGAAATGGATATCGCTACCGTGGCTGTTTATTCTGAAGCCGACCGGGATTCTTTGCATGTCAGGTTTGCTGATGAGGCATATTGTATCGGCCCTGCCCAGTCAGGCTCCAGCTATCTGAATAAAGCCAATATTATAAGTGCTGCTCAAGTTTCCGGAGCGGATGCAATACATCCCGGCTATGGCTTTCTGGCAGAGAATGCTGATTTTGCTGAGATATGTGAACAAAGTGGAATAAAGTTTATCGGACCCAGCCCGCAGGCCCTGGAAAACATGGGCGCCAAAGCAGTGGCGAGGGAGACTATGATAAAAGCCGGAATCCCTGTCGTGCCCGGCACAGAAGGTGTTATTTCAGATATGGATGAAGCGATTAAGGTAGCCAAAGAAATAGGTTACCCGGTTATGATAAAGGCTTCAGCTGGCGGTGGGGGTAAAGGAATGCGGGTTGCCCAGTCAAAAAATGACCTTGTTCAGGCAATTCAGACTGCCCAGACGGAGGCTCAGGCCGCATTTGGCAATTCTGAGGTGTATATTGAGAAATATGTTGAGGAACCTCGTCATATAGAGTTTCAGATAATTGCCGATAATTACGGAAACACAGTCTATCTTGGAGAACGGGATTGTTCTATCCAGAGGCGCAACCAGAAACTTCTTGAGGAAGCGCCTTCATTGGCTATGACTCCGGAACTGCGTGAGGTAATGGGTGAAATGGCGGTTAGGGCTGCCAAGGCTGTTAATTACTACAATGCAGGAACAGTAGAGTTTCTATTGGATAAGCATAACAAATTTTATTTTATTGAAATGAATACCCGGATACAAGTTGAACATCCGGTTACAGAAATGGTAACAGGAATAGACCTTATTAAAGAACAGATAAGGATAGCGGCCGGTGAAAAGCTGGGATATACCCAGGAAGATATCCGTATTAATGGATGGGCTATCGAATGCCGGATTAATGCTGAAGACCCCTCTAGAAATTTCACGCCTTCACCGGGGCAAATCACGGAATATCTGGCACCTGGAGGCAATGGTGTCAGGATTGACAGCGCCGCTTATCCAGGCTATTACATCCCGCCTTATTATGATTCTATGATTGCTAAATTAGTGGTTTGGGGAAATGATAGGAATGAGGCTATTGCTAAGATGAAAAGGGCTCTTCAGGAATATGTTATTGAGGGAGTAAGAACTACGATTCCGTTCCAGCTGCGTATTCTCGATAATGCATTTTTTCAGCGTGGAGAATTTTATACCAACTTTATACAGAGAAGGCTTGAAGATTAGGGAATTTGCAAAAAACTGTGAATCTGGTATAATATGCATATGAAAGCAGTTACCATGGATAAAGGAGGTAACCTGATGGAAAATAAGGATTTTGCAGAACGCCATGACACCGAACTTGGGAGTATTCGTATAGCTGATGAGGTAGTTGCTATTATTGCCGGACTGGCAGCCACTGAGATTAATGGAGTCGCTGGAATGAGCGGTGGTTTGGCTGGAGGAATTGCTGAAATTCTTGGCAGGAAAAACTTGTCAAAAGGTGTTAAGGTTGAGGTAGGCGAAAAAGAAGCTGCAGTGGATATATTTATTATCGTTGAGTATGGTATCAGGATTCCCGATGTGGCTATTCAGATTCAGGAAACTGTTAAGAGAGCAATTGAGAGTATGACCGGTCTCACTGTTGTTGAGGTAAATGTCCATATCCAGGGAGTGGTATTCTCAACTATTGAACCCAAAGAAGAAGACCATAGGGTGAAATGAAACCAACCCCCTGAATTTTGATCAGGGGGTTTAAATGGTTTTAATGAAGGGAGTTGAGCCTGTTGAGGTTTACTGACAGGATTCTGCTGTCGTTATATTCACTTGGAGTAATGTTTATACTGTTATTGACCGGGATGGTTGCTGCAGGCTGGACAATCCCTGTGGATTGGGTGCGAATGGCATTAGTTCATTTTAATAGCCGTCTACTAATAGGTATCATAGGCTTGGCTTATTTTGCAGTCAGTGTTAGGCTGTTCTTTGTGGCACTGTCCTGTCAAAAACATCCTGTCCAGGCAGTGGTGCAGGAAACAGCGCTTGGGCAGGTTAGGGTCACTGTAGATGCCCTTGAACACATGGTGCGCAGGGTTACCACACAAATAAAAGGTGTCAGGGAAGTTAAACCCAGGGTTTCCTGTATGCCGGAGGGAATAAGTATTTTTCTGCATGTTTCTATAACGCCGGAGACCAATATTCCTGCTACTTCGGATGAAATTCAACAAAAAGTTGGGGCTTATCTTGAAGAGATTGCCGGGATTAAGGTTCAGGCTGTTAAAATACTGGTAAATAGCATATCAGCCTCAGACAACAGCCAGGGCGCCCGCAGGTTAAACTAGAAAGGAGTGGTTGCCTTGTCAGGGCAAACATTGCAGGAGTTTATTGCCAAAAATCTGGGAAAACTGCTAGGTGTGTTGATTGGCCTCGTTTTAGGATGGATGATTATTGCATATGGGGTGCTTGAAACCCTATTTGTCGTTGTCCTGATTGTTTTGGGATATATATTTGGCAATCAGCTTGATGAAGGGGATAACCTGAGAGCCTTTGTTGACAGGATATTTAAGAGATAACAGGGATAGACTAATTCTACCAAGAAAATTCCGGAGGATTTAATGAGCAGAAGGGTAGCGCGGCAAGCGGCATTACAGGTTTTATTTCAGATGGATATTGGGCAGGCAAAATTAGATAATGCTCTTGAGTTTGTTATCATAGAGAACAAGCTGGACCAAAAACAGGTGCAGTTTATCAGGGATATTGTTTCGGGGGTCTTTGAGCATGTAGATGTACTTAACCGGATTATTAATGAAATTGCCCAGGATTGGGATATGGATCGAATGGCAGGTACCGATCGGAATATTCTCAGGATGGCCATCTATGAATTATGTTATTCTGAAGTGCCGCCAAATGTTGCTGTCAATGAAGCCATAGAACTGGGGAAAATATTTAGTACTGCGGAATCAGGCAAGTTTATTAACGGGATTCTGGGCAGAGTTGTCAAAAACCTTAAGGAATACCGCATGGCTTCAGCCAGTAAAGGATTATAGGAAGGATTAAGTTCGGGGTGCATGGTATGGAATTGTTCCTGGGAATAGACACGAGTTGTTATACGACTTCCCTTGCTGTTGTTGACGGTGAGGGAAATTTAATTTCTGATGTCAGAAGAATTCTTAATGTTCGCAGTGGTGAAAGAGGATTAGCCCAAAATGAGGCTGTGTTTCAGCACATAAATAATCTGCCGTCACTTTTTCAACGAGTTCTCTCAGATAATTCCACTTTTGCAGGAGTTGCGGCAAGTATCTGCCCGAGACCGGTAAAAGGTTCTTACATGCCGGTTTTCAAGGTGGCTGAAAGTTATGGACATTCAATTGCAGCTATACTGAATGTCCCTTTTACCGGTGTTTCACATCAGGAAGGGCACCTGGCGGCGGGCATTATGTCCGCCGGAGGCCCTCAGAGCGGAGAGTTTATGGCCGTACACCTGTCAGGAGGAACCACTGAACTGCTGCGGGTCAAAAATGGTATCCGGCCTGATGAACCATATTATTCAGTTGCCGTAATGGGCGGAACAAATGATATTCATGCCGGACAGTTTATTGACAGGGTGGGTGTTAAGCTGGGACTCCCCTTTCCGGCCGGACCGCATCTTGAAGTATTGGCTGCTAAGGCTAAAGGAGAAATATCGGTTCCTTCTTCTGTGAACGGCTATGCTATCAGCTTTTCAGGACCTGAAGCTGCGGCCCTGCGCCTGATAGAAAGCAGGGTCTCCCCTGTGGAAATTGCCAGGGCAGTTGAGAAATGTGTTGTCAATACCATGGAAAAAATAATTAGAAAAGCGTTATGGGAGAGTGGCTTAAAGGATGTATTATTTGTTGGAGGAGTTTCTGCTAATCGTTACATAAGGGATAGGCTGGTGGAACGTTTGCAGCACAGGGAGGTAAGGGCTAAGGTTTATTTCGCTTCACGTGAACTTAGCGGGGATAATGCTGCCGGGGTTGCACTTCTTGGAATGAGCAGGATTAAAAGTATCAGTTTTACTAAGGCCTTGAGATAATAGCATTCATGTGTGGGTGTCTCATAAGTGGGATGTCCCTTTTTTAATTAAAAGTGATGTCTCTGTGATTATGAAAGTAGATGGAAATACAGTTTATCCGATAAAGGAGTATGGCTGGCTAAGTGAATAGGCAAGTGTAGCATCTTAATGTATTGAGAGTAATATATAAAAACTAATGAATCAGTAAAAGGTAAATAAGATAATTTGCCGAATAACATCATAAGTCTTAAATAAAGCAGGTTTTAAATAGTATTATTATTGGAGGTTTAATGGTGTACAGCGGTTGTAAAAACAAAAATTACGGAACAGTCAGTTACAGATTACTCAATAAAAAGATTATAGATGATAATCTTGATACATTGATGACCTTTAATAAGAGGGTAAATATAACGGAGAGTTTTCCGAACTTGTTTGGGGTTGATGACAAACAGGTGCTTCATTCTACTGTTTCACGAATTAAGAAGATGGTTCTCAATGAAACAGACCAATATAGGTTTATAAAAGTCAATAATTTATTGTCTGTAATTGGAGAATTTTATTCCGGAGAACAATTTGTATTAAATGAAATAATGGCAATTACCAGGTCCCGGGTGGTAAGCAAGGACATTAAAATCCTTTTTTTATCTTTCCTTGTTGACATTGGGATGGAAGAAGAGGTTATTGCAACACTTTTTGATCTTGATGAACTGGCTGAAATGGCTGAGTTTGCAACTGATAACCTGATAGGTCTTATCAGGGGAGACCTTGGTGATAAGCTGCTTTTTTTACAGGAGTTTGGCGGTTTTGATGATCAGGGTCAGGAGGAAATAATGAACCAGCTTGCTGAAGATAATACCGATGCTGCTGCTGAAATGCTTGGCATCCTGGCATATGCGTATGAATTCGGCATTGCTTCTTCGGCTGTGAGCTTACTGGGCAAGAATCTCAGGGCGAGGAAAGTTACTGTGCTCAATGAACTGGCATCATGTAATGATAAATATATAAGCAACCTGGCTATGAATGTTCTCTCTGAGTGCAATGTTAACGGAAGGCGCAAGCCGTCCCGCAGAAAATGGGAAAAACCATATGGAGATTTATATGATGCGGTTGTTAGTTCGGTAGACGGACAGGGCAACAGAGCTGTTTGGCTTGCATGGAAGATGCCTAACCGTAAGAACAGAATAGTGGCTTTTAATTTATTGTTGAATACAGATACTGGTATTAAGGACTGTTTTGGGATTCCGGTTCTAACCAAAAGGGATTTTGAAAGCATGATTCGGGAAATATCCAGCAGTGCCGTTATTTTAAGAAATGATTATGAATATTGTATGTTGTTAATCAGGGGGGCTTTAAAGAAAAATCTTTCGGGGAATTATCCGATACCCATGGAGTTTGCTTTTTGGCGCCGGTGTATGGAAAATGATATTTATCCCGAAGAATATGCTCCTGGATATATAGATTTTGTTCCTGAGACAGAAAAACAGATTCAAGATTGTTATGACCGTTTGGATTTGTTGTTTGAAGAACAGGAATTTGCGGTTTGGTATGAAGAAACACCTGAAGTTTATGATACAGCAGAAGAAATCATCGCAATTACTGACAGAATTAGTAATACATATGCCAGAAAAGTTTTGAAACTGGAAAATCAGCTTATTAACAGGGTGATTAAGCCATTGCTTCCTGTTATCAAGAACCGCCTTATGATGACAATTGATTTTCTGCGAAGGGCAGGCAAAAAGAATCTAGCCAGGGAAGTAGTTGTTTGCCTGATTACACTGGATTCCGTCCCGGCTGAGCAGCATCCGTTTATCAGGAGGATGTGTTTTGAGAGCATCTCTGCTGCCATAAATAATTTAAAAAACGGTATTGATATCAGGATGGATCCTGATTATATATGAAATAACCTGTATATGTAATAACCTGTACATTTAATAAATCGTATATGAAAAGGTAAAAGCTAGATTCAGTTAAATTGAACTGAGTCTTTTTTTTTTGTATTTACAAATAAAGAAAAAGCGGTTACAATTATGCCATATCACTTGAACAATTGTTCAAGTGATAAACTATAATATTTCAGGGGGCAAAAATGAAGATGGAGTTTGACAAGTGTGATGTTGTTTGTATTAACCATGATGCAGTAGACCGAGTCAGGAAACAAACTCTGGACGAAGAAGTAACCAGGAGTATTGCTGATATATTTAAGGCGCTGGGTGACCCTAATAGGGTAAAAATTATCCGATATTTGTCACAGGAAGAATTATGTGTCTGTGACCTGGCTCAACTTCTAGGCATGAGTCTGTCTGCAGTTTCTCACCAGTTAAGGGCGCTGCGCAGCCGCAGGCTGGTTAAATTTCGTCGGCAGGGGAAAATAGTTTATTACTCACTTGATGATGCCCATATTGTTGAAATGTTTAATCAATGCCTGGACCACGTAAGACATGACTAATCGGGAGGGGAAGTTATGAGAAACGGCTATATTTCAACCGTCAAATCCGGGGAAATTAATTCTGTAATAGAATTATCAGGAATAGATTGACTGGACTGTGCCGAGAAGCTGGTGAGAAAAATTGAACAGCTTCCCGGAGTAGCTGAGGTTCAGCTCAATTTTGGAGCAGGTTTGATAAAGGCGATACATCAAAATACATCTGTTGAGGATATTATTAGGCTTATTAATGTCAATGGCTATGATGCCAGAGTGCAGGGTGAGTCACAGGCTGTTCTCAAAACTGCCGGAAAACTCCGGACAAGAATGATTTTAGCTGTAGTTTCTGGTGTGATGCTGGGAGCCGGATTAATTATAAGTTGGATAGGTTGGGCCGGCAATTTTCATATATATTTGTTTGCTGCAGCTATGGCTGCGGGTGGGTATTATGTATATAAATCCGCATTAAACTCGCTGCAAAATCTTATCCTGGATATGAATGTACTGATGAGCATTTCGTCTGTAGGAGCTGTTTTTTTGGGACAATGGTCTGAGGGGGCTACGGTTGTCTTCCTGTTCAGTGTGGGTAACTTGCTGCAGGCACATACTATGGATAAAACAAGAAATTCTATTAAAAAAATGATGCAGTTGTCTCCTAAGGAAGCAAGGGTTATAGCCATTGATGGCAGTGAGTCCATGGTGCCAGTTGATACAGTTGGCATTGGGAACACTGTACTGGTAAAGCCTGGGGAGAGCATACCGGTAGACGGTTTTATAAGCAAAGGACGATCCTGGGTAAATCAGGCTTCAATAACGGGTGAATCAAAACCGCTTGAAAAAACGGCAGGGGATGAGGTTTTTGCCGGCACTCTGAATCAAGACGGCAGTCTTTATATTAAATGTACTCATCTTGCAGCAGACAGTACCCTGAAAAAGATGACCCGGATGGTTGAAGAAGCTCAGGCAAAAAAGGCTCCAACCCAGCAGTATGTTGATATTTTTGCCAAGTATTATACGCCTTTGGTAATTATAGGTGCGGTATTTGTTGTGGCTGTACCTGTGGTTTTGCTGGGCCGGCCTTTTGCGGAATGGTTTTATAAAGCCTTGGTCCTCCTGGTTATTTCATGTCCCTGTGCACTGGTTATATCTACTCCGGTATCAATAGTATCAGCTATCGGCAATGCTGCAAGAAATGGTGTTTTAATTAAGGGCGGTGCATATCTTGAAGCTCTGGGAAAAGCAAAAAATATTGCTTTTGATAAAACCGGGACAGTTACAACCGGCATAATGAGTTTAACAGACATTTTCCCTTTCGGCGGCATTGGCAGTGAACAGCTTTTACAGGCTGCGGGTGCTGTTGAACGGTTTTCCGAACATCCCCTGGCCATGGCGGTAATGGCTGAGGTCTCTAAGAGAAAGATTATATTGCCGGATTCTGATTCCTTCCGAGCCTTTCCTGGGAAAGGAGCAGTTTGCAGAGTGGAAGGGAAAGAGCTTTATGTTGGCAATAAATGGTTTATTAATGGACTTGGTATTTCAATCGGAGATGTTAAACAAATAGAAGCCGAGCTTGAAAAAGCAGGCAAATCAATAGTATATGTTACAACTTCAAAGAGGGTGCTGGGCATCCTGGGGATTGAGGATGTCCCCAGGGCTTTTGCGGGAAAAGCAATTAAACAGTTAAAACAGATTGGTATAGAGAAGATTGTTATGCTCAGCGGTGATAATGAGGCAACTGCGGCTAATATTGCAGGAAGACTTGGAATTAGGGAATACAGGGCTAATTTGCTTCCTGAAGATAAGGTTAAAGAGATTGAGACCCTTACCTGGGAAGGAGACACAGTTATGGTAGGCGATGGGGTGAATGATGCCCCCGCCTTGGCAGTTGCCGATGTAGGTATTGCCATGGGAGCTGCAGGTTCCGATACGGCATTGGAAACAGCGGATATTGCCCTAATGAATGATGAACTGCTGCTTATTCCTGCTGTAATAAAACTTGGTCGCCGGACAAGGGCTGTTATTCTACAAAATGTGTTTTTAGCAATTGCTTTGAAGATAATATTTTTGGTACTGACATTTGCCGGGATATCTAACCTATGGATGGCGGTATTTGCTGATACAGGGGCATCAGTTCTGGTTACGTTGAATGGGATGAGACTGGCTCGTCACAGCTTTTAAAATTGTACATGCAGACGAAAATGGTAATAAAAATGACAAGCCGCCTGTAACCATTGACTGTTATCAAACATAAGCTGATATTGACGTTAGATATTAGGTTAAAACTGCCGCTTGAAACCGGAGTATGGAGGTTGAAAGATGAAGTATACTGTTAAAAAGGGTGACAGTATGTACAGTATTGCCAAACAGTTTGGCATCCCTTTTGAGGAAATTGTCAGAGTAAATCCTAGCATTCAGGACCCTGATGTTATTTATCCGGAACAGGTAATTGAACTTCCTGTTGAATTTTATCCGGGAATTAGTGCCTCTGGATTTACAGGAGAAGGGGCACCCGGAATGCAGGGTGGTTTAGGTTCCCAAATAAGTGGTTTAACCGGCATTACAGGTAATGTTGGAATTATGCCCGGTCAAATCATAAGGCCGGGGGAAAAAGGGAGACTTGTTCAACTACTGCAGCATCGGCTAAAAGAGCTCGGGTATTTTCGCGGGCGTATCAATGGGCGTTATGGGCGTGAAACAGTGGCAGCGATAACGAGGCTTCAAAAGGAGTGCAGAATGCCCGTTACTGGCATGGTAGATTATTATGTGTGGAGCAGTCTCGGTATAAGGTCATAATAATTAGTTAAGTATAGTTGCCGGCAGGCGGCTTCTTTTTTTTAGCAACTTTTGGGCAATTATCCGGAGTTTGTGAAAAAAATATTATAAACATATTGTGATACAAGCCTGTTTGTAATAATATATATAGGTAGTAGAACAGGTGTTATTTTGGGAAAAACTTGGCATCAATAGCAGGAATCAACGATTATTTGCCGAATCTACTAAAAATTATGAAAAGTTTTTTTGAAAAAGGGAGGGAGTAAGTTTTCATGTACAAGATTCTTAAAAAAGAAGTTTTGTCACCGACTCTGAAACTGTTTGAAATCGAAGCCCCAAAAGTTGCTAAGAAATGTCAAGCGGGACAATTTATCATTCTTCGGATTGATGAAAAAGGAGAGAGAATTCCGCTGACTATCGCTGATTTTAACAGAGAAAAAGGTAGTATTACCCTTATTTTTGCAGAGGTAGGCAAAACAACACAGCAGTTAGGTAAAATGGAAGCGGGGGACAATCTTCTGGACTTTGTTGGTCCGCTTGGACGGTCGTCAGACATAGAAAAGTACGGTCGTGTGGTATGTATTGGTGCTGGCGTGGGTATTGCACCGGTTTTTCCCATTACCAGGGCTCTTAAACAAGCCGGCAATGAAGTAATCGGAATTGCAGGTGCTAGAAATAAAGAACTGTTGTTCTGGACCGATGAATTTAAAGCACAATGTGATGAGTTTCATATCTGTACTGATGACGGGTCAGCAGGACAAAAAGGATTTGTATCCGACATTCTGAAGAAGGTTATTGAGGAAAAAGGCCAGGTTGATTATGTTATTGCAATAGGCCCAATTCCTGCAATGAAAGTATGTTCTGAAGTGACCAAGCCGCTTGGTATAAAGACATTTGTCAGCTTGAACTCCATTATGGTTGATGGTACCGGTATGTGTGGAGCGTGCCGGGTAACTGTTGGTGATGAGACCAAGTTTGCCTGTGTGGACGGCCCTGAGTTTGATGGGCACCTGGTAGATTTTAATGAACAAATTCGCCGTGCTCAGATTTTCAAGGATGAGGAGCAGCGCGCCGTAGAAGCAGCAAGTTGTAAAGGAGGTTGCTGTGGATGTCAGTAAATAATAGTCCTAATAAAAATGAAATGCCATGTCAGGACCCTAAGGTAAGGGCAAAGAATTTTGATGAGGTAGCTTTGGGTTATACTCTGGAACAGGCAATAGATGAAGCTAACCGCTGTCTGGGATGCAAAAAGGAACCGTGCCGTGAGGGCTGTCCGGTTCAGGTGCCCATACCACAGTTTATCCAAAAAATTCAAGAAAATGATATTGCCAGTGCTATAGCAATCATTAAAGAAAAGAATGCTTTGCCGGCTGTTTGTGGACGGGTTTGCCCACAGGAAGCCCAGTGCGAGAAATTCTGTGTCCGTGCTAAAAAAGGTGATCCTGTAGGTGTTGGTCGTTTAGAGAGATTTGTTGCTGACTGGGAAATGGCACAGGGCGTTAAGCCTGTTGAGTGTGCTCCTCCGACTGGCAAAAAGGTTGCTGTTGTAGGATCAGGTCCTGCCGGACTGACTGTTGCGGCAGACTGTGCCCAGGCAGGACATGAAGTTACTATTTTTGAGGCGCTTCACGTGCCCGGCGGTGTTCTTATGTATGGTATTCCTGAATTCCGTCTTCCTAAGGCTATTGTACAATCAGAAATTAACAACCTTAAAAAAATAGGTGTAAAAATCGAAGTTGATGCAGTTATTGGCGCGATTGACACTGTTGATGAGCTTCTCGAAGATGAAGGTTTTGATGCTGTGTTTATTGGGACAGGTGCCGGACTTCCGTATTTCCTTGGCATTCCAGGGGAAAATTTAAATGGTGTTTATTCAGCCAATGAATTCCTTACCAGGACCAATCTTATGAAGGCTTACCTGTTCCCCGAGTATGATACTCCTATTAAGGTAGGCAAGAAGGTTGCTGTTCTTGGTGGTGGTAATGTTGCTATGGACTGTGCCAGGACTGCTCTGCGTCTTGGTGCTGAAGAGGTTCACATTGTATACCGCCGTTCCATGGAAGAACTGCCGGCAAGGATTGAGGAAGTTCACCATGCCGAGGAGGAAGGGGTTATCTTTGATATCCTCAACAGCCCAACTGAGATTATAGGTAATGACCAGAACTGGGTAACAGGCATGACATGTCTCAAATATAAGCTTGGTGAGCCTGATGAGTCAGGACGCAGAAAGCCTGTTGCCATAGAAGGTTCAGACTATCATATGCCCATAGACACTGTTGTTGTTGCTATCGGACAAGGGCCAAACCCATTGGTTCCAAGGACTACAAAGGGCTTGGATACCAACAGGAAGGGGAACATTGTTGCCAGTGAAGAGACTGGGGCTACTTCCAAACCAAAGGTATATGCAGGCGGAGATGTGGTTACCGGTGCCGCAACAGTTATTAAGGCAATGGGAGCAGGTCGTGTGTCGGCTACAAGCATCTGTGAACTCCTTAAGAAATAACAATATAGACACCTATAGTAATAAAATATAAAAGGACAGCCACTGGGTGTATACTGGTGGCTGGTCCTGCCTACATACTAGTGAATAACATCACAACCGCTGGATATTCTAATCATGATTCCTATCTTAAAGAAATAATAAATTCATTTGACAAAAATAATAAAATATTAATATAACAGGGAGGTAATTAATTATGTCAATGTTAGACAAATCTTGCAAGGATTTTATTGATGTTCTGGCATCAAAGGCTCCTGTACCGGGTGGCGGTGGAGCGGCAGCATTTGGCGGAGTTGTGGGAATGGCTCTTTCCAACATGGTTGGGAACCTCACAGTTGGCAAGAAAAAGTATGCAGATGTTGAAGATGAAGTTAAAGAATTAATCGAGAAGGGCAATAAGGTAATAGCTGACCTGGAGGCCCTGGTAGACAAAGATGCTGAGGTATTTGAGCCCCTATCAAAGGCTTATGGACTGCCGAAAGATACACCGGAACTGGCTCAGAAAAGGGATGAAACCCTGGAGAACTGCTGCAAAGTAGCTTGTTCGGTTCCTATGGATATTATGAGGGGTGTTTTTGAAGGCATTAAACTTCATGCCAGAATGGGTGAAATTGGTACTATGATTGCTATCTCAGATGTTGCCTGTGGGGTTGTTTTCATGAAGGCTGCTCTCATTGCCGCCAGTATGAATGTTATCATTAACATTAACTCCATTAAGGATGAAGAGTTTAATAAGGCTACTAAAGAGGAAATGGACAGATTGCTTGCTGAAGGCACCAAGCTTGCTGATGATACACTGGCACTTGTGACCAAAAAGCTTGCTTAATAGAGATATTCCGAGCAAAAAGCTTATAATATTCAATAATAAGGAGGTAGAATGATGGCTGAAAGATTAGCCGGAAAAGCTGTTGCTGATGCCATGAAGGCGGAACTCAGCAAAAAGGTTGAGGAACTGAAAGCAAAAGGAATTATGCCTAAATTAGGTATCGTCAGGGTCGGCGCCCGCCCGGATGACCTTTATTATGAAGGTGGTGCCAAGAAAACTTGTGAAGCTATTGGCATGGCTTATGAAGTATTTGAGTATCCTGGTGACATTACTCAGGAAGCATTTGAAAAAGCTGTTATTGATGTTGGGGCCAATAAGGAAATTAACGGTATCCTGATGTTTGCTCCACTGCCCAAGCACCTCGATGAGCGCAAAATCAGGTCATTGATTCCGGTTGAAAAAGATGTTGACTGCATGACTCTGGGAAGTGCTGCTAAGGTGTTTGCCGATGACCTGACAGGGTTCCCGCCATGTACCCCGACTGCTTGTATGGATATTCTGAAATTCTATGATATACCCTTAAAAGGCAAGAAAGCAGTTGTGCTGGGCCGCTCACTGGTTGTTGGAAAACCTGTGGCCATGCTTCTGCTCAGAGAACATGCCACTGTTACTATCTGCCATTCCCGCACTGAGAATCTTCCCGCAGTTTGCGCAGAAGCCGATGTTCTGATTGCTGCTGTTGGTCGTGCTAAGATGGTTAAGGCTGACTTTGTAAAACCTGGTCAGGTAGTTATTGATGTTGGTATTAATGAAGACCCTGATAACCCTGGAAAATACTGTGGTGATGTTGATCATGAACAAGTTGAGCCAATTGTTCAGAAAATCACTCCCGTACCTGGCGGTGTAGGATCTGTTACTACGGTTGTTCTCTGTAAGCAAACTATAATGGCATGTGAAATGCAAAATGGATTGGCATAGTAGTACAAGTTAATTAATATATAATTTAAAGGGATTAACTCATAACTTATGAGTTAGTCTCTTTTTTTGGCTCAATGTCATAATGTAACATTTTTTTTTCTTGCCAAACATCTAATTTAATGATATGTTTAAAAAAACCCCTTCTTTAAGGAATGAAACTTTCATGAAAAAAATATTTGTGTATAAAAACATAAATAAACTTAAATTTTTATGCCGGTCAAGTTGACCGGTTTTGTTATTTGCAGCACAAAGTTTAAAGTGATTAGCTGGACAAAAACTCGAAAGGGAGTGGAAAAGTGCCGGTTCATGATCGAAAGGAACAACTGTTAACAGCCTGGACAGATTTTGTTAATAAGGGGATTGTCAACAATAACTGGGTACGCAGGGAAATCGAAGACTCCTGGCGCCGCAGCCGGGCTACGGATATTGACCCTGTTAGCAGCATTGTTCCCGAAGTTAGTTCCAGAGAGCTTGAACATCGCCGTGAGGCAAAGCGGGAGCTTCTTGAAATTTCTTTACCCATAATGAACAACCTGCTCTCATTTGTGGCAGGGTCAGGTTTTGTCGTATCAATGAGTGACCAGGACGGAGTTATTATTGAACGGATAGTTGATGAGGGAGTAACCTTAATGGGCAAAAACGGCCTGTTTACCGGTTACAGTTTAAAAGAAGAAATAGTAGGGGCCAATGCAACCGGGCTGGCGCTTAGGCTTGGCCGTCCCATTCAGGTTTTTGCCACTGAGCACTACATAAAGGCTCTCCATTCCTGGACATGTTCGTCTGCACCGATTTACGGCCATTCTGGGGAAATAGTCGGTACTCTTACTATGAATGGGACTTTTGAGAAGGTTCATTCACACACCTTAGGCATGGTGGTGGCGGCTGTTAATGCCATTGAAGGCCAGCTAAAGATTAATATTGCCAATCAGTATCAAAATACTATAGTGGATTCGATTTCCGAAGGCCTTATAGCTGTTGATGAAAAAGCCCGTATCACCAAAATTAATGCTGCTGCTGCCGCATTGCTAAAAGTAAATGTTGATACTGTGCGCCATTCCTCTATTAATGAGCTGTTGGGTTGCCAAAACCCTATTTCTCGGTCACTGCAGTCAGGTGATATAGTTAATGATGAGGAATATCAGGCAGAGAATGGAAGAAGGAAAACTCACTGTACCATTAGCTGCCGCCCAATCCGTAATCCCCAACATAAGATAGTAGGTCTGGTTGCTATTATCAGGGAAATAAGGGCTGTAAAACAGCTGATCCAGCAAATGGTGGGGGCCAGGGCCAGGTTTGTCTTTGACGACCTCATTGGTCAAAACGCTTCTTATTTAAAGACTGTAGAACTGGCCAAACGAGCCGCTAAAAGTTCTTCTAATGTTCTATTGCTTGGGGAGAGTGGTACCGGCAAGGAGGTTTTTGCCCAAGCTATCCACAATGCCAGCAAAAGGTCCAAAGGACCGTTTATTGCCATTAATTGCGGCGCTATTCCGCGTGAGCTGATTGCGAGTGAAATGTTTGGGTATAGCGATGGCGCTTTTACCGGTGCTAAACGCGGGGGCAACCCAGGCAAATTTGAACTTGCAGAGGGAGGGACCCTGTTCCTGGACGAGATAGGAGAGATGCCTATAGAGCTTCAGGCCAGCCTGCTGCGTGTCCTTCAGGAAAAGGTTGTAACCAGGATTGGCGGTACTCAGGTTATCCCGATTGATGTTAAGGTGATTGCTGCCACTAATAAAGATCTGCATAAAGAGGTGGAGAAGGGTTGTTTCAGGAAGGACCTCTATTATCGCCTAAATGTCTTAATTATTAATATGGTACCTTTAAGAAGCCGTAAAGACGATATCGTGACTTTGACCAGGTTTTTCATGGAAAAAATTACCGAACGGCTGGGGCTGCATATCAATGTGCTGCACCCAGAAACACTTGAGGCACTGCAAAGGTACTATTGGCCTGGGAATATCAGAGAACTGGAAAATGTTATCGAAAGGGCTATACATACAGCATCTGGAGATACTTTAACCTTGGACTGTATGCCGGAAGAGATTTTATCAGTATCTCAAATCCAGTCTTATATTAATCCGGCAAGGCCTGAAGAACTGTCTGGTGATGATATTATTATAAGGCGAAAGAAAAAAAATCCAGGAAAGGGAATCATCTTGGAATCCCTGAAACGCAATGACGGCAACCTCAGCCAAGCCGCCAAGGACTTGGGGATTTCGCGGCCCACACTTTATAGTAAGCTAAAAAAATATGGGATCGAGCTCAATGATGGTAAATTCGTGCCCAGCGGGAATTGCAATGTTCTGCTGCTTAATAAAAAGGCCAATGAATGCCTTAATGTGGATAAACGATAACTCCGGATGACAATTATAATCTAACCCCCAAAAAACACTGGTGTATAAACCAGTGTTTTTTTTTGGGCAGATGACAACATTACATCGCATTACAAAGCCTTACAACGTATTACAAAGCTTTACAGGACTTACGCTTGACTTGTTTTATAGGCATTTAAATTATACCGTTAAATGTATTGTCAGATAAACAACGTATTGAATTTTGTAAAATGTTAAGTTTTGGCACGATAATTGCATATTATTTATGTTCAGCTAAGAAAAAAACCAGTACTGCAAAAGGGGGGTTGGGTTTATTGTCCTAGCTTAGGATTGGATGTCATCGGTGTAGATCATTAAGGGGGATTAGATATGCCTGAAATAAAGCGTGAGACTCTTGTTCCATTGCCGATTAAGGAGGTATGGCCTTTTATAGCTGATTATAATAACTGGGCTCATGACATGCCCGGTTATGAGAAACATGATACTATATCTGACAAGGAATCTGTTTGGTATGTAACCGGGCATGTAGGTCCAATTAATAAAACTGTTCCTATGCGTGTCGTGATTACCGAATGGGTGGACGAAACAAAGGTTGCCTTTACATTAGAGGCTGAGGGACTGCCGGTATCCGGAAAAGGCAGTGTCAACATCAAGGAGAACGGTCCGCAGGAAACTCATATGACATTTAAACTGTTTATAAACTGCACAGGTATGATTGGTACTTTAGTAAACGGTCAGCTAGCGAAAATGCTTCCTGGCATGTGTGATGGTTTTATAAAAGATTTGGCAAATGATATTATGGCTAATAGTAAAAAAATTAAGGAGGCCTGAGTAATGAAAAACATAAATGTAACGGGCAAATGGGATATTGAGGCTGATGTTGTCATTGTTGGAGCCGGTGGGGCTGGGATGTCTGCAGCCATTGAGGCTGCTAAAGCAGGAGATAAGGTAGTGGTTCTGGAAATTGCTCAGACGGCTGGCGGCTCAACTACGCTGTGCGGGGGAGCGGTTTATCTTGGAGGGGGGACCGCGCTTCAAAAGGCATGCGGGTTTGAAGATACCGTCGAGAATATGCAGAAATACCTGTCGGCTGCTATGGGGGCCAGTGCAAACCAGGAGAAGATTAAATTAATCTGCGAGAAGAGTGTTGAAACTTATGACTGGTTAGTTAGTATTGGTGTTCCTTTTAAGGCGGTACATTGTTCAGATAAGGTGATTATATGTTGGGAAGATAGTGGTCTCTATTATTCAGGAAATGAAGACAATTATCCATATAACACCTTCGCTAATGCTGTTCCGCGTTCTCATCAGGCACAAGGTCCCGGACCAACGGGTAATGTACTTTTCGAAGCCCTGAAGAATGCGGCGGAAGCGGCTGGTGCCACCATAATTTACCAGGCTGAGGCTGCCGACCTGATAGTTGAGAGTGACCGGGTTGTGGGTTTAAAAGCAAATATTGAGGAAGCA
Source organism: Phosphitispora sp. TUW77 (assembly GCF_048453025.1). Lineage (GTDB taxonomy): Bacteria > Bacillota > Thermincolia > Thermincolales > UBA2595 > Phosphitispora. The sequence continues at coordinate 1,324,064 of NZ_CP156677.1, forward strand.
GAGAAATTTGTACGGGCAAGGAAAGCTGTTATTTTGTGCGCCGGTGGTTTTCAGGCGAATAAGGAAATGATTGCCAAGTATGCTTATCCATATGTTAAAACAACCAAATATACCGGGACGGAATTTGACCTTGGCACGGGCATTACAATGGCCCAGGCTATTGGCGCAGATGTAAGGGGGATGGACAACTGTGCTGATTGGATGTTTGTTTACCCTCCGGGTACTAAATGCAAAGGAATTATGGTTAATAGAATTGGTGTGCGATTTATTGATGAGAGTCAATATGGTTCTTATATTGGTTCTAACATTATTAGGAAGCAAGACGGTGTAGGGTACCTGATTATGGACAGCAAGGTTTATGCGGAAGCCAAGAAAGAGCTTGACAGGCTATGTGAAAATGAAATAGTTCTCAAGATTGCTGAAGCAGCAGGCATTTCACCTGTAGTATTAGCGGGTGATATGACAATGTGTGCTGAGGCACCTACAATCCGTGAGTTAGCTGAGAAGCTGAACATAAATCCTGACGTTCTTGAGAATACTATAACCCTTTATAACCAAGGTGTTTCAACAGGAGAAGATGCTTATCATAAAGGGGCAAAATATTTGACTTCGCTGGATTCAGGCCCTTATTATGCTGCTGACCTTAGTGTAGGTGCAAATATAGACCTCCACTCAGGGTTTATCACTTTAGGCGGTCTTGAAACTGATTTGGAATCCAGAGTCCTCGATGTTAAAGGGAACCCAATACCTGGACTTTATGCAGCCGGCAGGAACGCGGCAGGTATGCAGGGGGAAGAATACAACAGCGGAACTTCAATTACTGACTCGCTAATTTTTGGTCGGATAGCAGGGAAAAATGCCGCGGCTGAACGTGTAAAATAAATTCGGGAATTAATCAGGGGCTGTCCCATAAGCACATGGGCCAGCCCCTTAATTAAACTCATTTTTTAAGTTATTTTCCGACATTCTTTTTCAAACAATTTCTTCAAATAATCAGCTGTTATTTGAGAGTTTTCCATTTCATCAAAAATTAAGGTAAATCGAATAATTGTTTCATTAGGGTCAATATCATCTGCCAAACTGTCAATTAAGCTATGGTGTATCTTATCCAGTTTAATTGTTATGTTCATTTCAGATTTTTTGACTTTTGCAGATACCTTGATTTCCTTGATGTCCTGGGCAAAGAAGGTAGTTGGAGTATAATAGAATTCTTGCAAAAAACCGTCAAAGTCCCCAGAATTGTTTTTTTCATGAAAGCCTAGATGTGCCAGGGCATCAAACAACATTTTGAAATATTTGTTAGGAACCACTAATATATCATCGTGGTCAACAGGGTCAACAGCATTACGAATATATGCGTTTGTCTGGAGAAAATATCTTGTCCTGCCTCTGGAAATTGGCATATTTTTAGCAAAAGGAATTTCAAAACTAACAGGCATGATTTTTTCGTAACCAGGTTTAATCACAGTTTTTTCGGCAATTATAACTGATGATACCACTTTGTTTAAAATTCTTGATTGCATATTATCGTAATAGGTTGATTTCAGGAGAAGGCTAATTTCGATTTTTTGAACCTCTTGTTCAATGGTTCCACCTGAAATTTTAACTGTACCTTTGAGTGTCTGACCAGGTTCTACCTGGGGGGTAAGTATTTCAAGGTCGATAGCAGCTGCACCAATACCAATACTGGCCAACATCTTTTTTAGCACAGGAATTTACACCTCCAGACTATTTCATGTAATTTGGGCCACAGCGTACAAAATGCTTAGTTAATCTATTATTCAACAATTTATTTAAAATATCCTTCCGTTAATTAAAATTATGTTGTATGATTAATCTCAGGGCTTGCATTTTTGCGAACAATTTTATATAATACCCTCATAGGGTATAATGTTTAGCTGATATATTGAATAAAATGAATTTTAAGAAGGGAGCGATTAAAATGATTACTTGTACAGATACTGCCCAGGAGCAAATGAAAAAAGCGCTTAGTGCAAACGATTCTAAAATGGTAAGAGTCGCTTTATCAGGAATAGGTTGAGGAGGTCCCAGTTTTGGTCTGGCTTTGGAAAAGTCAGCTAAAGACGATGACGAAATATTTGAATATGACGGCTTTAAAGTTGTCATCAGTAAGGAGTATAGTAACATGTACAGCAACCTCGTTATAGATTGGATTGATAATTCCAGGGGCAAGGGTTTTACTGTTTTTGATAAAGATGCCAGTGGTTGCGGCAGTTGCTCAGGAGGTTGTTAAGGTACGCCGGATTTAAATATTAGACTTAATTTAGGGAGGGCACTTTTTAAGAGGCTCTCTTTTCTTTTTTTAACCATTTTGAAGGAATTATGTCAATTATTGTAGTAATATACACTATGTTATCCCGACAGGAACATAATGATATTTTGTAAGGGCGGTATGTTATGGATTGGATACTACCCTCTGTTATTGCAACATTTTTTAGCATAGTAATCTTAACTGTGATTTACTGGTATTTATTTGTCCAGTACCGGGAGCTTTTTATAAAGATATGGGCAACCGGTTGGACAATTTATGCCCTGCGGTTTATTTTAGAAATCTTACAATCTTTTAAAATAAATGAGATGTTGCTTGTTGTTGGACTGCAGTTTACGATGGTGGCTAGTAGTTTGCTGTTTTTATGGGGTACATATTCATTTCTGGGGCAGCAGTTTTCAAGGCGGTTTTTATATGTTTTTTTAGTTAACGGCGTATGGACAGCAGCAGGATTGACCATAGGCATCCCGTTGCCTATTTTGAATTTGCCTGCATTTTTATTCGTTGGACTGAATTATATCTGGACAGGCTTGATGCTTATTCGATCCCGCGATTTGGCCGGCCCGGGGAAATTATTTGCCGGGTGGGGATTTGTTTTATGGGGGATATATAAGCTTATCTCCTCCTTTGAAGTTTTTTCCTCTATGTTCGTATCTTGGGAATACTTGAATGATGGGTTTCTCCAGTTTATTGCTGCTGCCGGCATTCTGCTGGTATATTTTGAAAAAATGAGGGCTGTATTTTCTTCTGGTGAAGCAAGATTACTAAGCATAGCAGAAAACGCCAAGGATATTATTTATCGATGGCGTATGAACCCTGACAGTCATTTTGAATATGTCAGTCCTGCTGTAACAGATATTACCGGTTATACTCCGGAAGAACATTATGCAGACCCGGAAATATTTTATATGATAACCCATCCGGATGACCTGAAAAATTTAAAAGAGTTGCCAAGCTTGTATAATGAGAACAGGCAACCTATTGTAATGCGCTTTTTTAAAAAAAATGGGAATATAGTGTGGGTTGAGCACTATTCAGTGCCATTGTATGATGCTGCTGGTTCGCTAGTGGGATTTGAAGGGATAGCCCGGGACATTACAATGCGTAAGCAGGCAGAAGAAAAGCTAAAAAAATCGGAAAGACGTTTTCGAAATGTCCTGGAAAATATCAGGTTAATAAATATTACTTTGGACAGGAATGGACAAATCACATTCTGTAACAACTATTTGCTGGAAATTACAGGGTGGTGGCGTGATGAACTTATTGGGACCTGTTCGTTTGATGTACTTATTCCTGAAAATGTCAGAGACTCCTTAAAGGAAGCGTTTTTCAGATTATTTTCAGATAATCCCGGCAAAAATGATTTGCATATAATAACCCCAATTCAGACAAAAACGGGGGAACTTAAGATGGTTTCATGGAATACTACACTGCTGAGGGATGTAACCGACGAAATAATCGGGATATCAAGTTTTGGTGAAGATATTACGGAACGTATAAAGGCTGAAGATGTATTAAAGAGATATCAACTGGTGTTTGAACATGCAAGTGACATTATAATAATCTTTCGCTATGACGGCAAAATTCTGGAAGCTAACGCCGCTGCGGTTAAGACTTACGGTTATTCCAGGGAGCAATTGTTGACAATGAATATGTCTGTTCTACGGGCGCAACTTATAAAAACTGATTTTGCCGAACATATTGACCAGGCGGAAAAAAAAGGCATGCTTTACGAGACAATGCACAAAAATAAAGATGGTGAAATTATATCTGTTGAGGTGAGTTTGCAGGGAACGGTATTGGGGAACGAAAAGGTACTCTTAGGTATAATACGTGATATTACGGAACGTAAAAAGGCAGAAGATACTATAAATCACCTGGCATATTACGATTTTCTTACAGGACTCCCTAACAGAATACTGTTTTATGAACGTATTGATTATGCATTAACAAATGCTAAAATAAATAAGCAGAAGCTTGCTGTAATGTTTCTTGATTTAGACCGGTTTAAATTGGTCAATGATACGATGGGGCATACAATGGGTGACCAGCTTCTGAAAAATGTCGGCAAACTGCTAAAAGCATGTGTCGGGCCAAATGACACTGTGGCTAGAATTGGTGGTGACGAATTTACTATTTTACTGTCTGATTTTAACAGAGAGGAAAACATAGTAAACACTGCCCAAAAAATTATTGATGCTCTCAAAAAAAACTGGATCATTAATGGTTATGAGTTTCAGATTACAGTAAGTTTAGGGATAGCGCTTTACCCAAATGACGGTGATAATGCCGAAATACTTACCAAAAATGCGGATACTGCGATGTACAGGGCTAAGGAACAGGGTGACAATTACCAGTTCTATACACCGCAAATGAATTATAAAAAAATTCAGCGTATGGAAATTGAGTTGGCTTTGCGGAAAGCTTTGGAAAATGAGGAGTTCCAGATATATTACCAGCCGCAGATAAATGTTCAAAAAGGATTGATTGTTGGACTTGAGGCCCTTCTCAGGTGGAACACCCCCAAAAAAGGGGTTGTTCAGCCGATTGAATTTATTAATGTTGCGGAAGAATCGGGACTGATTATACCAATTGGGGAATGGGTCTTAAAAACTGCCTGCGCTCAGAACAAGGCATGGCAGGAAGCCGGTTATCCGCCGGTAAGGATATCTGTAAACTTGTCGGCACATCAGTTCAGACAAAAAAATCTTGTGGATATGGTAACATCTATACTGGAGGAAACCGGTCTGGAACCCCAGTGGCTGGAACTTGAAATAACTGAAAGTACGGCAATGCAGGACGTGGAGTTCAGTCTAGTCATGATGAAGAAACTAAGAGAAATGGGAATACAAATAGCTATGGATGATTTCGGGACAGGGTATTCGTCTCTGGGATATTTGCGAAAATTTCCGCTTACTACTCTTAAGATTGATAGGTCATTTGTATATAACGTGCTTGCAGATGTTGAAGATGCGGCCATAGTGGCTACAATTATTGTTATGGCCCAAAATCTTAAGCTTAATGTGATTATTGAAGGTATTGAATGTGAAGAGCAAATGGTCTTTTTTAAACAACAAAAATGTTATGAAATGCAGGGATACTTATTTAGTGAGCCTAAACCTGGCAGTGAAATAGAAAAACTATTGTCAAGAAAGGCGCTGAATCATAGTGGAAATAATTTCTGTTAGCAATCTGAATGGTTACATAAAAGAAAAACTTGATTCAGACGTTTTACTGAGCAATGTCTGGGTCAAAGGGGAAATATCCAATTTTAAGCGGCATTCCTCCGGACATATGTATTTTACAATCAAAGATAAGGCTGGAGCTGTCAAAGGCGTAATGTTTAGAAGCAGGAATAACTGCCTGCTTTTCGAACCAAAAGACGGCATGGCAATTATTGCTAAAGGATATGTTTCGGTATACGAGAGGGACGGGCTATACCAGTTATATGTTGAGGAAATGCATCAGCAGGGAGTTGGCACTCTGCATGTTGCTTACCTGCAATTAAAAAAAAAGCTGGAAAAAGAAGGGCTGTTTGACCATGGCAGAAAGCGTCCTCTGCCTAAATTCCCGCGGCGGATAGGTGTGGTAACTTCGCGGACCGGGGCAGCTGTAAGGGATATAGTGGCTGTTATTCATCGGAGATACCCTCAGGCTCATATTATTTTGTTTCCGGTCGCGGTACAGGGAGAAGAGGCTCCGGGACAGATTTGTGAAGGGATTCGCCTCGCAAATGATATAAAAAACCTGGATGTTCTTATTGTAGGCAGGGGCGGCGGCTCAATTGAGGAGTTGTGGGCTTTCAATACCGAGGTGGTGGCCCGCAGCATTTTTGCCAGTAATATACCCATAGTTTCTGCGGTAGGGCATGAAACAGATTTTACTATAGCAGACTTTGTTGCTGATATGCGTGCACCTACTCCTTCTGCAGCAGCAGAGATTGTGGTTCCTGATTTTAGGGATATCCAGAAAAATATAGATATGCTTGAGCAGAGGATGTTGCTTGGAATAAAAAAAATAATATACACATACAAGGAGAAGGTAAATTTCCTGGTCGAAAGTCAGATTATTAAAAAGCCTCAGGACAGATTGTATAGGATGATGCAGGACCTGGACTATTTGACAAAGAGGATGGCACAAGCAGCTAAATTGAATTTAACTGAAAAAAAATCTTCTTTGGCCCTTCAGGTATCCAGACTTGATGATTTAAGTCCTCTGGCTACAATGAAAAGGGGATACAGTATTTGCCGTAATCCGGGAGGAAGAGTGGTTGATAGTGTTAAGAGAGTTAGAACAGGTGATGCCGTAGAAGTAATTGTGGCCGATGGCTCGGTAGATTGTGTCATAAAAAATATAAAGGAGGGCGCTTATGGCAGCAGATAAGATAAACAACGAACCTACCTTTGAAGAGGCCCTAAATGAGCTTGAAACAATAGTCAGGCTAATGGAAGCTGGGAGCCTGGATCTGGAAGATGCATTGGCCAGGTTTGAAAAAGGGATTTTTTTATCCAGGATATGCAGCAAAAAACTGCAACAGGCGGAAAAACGAATTGAAATGCTCTTGTGTCAGGAGAATGGGGAAATAATCCTGAAACCTGCCGGTATAATGGAGGAAAAGGATGAATAATGATGATTTCAGGAAGGAACTAAACGATAAGGTTAGGTTAATCGATCAGGTGTTGGATAACTACCTTTCAATAAGTGAGGTCATACCGGAAATTCTTTCTCAAGCAATGAGATATAGTATGTTTGCCGGAGGGAAGCGGCTAAGGCCAATACTGTTGCTGGCATCTGCGGAAGCTGTAGGAGGGAATACAGAATCACTGCTGCCCGCTGCTGCAGCTTTTGAAATGGTTCATACTTATTCACTGATTCATGATGACCTGCCGGCGATGGATAATGATGATTTCAGGCGTGGACAGCCAACCAATCATAAGGTATTTGGTGAAGCAATGGCCATATTGGCTGGTGATGGGCTGCTGACACATGCATTTGGGTTGATAACTGAGTGTTCAGATTCAGGGAACGTTTCTCCTGAAATGATTATCACGGTAATAAAAGAGTTGTCACTGGCAGCAGGTCCCTGCGGCATGTTAGGCGGACAGATTGTTGATATACATTCAGAAAACCGTCCTATAGATAAAGATATTTTACATTACATTCATTCTCATAAAACCGGAGCTTTGTTTAAGGCCTGTATCCGGGCCGGTGCTATTATGGGTGGTGGAAGTGCGGCACAGTTGGCGGCTTTAACTCAGTATGCTGAAAATCTTGGGTTGGCTTTTCAGATTACTGACGATGTCTTGGATGTTGAAGGAGATTCGGGGAAAATGGGAAAAACCGCCGGCAGTGATGCAAGATTGAAAAAGTCAACTTATCCATCCATTTATGGGCTTGAAGAATCAAAAAAGCTTGCTGCTGATGCTGTGGACAGGGCGGTGGCTGCCCTGAACATGTTTGGAAAAGAAGCAGATTTGCTCAGACGTGTTGCTGGATACCTTTTGAAAAGGGAGCAATGATAAATTAATGGGTTGAAAAATTATATATTGAATAATACGCTGTTTAATGGTATAATAATTTTTCGATGAAATAACTCTGTAGGTGGCGCAGTATCCTAGTCAGGACTACCATTTTGAAGGCGGGCCTAAAAATCCGTCAAAGGGCATATCGATGAAGTTCCTGGTTCCGGCTGCTGACGCCCAGTTGGGGGTCGGTTCTGGGAGTAAGGTGGAAGGGCGATCTACAACGGCATGTAGGCGTTGACCCAGCCTCCGTGGAGGCCCGGAAAGGTTGCCGGTTTTGACAAAGGGTAACTTTCCGGGAGAAACCTGTGTATATGATGCTTTACTACGGTATGGTGTCTAAAGCAGTGTAGCCTGCCTTGAGTGGCGCTGGTGGATTATGGGCAACCGGGTCTTTTGAATGCGGGCCCGCATTCAAAAGACCTGCTATTTGAAACCATCACTGCAAAAGAGGCTAGAAGTGTTCTAGTCCTGTTGAGGAAAACTCCTAGGCTGTTTAGGCTTACTATGGCATGGTAGGGATTAAAGTGTGGACTAAGTGGTAATTCAGCCCCGTAAACGGCGACGCTACGGATTCATCATAAAGGGAAACCGCCGGAGCGGTAACGCGACGGAGATGAATGGGAAAACCAGCTGGACCTTAAGCCACAACATTTACTTATTGTGCTGCCACCTACTATTTATCTTAAAATAAAGCTAAATTCTGATAGTTGTATGAGGTGAATTTTATTGGGTAATAATAAGCCTAGTTCTCTGAAATTTGCTTTATTTACGGGAACTGGGGCGTTTTTTGTAGCCGTTTTTTTTAGCTTTTTTTCTGAAATAGTTTTACCAAAACTCCAGATGATTATACTATCTTTTTTTTCACTGTTAATAGTTATTTTTGTTGGAATAATTTTTGATATGGTCGGAATTGCTGTAGCGGTTGCTGATGAAAAATGTTTTCATGCTAAGGCATCTAAGAAACTGCATGGGGCGAGCCAGTCAATTCTTATGATACGTCATGCAGCAAAGGTTGCCACTTTTTGTAATGATGTTGTGGGAGACATCTGCGGAACAGTCAGCGGTGTTTTCGGCGTAGCTATTGTGTTCCAGTTGGCTGCGGGCAGACCGTCATGGGATAAATCGATTCTGACAATGCTGATGACAGGAATAGTTGCTGCATTAACTGTTGGTGGAAAAGCCTTTGCTAAAAACAAGGCTATGAAAGGTTCCGAGAAAATAGTGGGTGCAGTTGGGCGCATTCTTGCCTGGTTTGAAAGAGCAACAGGTTTAAACTTATTCGCATTTAACCGGAGACGGGACAGGAGAAGGTGAAATGTATGGATACCCCTTTATTGTATAAGATAAATTCCCCTGCAGACCTGAAGAGTCTTTCTACAGAACAGTTATATAAGCTTGCCGGTGAAATAAGAGGACTGCTGATTGAAACAGTAGCTAAAACCGGGGGGCATATAGCGCCTAATCTTGGGGTTGTTGAATTAACGATTGCTCTTCACAGTGTTTTTGATTGTCCTTGGGACAAGATTATCTGGGATGTTGGTCACCAGTCTTATATACATAAGATACTTACCGGCAGGCGCGAAGTGATTGATACTTTGAGACAATACAGCGGGATCAGTGGTTTCCCTAAAAGGGCGGAGTCGTCCTGTGACCCTTTTGATACCGGTCATAGCAGTACTTCAATTTCTGCCGCTTTGGGGATGGCAATTGCCAGGGATCTTAAAGGGGAGAAAAATCAAGTAATTGCAATCATTGGAGATGGGGCAATGACAGGCGGAATGGCTTTTGAGGCCCTGAACCATGCGGGGCATGTTGGTAGTGACATGATAGTGATTCTTAATGATAATGAGATGTCAATTTCCGAAAACGTGGGTGCATTGGCTGGATACCTGAGCCGGATGAGAACGGATCCAAAATATTATAAACATAAAGAAGAAATGGAACTTCTCCTGAAAAAGATTCCTTCGATAGGGTCAACTGTTGTAAAGGCTGTTGAGCGAATAAAGGACAGCTTTAAGTACCTTGTTGTTCCAGGGATGTTGTTTGAAGAGCTTGGTTTTACGTATTTAGGACCTATTAACGGACATGATATTACTCTTATGAAAACTGTTTTAGAACGTGCCAGGAACAGTCACGGACCTACTTTGGTACATGTTATCACTCAAAAAGGCAAGGGTTATAAACCTGCTGAAGAAAATCCTGACAAATTTCATGGCATTAGTCCTTTTGATGTAGGTACAGGCAATACAGGGAGGGCCCAAAAAACAACATATACGGAAGTGTTTGGCAAGACCCTTTGTCAGGTTGCGGGTGAGAACGAAAAAGTGCTCGCAATTACTGCGGCAATGCCGACAGGGACCGGCTTGACCGAATTTCGGGAACGTTTTCCGGAGCGATTCTATGATGTGGGAATTGCCGAACAGCATGCTGTAACACTTGCCGGCGGGCTTGCGGTTTCCGGTTACATACCGGTTGTAGCCATATATTCAACTTTTTTGCAGAGAGCTTATGACCAGGTTTTGCATGATGTTGCCCTGCAGGGGCTTCACGTGGTGTTTGCCATAGACCGTGCAGGTCTGGTTGGAGAAGACGGGGAAACCCATCAGGGTGTATTTGATATTTCGTACTTAAGACATATTCCGGGAATTACTGTTATGGCTCCAAAAGATGAATCTGAACTTAGGCAGATGCTGTTTGCTGCAATAGAACAATATAAGGGCCCCGTAGTCGTAAGGTATCCCCGCGGCACAGGGGTTGGAGTTAATCTTGATGATTTCCGCAATATTGAAAGTATTCCTTTTGGCAGGGCTGAACTGATTAGAAAAGGAAATGATATTAGTATTGTAACAGTTGGCCCAATGGCATATGAAGCGCTGCAGGCTGCAGAACGATTGGCTGAATATGGCATTAATGCAGAGGTTATTAATGCGCGTTTTGTGAAACCACTTGATGAGGAATGTATTTTAAAAAGCATTAATAAAACCGGGAGACTCCTTACTGTTGAGGAAAACGTATTGCAAGGAGGATTTGGCAGTGCTGTGCTGGAACTTTTGGAAATGAACGGTATTCTGGTTCCGGTAAAACGGATGGGAGTTCCTGATAGATTTATCAGCCACGGAGCTCAAGGAATTTTAAGGGAACAGTGTGGTTTAACTGCATCCAACATTTTTAAAGAAGTCCAAACTATGCTGCCTGGGTGCATGAAACGTAAAAGCCTGCGTGGCAAAACCAATATCAAACTGATTCCTAAGTTATAAAAATGAAAGCCGAGGTGTTACATGTCCGGCAAAAAAAGACTGGATGTTTTGTTGGTAGAAAACGGATTTTACCCTTCACGCGAAAAAGCCAAAGCATCAATTATGGCTGGATTAATAACTGTTAACGGCCAACGAATAGACAAAGCTGGGACGGAAATTCCTATTGGAGCTGTTATCGAAGTTGCCGGTCCCGTCATTCCCTACGTCAGCCGTGGGGGGCTGAAACTAGAAAAGGCTATAAGTTATTTTGGGATTTCATTTAAAGGGAAAACAGCAGTTGATATTGGGGCATCAACAGGGGGGTTTACAGACTGTGCTTTGCAGCATGGGGCGGTTAAAGTATATGCCATCGATGTGGGCTATGGCCAGCTCGACTGGAAGCTAAGACAGGACTGTAGGGTAATTAATTTTGAACGAACTAATATCAGGTATTTTGACATCTCTCTCCTGGATTATTTGCCGGATATTGCAATGGCAGATGTGGCGTTTATTTCCCTGGAACTTGTGCTGCCCAAGATAAATGAGATGCTGCAAACCGGCGGTGAGGCTATTGTACTGATAAAACCGCAATTTGAAGCAGGACGTGATAAGGTTGGCAAAAAAGGGGTTGTCAGGAATCTGGATGTTCATAAAGAAGTTATCATTAAAGTGTTGAACAAGGCCGTTGATTTTGGCTTCAGGATTAATGACATAACTTATTCTCCTATCAAAGGGCCTGAGGGTAATATTGAATACCTGGCATATTTATCAAAAATTGGCGACCCGGTCCATCAGGTATCTGCAGACTTAACCATTCTCGCAGCTAAGGTGGTTGGTGAAGCTCATGCCGTACTATCGATTTAATAATATTATTGGCATTGGAGGCAGAAACTACAAATAAAGTTTTTTTATTACATGTTTGTAATAATTGTTTTATAAAATAACAGGAAATTAAAAATAATTAGCGAATAATATATATATTCCTCGAAACAAAAAACCTTTTCCAAATTCAGATGATAGGGAAAGGCTTTTTTATTCAACAATTATTTTCAATTCGGCTTACGTTACTGGGGGGGATAATTTGCATTATTCCAGATTTAAAATAAGCAATATTTCTATGAAAATTTTAATGGGATATCTGGGGATAGTCCTGATGCTTGCTCTTGTTGTTATTGTTGCAGATACAAACATGGTTAAAATTAATCAGACAATTGAAGACAGTACAAATAAGTTTTTGCCCCAGGTTAATATTGCCGGAAGTATCAAGTCTATTGTACAGGAACAGCAGATGTTGACTCGTGAATATACTGTTAACAATAATGACATCAAAATTAAATACAGAGAGCTTGACAGGCAGTTTAGAGCAAAAATTGTAGAGTTTGAAGCCTTATTAGCTAATGATGAAAAGGACAAAGAGACCCTTGAGGCCCTTTGTAAAGTAAAAAGGGAACACGATAATTTTAATTTGGTGGCTAACCATATTTTTAAATATGAAGAGGCCGGGCGTGATAATATTGTTCAAACGTTATGGGTTAATTATCAACTGGCTGGAGCTAAGATGATTGATACAGCTAACCAACTGGTTGAAGGAACTCAGAAACAGGCCGCCGCAGCTCAAAGGAAAAGCCAAGCCATCCTGCTAACTTCCCGCGGAATTATGTATTCAATTGCAGTAATTGCCATTATTGGTTGTATTATCTTGACACTCATAACTTCTAAAAATATTACCAGACCTTTACTAAATTTAGTTTATGTTTCCAGGAACATTGCAGAAGGTGATCTAACCCACAAAATAAAGGATGACTCTATTGGAGAGTTTAGTGAACTGGCAAAGTCATTTAATATTATGGTTGACAACCTTAGGGCAATAATTGAGCGAATTGTTGACTGGAGCAGGGAAATTGCTGCTGCAAGTGAAGCATTCGCCTCACATACCCAGCAAAGTGCGGCAGTTTACAGCAGAATTGACAGTTCTATCAATGACGTATCAGAGGGAGCACAACAACAGGCCAATGGTATAGCAGAGCTGCAGGCATCTGTGGAAACATCGATGGAAGCCATCAATAAAATTAACGCAAGTATCCAGATGATTGACAGGACTACGGCAACAGCGGCGGATATGGCCCAAAAAGGCGGAGACTCGGTAAGGGCAACCATTGAACAGATGAACCTCATTGAACAGAAGGTTGACCACCTGTCCATGGATGTAAAAACACTTGTAGGTGATGTTAATAAAATTTCTGATATTATTGATATGATTTCAGGGTTTGCGAAGCAGACAAATCTCCTTGCTTTAAATGCGGCTATAGAGGCTGTTAGGGCAGGGGAACAGGGAAGAGGCTTTGCGGTTGTTGCCGAAGAAGTGCGCAAATTGGCGTCAGGTTCAGGGCAATTGGTGGAAAAGATACGCCAGATAATAGCCCAGATTCAGAAACGTTCACAGGATGCGGTTTTGTCAATGGATGAAGGCCGGGAGGTAGTTACGGCCGGTACTATTGTTATCAATGATGCCGGAAAAATACTTACAGAAATAATTGATGCAGTTCATGCTGCATCTGAGCAGACCAGAGAAGTGGCCCATAACACTCAGCAAATTACTGTGAGCAGTCAGTATATAGTGCATGAGGTTACTGAAAATACTGAGATAGCAAAGAAAACCGTGAAGACATCCCATGAAATGTCTGAACTGGTTGTTGCTCAGTCAAAAGCTCTAAGTGAATTGTTTAATGCTGCTAACGGTCTGGCAAGTATGGTGCATCAACTCCAGGAAGCCGTTTCTAAATTTAATGTCAACTGTGAAGGTACTATTGATTCTTGAAGAACGGGGGGAACACTGTTGAAATTCAAAGGGGCAGTATTACTGTTTATTATTGTATTTACAATTCTTTTTGCCGGTTGTTTGCAGAGGGAAGAAAGGTCAGATAATACAGGGGCGAAGAGGGCAACGGTTACAGAAGCACAGGTTAAAGAGTTCCAAAATAATAAGCAAAAGAATATGGTAGATATTTATATACCTATCAAAGAACAGTATGCTACCAGCGGTCACACAGAATCACTTCCTCACCTCCTTAAGAAAATGGACCATGTTACTCCTGCATGTTATCAGTGCCATTGTGCGGAATATTTTCTTGCCCCGCCTAATCAGAAACCTAATACTGCGGGTGTGAAACTATCAATAACCTGTGCTGTTTGTCATGTTATGACCCAGAGTGAGTTTAAGCTTAGGTTTGACCCGCTGGAAACTTGTACTTCCTGCCATAATGCCACAAAGGAAATTGTGGCAGGTGAAGCAGTGCACCATCCCCAAAAAGAGATGTTCCTTGGTTATGGAGCTATTGGCATACCGGTGACTCCGGATTCAAAATATAAATCAGGACTTACCTGTATAGAATGCCATATGCCTAACGAGGCGCATACTTTTAAGGGAAAAACCCCGGAGCAAGCTTTAAAGGAACATACGGAGAGCATTTGTATTATGTGTCATGCCGACCAGTCTGAAGAGGAATTTGCCAAAGAGGTGGCTGGTATGCAGTTGCAGATTGAGCAGAACTGTAATGACCTGGAGAAAAAACTGGCAAAATCAAAAATAAAGCTTGATTATAACAAGAACCAGGGGATTCAGGTGGGTCAGGCTCAGGAAGTATATAATGTGGTATATACCAACCTTTCGTTTGTTATGGCTGATAAAAGTAAAGGAATTCATAATTTTGATTATTCTACCAAGATTCTAAAATATACACAAACAAAATACCAGGAACTTGAGAACCTTTTGAAATAAAAAAAGCTCCTGTTTCTTTGCATTTTAAAGTAAAAAATTATACAGCCCTCTGCATTAAGCTGTTCCAGCTAAGCAGAGGGCCATCTTATTTCACATTTTGCACCGCCCTTAGATTTTTAAATGCTTTTTTTAAGTATGGCGGGAAATTGCACTGTCATCTCGTGACCTGAGTTATCTTTGTAGCTAAGCGTATCTGGAACTGAATCTTTTTTTATTTCAAATACCAGTAATCCTCCGCCACGGTAATCCGGTGGGAGAATGACTTCTTTAAACGCAGATTTGCTGGTTATTTTCATAGTTAGTTCTTCAGAATACTTATACTCGGTTTCATCTGTTGTTTTAAGGGTGACAAACTTTGGGGAAATGGGAACATTATCTTTAGAAACATTTTCAATGGCTACCAGGATACTTGTCACGTCGTAGCCTGGCTTGGTGTTAATATTCATGGCAGTCAAAGAACGGATTTCCTTGCTGACTGATATTTTTAAATTCTTATCTTCAGAGGTAAGGTGGGCTGCATCAGCATTTTCTTCCGTATTGGGTGCAGATGGAGGAGTTTTTGGCGCTGTTTTGGAACACCCTGCCAAAATCAGAATAAAAATACTTAATAGCAAAACAATTGATTTTTTCATACTGGAAATCTCCTTATCTGTATATTATCAGGGCAGTTTGGTGATATAATACCGCAGTATGGGTAATTATATTCGACAGGAAAATATATAATCCTTGAAAAAACAATGATTTTTTTGTGACAGGACTTCAATTTGTTATGTAGAATATTAATTTCTGAAGGGAAAACTAAGGGGGAGTTCAATGAACTGCATCGGAATTATCCTAAATTTCGAAAAGCCTGAAGCAGAGATGATTACTAAAAACATAATAAAATGCCTGGAACGGCATGGTAAAAAAGTAATTGTAGCCGGTGCCGAATTTTTTGAGCTGAGGGATGATATTCCTGTTTGCCCGGGAGATGACCTTGCCCAAGTTGATTGTATAATTGTTTTAGGTGGCGATGGCACTCTATTGAACAGTGCAAGAAGTTTTTCCGTAAAAGGAATACCGCTTTTTGGCGTAAACCTTGGTCAGTTGGGTTTTCTCACTGAAATTGAATTGCCTGACTTGAATCCTGCACTGGAAAAATTAATATCCGGTGATTTCTTTATAGAGGAGCGAATGATGCTCCAAGCTACAATTGTAAGGCAAGGTAAGGAAATTTATAGTTTTTTCGGACTTAATGATGCCGTAATAACCAAGGGAGCCTTTGCCAGGATAATCCGGCTGAAGACTTTTATAAACGAGGAATTTGTTGATGTATTTCCAGCGGATGGGCTTTTGGTCTCTACCCCAACAGGTTCAACCGGATATTCTTTATCTGCAGGCGGTCCTTTGGTGGCTCCAAATCTAGAATTAATGATAGTTACTCCTATTTGTCCGCATACCTTGTATTCCAGGCCTATAGTAATTGATAAACACAGCATTGTCAGGGTTGAAGTGCAAGCCACTCAGGCTGAAGTAATGCTGACCATGGATGGGCAGAGTGGTTTTCAACTGGAACCCTTTGATCATGTGGTGATTCAGAGAGCGCCTTTTAATGCAAAGTTTATGAAATTGAATCAGCGGAGTTTTTATGAGATCTTAAGGGCCAAGTTGAAAGAAAGCGGGAACTCTGATGTTTGACCTTTTTAACAATACGGTAAACATAGCCCATAACTACTTAAAAACAATTGTTAAGCCAGGAGGGGTGGCAGTTGATGCAACAGTGGGCAATGGTAATGATACCTTATTCCTGGCAGGATTGGTGGGTATCCATGGCCGGGTTTATGGCTTTGATATCCAGCATGAAGCAATTATTAAAACCTCGGAGGCTTTAGCTGAGAAAGGGTTATTAGATATTACAATGCTTTTTGAGTTGGGTCATGAAAATATGGGCAGAGTTATAACAGAACCTGTCGATGCTGTTGTTTTTAATTTGGGTTACCTTCCTGGAGGAGATCACAGTATTGTTACCAGTCCGCAAACTACTCTTAAGGCGGTAGCAGAGGGTCTTAGCCTTTTAAAGGCCGGTGGGATTATGTGTATTATAATATATACAGGACACCCCGGTGGTTTGGAAGAGCAGGAATGTTTGGAATCTTATTTGGAGGGTTTGAATAAGAAAAATTATTGTGTTTGTAAAATTGATTTTCTTAACCGGAATAAAGCACCATTCCTAATAGTTATAGAAAAAGCCTGTTAGATTACCTGGGAGGTTCTTATGAAGACACAGAGACATAAAAAAATATTGGAGATTATTCAAAAAGATATTATCGAAACCCAGGAGGAGTTAGCTGCTGAGTTGAAGCGTCAGGGTTATCAGGTGACCCAGGCTACGGTCTCACGGGATATCAAAGAACTTCGGCTGATAAAGGCTGCCTCCGGGGATGACCGTTATCGTTACGCATTGCCGGGTGAAGGGATGTTTGGCGGAGTTACCCGTCAAATACATCGGGTTTTCAGAGATTCTGTTACCCGAATTGATTTTAGTGAAAACATAATTGTGGTCAGAACTACGCCAGGTGCGGCCCAGTCTGTAGCTTTGGCTGTTGATAGCGAGGGCTTTGATGAGGTCATTGGAACCGTTGCCGGTGATGATACAATAATGGTAATTGTAAAACCAAAGTCAGCAGTCCCTTCTGTCATAGGAACGTTTACTTCCTATCTGAAATAGTACATAATGTGAGGTGTGCAAATTGCTGATAAAGCTATTTGTTCAGAATTTTGCTCTTATTGACAAACTGGAGTTGGATTTTCGCAAGGGCTTTAATGTCCTCACGGGAGAGACTGGGGCCGGCAAATCAATAATCATTGATGCAGTAAATACTGTAACCGGCAGTCAAGGGCTTACCGAGTTCATTAGGAGCGGTGAAGAAAAAGCTATCGTCGAAGCTGTGTTTGAAATTGAAAATAATCTTAAAGCAATCGGACTTCTGGAGCAATATGGTTTTTTGCCTGAAGATGGCGAGTCCCTTATATTGACGCGTGAATTAGTAAAAACAGGAAGGAATGTTTGCAGAATTAACGGCAGGACTGTTAATCTTTCCTTATACCGGGAAATAGCCGGAAACCTTATTGAAATATATGGGCAGCATCACCAGCAGTCCTTGTTGGACCAGCAGAAACATATTGATTTCCTGGACGAATATGGTGAAACCAATTTGTCTCTAGCCGGTTTTGCCGATATAAAGGGTAAGTTGGCTGCCTGCCATAATAAGCTTTTAGTTTTGCGGGCAAAGCTTAGAGAAATGGAAGACCTTGAAAAAGAAAAAGCTCGTATGGCAGATATGTACAGGTATCAGCTCGAGGAAATTGATAACTGTAACCCTGTTGCCGGTGAGGATTGCGATCTTGCGGAGGAAAAAAATATCCTGGCAAATGCAGATAAGTTAATGTCACTGGCGTCCTCTATTTATACACAGCTTTATGAAGACAGCTCAATCAGGCCAGCAGTGGAACTCCTTCATGCGGCTTTGAATTCGTTAAAAGAATTAGTTGTAGTTGATAATTCACTAAAAAATGTTTATGAAATGCTGGAATCAGCTGTTTATCAGGTTGAAGAGGCAGCAAGGGACATAAAAGCATATTCCGGTAAGCTGGAGCCGGACCCTGAACGACTGGAAGAAATAGATAACAGACTGAACAGAATAAAAGGATTGAAAAAGAAGTACGGACACTCTATTGATGAAATTTTAGAATACAGAAATCAAATATCAGCTTCTTTGGCATTGATTGATAATTATGATGAGGAAATAAATAATCTTAAAGTTGAAATCCAAAATGCCGGTCTAACTTATCAACATATTGCTGATCAGCTAACTGCAGCCAGAAAGCAGACTGCCCAAAAATTAATAAGTGCAATAACTGCTGAGTTGAGAAATCTTAATATGCCTTATGTCAGCTTTGATGTTAAAATTGTCTCCGGAGCCCCATTATCTAACGGCCAGGATAGTGTTGAATTTCTTATTTCACCTAATAAAGGTGAACCTCTGAAACCTCTTGCTAAAATAGTTTCCGGAGGTGAAGTCTCGAGAATAATGCTTGCATTTCGGTCAATTCTGGCAAAAACGGGATCGGTTGGCACTCTTATTTTTGATGAAATTGATGCCGGTATCGGTGGTAATGCACTGCATGCGGTGGCTGCCAAGCTTTCGGCGGTTGGCCGGATGAAACAAGTTATCTGTGTTACTCACTCACCTCAAATAGCCGGGATTGCTGATTACCATTTTAATATCAAAAAAATAACTGACAAGACACGAACATATACGAGGGTTAGCATACTGGATTATCAGGAACGCATTGAGGAATTAGCCAGGATGCTTTCCGGAGGGAAGATAACCTCAGTATCCAGGAAGCATGCAGAAGAAATTTTGCGACATCAAGAATAACATTATTTTATTCTTAATATGTGTTTAATAAATTGAAATATACTTTTTTATCACTACTAATAAATGTTAAGATTAAAAAACTATATTAAAAAACTGGTTCTTAGTGAGAAAACTAAGAGCCAGTTTTTTTTTATCATTAAATTTCGGCAAAATATCGTAAAATCATTTAAATAGACAAATTGATGTACGTTTTTATGGTTATCCTGACTAAATGGAAATTTTCCGTGATATTTCATGTTATAAAAGATATGCAATTAGGTTAATTTAAATTCAGAAACAAAAATATTAAAACAGGAGAGTGATGGTGATATTAGTTGTCTTATCAAAGGTATCGTAAAACGCTTGGCTTGCTCATTGTGTTTCTAATTATTGCAGCTGCCTTTAATCCTCATGTAAAGAGTTTTTTTTCACTCCCTACTCAACAGCGAGTAACCGTAGGAGATCATATAAGGTTTAAATTGGAGTTTCCGCAAAATTTGCTTAAACAATTCAGTCTCTATGTTGAATCAAACGAACACAATGTGCTTCTATTAAACGGTACAGATATAAGCGGAAAAGTCTTTAGCTTTGTTGATGGTTGGCCTATGGCAACCACACCTGGAAAAGCCAATATACAAATAAGGCTATTTGGCCTCTTTCCGGTTAAAAATGTTAAAGTTGAAGTAGTACCGCAAACTAAACTTGTGCCAGGAGGCCATTCGGTTGGAGTGCTCCTTCACTCTGAAGGTGTCATAGTGGTTGGGCAGTCAATTGTAGAGGATAATAATGGAAACAAGTTCAATCCTGCAAAGGATGCGGGAATTGAAGTAGGGGACGTTATCATAAGTATTAACGGTCAGACGGTTACCAGCGATGAACAGGTAGCAAAAATAATAGATACAATGGGGAACGAAGGCAAAAACCTAGAATTATTGGTGAAGCGCAACGGCAAAAAAATCCCTGTAACCATTAAACCTATACGTTGCCGGGAAACGGAAAGATTTCGCATTGGTTTGTATATCAGGGATAGTGCGGCAGGAGTTGGCACACTATCTTTTTATGACCCCAGCACAGGAAAATATGGTGCTCTGGGACATGTTATTACAGACGCGGATACTAATCAACCCATAGATGTAAGTGATGGTATGATAGTAAAAGCTTCTATTCAGGGTATTCAGGTTGGTAAAAGCGGTGTTCCCGGAGAAAAAATCGGAATGTTTGTTAATGAAAAAGATTTTTCGGGTACAATTGAAAAAAACACTAAATATGGAATTTATGGTTCTATGAGTGGTAAAATTGAAAACCCGTACTACAGGGAGATGCTGCCAATTGCTTTAGCTAATCAAGTAAAAACCGGACCGGCTGAAATGCTGACTGTTTTAAAAGGTCAAAAAATAGAAAAATTTATGGTTGAAATAAAAAAAGTCTTACCTCAAACTGTTCCTGACAGTAAAGGTTTAATTATTGAAGTTACAGACCCCAGACTTCTTAAAAAAACAGGCGGTATCATTCAGGGAATGAGCGGCAGTCCATTAATTCAGGAAGGCAAAATAGTTGGAGCAGTAACACATGTATTTATAAATGACCCGACTCGTGGATATGGATGTTTAATAGAATGGATGTTAAAAGAAACAGAGGGATTAAATAAACCTCTGATTTCTTTTTTTTAAAAAAAAAAAGGGACGTGAGTTCGACAATTACCATGCGGTATAAAGGGCTTTTTGTCCTGATTTGTTTATAAATTATTACCAAAAACATTAATCTTTGGGAAGGATTTCTCTTCTGTCCGTCGAAAATTCTTTCATAGTGAAATATTTAGAAAATTTTAACAGGAGGGAATTTGATGAGTATAAGGGGCATCAAGATTTTAATTGCAGATGATAATAGAGAGTTCTGTGAATTATTAAAAGAATTTATTTCCCAGGAGGATGATTTTGTGCTTGTGGGAATTGCCAATAATGGCGTGGAGGCAATGGAAATAATGGAACGGGAGAAACCTGATGTGGTTGTGCTTGATATTATTATGCCACATTTGGATGGTATCGGGGTTCTTGAAAAACTCGTTACCTCCGGAACCCAGCCAAGGCCTAAGGTGATTATGCTGACTGCATTTGGTCAGCAGAGTGTTACTCAAAGAGCAATTGAACTGGGTGCGGATTATTATATACTGAAACCGTTTGACTTTTCAGTACTTGCAACCAGAATCAGACAGCTTGTTGAAGGTGAAAGTGTTCCTCAGTATACTCCGCCTGTTAAAACACGTAACCTTGATGTTGCCGTGACAAATATTATTCATGAAATGGGTGTTCCAGCACATATAAAAGGTTATCAGTACTTGAGAGATGCCATAAAAATGGTTGTAGATGAAGTGAATCTGTTGGGTGGGGTAACTAAGGAGCTTTATCCCCTAATAGCGCAGAAGTATTCGACAACACCAAGCAGGGTTGAAAGGGCGATCAGGCATGCGATAGAACTTGCCTGGGACCGGGGCAATACCGAGATGATGAACAAGTTCTTTGGTTATACAATAAACCTGGAACGAGGTAAACCAACGAACTCCGAATTTATTGCAATGGTTGCTGACAAGCTTCGGATAAGCACAAAAGTAAGCTAATAAGAAGACCTGACATTTTGTCAGGTTTTCTTATTGTGGATAGTTTACTTGCTTATATATATTAAATAATGTACAATTATGAATTAGAAATGTCCAAATACTTTGTGAAGATTATATTTTTTCTAAGAAAAGGTGAAAAGATACTATGAGTGTCATCCGAGGAACCGCACGGGTTGACCGGAAAACCAAACACCTTGTAAAAAGGCTCCAGCCCGGAGAAATTGCTGTTATTAATCATCAGGACCTTGATGAGATTAGCGCTCAGGCTTTGATTGATGCTAAAGTAAAGGCAGTTGTTAATGCATCTACCTCAATAAGTGAAAATTATCCAAATTTAGGTCCCTTGGCCGTTGTAAAGTCAGGGATTTGCCTGTTGGATAATGTGGGTTTGGATATAATGGAAAAAATCAACGAAGGAGATATCGTTGAAATTTCAGGCAACCAGATATCGGTGGCAGGTGTTTTGCAATCTTCAGGCGAAGTACTTACCATTAATAGGATCAAAAAAGAAATGGAAAATACCAAGAAAAATATTGGTATGGTTTTGGAAAAATTTGTCCAGAATACTATTGAGTATACTAAGCAGGAACAGGAGTTTTTGCTTGGTGATATAAATGTACCGGAAACAAAGACTTCTTTTAGTGGAAGGCATACACTGATAGTTGTCAGAGGCCAAAACTATAAGGATGACCTGGCTGCTTTGAAGTCATATATTCATGAAGTCCGGCCCGTACTTATAGGAGTTGACGGCGGAGCTGATGCCCTGCGCGAATTTGGGTATAAACCCGATATTATAATTGGCGATATGGACAGTATTGGTGACGACACACTCAGATGTGGAGCTGAAATAATTGTACATGCTTATTCTGATGGAAGAGCGCCCGGTTTGGCTAGAGTTACCAAACTTGGACTGGATTCGGTTACGTTTCCGGCTCCGGGTACCAGTGAGGATATAGCCATGCTGCTGGCATATCACAAGGGAACTGATTTAATTGTAGCTTTGGGAACCCATTCACATATGATTGATTTTTTAGAAAAGGGCAGGAAGGGTATGGCAAGTACATTTCTGGTTCGCTTGAAAATAGGGTCCATTTTGGTTGATGCAAAAGGTGTAAATAAACTTTACAGAAGCAAGGTTAAATTTAGATATCTTGCGGAACTTGTGGCGGCAGCATCAGTTACATTTGCTATTGTTGCATATCAGTTTCCGATTACAAGGCAGTTTTTCCAGGTCCTTTGGCTTAAATTTAAAATATTCTTTGGGGTGTAAAATAATGATTATTGACTTCAAGTACCATATTGCTTCCTTGGTTGCAGTATTTCTGGCTTTAGGTATTGGTATTCTGGTAGGGTCGTCTTTTTTGGGTGAAAACGTTAATGATGCTATAATTCAACAACAAAAACAAATGGTGAACAACCTGAATCGTGATTTTGAACAAATGCGGCTGGATAATAAAGTTGCTCAAGAAGAAATCGAAGCATGTCAGTCGGCTTTAAATATCAGCAAACAATATGAAGAACAGGTTCTTCCGGTTCTACTTTCCGGCAAACTGGAGGGTAAACAAATAGCAGTTATTGAAACAAATAACTATGATTTTCATGATAAATGGCTCAGCATCCTTGAGATGACAGGGGCAAATGTTGTTTCAGTTACTACCGTACTGGAGGGTTTTGACCTTAGCAAGGAAGAAACTAAAACAAGTATCAGGACTAAGCTGATGCTTAAAGACGATTCGGAGGCCGCTGTTTCTAAGGAATTGGCTCGAGAGATTTCTGAAGGGGTTATTAGTGCCCAGAACTTAGAAAACCTGCATTATTTTGAACAACTGGAATTGATTCAAAACTCAGGCGAATATGGAGTCCCTATAGATGCCGTTATTTTTGTGGGAGGCAGTCAAGAGGATTTTGGGAACCGTTGCACTAACTTTGATTTAACGATGATGAACTGTTTTCTGGAACGGAATATACCTGTGTTTGGTGTTGAAACCAGTGATGTGGCATACTCTTATATGAAGGAATATCAAAAGCTGAAAGTCAGTACTGTTGATAATATTGACATGGTACCCGGACAGATGTCATTAGTAATGGCGGTTTATGGCAAACCGGGAAATTACGGAATCAAAACAACGGCCAGACAGCTTATACCGGCAGTTCCATAGGAGTGAATCAAGTGACCGAAAGTAAAGTTTCTGTTTTAATTCCGGCTTATAATGAAGAAAAGTATATTTTCGAAACAGTAACAGCTATAATCAGTATTCCGGAAGTCAGTGAAATAATTGTTGTTGATGACGCCTCCGCCGATAATACCGCCAAACTTGCGGTTGAGGCGGGGGCTGTGGTTACTTCAATGCCTAAAAACTTGGGTAAGGGCGGAGCTCTGAATAAGGGATTAGAACAGGTAAACGGAGATATTATTGCATTAGTTGATGGAGACCTTGGAGCTACAGCTGCAGAGGTGAAAAAGTTGATTTTACCTGTATTGGAAGGCCAAGCAGATATGACGATAGCAAAGTTCCCGCGAGCCCGAAAGAAAGGCGGTTTTGGACTTGTAAAAGGACTGGCGCGCAGTGGGATTAGGGTTTTTACCGGTTTACAGATGTTGGCACCTTTGTCCGGGCAGCGTGTTATGAAGAAAGAAGTCATCACTGCTTTAGGAGGGTTTGAATCAGGTTATGGTGTAGAAGTCGGAATGACAATTGATGCTTCGCGAAAAGGGTTTTCTATAACGGAAGTTGAGGTAAACATGACCCATGCCGAGACAGGCAGGGATTTAAGTGGTTTTTTGCATCGCGGCAAACAATTTGTTCATGTATTCAGGGTTTTGACCCGGCGTGCGCTTAAGAGGTGACCGATTATGGTTTGGGTTTATTTTGCAGGGCTAATGGCAGTTTCCTTTGCAGTTACCCGGTTAATGCTTCCTAAGGTTATGGGGATGCTGACAGAAGCCGGTTTTGTAAAACCAAATTATCGTATGGAAGAGATACCATTGGGAGTGGGTATGGTTTTCTTTCTTTCTACAGTAATAGTTTTGACCGGTGCTGTAGTGTTTGGCTGGGTTAAACCCAGTGTCTATGCATTTGTTTTCGCTGTTGGCGGAATGAGTTTTTTTGGTTTGATTGATGACGTCTTTGGCACCCGGCACGCCACAGGTCTAAAAGGACATTTTAAAAAACTTTTCGTGGACAAAGAACTGACTACCGGTGCCTTAAAAGCATTGGCGGGAGGCCTTATAGCTATTATGGTAAGCCTGCAGTCAGATGATGGTGCAGGACTTGATAAGTGGATACTGCTTATATTGAATTCCCTTATAATTGCACTTTCAACAAATGCTGTGAATCTTTTTGACCTGAGACCCGGCAGGGCTGCTAAAGTTTTTCTGTTAATTGGAGTATTCCTTGCTTTAGCAGGATGTTTCAGCACATCCGGCTCTAGTGAACATATTGCCTATTTGGCTGTGATTACCGGAAGCTTGTTGGCATATTTGCCGGTTGACCTTAAAGCTAGGGCAATGATGGGTGACACAGGTTCAAATGTACTCGGACTAACTTTGGGATATGTAACAGTATTTATAATGAGTATTCCTTTGAAGGTCGGATTCCTTTTGCTTTTGCTGGGATTTCATATACTAACTGAAAAGTATTCATTAACAAAAATTATTGAGAAAAATAAATTTTTGAATTATATTGATATGATCGGACGAAAATAATTTGGACAATATGATTTTTAAAAGGTTGTGTTATTTAGGTGGATTATTTACAGCTGGTTATAAATCCGGGTTCAACATCTACCAAGATAGCTGTATTTAAAGATGTTGAGCCTGTTTATGTGAAGACTGCAAGGCACAGCAGCAAGGAATTGGAGAGGTTTGATAAAATAATTGACCAGTTTGCATATAGGCTGGAAATTGTAAAGGACAATTTTGGCCAGTCGGGGTTTGATGCTGGTGAACTTAATGCAGTTGTAGGCAGGGGCGGTCTTCTAAGACCTATGCCCGGTGGGACTTACCTAGTCAATGATAAAATGCTTCAGGACCTGAGAGCCGAAGGGCGTGGTTCCCATGCATCCAACCTGGGGGGGCTGATAGCCCATAAATTTGCTGCAGAACATAATATTCCGGCTTTTATTGTGGACCCGGTCTGTGTTGATGAAATGGACCCGATAGCCCGGTTTTCCGGGATGCCTGAAAATCCTAGAGAGAGTCTGTTTCATGCTCTTAATCAGAAGGCAGTTGCCAGAAGAGCGGCAAAAGATATGGCTAAAGACTATATGGAACTGAATTTTATTGTTGCTCACCTTGGAGGAGGAATTTCAGTTGGTGTCCATTTCAGAGGGCGAGTTATTGACGTGAATAACGCTATTCCCGGTGAGGGTCCCTTTTCCCCTGAGCGAAGCGGTGGAGTCCCTGTAGGGAAACTGGTATCAATGTGTTACACCGGAAGCTTTTCCAAGGACGAAATTGATAAAAAACTTGTCGGAAAAGCAGGTTTGGTGGCTTATCTGGGCACCAATGATACTATAGAAGTAGAAAAACGCATCCATAATGGGGATGAGAACGCAAAGCTGGTATATCAGGCCATGGCTTACCAAGTATCTAAAGAAATAGGGGCCTGTGCGGCTGTGCTTAAGGGCGATGTTGATGCTATCATCATTACAGGAGGCATTGCTAACAGCGGCATGCTGGTTAAATGGATAGAAGATCGGGTTGGCTTTATTGCACCTGTTAAAACATATCCCGGTGAGGATGAAATGCTTGCCTTGGCTTGTGGAGGTATAAGGGTGCTTTCAGGCAGTGAATCTGTGAAAACATATTAAAGTAAAATTTTTATTCAACGATTTAATATAATAATGATATGAAGGTCCATTGCTGTAAAGGGGGATTTTATGGTAAACAAAGACAGGCTTTTGGATGAATTTATTAGACTGGTTAAAATAGACTCACCTACAATGCATGAAAGGGAAATAGCCGATTACCTGAAGGGAAAATTGACTGCAAGTGGACTGGAAGTTTATGAAGATGCTGCAGGAGAAGCAACCGGGAATGAAATGGGAAGTCCTTCGGGTAATTTGATAGCGACCCTCAAAGGTAAGGTTCCGGAGGCGCCAACAATTATGTTGTGTGCACATATGGATACGGTTGAACCGGGACGCGGGGTGAATCCCATTATAAAGGATGGCGTCATTTATTCAGACGGTACTACTGTGCTTGGTTCAGACGACAAGTCCGGCATATCAACTATCCTAGAAGTAATTGAGGTGTTAAGGGAACAGGATATATCCCATGGGGATATCGAAGTTGTATTTACTGTTGCTGAGGAAGGTGGCTTAATAGGGGCAAAAAACTTGGACCACAAGAGATTGAAGTCGGATTTTGCCTATGTCCTTGATTGTGACGGCCCAGCTGGTACAATAATTACAAGGGCACCGGCCCAATACCTTATTAAGTCCAGTATCATAGGAAAAGCGGCACATGCAGGAATAAGCCCGGAAGAAGGTATCAATGCCATTTATATTGCTTCGAAGGCGATATCACAGATGAAGCTGGGCAGGATAGATATTGAAACAACTGCAAATATAGGAGTGATTTCGGGAGGTAAAGCCACCAATATTATTCCTGACCTGGTCAATATCGAAGGGGAAACCAGAAGCCATGATACAGAAAAACTGGAAAGAGAAACAGACCGGATAATTGAAATCCTGGAGACAACTGCCAGGGAATTTGGGGCTAAGATACAAGTGGAAAAGGATTTCATGTACCCCAGGTTGAAGCTTGATGAAACAAATACTGCAGTTTTAATTGCCATGGAGGCAGCTGTGGCAGTTGGCCGCAATCCTGTCCTGGTGAGTACCGGAGGTGGCAGTGATGCCAATATTCTTAATGGGTACGGCATTCAAACAGTTAATCTCGGGACAGGAATGTCTAAGGTACATACAACTGAGGAATTTATAACAATCGATAATCTTGTATTGAATGTACGGTATATTCTTGAGATTATTAAAAAAGCTGCCGGGAAAAAAGCAAAAAGGTAAAAAGGGGGTGGATTTATTGATTAGAATCCGCCAGGGCAAGGTAACTGAAATTCTTGAACGAAGACGGGGAGTTACCGAGATAAAAGTTGAAATTCAAGGGGCAAATGAAGGGGAAATCGCAAAGGCGATTAACTATGATTTTTTAACCGGACCTGTGCAATTAGATGATGAAGTTTCCTTAAATACAACTGCTGTTCATAAAAGGCTGGGCAGCGGCGGTTATCATTATGTAATGGCGAATTTAAATATAAAAGAACGAGATGTTGATGAAATAGGCCATATTATGAAACTGCGTTATACGCCTATGCAAGTAAAGTGTTTTAGTGTGGAAGAGGAGCTTAACCCTTCCAGGGCAAAAATTGAAGATTTTACGTCAATGAAGAAAACTCCAGTCATTGTAGGAGCCCTTCACAGCATGCTGGCTCCGGCTGCAGCAGGTGTTAAGGCAGCTAGCCGGGGAAAACTGCGTGTAGCCTACATTATGACTGACGGGGGAGCCCTGCCGCTGCAAATGAGCAGGATGGTGGCAGAACTAAAAGACAAGGGACTTATTGATGCAACCATAACAGTAGGACATGCTTTTGGAGGGGATTTTGAAGCGGTTAATATTTATACCGGGCTTATTGCAGCAAAACAAGCTGTTAAAGCAGATGTAATTATTGTTACCATGGGTCCGGGGATTGTGGGAACTGGTACCAAATATGGTTTTACCGGTATTGAGCAGGGAGAAATTATTAATGCCGTCAACATTTTGGAAGGAAAGCCGATAGCAATTCCCAGGATAAGTTTTGTTGACCCCAGGGACCGTCATCTGGGAATTAGTCATCATACAATTACGGTCTTGACCAAAATTGCCATAACCCCATGTGTAATTCCAATGCCTACTATGGACCCGATTAAAGAACAGTTTGTTAATAAGCAGATAATCAAGTCAGGTATACCATTTGATCATGAGGTCATTGTTGAGGACGGTGCCCCTGCGCTAAGATACCTGATTGAAAAGGATATTGTTGTCACAACCATGGGGCGGACCATGAGTCAGGACAGGGAATATTTTTTGGCTGCGGGAGCGGCGGGGATCTTAGCTACCAGGTATGTGGTTTATTAGGGTGACAGGTCATCAATCAGGGCTTTGACAGTTGTATAATTTGCTGCGTGTTCCTTCAAACGGTTTCTGAGTTCTGAAACCGTTCCGATTATGTATATCCTGTCACTATAAACTAATTCCGTTATCAAAATTATTTACCTCCTTTACTTTGCTGGATAAAGGCGACCAAGCCTTGTTAAATTTTTATAGAGTATAAGTCTATTTAGTATATGTCTATTCTGGAGGGAATATGAACAATTATTTTGCGGACCTGCACGTCCATATAGGGAGGGCTGGAAACGGCGCTCCCGTTAAAATCACGGCTTCAACGAACTTAAGTGTGCCTAACATACTTAGAGAGTGTGTGAGCCGTAAAGGCATAGACATGGTAGGAATAGTTGATACTTCTTCACCGGATGTCCAAGAAGACCTGATAAAACTTGTTCAGTCTGGCGACTTGGAGGCCATGGAAAACGGCGGGCTGTTGTACAGGGACAGTGTAACCCTGGTGCCGGGGAGTGAAGTAGAAACAACTGAATGTGTTTATATCGATGGTAAAGAACAAAATAGAAGCGCTCACTGTTTATGTTATTTTCCGGGATTAGATGAAATGAAACAGTTTACGGGAGAACTGTCAAAGCAGGGCCGGACAAGGAATATTGGTTTAAGCTCCCAGAAGTGCAATATGTCTATTCAGGAAATAGTTGAACTGGCAGAACAAATCGGTGGAATAGTTGTTCCCGCACATGCTTTTACTCCTCATAAGGGGATGTATGGCAGTTGTGTCCGCAGCGCCATGGAGATTATGTCACCAGAGATCTGGGCCAAAATTCCTGCAGTTGAACTGGGATTGAGCTCTGACTCTAATTATGCGGACATGATTTCGGAGCTATCCGGAAAGAGTTTAATCAGTAATTCGGATGCCCATTCCCTGTCTAAAATTGGCCGGGAATATAATGTTATCAGAATGCGGCGGCCTGACTACAACGAGTTGGTTATGGCTCTGCGACGGGAAAATGGCCGTTCTGTTATTGCTAACCATGGTTTCGACCCTAAACTGGGAAAGTACCACCGGACCTACTGTGAAGGTTGTGGTTTTACTGCTCATGATGAGCCTCCTGTGATGTGCTGCCCCGTTTGTGGTGTGGTTGTTGACGGAAGAACGGTGGTCAAAGGGGTTTTGGACCGGATTCATGAAATCAGAGATAATATTGCACCTATGCCACCGGAACATAGACCTCCATATTTTCACCAGATTCCGCTGGAGAATTTGCCCGGTATAGGGAAAAAAACTATGGATAAGCTGCTGCAGACAGCATCTGAGATGCAGATACTGCATCATTATAGTCAAAAGGAACTGGAAAAGCTTGCTGGTTGCCAAGCGGCTGAGACAATAATCTTGGCCAGACAGGGAAAACTTAAGGTTTCTGCTGGTGGCGGGGGATATTATGGAAGAGTTGAAAAACGGAAGCGGTGATTATTAAATGTCTAATTACGGAGTTTCTCTAACAGTTAATGCCTCCGGTGCGGTCAAGGCAGCGGAGGCAAAAAATGTCGTCATGGTAGTTGATGTTATTGATATGTCAACAACCCTTGAGGCTGCTCTGGATGCCGGTGCATTAAAGGTGTTTGGTGCCAGCCCGGATGCTTCGAAAGCCCCGGTAACACTGGCACCTGAAGGTATAGGTGAAATGGCCGGAAGGGCAGCTAAGGAAGCCGGTACCGCGGTTATAATCATAAGTGAGCCCAGGGTGGGGACGGATGAGGAACGAAGGGCCAGGGCAAGTAAGACTATTAAAGGTGTAATAGCAGCCGGAGGGGTAATTGATGCTGTTTATCCGAATATTGGAGCAGAAACAGCAAAATTGGGTGATTTCTCAGAAAAGGTTGTGGTTGCGGTCACTGACACAGGAGGAGTAGCGTACGATGCTGCCGTAACTGCAGGTGCCCCTGCAGTTATTACCGGAACCATAGCCAGGACGATAAAAAAACGAGGTTCCGCTCCGGCAAGGGCAGCGGCCATAAGAGCTATCTCAGCTGCAAGGCAGGCCGGCACCGGGATTTCTGTTGTGGCTGCCAGTGCCAATTCCTTGGAAGACATCCTGGCGGCAGAGTATATAATGAGATTAATTATTGAGGAAGGATTTACGGCTCTGGGGAGAAAATAACGTGAATAAAAACGCATTTGGAACCATAAATTTTGTTATATAGGACAAAGGGGGGTTCGAGATGCGTTTTTGGGTCAGACAAGTTTCAGTTGAGTATTTAAAAAGTAAATGGCACCTATTTCTCTTTGTTACCGTATTCCTTTTGGTGGGGATATATTTTGGGGCTGCCGCTGTTGGGGAAATAAATGCAGATCAGACTGATCACCTGTCGGAATATTTAAATAGCTTTTTGAATCAAGTTACTTCATCTACGGTTAGTGAGCAGTTGTTCTTTAGGCATAACATCTTATACAGCATATATATTATAGTTGCCATTTATATACTGGGTCTTACGGTGATAGGAATCCCGCTTGTACTGGTTACTGTGTTTACAAAAGGTTTTATGATTGGGTTTACTATTGGTTTTTTGGTTCAAGAAAAAGCATTTAAGGGATTTATGTTTGCTTTGATATCAGTTCTGCCCCATAACCTTCTTGTTTTACCTGCTGTTATAGTAGGAGGTGTGGCTGCATTGTCGTTTTCCGCGATGCTTATCAAGAGACGTTTTCAAAGCCGCTTAACTTCTGGAATAAGAGGGTATTTTGGTGCCTATACCATTTTAATGCTAGTACTGTGTGTAATCACTGGTGCTGCTGGGATATTGGAAACGTATGTCACCCCTGTGTTTATTAAATCGGTTGCTAACTATATAAAGTAGACAAGATAGTATCCCGGAACATTTAAATATTAAATTATTAAGAAGGAAAACCTTTGGTTAGGAATGTATCGACATTTTTGGACCGGAGGTTTTTAATTTTGATAACTGAGAGGTTTACTTTGATCAGGAGGAAGTTGTCTCAATAGGCAGTTAGAGGGGATTATATGTTCTAATTTCCGGCTTCTTGTCATAAAAATATGTTAGTAATATGTTCTGAAAAACTAAAAAGCAAAAACGAGGTGGTACAGGTGCTGGTTATTTTAACGCCCCGCATTAAGAGGAAACTTGCTGTGGGATTCCGTGTTATGGTAACACTGTTTGTCCTGGTTCTGATGATTGGTCACTTGTATAACATGTACCACGACAATGAGCTTTTCAAACAAGGATGGCTCAGGGATGATAAACCCAGTGGGAATCCAATGAGGGTCGAAGAACAGACCAGGGAAACTGCAGAAAACCCCCAGAGTGTTTTAAATCAGTTTGTTGGTAAAGTTAGAGATTTTTACCACAGGGACCAATGAAAAAAGGAATTCAGTGGTTTATTGTGGAAATAAGAGTAGTCTGGGCTACTCTTATTTTAGCAGATAGGAAATGCAGTTAGGATAACATGTAAAGTGAGGTAAAAGGTATGAAAAGCCTGGTTAAAGAATTTATTAATTACCTAGCGGTTGAGCGTGGTTTGGCTGATAATACCCTTGATTCGTATAACCGGGATTTAAAGCAGTTCATGACATTTCTGGAGAATGAAAAAGTTGATAATGTACAAAAGGCGACCAGAAATGTAATTATGTCTTACCTGCTGTTTCTGCAAAAAAGAGGCCGGGCTACAGCTACCGTATCCAGGCATTTGGCAGCTCTAAAGTCATTTTATCATTTCCTGCTCAGAGAGAAGTATATTGAAAAAGACCCGACTGCTAACCTGGAATCACCTAAATTGGAAAAAAAGCTGCCCAGAATACTTAGCGTTAATGAAGTTGAAAATTTATTAAGCCAGCCTAGGGGCATTGACCCTGGCGGGCTGCGTGATAAGGCAATGCTGGAATTGCTGTATGCTACTGGAATACGTGTAAGTGAGCTGATTTCCCTTGATATTAATCATATTAATCTGGATATGGGATATATAAGGTGTTTTGGTAAAGGTTCCAAGGAGCGGATTGTACCAGTAGGCAGCCTGGCCCGTAAATGTGTCGATGAATATTTGCAAAGAGGGAGAACAAAAATAATCAAAACTAGAACAGAAAAAGCGCTGTTTGTTAATCATCATGGCAGAAGACTTACCAGACAAGGATTTTGGAAGATTATTAAAAAGTATGCTATTAGGGCAGGGATTTCAAAGGAGATAACTCCACATACACTGAGACATTCATTTGCCACCCACTTGTTGGAAAATGGTGCTGATCTGCGTTCTGTGCAGGAAATGCTTGGCCATGCCGATATTACCACAACACAGATTTATACACACCTTACCAAAGGGCGTTTGCGGGAGGTATATGTAAAGAGCCATCCGAGGGCTTAATCTTTTAACAGGAGAGGTTAAGATGAGCAGCATAAAAAATATAACTATTTTGGTAATAGATAGTCTGGGTATTGGTGAACTTCCTGATGCCGGTGAGTACGGCGACAAAGGCAGCAATACCCTTACAAACACCTCGAAGGCAGTCGGAGGCCTGCAGATTCCTAATCTGCAGAAAATGGGCCTTGGTAATATTGTGGAAATCATAGGGGCGCCGCCAGTGGAAGCGCCTCTATCCGCATTTGGCAGAATGGCGGAAACCTCCGCCGGCAAAGATACCACTACCGGGCATTGGGAAATATCAGGTATAATCTTGCAAAAGCCATTTCCGGTATTTCCAAACGGATTTCCCGACTTAATCATCAACGAATTCGAAACCAAAACAGGCCGAAAAACTCTGGGTAATGAGGTTGCTTCAGGGACTGAGATAATAGCTCGGTTGGGTGAACAACACATGAACACAGGAAGGCCTATAATATATACCTCGGCTGATAGTGTTTTTCAGATTGCGGCTCACGAGGAGATTATCGTACTGGACGAGCTTTATGAAATGTGTCGGACTGCCAGATCGATTCTGACAGGTGAGTATGCCGTTGGCAGGGTCATTGCACGGCCTTTTATCGGCAAACCGGGTGAATTTAAAAGAACGTCAAACAGGCATGACTTTTCTCTGGAACCTGTTGGGACCACTATTTTGGATATGCTTAAGGACAATGGCAAATCTGTACAGGCAGTTGGGAAAATCAAGGATATTTTTGCGGGCAGGGGAATTACCCAAGCTGTTCACACAAATGATAATATGGACGGGGTCGATAAGACGATTGAATTCTTAAGACAGGCACGGGAAGGCATTATCTTTACCAATCTGGTAGATTTTGATTCGGCTTACGGGCATAGAAATGACCCGGATGGATATGCACGGGCTTTAGAGGAACTGGACCGGCGCCTGCCGGAAATTATGGAGCTCATCAGTGAGGAAAAGCTTTTGATAATTACTGCAGATCATGGTTGTGACCCTACCACTAGAAGTACGGATCATTCAAGGGAATATGTCCCCCTGTTGGTATATGGGCCTAAGATAAAAAAGGGGACAAACCTGGGTGTGAGGCAGAGTTTTGCTGATATAGCCGCAACCATAGCCGAAAATTTTGGTCTGCTGACCAGGCATGGGACAAGCTTCCTTAAGGAAGTGTTATAAGTAATTTGGAGGGAGGAAAATCATATGAGTTCATTTAGGTTGCAGCAAACTGTTGATTTTATCAGGAGGAAAATATCAATACGTCCTCAGGTTGGAGTTATTCTAGGGAGTGGACTGGGTGTCCTGGCTGCTGATGTAAAAAAACAGCAAAGGCTGCATTATTCGGAGCTGCCTCATTTTCCTATCTCTACTGTGGAGGGACATGAGGGCCAGTTTGTTTTTGGTGAACTTTCAGGCAAAAATGTGGCTCTTATGCAGGGACGGTTTCATCTTTATGAGGGCTATTCCATGGAACAGGTGGTATTTCCGGTAAGAGTGATGAAAAAACTGGGGGTTAATGTCCTGTTGATTACAAATGCATCAGGAGGGATTAACCAGGAATTTAGGCCCGGTGACCTGATGTTGATTACCGACCATCTCAATCTTACAGGCACAAATCCGTTAATTGGACCAAATTATGATGATATAGGACCAAGATTCCCAGATATGTCGGAGGCATATGACAAGGAACTTATTAATATTGCCGAGGAAGTGGCCCGCAAGAACAACTTGTCCTATCGCAAAGGGATATATGCCGGTTTGATTGGACCCAGTTATGAGACTCCTGCTGAAATAAGGTATCTTAGGGCAATTGGCGCCGATACAGTAGGCATGTCAACAGTTTCGGAGGTAATTGTAGCAAATCATGCGGAAATAAGGGTTTTAGGAATCTCTTGTATTACTAATATGGCAGCAGGAGTCCTCCAACAAAGACTCAGCCATGAAGAAGTTATGGAAACAGCCAACAGTGTAAGGAATCAGTTTATCACTCTGGTTAAAGGAGTTTTGGAACGGGTGAATGTTCATGAGGGCTTATGATATAATTCTTAAAAAAAGAAATGGTATGGAGTTGTCTGCCGAAGACATAAACCAACTCATTATCGGATATATGTCGGGAAGTGTTCCTGACTATCAGATGGCAGCCTTTGTGATGACAGTTTTTTTTCAGGGGATGTCGGCAAGGGAGACTTCCGACCTGACAATGGCTATTGTGGCTTCAGGTGACCGGGTGGACCTTTCGGGAATAACAGGCAATAAGGTAGATAAGCATAGTACAGGCGGTGTGGGTGACAAGACAACACTGGTTTTGGGCCCGCTTGCAGCCGCAGCCGGAGTCCCTGTTGCCAAGATGTCAGGAAGAGGACTAGGACATACCGGAGGGACAATTGATAAGCTGGAATCTATACCTGGTTTTAATACTTCTCTGGAAAGGGAAATATTTATCCAAAACGTTAACCGAATCGGGATTAGCATTGGAGGCCAGACAGGGAACTTGGCTCCTGCTGATAAGAAGTTATACGCCTTAAGGGATGTTACAGCTACGGTTGATAGTATTCCATTGATTGCCAGCAGTGTGATGAGTAAAAAAATTGCGGCAGGTGCAGATGCCATATTACTGGATGTAAAAATTGGTGACGGTGCTTTTATGAAAAACATTTCCAATGCCGTTGACTTGGCAAAAGCTATGGTGGAAATAGGCACACATGTGGGTAAAAAAACTATAGCCCTGATAACAGATATGGAACAACCACTCGGACAAACGGTGGGCAATGCTCTGGAAGTACGCGAGGCGGTGCAGTGTCTTATGGGAGAAGGACCATCAGACCTCAAGGAGCTATGCTTGGTTTTGGGAAGCCATATGGTATACCTGGGAGGGCAGGCACGCTCTATAGATGAGGCCAGGAGCAGGGTGGAAAGGATAATAAACAATGGTAAGGCAATTGACAAGTTTAGGGAACTGGTAGTAAATCAAGGCGGGGATCCTTCTTTTATTGATGACTTGTCATTACTTCCCCAGGCTGCTGAAAAACATCAATTGACTGCAGTTGAAGATGGTTATATCTCAGAATTAAAAGCAGAACAAATTGGGATTGCCGCTATGACATTGGGAGCCGGCAGGGAGACCAAAGATTCGCAAATTGACCTTTCAGTTGGTATTGAACTGTATAAAAAACGCGGAGACAGAGTACTAAGGGGGGAAACCTTGGCAATCCTTCATGTTAATGATGCTGAAAAGGCAAATGTTACCAAAGACAAGGTGCAGCAGGCATTTGTTATAACAAAGGAGCCGCCAGTAGCAAGAAAATTGGTCTGGGGTCAGGTAACTGCACAAGGAGTGGAATTGTACTAAAACAGACAAGGTTGTCCGGTTAAAATTTGTTTTTGCGAATAACCCCTTTAAGAATTTGAAATACTTTAATTAGAATTTCAAGAGGGGGTGGAAAAATGAAATTTAAAAAAATGTTTTGTGTGGTTACCGTTATTTTGATGATGATTGTCCAGTCTGCTCAGGTTAGTGCTCAGGCGGAATTGGAGACGACAGCCGAGTCAGCCATACTTGTTGATGCGGTTACCGGTAAAATATTATTTGCCAAAGAGCCGGACAAAGAATTGCCGCCGGCCAGTGTGACAAAGGTAATGACACTTCTAGCGGCC
Source organism: Phosphitispora sp. TUW77 (assembly GCF_048453025.1). GTDB lineage: Bacteria > Bacillota > Thermincolia > Thermincolales > UBA2595 > Phosphitispora. Next base: position 1,361,072 of record NZ_CP156677.1, read on the forward strand.
TTTGATGCTATTGAAAAAGGCAGGGCCAAACTAACGGATATTGTCCAAACCAGTGAGAATGCATCCCAAATGGGTGGCTCGCAAATATATCTTGAACCTGGTGAGGAAATGTCCCTGAAAACAATGTTAATTGCAGTAGCAGTTGGTTCTGCAAATGATTGCTGTGTTGCAATTGCAGAACATATTGCAGGGTCGCATGAGGCATTTGTTAAAATAATGAATGAAAAGGCGGCTCAATTAGGGTGTAAGCATACCCACTTTGTCAATGCTTATGGACTCCCTGCAGAGGGACATTATACGTCAGCAGGTGATTTAGCGTTAATGATGCGGGAAGCAATCAAGCATCCTCTGTTCCTGGAATTGACATCAATCAAGAGATATGACCTCAGGGGGGGAGAGTTTATCCTAAACAATACTAATAAACTTTTGTGGTGGTACCGGGGGACATTGGGAGGTAAAACCGGTTGGACAAGTGAGGCTAAGTACTGTCTGGCATCGATAACGGCCAGGGATAATCTCAAACTGATTGCAGTGGTTATGGCTACACCCGAACCCAGAAGCCATTTTAGGGAATCCATGAAACTATATAACTATGGTTTCGCTAAGTATGAGGCGGTTCCTATTGCTGCTTCAGGACAAGTGATGGGTAAGGTCAGGGTTGGCAAAGGCACTGTTGATTGGGTGGAAGCGGCATCAACCGGTGAAGTCGGCACTGTTGTTCAAAAAGGACAGAAGGAAACTGTAACACATAAGGTTGTTATTGACTGCCCGGCAGTTACAGCCCCGGTCGATAAGGGACAGGTGCTTGGCAAGGTGGTTGTTTATGAAGAGGGTAAAAGGGTATATAAAGTTGACCTTGCAGCGACAAAGGATATTCCTAAGGGTACTGTATTCAGGCAGATGTTTAAACTTATGAAAAATGTTTATTCATACAGCGGGTAAATCACGTTACAAGATGAAATGACAATAAAGTAAAGGGTTGGGTGTTGTGTTATCCTCCACAAGGAAGGGTCTGCATCCGGCCTTTTTTTGTTGTGCAGTTTTTGTCGTTTTCATCTGCTCAATACTCGACAAAACGTTACAATTGTTTTGCTGTTAATATGAAGGAAAAAGTATCCAACTCGTAGAATCCGTTAGCATGAACAGGAGGGCGGGTGCAACTACATGAATATTGAGTCTGTGGTTAACCGGAAAACCCTGATTTTAAGGGTTTGCGGAGAACTGGATATGCTGGTAGCAGATGATTTCAGAAGAAAGGTAGAGATATTAATGGAAAATTATTGTTCAAATAACCTGGTGCTGAACCTATCGGGAGTAAATTTTATCGACAGCTCCGGATTGGGGGCAATCTTAGGAAGGTACAAAAACATAACCCTGTGCGGCGGAAAGGTGGCCATAGTCGGAGCGCCGCCACAGGTCAAGAGAATCCTTGAATTATCAGGTATCCTGCGAATTACCAGCGAATTTGATACTGAAAATGAAGCCCTGGAGGCAATGTAGGGGGTCTTAAAATGAAAATCAAGAATCAAATTAAATTATCGTTCATGTCTATACCTGAGAATGTAACACTGGCAAGACTTGCAGCTGCAGCTTTTGCTTCACAGCTGGAATTTACTATTGAAGACTTGGAGGAAATAAAGGTTGTCGTTTCGGAAGCAGTATCAAACAGCATCATACATGGATATGATAATGACCCAAACAGAGTTGTTAATTTATTGTGTACAATTTATGATGACGATGTATTGGAATTAATTATTGAGGATGAGGGCCAAGGCATTGCAGATATATCTAAGGCAATAGAACCAGCTTATTCTACTGACCCTGAGAGAATGGGACTTGGTTTCACTTTTATGCAGTCATTTATGGATACCCTTGATGTAGAGTCAATTGTTGACAAAGGAACTAGGGTAATCATGTCGAAAACGGTGCCAACAAGGATGGCAGCAGCTTCAGAAACAATATCTGGAAATAATTAAGCGGGGTGGGGAATTTGAATACCCGGTTATCAGAAATGAATCTTCCCCGGTTCCCGCTTCTTTCAGATAAAGAAATAAAAAGCCTGTTAAGAAGAGTAAAGAACGGGGATGAAGAAGCCAGGGAAGTTTTGGTGAACTGTAACCTGAAACTGGTTTTCAGCTTGGTGCAGCGTTTTTCCAACAGAGGACATGAACTTGAGGATCTGTTTCAGATTGGGACTATTGGACTGATTAAGGCCATTGATAAGTTTGATTTGAGTTATGATGTGAAGTTTTCAACATATGCAGTGCCTTTGATAATTGGGGAAATCAGAAGGTTTCTTAGGGATGACAATCCGGTAAAAGTCAGCCGGTCATTAAAGGAGACAGTGCATAAGGTGCATAAGGCTCGGGAAGAATTGACAGCAAGCCTCGGCAGGGAGCCATCCATCCAAGAAGTAATAGATTTAACAGGAATTGAAGGAGAAGAAATTGTTTCAGCTTTGGAAGCGTCTCAAACACCTGCTTCTATTTTTGATACAGTATATCAGGATGATGGTGACCCGATATATGTTATGGATGCAATTGCAGGAGAAACAGAAGAAAGCAGCGGATGGTTTGATAGGATTGCTTTAAAGGATTTAATAAGGCGGCTTTCACACAGAGAAAAGTCGGTACTTTTACTGCGGTTTTTTGAAGACAAAACTCAGTCCCAGGTAGCCGAAATAATGAACATTTCGCAGGTTCAGGTGTCAAGAATAGAACGTCAGGCTTTGAAAAACATCAGGATAATGTTAAATGAACAGGATGAATGATGATGAATATATTTTGTTAATTAGGGGAAAATCTTTATAGGGTTATGTAATAACAAATATTAAGGAGGATGGTTGACGAATGTACGTAAAAGTAGTTGAAGTAATAGGTGAGTCTGAAAACGGCTGGAAAAGCGCAGTCCAGAATGCAGTTAAAGATGCCTCCAAAAGATTTGATAACGTTACTGGGGTAGAGGTCTATAATCTCACTGCAGACGTTGTTGACGGGGACTTAGTTGATTTTAAGGCTAATGTGAAAATTGCCTATACAGAATAATTTAAATTGCAACTTAGACTAGGGTAGATGTATTCCTGCGGCGGGCAACATCTCCGCCGGCATCCGCTCCCGCTTCGCGGGTCTCGGGCCGGCGGACGACAGCCACCGCCTTCCGGAGCACATCTACCTTAGTTTGTGCATTAATCAATGATGGAGGAGTGGGGAAATGAAGCAGGATCAAATGATGTTCTCTGAACATGAGATTCAGAAAAAAATGTACAGTGAGATGGTTGCCAGGACGAAACCGAAACCACCGGTTCTCAGGAACGTAATCGGTGCGTTTTTTTTTGGTGGGGCAATATGTACACTAGGACAGGCATTAGTAAACTTCTATATTTCCATGGGGCTGCCCAAACCGGGGGCAGGCGCTGCTGCTTCGGCTACTCTGGTATTTTTGGCAGCCTTGTTAACCGGATTAGGCGTTTATGACTCTATGGCTAAATATGCGGGTGCAGGAACTATTGTACCGATTACCGGTTTTGCTAATTCAATTGTAGCTCCGGCGATGGAATATCGCAGAGAAGGCATGGTTTTTGGAGTGGGCCAGAGGATGTTCACAATTGCCGGGCCAGTATTGGCTTATGGTTTTATCAGTGCTTGGATGGTCGGTTTGATTACTTACTTATTTAAGTAGAGGAGGCAAGATACGGTGGCAGTAATCAAAAAAACCGGCAAACAAACAATAGCTTTTCAAAACCCGCCTTCTTTTCAGGGGAATGCATCAGTTGTGGGTCCTAAGGAAGCTCAAGGACCGTTAGGGGGGAGTTTTGATGTGGAACTTGATGACACTTTAAACGGTGAGACAACCTGGGAAAAAGCAGAACAAAAAATGCTCGCTAGGGCCTGTGAGTTAGCAATAAACAAAGCTGGGCTGACAGTAGGCGATATAGATTTTATGATGGCAGGGGATCTGCTAAACCAATTGATTTCGGCCAATTTTACGGCGCGTGACTTGGGGATACCGTTTATCGGTCTCTATGGAGCCTGTTCTACTATGTTTGAAGCAATAGCCCTGGCATCCATGCTGGTGGATGGAGAATTTGCCAATTATGTGCTAACTGCGGCTTCCAGCCACTATAATACTGCTGAACGTCAATACAGATATCCGGCGGAAATGGGTGTGCAACGGCCTCTGACCACACAGTGGACGGTAACCGGGGCCGGAGCAGCAGTAGTCGGACGCAAGGGCAGAGGTGCAGCCATAACTCATGTCACTATTGGTAAGGTTATTGACCTTGGCATAAAAGATGTAAATGATATGGGAAGTGCCATGGCCCCTGCAGCAGCAGATACTATCATCCGGCATTTTGAAGATACAGGAAGGAGCCCTGCAGATTATGACCTTATTGTTACCGGTGATTTGGCCGCAGTAGGCAGGGCCCTAACAGAGCAGTTGGTAAAACAAGCCGGTTATGATATTTCAAATAAATATACTGATTGCGGCATACTTATCTATGACCCGGCACAGGACACTCATGCAGGGGGCAGTGGATGCGGCTGTTCGGCTGCAGTCATGAATGGATATCTAATGGCAGAAATAATTACAGGTAAATATAAGAGGGTTCTTGGAGTAGGTACAGGTGCTCTGTTAAGCCCTATCACAAATTTTCAGGGGGAGTCAATTCCCGGTATTGGTCATGCAATAGTTATCGATAACCTATTGGGGGTTTGAAAAATGGATTATATTAAGGCATTTATAGTGGGCGGGGGAATTTGTGTGATTGGTCAACTGTTGATGGACTTGACCAGTTACAGGATTACGCCGGCACATATTTTGGTTGGTTTTGTTACCGGCGGAGTAGCTGTGAGCGCACTTGGATTGTACCAGCCATTAGTTGACTTTGCCGGCGCGGGGGCCACGGTGCCCCTGCCAGGGTTTGGACATCTTCTAGCTCAAGGAGCGATTAAAGGTGTCGGGGAAAACGGGCTTTTAGGGGCTTTTGCCGGAGGAGTTGAGGGTTCGGCCGTTGGTATTGCGGCTGCTATTATTTTCGGATACATGGCTGCAATAGTTTTCAATCCCCGCGGTGAGTAGGAAGGAGGAATTCGGGACCGTGTTGTATAATATGGTTGTGTAATAAGAGATATTTTTCTGACAGCAAAGGAGGTTTCGAAGGTGCTGGGTTATTTGGCTATCCTTAACAATTATCTGCATGATGTAGCCACCGCAATGATTATATCATTGACCCTGTTGATGTCATATATCGGAAATCAGGTTAATGAAAACAGCCGGCCTGAGGAGAAAAAGTTATTTATCAAAATATACCGTTATTTTTCAATGATTGCTGTCATTTCACTGGTTTGGATAGTTGTTGGAGGTATTCCACGTGTTCTTGCTTTCAACCGGTATGAATTAATTCCGGCCGGACAAAAGGGGATAGTAACGGTTTTGATGTTTAAGCATCTTATCCTTTTTGGCCTTGTACTTGCAGGCATATTTTTATGGAGAAAAATAAAGAAGAAAGCTGAAAAAATGAGTATATTTTAGAAGTGTCCCATATCAATTACATGGGGCACTGTTTTTTTTGAGTTTAATAAATTAGCATAATTTTTCGGCGGAGACAGATAATATTTGTGGGGTGATAATTTTTGAGCAAGAAAAGAGTGATTGTGGTAACAGATGGAGATTTGGTTGCCGGAAGAACAGTACAGGTGGCAGCCAGGAATATCGGGGCGCGGTTTATTTCACTGACCACAGGAAACCCTACCCCAATTTTGGGCAGCGAGGTTGTTAATCTTATAAAACAGACACCAAGCGACCTAGTGGTTATAATGGTTGATGACAAGGGAAAAAACGGTCCGGGCAAAGGTGAAACTGTATTTAAACATGTGGCGGAAGACCCGGATATCGACGTTATCGGGGCGGTTGCGGTAGCTTCAAATACTGCCTTTACGGAAGGAGTTAAGGTTGATTGCTCTGTAACTTGTGAAGGTGCTGTCATAGACGGACCTGTGAACAAACTTGGTATTCCGGAGCGAAAGGGACATAAATTCCTCGAAGGGGATACGGTTGATATAATCAATAATTTAGATATACCTGTGGTTATTGGCACCGGGGATACGGGTAAAATGGATTTTGCAGATGACTATCATAAGGGTGCTCCCATTACCACAAAAGCTTTGCTTGAAATACTTAACAGGAGTGAAAAAGATAAATGACAGAAACTATGGCACCAATACATGATGTCAGCAGAAAGTATGATGAGAATTTGGATATTCTTAAAGAACTGCTTGGAATAGGTAAGAGTTATGATATTGCCCTGAGAGAGTTTAGAATTGGGGGCAAAAAAGCTGCCATAATATTTGTGGATGGTTTAATAAATGATATTCCTATTGCAGAGATAATGCAGAATTTTGCCTGCCTGGGAAGGGAAGAGATTGTACCAGATACTTTGCAGAAACTGATGGCAAGATATGTCAGCTATGTAAAGGCATTACCGACTGATAAACTGGAAGATGTGATTACAAAGGTTTTGGCCGGCTTTATTGCTCTTGTTGTTGACGGGATGCCTGAAGTAATATTGATTGAAGCCAGGAAGTACCCGGCTAGGGGACCTGAAGAACCGGACATTGAACGGGTTGTTAGGGGATCCAGAGATGGATTTACCGAAACTGTTCTTTTTAATACTGCGCTAATCAGGAGAAGATTAAGGGACCCAAGGCTGCGGACCGAGTTGCTGACTGCAGGGGCCCGCTCCAAAACGGATATATGTGTTGTTTATATCGAAGATATTGCTAATCCTGAGTTAGTGGAAACCATAAAAACAAGGATTATGGATATTAAGATTGATGGTCTGCCCATGGCTGAAAAATCAGTAGAGGAGTATATCACAACCGGAAACTGGAACCCATTGCCACAAGTGAGGTATACGGAAAGACCAGATGTAGCTGCAGTACACTTGCTGGAAGGTCATGTCCTGGTCATTGTTGATACTTCGCCGAGTGTGATTATCGCCCCGGCAACTTATTTTCACCACTTGCAGCATGCTGAAGAATATAGACAGAATGCCACTGTTGGCGCATATTTGCGGTGGGTCAGGTTTATTGCGGTTATTAGTTCTGTATTGCTTCTGCCGCTGTGGTATCTGTTCGCTGCTAATCCGCAGTTATTACCCGAATCCTTAAAGTTTATCGGACCGGCAAAAGTGGTTAAGATTCCATTGATATGGCAGTTAATGATAGCTGAAGTTGGACTTGATATGCTGAGGATGTCTGCTATACACACTCCTTCGCCGCTGGCAACTGCCCTGGGCCTGATTGCTGCCTTTATGCTGGGGGATGTAGCAATAAATGTGGGTTTGTTTAACTCGGAAACCATATTATATATGGCAATAGCCGCTATTGGCACATTTGCCACCCCGAGCTATGAACTGGGCCTGGCTAACAGGCTGTTTAGGATAGGTTTGTTGATTATGATAGCTCTGCTGGGATACCCTGGATTGTTGATTGGAATAGCTGGAATAATACTTCTGCTGGTGCTTACCAAGCCTTTTGGGATACCTTACCTGTGGCCGTTGATTCCCTTTAACGGGAAGGCCTTGTTTTCAATATTCCTGAGGTCTCCAGTGCCAATGCATAATATAAGGCCCAGTGTGTTGAAGCCATTGGATTCCACCAGGCAGCCGAGCTTTTCTCCGGCTCGGAAGCGGATACAGAAGAAAAAATAAAAAGATATGGTTGTATAAAGTGAGAAGCCTCAGTCAATAATAAAAGCTGGGGTTTTTTAGTAAATAATTTTATTTAAAAAAATGCAGTAGAGGAGGATATAGCACAAATGTCTGTTAAAGTGGGAATACCCCGGGCGCTGCTGTATTATTATTATTTTCCCATGTGGAGTGGTTTTTTTAAGGCATTGGGAGCTGAGGTAATATTATCTCAGAACACAACTAAGGGCATAGTTGACAAAGGAGTTAAGCAGTCTGTTGATGATGCATGTCTGCCTGTAAAACTCTATTTTGGTCATGTCCTTGATTTAAAGGACAGGGTTGATTATTTATTTATTCCGCGCATGGTGAGTGTGGAAAGGAAGGAATACATTTGTCCAAAGTTTTTGGGCCTTCCGGATATGATTAGGCATAATATTCCGGACTTGCCACCTATCATAGACATAACTGTTAATATGTCACGTAAGCAAAAGAACCTTTTTAAGGCTTTTGCTGAAGCAGGGAGATTCTTTACATCTAATCCGCTGGCTGTTAGAAAGGCATTTTACAGGGGGATTGAAGAACAGGAGAGATTTTACCGGTTAAACGAACTGGGTTACCTTCCCCATGAATCAATAGAGCAGATGAACATGGGCTTGGTTAAGCAGAATTTTTCCCCTGCACAAGCAGGTGATATGACAGTTGCATTGGTTGGACACGGGTACAATATTTATGATTCATATATCAGTATGAACCTGATTGAGAAACTAAGGAGCATGGGAGTTAGTGTTGTTACTCCGGATAATCTTACAGGAACAATAATAGAAGAGAAGTCAGCTGAATTACCAAAGAAGATGTTTTGGACACTCGGCAAAAGAATGATAGGTTCAGCATTTCATTATATGAGGTCTGACCAGATTGATGGTATTATACATGTTGCTTCATTTGGCTGTGGACCTGATTCCTTTACAGGTGAAATAATAGAAAGGCACTTGCGCAGGCGAAAGAACCTCCCGTTCCTGAACCTGACAATTGATGAACACACAGGTGAAGCTGGAATAATCACCAGGCTTGAGGCATATGTCGATATGATTAGATGGAGGAGGGCTGCCCAATGAAAGTTACATTTCCGCACATGGGCAATATGTATATTTGTTTGAAAGCGGTTTTAACTTCACTTGGTATTGATGTGGTTGTCCCGCCAATGCCTAGTAAGAGGACAATTACACTGGGAGCCCAGCATTCACCTGAATTTGCTTGTTTGCCCTTGAAAATAAATATGGGGAATTTTATTGAAGCATATGAAATGGGAGCTGATACTATCCTTATGGCTGGCGGGATAGGACCCTGCAGGTTTGGGTATTATGCCCAGGTAGAGAGGGAAATCCTTGAGGATATGGGCCTGAAGATGAATATGGTTATTCTGGAGCCCCCGGAAAAACATATTTCAGAACTATTGATTAATTTAAAGCAGGTAACAGGCAGCAATTCGTGGATTGATGTTGTCCGGGCAATAAAGTTCGGGTGGCATAAGGCCAGAGCTGTAGACGAGTTAGAGGATGTCCTGCACAGGATAAGGCCGCGGGAACTTGAACCGGGAAGGGCTGATGTAGTTTATAGGAATGCTCTCAAGTGGATTGATGATGCCTTGGATAAGAAAGAGCTTAAAGAAGCAATGGAAACTGCCATGCTGGAACTTGACGCTATACCGGTCGATAATGAACGGGACGTTATTAGAATCGGAATAGTTGGAGAAATTTATGTTATGCTTGAGCCGTTTGTGAACCTGGAGGTAGAGAGACAGCTTGGTCGGCTTGGAGTTGAAGTAGAGCGCTCCATTTACCTGAGTGAATGGATTAATGACCACTTGTTTATGGGCCTGCTGAACATGAAGGGCAGCAAAGAGGCACGAAAACACGCGCCTCCTTATATAAATCACTTTGTTGGCGGACATGGACAGGAGACAATAGGAAGTACGGTTTTGTTTGCTAACAGTAAATATGATGGAGTTATTCAGGTACAGCCATTTACCTGCATGCCGGAGATTGTAGCTGAGAGTATTATTCCAACAGTCAGCAAGGACTTGGGAATTCCAGCGTATTGTCTGATAGTTGATGAACACTCCGGTGATGCAGGGGTATTGACCAGATTGGAAGCATTTGTTGACCTCCTGGCAAGGAAAAAAGTGAAAGGGGCAGCGCTGGAGAGTTCAGCGCTGGAGAGTTTTGAAAAGAGAGGAGAACCGGTATGTTTGGATATTTAGGTGTAGATGTTGGTTCAGTTAGTACAAACATTGTGCTTCTTGATGAAGATGAAAAGATATGTGATTCTTTGTATATAAGGACACAAGGACAGCCGATAAATGCAGTTCAAAAAGGCCTGAAATATATCAGGGAGAGGATTCCCAAAGGGATGGAAGTCGGAGGTATCGGGACAACAGGGAGCGGAAGGTATCTTGCCAGTATTATCGTAGGAGCCGATTCGGTAAAAAATGAGATTACATCTCATGCTGTTGCAGCATCAAGTCTGGTCCCCGGAGTGCAGACGGTTTTGGAAATAGGTGGACAGGATTCCAAGATAATAATTCTGAGAAATGGTGTTGTGGCTGATTTTGCTATGAACACTGTTTGTGCTGCCGGCACAGGTTCATTTCTGGACCAGCAGGCTTCAAGGCTTAATATAGCAATAGAGGATTTTGGAAATATTGCCTTGAAATCCGGAAACTCGGTGCGTATAGCAGGGAGGTGTTCCGTTTTTGCCGAGTCTGATATGATTCACAAACAGCAGATGGGACATAATCTTCCAGATATACTGGCAGGGCTTTGTGATGCTTTGGTTCGTAATTATCTCAATAATGTGGGAAAAGGCAAGGAGATACTAGCACCGGTGGTTTTCCAGGGTGGTGTTGCAGCTAATATTGGGATTAAGAAGGCATTTGAAAAAGAGCTTGGGCTTGAGGTTGTTATTCCTAAAAACTACGATGTTATGGGAGCAGTGGGTGCGGCTATTCTGGCTAAGGATGCCGTCAGGCAAACCGGTACTACATTTTTTAAGGGATTTGAAATAGCAGAAGAAAAATTTCAGGCCTCCAGTTTTGAATGCAAGGACTGCCCAAATCTTTGTGAGGTAATAGAAATCCAGGGCGGCGAAAAATTGCTGGCTCGCTGGAATGACAAGTGTGGCAAATGGAGCAATGCAATTGCGGAGAAAAAGAAGATTAGTTAATAAAATTGAAGGTAATATCTGCTTATCTCAGCTTGATTTGTGCTGACAATGATGAGAAACTATGTTACAATTATTATGCACAATTGTTAACAAGTGGAGTGTTACATGATGCCATATAAGCTGAGTTTAGCCGGAACTGATGAGCTGAGTATGAACAGTTTATTAGACCAGGCTTTTTGAAAAAAAAGACCTGGTTTTCACTATGTAACAAAATTTAATTCCCGCGCGGGAAATTAGATTATGTGATTAAAATATTTTTGAGAGGAGAACTGATTAGATGAGTGAGACCAAAATCCTATTGACGGAAAAGGAAGCGCCGACTTCGTGGTATAATGTAATGGCAGATATGCCGAATCTTCCCAAACCGCCACTTCATCCAGCTACTAAGAAGCCTATCGGACCGGAAGACCTTGCAGCCATATTCCCTATGGACCTGATTAAACAAGAGGTATCAGCTGATCGCTGGATTGAGATTCCTGAAGAGGTTCAGGAGATTTATAAGCTTTGGCGGCCTTCTCCGCTTTACCGGGCACACAGGCTGGAAAAAGCGCTGGATACGCCGGCCAAGATTTATTACAAATATGAAGGTGTCAGTCCTGCGGGAAGCCATAAACCTAATACAGCCATACCGCAGGCCTATTATAACAAAAAAGCAGGTATAAAGCGCTTGACTACGGAGACAGGAGCGGGACAGTGGGGCAGCGCACTGAGTATTGCTTGTAAATTCTTTGAAATGGACTGCCTGGTGTATATGGTTAAGGTAAGTTATCACCAGAAGCCGTACCGCCGCGTTTTTATGCAGACATATGGGGCTAATGTAATTCCCAGCCCAAGTGATACAACTGAATCAGGGCGTAAAATGCTGGAAAGTGACCCTGATTCACCTGGAAGCCTCGGCATGGCCATTAGTGAAGCTGTGGAGGTGGCAGCTCAGAGAGATGATACCAATTATTCGCTGGGCAGTGTTTTAAATCATGTTATGCTTCATCAGTCTGTAATTGGCTTGGAAGCAAAGGCTCAATTGGAGAAGGCAGGCGATTATCCTGACGTAATAGTAGGCTGCTGCGGCGGAGGAAGCAACTTTGCCGGAGTATCATTTCCATTTCTCCATGATAAGCTAACCAAAGGAGCTAAGGTAAGGGCTGTTGCGGTTGAACCTGCCGCTTGTCCGACACTGACAAGAGGGAAATTTGCTTATGATTTCGGTGATACTGCCGGAATAGTACCGATATTGAACATGTATACACTGGGACATGACTTTATGCCGCCCGGAATCCATGCCGGGGGTTTAAGGTATCACGGGGAATCCCCACTGGTGAGTCAGTTATATCATGATGGCATTATTGAGGCTGTATCCAGGACACAGAGGCCATGTTTTGAAGCTGCTGTTATCTTTGCCCAGACTGAAGGTATCCTGGCTGCCCCGGAATCGTCACACGCCATCCGTGTAGCTATAGATGAAGCGTTACAGGCTAAGGAAGCAGGGGAAGCGAGGACTATATTGTTCTGCCTCAGCGGAAACGGATATCTTGACTTGCCATCATATGATGCATATGTTAGTGGTAAGTTGGAAGATTATGAATATCCTGATTCTCTTATTGAGGAATCACTGAAAAAGCTCCCGGTAACAGAATAAAAGCATAGTTTAAAATCATAACCACCCGCTCTGATATGCTCCCTTTAATAGGGTGCAGTTCAATCAGCGGGTGGTTTGTTCTTGCCCCATAAACCATTGTTTTGGTTTCAGGTGAACATAAAAAGTATATAAAAATTAGTGTTTTGAACTAGAAAAAAAACTGTAAATGTCATATACTAATAATATGTATTTTTCTTAGAAATATTTTTTGCATATTATTAGTATGAAGTTGAGGAGGAAGTTCAAGTGAACGGGGAACTAAGTGTTGCATTAGCATCAACTCTCAAACCAAAACCTACTAGTGACGATAAATTAGGTTTTGGCACAATATTTACCGACCACATGTTTGTAATGGACTATGAAGTTGGAATGGGATGGCACAGCCCGCGAATAGAGCCATACGGTACTTTTTCCATTCAACCGTCAAACATGACTTTGCATTATGGACAGGCTATATTCGAAGGAATGAAGGCGTATAGGACAGTGAATGGAAAGGTAAAAATATTTAGACCCAGGGATTACTTGTCCAGGATGAATCGGTCCGCGGAGAGACTATGTATTCCTAAGATAGATGTTGAATTTGTTTTCAGTGCGCTAAAGAAACTTCTAAGTATAGAAAGTGACTGGGTTCCTGCAAGTGAAGGGACTTCATTGTATATCAGGCCGTTTATAATTGCAATGGATCCATATATAGGTGTAAGACCGTCAAGAACATACAGGCTCTTTATTATACTGTCACCTGTTGGTGCGTATTATGCCGAAGGTTTCAAACCCGTTAAAATATGGGTGGAAAACAAGTATGTCAGGGCCGTTAAAGGCGGGATGGGAATGGCAAAAACGGCCGGCAACTATGCTTCCAGCATTCTGGCAGCTGAAGAGGCAAAGGAAAACGGTTATACTCAAGTGCTGTGGCTCGACGGTGTTGAACGCAGATACATAGAAGAAGTTGGAACAATGAATATCTTTTTTAAGATAGATGACACTATTATTACTCCTGCTTTGGAAGGTAGTATACTAGGAGGAATGACTAGGGATTCCGTGCTGCGTCTTTCCAGGGAATGGGGCTTGAAGGTTAGTGAGCAGCCGCTTACTATTGAAGAAGTATATGAAGCACATGATAAAGGGAAGCTTCAGGAGATCTTTGGTACAGGGACTGCAGCAGTTATTTCACCTGTTTCGGCCCTTAACTGGAAAGGAAACATTATTAATGTTAACGGAGGGCAAGCCGGGGAAACCTCTGTTAAGCTATATGATGAAATAACAGGTATACAGTACGGTAAGCATGCAGATATTTTTAAATGGATGGAAGAGGTTGATTAAGAGAACGCTGGGAAGATTAGAATGTGATAGTTTAAACTGCAGTTAAAAAGAAATTGAAATTATGACAAGGGTTGGCTAAATTCACCGGGTGGATTAGCCAGCCCTTTTTTACATTTAAACCTTAACTCTGCAATATAACCCATCAAAACCGCAATATAACCCATCAAAACCGCATTTCATGCCCGAAAGTTTAAAAATTGGAAAAAAACGACAAAAAAATCTCCAAAAATTGCAGGGAACATGTAAATCATTGTTGAAAAGATAAAACATCCTAAAAGATTAGGAAATTTGATATTCAAAGGGATGAAGAATGTAATGGCACGGGTGAAACTGGAAGTAGGGAAATCTGGCACGGTAATAATTCGAATACCTTTCAATCTTGAAATGATTTCTAAGATTAATTCTGTAGAAGGCAGGCAATGGAATGCCGAGGGAAAATACTGGACTGTACCGTTTTCTAAAAACATGATAAATTTACTTCTAAGTTTATTCAGATATGATACTGTAGAGCTTTGTCCCAGGCTAAAGGCTATTACTGATGTCCCGGAGAACGGTGGAGACTGCGTGAAAAAGGCCAATTATGCTGATAAATATGAAAAAACCCTTCAAGAGATTGATAATGAGATGAAGCTTCGTGGTTACAGCCAGAAGACGCGAAAAGCGTATAGATGCCAACTAAAGGAGTTTATATCCTATTGTCTGGATAAAGGCTGGAGAAGGATAGGAGAAAACGAGGTCAAGGATTACCTCGATTATATGATGAATGTCAGGGGTGTTTCAACGTCCAGTATAGATCAGGCCATAAGTGCCATCAAATTTATCTTCACAAAAATTCTTGGACAGCCGGGTATGATATTATCTATACCCCGGCCCAAAAAAGAACAACGGCTGCCGCAGGCGTTCAGCCTGCAGGAGATTGGTGGCTTATTTAGGCAAATAAAAAACATTAAACACAGGGCAATATTGTTCCTTATTTATTCCGCAGGACTTAGAGTTGGTGAAGCAGTACGGCTGAAAATTGGGGATGTGGATATTGACAAGAAAATGTTATACATCCGGAAGGCTCAAGGTAAAAATGAGCGTTACACGATTTTGTCTCAGGTTGCCTTAGAATCTCTCCGGTTTTACCTGGAGCTTTATCAGCCGGAAAAATGGCTGTTTCCCGGTGCTCAGCCTGGAAGACATATCACAGAGAGAAGTGTTCAAAAAGCATTCGAAGATGCCAGGGCAAAAGCAGGAATTCAAAAAGAAATAACCATACATTCACTGCGTCATTCTTTTGCCACCCATTTGCTGGAGCCTGGGACTGACCTCGGATATATTCAGGAATTACTGGGACATAACAGTGACAGGATTAATTCTTTGGACGGCAGTGAGGAATAACAGGCATAATCGAAAGCAAGTATCGTAAATGTGGGAGTTGGGTGAAATCGGACGCTTGGCTGACTTATAAGGGGGAATTCGTGATTGATTTGGTTTTGTAAGGATGAAAAGCAGATGCTTTTAAAAACTATAAAAAAGATTTATGGTTTTCTTGTCAAACAGTATTGTTACGAATACACCTTAGAAGAATATGACGGTTATTCTGGTGTAAAGTACTATATCATTCAGTATACAAACAAACAGTTTAAAAGACAAGTTGAGTTGGTATTACATAGGAATTCATCACCAATTAGTTTTTACATTAAACGTTTAGTCAATGATCAAGTACCAGAATATAAGGATACTGAGAACTGCTATAATTTTTTTGAGATTGACTTCTTTACTAATCCGAACACTTATTTGTCCGAGAGACACAGTCCTTACAATCCCCCAGACTATGAGTATGGCACACTGAAAACTGGTGTAGAAATCTTAAAAAGCAATTTAGATTTGATAAAGGGCATCAATTGGATTGATAGAGAAAAACTCGACAAGCTATCGATTGATATTAAAGGTTATAAGATGGGCTGGCATGAAACTCCTATAGTAGGTACTATCAAAGAAATATTTAGATTTCTAATTGATGAACATGGCTTTGACATTACTGACGACTATGATAAATTACGTCCATTTGAGCAAGGACTCGGAGGAGAGATAGTTTATTATAATAAGAATCGAAAAATTGGCTTTGAGTTTTCTTTTGACCTAAGGGATGAATATCTTAGTTTGTATTCTTTTTATACTAGCAAGGATGATAAACAATTACTCGAAGCTTTATATCTCAACAAAGAAGATTTGCTTAAGGCTAGAAACATCGTAAATATTGAACTGACGCGGCACATCACCTAACAACGCTGGAAACGGCTCCGCTACGCTCCAACCCAACTTCCGGCTGCCACGCCTTTTGCATCAAGATTGGCAGTTATGGGGGAACAAAAGTTAAGCCTGCTCTGAAGTTCGTTTCCGCTCAACGCGTTAGATGAAATATCCATATCGGAGCATAACTTCTTGAGGTTATTTACATATAGGTTCTTCCCACCAGCCAAAAGCAATTCGACCTGCGCCAATTTCTTCAGGTGTTTCGGGCTCAGAAATATATACGCTGAATGAACCACCTGGTGGGAAAATAAACTTTCCATCTTCTTCGGCCACAATTGTGCTTTGTTCTTCCCCTCTTCTAACAAATGCTTTTATACCGCAAGAGGGTTCCCCCTTAACATTGGAAGCCAGAAGCAACTTTATTTTAGGTTTTGGATTAGGGATTATTGTGGTATTAGAGGTTGTTACTAATTGAGAGATTTCCGGTGTTCCAGGTAAATTTGCATTAAACCATATTTGTGCACGAAAAGTTCCAAAAAGGCTTGTCACAGTCCAAACATTGACATGAAGGTTTACCGTTGAGTTAGGCGGATTAGATAAACTTGCCCAGGCACTGGTACCCTTGTTAAATGTTAAATTATCTGCATATCCAACAAAGTATTTTCCTTGTAGAGACTTATAAAGAGAAATTGGCATATTCACTATTTCGGGGATTTTTAAGTCTTTTGGTTTAAAGAACATTTTCGAGACCTCCATAACATCTTTTGGTATAGACATATGGAATTTCAAAGTTAATGTGAATTGTCCTGCTGAAAAAGGTGGATACATCACCTAATAACGAGCTAAACGCTCGCCCGTAAGGTTCGGCTCACCGTCAAACGCTTGTGGCGTCGTCTATCAGACGGGTTTACGGCTTATGCCCAAATGCCCACTTTGCGTGGGCACTTCAGGAACCCGGCGCCGCGTTAGGTGAATTCACACCAATCTTTTTGAAGGAGTGTTTAAAGATTAAAAAATATATGTTATTGTCAATTGTTTGTACCATTTTGTCCGTTCTGGCTTTTTATATTCCATACATTCCAATGATATCTATAGGAATTGTAACAGCGTTATGGCTTAATAAAAGGTTACAAGATTGCTTTTTAGGACTTATTTATCTAGTAATGTCTTCATTTATTGCATTTGGAATTACTCCCTGGATATCTGGTGCGAATCAAGTATATGTGATTGGTGGAGACTCAGTGAGCTTTCCAGAAGGATTAGGGATCTCAGTTTTTATTGGTTTTCTTCTTTCCGGCTTTTTTTATATTATCGTTTTGGCAGTAATAAATATAAAACAATTAGTAACTAAAAGGTTTACAAGCTGAAAAATGGTAGGCAGGTTAGGTCAGTTGTTTTCATATATAATTTATGCCGCAAAGCATACAGCGGCGCGGCATGGAATGGTTAGGCGAAATTGCCTGGGTAAAGAAGTACAAGATCAATTTAAACTGACAGATTCTACAAATTTGGGTTAAAAAGGTTAACTCAAAGTTGTACATTGTAAAAGTTGAACGTGATGCCTGACCGCAGACATCGCCTAGCATCGCTGGAAACGGCTCCGCTACGTGCCGCATAACTTTGTCACGGCAAAATGAATGTCATGCTTTTTGATATTGAGTATATTTTTGGGAGCTAAAAGGGACAGGCGACATCAAAGCTTGGTGGAAAACTGCTAATATTTTAGCTGTGCTTCTGTATTTGTGAGCATGCAAAAACACCGGCTAAGACCTGGCATTACCGGTGTTAAGCGTTGTTTAAATGGTAAACTCTTACCAAATTAGTGGAATTAAACGATAATGTGTTTTTGAGCAATAATCTCTATACCCAGGAAGTTCGCGTATGAGCAGCTTTTCTTCGTCTATTATCCTGAAGATATTGACCGGTACAAAAAGAAGAAAACCAGGCAATGCCCAATAAGAACCCAGTGCAAGAGGAGTAAACAAAGCAATTATTAAAATTGCCGAGTACATTGGATGACGAACTATGGCGTAAGGGCCGGTTGTAATAACTCGCTGTTTTTTGTCAACTTCAATGATGCTTGAAGCATAACTGTTTTCCTTAAACACAAAGAAAATGAGCACAAAACCAAGGAATACAACTATATTCGATGCAATAACAAGCCAAACAGGCACAGCCGACCAATGAAAGCGATAGTCAAAGCCGGGAATTAAAAAGCTGAATACAGACAAGAATGAAATGATACGCACTATTAACTTTTGTGGTTCCTTCTCGCCGACCTGGCTTCGTCTGTCCATAAGCATGGGATCTTTCTTTAAAAAATAGTAAGTAGTAAACATAGCTATAGCAAAGGTACCCAACCAATAAATCCACGCCTCCCAATACATTAAAGAGCCTGCGGGAAGAAAAAAGGCAAGCCCCAACACACTAGCAACAATTATCGGGAAACGATAAACCTTCGTTTTTGAAACATTAGTATTATTTGGCATAGAATTCACCTCCTTATGTTGGAAGATCTAGATATTGTCGGAGTAGTTGACTATGCTTCATCCGAGCCGGTGAGAGGACGCCGGCGACCATCTCATTATATAAACTTTTTAAGGGTTTTTTAATTCCCGGCTGGTTGCATAAAAGCTCCCTTAACTGAGGTATGCTTTTGATAAACTCAGCAGTTTCCCGTGCCAGAGTTTCAATTTCCGAAGCATCTTCGGACAGATTGTCCAATTTAGCAAGACGGGCTCCAAAATCCAAAGCAATTTGATATTGTTGGGGATGTTCCTGAAAGTACTCAGCTAAACCTCGAAAGATTTCCTGATAATCTTCACCCCACTTGAAATTGTCCAGGATGTCAAAAAGTTTTTGCTGCTGATTAAGGATTTCTGGGCATGTTCGGGCATATTTATGAATCTTGTCCTGCCCTAAAATTTCCGTAATCATTTGAAAGGAAGTGGAATCTAAAACATCCTCATCAAGGAGTACCTCGTATTCCTTGTTTTCACACAGCAGCATTTCAATCTTTGCCACCCGTTCTTCAAGGCTTTTTTTCTCGTTTAAAAGCTCAGCCTGCAAGGATTTCAAGACTTCCCGCAAGGTTTTGTGGTTGTGTTTATCTCCCAGTATTTCTCTGATGTTCTTCAAATCAAGGCCTAGCAATTTTAATCGTTTGATTAACCGCATACGAGATAGTTCCGCTGGACCGTATAAGCGGTATCCACCAGGAGACCGGTCAGGTTCTTGTAATAAGCCAATCTTATGATAATAGATAACAGTTTTTAATGTGCTTCCAGTTAATTTGGCAAAATCGCTGATTTTTATTCGGCCCTTCATTGCAATCCATCCTTCCTAGTCATATTATAAACCCTACCCTGAGGGTCGAGTCAACTTAGTATTTAGGAACTAAGGTTATCAATGATTTAAGTAAAGAATAAATCTAAAAGGGAAACTGTTAAAATTGTGGAATAATGTATGATGAAAAGCTAAAACATACTAATATTAGACAGCCACCGCGCAGATAGTGAGGTAATTATTATGTTTGAAAATCAAAAAATTGCAGTTTTGGAAAACCAAGTAGAAGCCAGCTTTTTAGAAACAATCTTAAAAGAAAGACAAATACCTTTTAACATTAAATCTTATCATGACGCTGCATATGACGGTATATTTCAAATAGTTAAAGGTTGGGGAGCCGTATTTGCACCAATTAATTTTAAAGACGAAATCTTAGAAATATTGAATGAGATACGAAATAGCATAGAAAATTAGGCCTAAAGATAAACAGAGAGTGCTAACAAGATTAGGAGGGCAGCACACATGAGTAAAATCAAATTAGGCAAGGAAAAGCGAGAAAATATGATATCCTTGATTAAGGAGCACTTTATTACAGAAAGAGATGAAGAACTTGGAGATTTAGCTTCAGGATTTATCTTGGATTTTATTATAGAAAAGCTGGCACCGGAATTTTATAATCAGGGTGTTCAGGATGCATATGCATACATGAATGAAAAAATTGATGACCTATTAGAAATACAAAAATAAGGAGAACAAAAGACATGAAATTTACTGAAGCTAAACAAGGAAGAATTTTTGTTTTGCGATTAGAACATGGGGACCGTCTGCCTGATGTAATTGAAACTTTTGCCGGAGACCATAAGGTTAATTCAGCCGTGGTATTATTTATAGGTGGAATTGACCGGAACAGCAAAGTTGTGGTAGGACCGGAGGATGGAACAGCACAAAAGCCAGTACCTAGCATAATCAATTTGCCTGGAGTAAGTGAAGCAGTTGGTGTAGGAACAATTTTTTTAGATGAAGATAGTATGCCCAAACTTCATTTGCACTCGGCTTTTGGGAGACAAGGCAACACTATAACCGGGTGTACACGAGAAGGTGTTTTAATTTGGCATATTGGCGAGGTAATAATTATAGAGCTTATTAGCAACTCAGCCAAAAGAAAAATTGATTCAAAGACGGGTTTTGAACTTTTAGAGGTTTATTAGCGGTAATAACTTTATTTCATTATCATTACATCAGTTGATTTAATTAATGCTTTAACATTATCTCCGACATTCAAGGCCAGTTCCAATGCCGAATCATTAGTTATAGCAGAAACCACCAGCTGTCCGCCAACGTCAAGGGTAATTTGTGACATTACCGTTCCATTTTTTATGTCTTTAATTGTTCCAGTTAATTTATTTCTGCCACTAATATTCATTAATGCATCCTCCTTCGGATAATTTGTTATTATAGTATTTTAATTTTTTTATAAAATTATTCCTACATTAACATATAATTATAGATATAAAGGGAGGCTTATAAAAATGTGGAGTAGAATAGAACTTAAAACTAAGGCCAAAGCGGTACTAAAGACTTCTTATTGGAAGGCCTTTTTGGTTAGTCTTATCATCGGTTTTGTTGGAGGTAACAGTGGGGGATTTTCTTTTAATTGGCATTCCGGTAATGAACAAAATCATATTAACCTAGGTGACGAGCTTCTTCCTTATCTATTTATTTTTATGACAGGTTTTTTATTTGTAGTTTTAATAATCTTGGCATTTCGGGTTTTATTAGGTTATGCTCTTGAAGTTGGAGGCAGACGTTATTTTGTACAATCAGCCCAGGAAAATGTTGATTTAAATTTTCTGGGGATTGCGTTCGAAAAAGAAAAGTATTTCAACATTATAAAGACAATGCTATGGCGAGCTTTTCTGAATTTTTTGTGGTATTTGCTTTTGTTAATTCCAGGTATTGTAAAGTCATATGCATATAGGATGGTACCTTATATTCTTGCCGATAACCCTAATATTGGCTACAGCCGTGCAATTGAATTAAGCAATAAAATGACTGATGGTCAAAAGTTTAAAATGTTCATATTGGACCTTTCGTTTATTGGATGGTATATATTGGGATTTATAGCGTTTTTTATCGGAATATTGTTTGTACTTCCATATGTAAATGCAACACAGGCTGAATTATATTTAGCTCTGCGTCAGAATGCAATTGACAGAGGGGATTGCAGTTACGAAGAACTCCAGCTTTAAATAACGAATGGCCTCCAGCTTAAATTAAATTTAAATAATGAAAGCTCTCCTACAGTAGTTAGTTTATTTTACTATAGGAGAGCTCTTTGTTTTTATGCCGATTCGGGTCTCAGTTCAAATTTATAGACATCCACCCTTTACTATCCATAGGTTTATAACAAGGGCTTGCACAATACCTGCTTAAGCACACTTACCTCACCGGTAAACACACCAA
Source organism: Phosphitispora sp. TUW77 (assembly GCF_048453025.1). Lineage (GTDB taxonomy): Bacteria > Bacillota > Thermincolia > Thermincolales > UBA2595 > Phosphitispora. Next base: position 1,382,929 of record NZ_CP156677.1, read on the forward strand.
AAACCACAAGTTCTTTACCGTCAGGACATATAATTGACAAAGACCCTACCCAGGAATTACTGGTAAGCTTAGCTGCCGTTAGAATGGCAACACAATTAGAGCAAACTGTGACACCATCTTTTTTAAGTGTTACGTTAACATACTTTCCTTCTACAAATTGAAGGCTGCTGGTTAAAAGTGTTCCTGCTATTTCTGTGTTGCTTGAACTAAAAGTAAACTTACTTGTACCTGTACCTGTAAAAGTTGTTATATATCCATTAATGCTTCCTGATGGCGGACCGCCAAAACATGAAACACCTGCTGAAAATGAGGCGGTTGTATCACCACCTGTAATTGCACCGTTTACGGAGCCGTCCGGCAATGTTCCCATCTTTATTCCCCCTTTTTTAACATAATACGCTCATTATAGGAATAGTGTGAATCCTGTATTGAATCTGTGGTGTTTGACAAAAGTAAAAAAATAAGTTAGTATATAAATGGGCATATGCCCAAAAGACACGTTGTCGATCTTGGTTGACAGCAAATTACAATTTAAGGAGCAAAAAACTAGGGGGAGGTGTTTACATGCCTGGATTTGATGGAGCAGGACCATCCGGTCAAGGGGCAATGACTGGAAAAGGCCGGGGTTACTGCATGGCGGTTGTGAGTCCGGAAAACACTTTTTCAGGGACAGGTCAGGGTGCTGGAAATGGTGGCAAGCCACGCGGCTGCGGCTTTGGCAGATGTTTCGGCAAAAGCCGTAATGCGCGGAGCGGAAGAAAATTCCAGAGTCGCAAGGGGCAAGGTGCCTAGAGGGTGATTTTTTACAAGAGATTTTCGAAAATGCTAACGAACTGTTTACGAACATAATAGTTGAGAACATTTGCAGAGACGGTTTACTCTTATGGTATTCCGGTCTCTTTTTTTGTACTGCTTAAAAAGTGCTTAGCCTTTTTGAGCATTTTAGAGGTAACTAGAACATGAAAAAATGTATAACCTAATACATGTTTTAGTAATATTATATTGAAATGTCTTTTTGTAAGGAGGTTGTTTATATGGGATGGCTTGACCGGGAGGTTGCCGGGAGGCTGCTGATGCTGCTGAACTTACCTAAATCAGTTCCTTTGGTATGGAATCTTGTATGGGATAAACGAGTAACATGGATAGCAAAACTTGTTTTTCCGGGAGCAGCCCTGGCATATTTTTTGCTGCCTTATGATTTAATCCCTGACTGGATACCACTCCTGGGACAGGTAGATGACCTTACAGTAATGTTCCTATTAATAGAACGCTTTGTTTCTATGATCCCTGATTATATTGTAAATCAATATCAATCAAATTTATTTTAGTGGAAGGATATTCAGAAAACCCGGTGAAATATATGCCTGGAAAGAAGTAAAGGAGGGAGTATTCGTTGCTGCCAGATGATTTACTATCAGTTTCCCTGGGAGTGAAGCCGGCTGATTTGGTATTAAAGAATGCTCAGCTGGTAAATGTGTTCTCTGGGGAGATTGTTAAAACCAATATTGCCATTCATAAAGGATATATTGCCGGGCTGGGAGATTATTGCGGAAATAGAGAATATGACCTGAACGGCAGCTATGTGTCTCCCGGTTTCATTGACGGGCATATACATATTGAGAGTTCCATGATGTTACCACACAATTTTGGTCGGGCTGTCATAGTATGCGGGACAACCACTGTTGTTACCGACCCTCATGAGATAACCAATGTTCTGGGAATGGATGGAATCGAACTAATGCAGGCCAGTGCCCGGTTAGGTCCGGTTAATGTTGAAATGATGATACCTTCATGTGTTCCCGCAACCGAAATGGAGACCTCTGGGGCAAGGGTTGAGGCCTCCGATATCGAAGCCCTGTTCAACAAAGGCGGTTTCTGCGGCCTTGCAGAAGTGATGAACTTTCCTGGAGTGATTAACGGTGTCCCGGAAGTTATTGACAAGCTAAGAAGGGCTTCAGGCAACATTATTGACGGACACTCGCCGGGTCTCACTGGCCAGGAATTGAATACGTATATTGCTGCTGGAATAATGTCGGATCATGAATGTATTACAGTTGCTGAAGCCCAGGAAAAATTGAATTTAGGTATGTATGTTATGATCAGAGAGGGCTCTGCCGCAAAAAACATGGAAACACTGCTCCCTGCTGTAAATGAATTAAATTATGCCAGGTTCATGCTGGTTACTGATGATGCCCATTCGGAGGACCTGATTCACGGACACATTAATCTGTTGCTGAAAAAGGCTGTTAAAGCGGGAATTGACCCGGTTACAGCAGTGCGTATGGTGACACTGAACCCGGCAACATATTTTAGGCTGGAACAACTGGGAGCTGTTGCTCCAGGTTACAGGGCAGATATTGTGGTGCTTGACAGCCTCAATAATTTTCATCCCCTTATGGTATTTAAAGACGGTCGTCTAGTTGCTGAAAACGGTCAACCAGCAGAGCCCTGGCCGGAGATTAATTTTCCGGTGATAACATCTATGAATGTTAAACTAAGAGAGAACCCATTTTTAATTAGGCCTGAAGGTGATAAGGTAAGGGTTATCGGTGTGGTTCCAGGACAGATATTTACCAGGTCATTAATCTTAAGTCCCAGGTTAGTTGACAACTATGCCCTATCAGATATCTCGCGTGATATACTAAAGATTGCCGTCATAGAAAGGCATCAGGGCACCGGAAATGTAGGGCTTGGTTTTGTACAGGGGATGGGACTGAAAAGGGGAGCAATAGCCTCATCAGTTGCCCATGATAGTCATAATATTATTGTTATTGGCAGCAATGATGCTGACATGGAGCTGGCTGTCAGGGAAGTTATTGCTTACGGCGGTGGTATGGCTGTTGCTTTGGAAGGTAGAGTTACAGCTGGCTTACCCCTGCCTGTTGCTGGGTTAATGGCAGAAGGTAATTTGTGCGATGTTTCCTTAAAGTTGTCTGAGTTGAAAAAAGCAGTTGGTGAACTGGGCTGCAATTTGGAGGCACCTTTTATGGCCATGTCTTTTTTGGCGCTGCCGGTTATTCCTGAGTTGAAACTAACTGATAAAGGGCTTGTTGATGTAAATAAATTTGGCTTTGTATCTTTGTTTGTATAAATTTAAATATATTTTATTGATATTTTGTTTAGATTGATACTGATACCATCCGTAAATTCACGGTTATCTTTTTCCTTAAAGGGAAAGATAAGAAAAAAAGCGAATTATGGAGGGTTGTTTTATGGAAACATTCTTAAGGTCACGGGTTCCCTGGGAAGCCGGTCCCAATCTCAAAGAACTTACAGACGAGGTTGGAATTGATATGGATAGGTTTGTTGAATCAATAGGAGCTAACAAGACAGACGTGGAAATGGCTTCTGAATTTGGAGTCAGTCAAAAAACGATACAGGCGCTGAAGGAACACTTTTACAGCAGGGGAATTGGTTCAACTATAGGACAGGATTAGGGCAGCCATTGGCTGTCCTAATACGTGTTCTGAATCCAGCCTCAGTTATGTGCGATGAAAACAATCTTTATAACAGGTGAACGATATGTTAAAATGGATTTTTCTTTTCATGCTGGTTCCTGCAGCTGAAATATTTATTTATATACAATTGGGTAAATACGCAGGTTTACCGGTAGTTGTGCTGCTTATTCTTGGTACCGGGGCTGCCGGTGTAATCCTTACTAAACAGCAGGGCTTCTATATTCTAACCAGGGTGCGCGAAAATCTTCAGTCAGGGATTGTTCCGGGGAACCAGCTTTTAGATGGCCTGATTGTACTGGTAGGAGCAATCATGCTGTTGAGTCCTGGGCTATTGACAGACCTGGCAGGGTTTTCATTTCTAATTCCGTTTACTCGCTTTTATGTAAGAGAGATTATTAAAAAAAGACTTAGAAAACGGATTAATGAAGGTAAAATCATTTTTTAGGAGATAGGAAGTCGAAGCAAAGCCTTCTTAATTAGTGTAGCGCTTCACGATTTGTTGTGATATAATATTTCAAATAACAGGGAGATATAAATAGATATAATTAAGGGGGAGTCGGCATGGCAGTGATAAGAATTGCAAAAGAAGGACTCACATTTGATGATGTTTTGCTTATACCCGCCAAATCAGAGGTTATTCCTAAGGATGTTGATACAACGACATATTTGACCAAAAAAATAAAACTGAACATACCATTGATGAGCGCAGGAATGGATACAGTCACAGAATCACGGCTGGCGGTTGCCATTGCCCGCGAGGGTGGTATAGGTATAATTCATAAAAATATGAGTATAGAAAAACAATCCATGGAAGTTGACCGGGTTAAAAGGTCTGAACATGGGATAATTACGGATCCAATTTCCCTTTCACCTGACCATCCGGTAAGTGATGCCCTTGAAATAATGTCAAGATACAGAATATCAGGAGTACCAATTACAGTTAAGAATATTCTGGTAGGCATCCTAACTAACCGTGATTTGAGATTTGAAACAGATTACACTAAGAGCATCAAAGAAGTAATGACAAAAGAAAATCTGATTACAGCTCCTATAGGGACAACCCTTGAAGAAGCAAAAAATATTTTATGGCATCATAAGGTTGAAAAGCTTCCGATTGTTGATCAACAAAATCATCTGCATGGTTTGATTACTATTAAAGACATCGAAAAAGCGAGGATATACCCAAATTCATCAAAGGACAGCAATGGAAGGCTGGTTGTAGGAGCTGCTATTGGAGTATCCAAGGATACGATGGAACGTGCTGAGGCTTTGGTAAATGCAAAGGTTGATGTAATATGTGTTGATACTGCCCATGGTCATTCCAGAGGGGTACTTGATGCGGTATATGCCCTGAAGTCCAAATATCCGGAAACTGATATTATTGCAGGAAATGTTGCTACTGCAATTGGTACCAGAGACTTGATAGCTGCCGGTGCCGACTGTATTAAGGTTGGAATAGGCCCTGGTTCTATATGCACAACCCGTGTAGTGGCCGGAATTGGAGTTCCTCAGATTTCCGCAATTGCTGACTGTGCTGAAGAAGCAGCTAAAACAGGTGCATATATAATTGGGGATGGTGGTATAAAATATTCCGGAGATATTACTAAGGCAATTGCCGCGGGTGCAGATGTTGTTATGATAGGCAGTCTCTTTGCCGGGACAGAGGAAAGTCCTGGGGAACTGGAAATATATCAGGGACGCAGCTTTAAAGTATATCGTGGGATGGGTTCATTGGGTGCCATGAAGGATGGAAGCAAAGACCGTTACTTCCAGGAAAATGAACAAAAGCTTGTTCCTGAGGGAATTGAGGGAAGAGTTCCTTTTAAAGGTTCTCTTTCAGAAACAGTATTCCAGTTGGTTGGCGGTCTGAAGGCAGGCATGGGATATTGCGGTACTGCCAATATATTTGAGTTGAAAACAAAATCTGAATTTGTCAGAATAACTAATGCCGGCCTCCGTGAGAGTCACCCACATGATGTTACAATTACTAAAGAAGCGCCAAATTATAGTGTTTAAGCCGTTAAAGTGCTTAAATAATGCTAAAATAAATATTGAAAACATTGAAGAAATAGTGTTATAATAATTTAATGCAAAGAGCCAATTGGGGGTGTAGTTGAAATGATTGACAGGGAGACACTGCGTATGGTATTGGACCAGTACCTGTCAGGCCGTATTACAAAAAAAGAAATATCGGACTGGGCATATAATATAATAACTGAACATGGTGAAGCTAATGACCAACTGGTTAACGAGGTTCTTTTTAATCTGGTCAGTTTTCACGATGTTGGAATGATATTTGAAAAGTACCGCCCCAGTCGGGAGAAGCTGGAATACTTTATTAACTGGCTTGAAGACGACGGTGAATGTGGCTGGGACCAGTATACCGCTATGTTTGATCCCGGCAAGTTAATGTAAATAGTTATATATCCCACTAACCCAAAAGGTTAGTGGTTTATTTTTCTGTACAGCTAAGTTTGTTTTATAATAAGAGGGGTGTCACCATTGTTTGAATCAATAGAAGATGTCAAAGAAAAACTAATTAAGGAGAACTATCTGGTTAGTCATAAAGCTGCTACAGCGGTGTTTCTTGCAGTTAAGCTGCAAAAGCCGCTTCTTATTGAAGGGCCTGCAGGTGTTGGGAAAACAGAACTTGCTAAGGCATTAGCAGGCGCACTGGATACAGGTCTTATCAGGCTCCAGTGCTATGAAGGACTGGATGAATCAAAGGCACTTTTTGAGTGGAATTACCAGAAACAACTGCTTCGCATTCAGGCAAACCATTTTGCCGAAAAGACATGGGAAGAAACCAAAGCCAATATTTTTTCCGAGGAATTTTTTCTTGCCAGGCCGTTGTTGCAGGCATTAAAGGCAGAAAATACAGTTGTGTTATTGATTGATGAACTTGATAAGAGTGACGAAGAATTTGAAAGTTTTCTTCTGGAGGCGCTGTCAGATTATCAGGTATCAATACCTGAACTAGGTACAGTAAAAGCAAGTTCTATTCCAATTGTCATTCTAACCAGCAACAATTACAGGGAATTTAGTGATGCTATGAAAAGGCGCTGTGTCCATTTGTATATAGATTTCCCTTCCTTTGAGCAGGAACTTGCTATAGTTAAAATAAAAGTGCCACAGGCAAATGAAATCCTGCTTAAAAAAGTTGTTAAATTTGTACAGTCACTGAGGAAGATGGTTCTCAAAAAATCCCCCGGCATTTCTGAAACGATTGACTGGGCGGTAACTCTGGTCTTGCTGGGTGCGGATTCATTGGATGAAGAACTTGTTATGAATACAATTAATATTCTTTTAAAATATCAGCATGATATCAAAAAAGCTGAAGAACGAATAAAAGGCCTTCTGCCTGAATAAGCCGGGTGAAAAAATTTGGATAAAAACATTCTTCAATTTGCCAGACTCTTAAGAAAAGCCGGGATTAAGGTATCTCATTCTGAGGTTATGGAAGCCTTAAGGGCGTTAGCTCTAACCGGAATTGAAAAACATACTTTTTTTAACATTCTGTCTGCAACTTTGATAAAAGAACAGGCAGACATGCGTGTGTTTGAAAAGATATTTGAATTATATTTCAGCCCTGAGGTTATGCGTGCCGGGTACAGTGATTACAGCAGAAGTGTTTCCCTAATCAACTCTAAACCTACAACTGCTCGCAAGGGATGTGACATGATACCGGGAACTGAAAAAGGCAGGACCACCGGCTTTGGACAGGGCAGGGGACTGGCGACTGCCGAAGTGGAAAACTTTGTCCAGGTCATTCAGGCAGGAGTTCACGAAGAAATGCTTGCATTGGTTAAAAAGGGGGTTGAAGGGATTGGCGAACTGTTTGAGGAAGACCTGGAAGATACGAAAGATACTATTAGACAGGTAAAAATTTTTCTTGAATGGAATATGGGGGTATATAAACTGGAATCCACTGCTTGTGACGTGGATGAAAAAACGCGGTTTATCTGGCAGGACCGTCTTAAGTCTCTTGAAGATATGCTTCACAAAGAGATAGAAAAAAAATTAATCACTGAATTTGGCGCAATTGCGTTGGAAAAAGTTCTAGCTAGAGAAAACATTAATCAATTGGATTTTTATAAGCTCTCTTCTATGCAAGTAGCGGAAATCAAACAAAAAATCAGCAAATTGGCATATAAACTTGCATCAAGAGTGTCACTCCGGAAAAAACGCTCAAAAAGGGGACAGCTTGACTTGGCACGGACTATCAGAAAGTCAATGTCATATGGAGGAGTGCCAATCAAGCCGGCCTATCGCAACCACCACCCCACACGTTTGGAAATGGTTATTCTCTTTGACCTGTCAAGCTCAGTAAAAATATTCAGTGAGTTTATATTACAGCTTGTTTATTCGATTCAGAACAAGTTTATTCATGTGAGGTCGTTTGTTTTTGTAGATACCCCTGACGAAATAACAGGGTTTTTTATAAACAGAGAAATAGAAGATGGGATTAAAGATGTCTATAACCTTGCGAAGTTTTCTAAAACACCGTTTTCTGATTATGGTCAGATGTTTAAGGATTTTAATGAAAAGTATCTTGATATTCTTAATAAGAAAGTTACTCTTCTTATTATTGGCGATGCCCGCAATAATTACCATAGGGACCATGCTGACTGTTTACTTAGAATGTGTCAGGAAGCAAAAAAAACTATTTGGCTGAACCCAGAACCTGCTGAGAAATGGGATGAAGAGGACAGCTTGATATCTCTTTATGGAGTGATGTGTGATCAAGTTTTCGAATGTCGGAATCTTGATCAATTGGAAATGGTCTCAAGAAAAATTATATAAGAAAAGTTATACAATGTAGAAATATAATTTGACATCGACACATTACGACAGAACAAACGAAAATGTTTTGGTATAATTATACATATTAAGAGATAGAATTTTACATGAGTACCGAAACCGCATAACGTAAAAGGGAGGGTGGATTCCAATGGAAGATCTTGTGCAGGAGATCGAAAAATTGCAGCAGGAACTCATTACTTTAGCAGAAGAAAAGAATAATATTTTAAGTGACCCTGAAATTTACCGGTATAGTTGTATTATTGACAACATGATCGTGCAATTCATGAAATTTGGAGATCACAAAGCGAAAAATTAAATTAATTTAGGCAGCCTTGGTTCGAAGTTCCATTGGACTGAGGCTGTTTAATTTTGCCTGTAATCTATTGACTGTTATTTGAGTATCATTTATAATTGAGAATGAGAATACTTCTCAATGAAAATTCATGAACAGACATCAGGAGGAATTAATATGAACCTGGATAAATGTAAAAAGGGAAATAAGGTAAAAATTACCGGTATAGGCAATATTGATATTAGGGCACAGGCAATAAGGTTCGGAATTTGTGAAGGTGAAATTGTAAGTTGTTCACAGGTGGTTCCTGCAGGTCCTGTAGTGGTACAAAAGAACAATCAGGAAATTGCTATTGGACGGAGACTTGCTCGTCAGATAACAGTTGAGCTTATTGTCTGAGAAATAATACACACAATATATAAGGAGATATAATAGTATGCATTGTCATGAAACTGGTGTTAAAATAAATATACCATCAAATTCAAGAAAAATAGTCTTAGCCGGTAATCCGAATGTTGGCAAATCAGTTTTCTTTAATGCACTGACAGGGCTCTATGTTGATGTATCAAATTATCCCGGCACAACACTTGAGATATCACATGGAAGCTACGGAAACGATGTTGTTATTGATACTCCTGGAGTATATGGTATTTCATCTTTTAATGATGAGGAGAAAATTGCCCGTGATATTATTCTTAATGCTGATGTAGTAATCAACATAGTAGATGCAGTTCATTTGGAACGGGATCTTTTTTTAACACAACAGATAATTGATACAGGTGTTCCGGTGGTTGTTGCTCTTAATATGTTTGACGAAGCAGAGAAACAGGGACGAAACATTGATATTGACCTCTTGGAAGACTTGCTCGGTGTCCCCGTTATTCCAACTATAGCTGTAAAGCAAATGGGTATGGCTGAGTTAAAAGAAAAAATTTGTCTTGCGCGCTCCGGAAATATTGATTCTAAGCTTCATAGCAAATTACATGAACTGCATGATCGCGTTGCCAATCAGGGAGAGGCACTGCTGATACTGGAAGGTGACCCCGTGGTAGCGGAGCGTCATGGAATTTTGCCAGGCACTGAAAGGGAAGAAATTTACCTGAACAGAAGGGCAAGGGTGAATGATATTGTAGGACATGTTGTCTCAGAATGCAGTAAAGCTTCGGGATTTAGCTCTTTATTAGGCAGAATGATGATTCAACCTCTTACCGGGACATTGATTCTGGCAGTTTGTTTGTATTTAATGTATAAGTTTATAGGTGTTTTTATTGCCGGGGATATTGTGGGCTTTACAGAGGAAACGTTGATGCAGGGAAAATATGAACCTTTTATTAGGTCGGTTGTTGGACATTATTTTAGTGAGAGCTCTGTAGTGGGAACAATTTTAATTGGTGAATTTGGTGTTTTAACCATGACTGTAACATCTATTCTGGGACTCCTTTTACCGCTTGTTATAGGATTTTATCTGGTTCTTTCAGCATTTGAAGATTCTGGGTATCTTCCTAGAATCGCAGCCCTTACAGATAGGGTCCTTTCAGGAATAGGTTTAAATGGAAGGGCTATAATTCCCTTGATTCTTGGTTTTGGTTGTGTAACTTTGGCCACTATTGTAACTAGGGTTCTAGGCTCGGAACGCGAAAGGCGTATAGCAATATTTCTGCTGGCACTTGGCATCCCGTGTTCAGCTCAACTGGCAGTAATTGCAAGTATAATTACTTTTTTGGATGGAAAACTGGCAGCTCTATATTTTATTACTATCTTGACTGTGCTTATTGTTACAGGTACTTTGCTTAACAGATTTTTACCTGGTGAATCAACAGATCTTTTGATTGACCTGCCTCCTTTAAGACTGCCTAGGATTGAAAATGTTCTTAAAAAAACCGTTACCAAATCATATCACTTTGTTTTGGAGGCAATACCACTGTTTGCAGGAGGCGCGCTTTTAATAGGAATTCTTCAGGTGACTGGTTTGCTGCAAATATTGCAGAAACTATTATACCCAATTACTGTTGGGTGGCTGGGACTGCCAAAAGAATCAGCAACCATATTTATTATGGGTTTTGTTAGGCGTGATTTTGGCGCCGCCGGATTATATAACCTTAGTTTGAATGAATTTCAGACAGTAATCGGCCTTATTACAATTACCCTTTTTGTACCCTGTATAGCCTCAACCCTGGTTATTTTTAAGGAACGCGGTAAGCAGGAAGGACTTATTATGTGGTTAGGGGTTTTATTTCTAGCTTTCTTCATTGGTGGGTTCATAAATCAGGTTTATCGGCTTACGGGATCTGTATATAACGTAATAATCAGTTTGTTTTCAATCCTGCTGATAACAATGTTTTTAAGTAAATTTAAGTTCAGAAAACAAAAATCAGGGTTAAAAGGAATAAACTTTCAATGAAAAATAAAACACATGAAGAGAATACCAAAAAAGTTTGTGAAATTAAAGTAATCGTATGTCCGAGATGTGGGAATGAAATAAGTATACTTCGTAATATGAGATGTCCCAGGTGTTTTTCGCCAATTATAGTAACATGCTGTGAGAGAAACTGCAGCAAGTGTGCAGAAAAATGTTGAGGTGTGATGCATGGAATTTTCAATAGAAAATTTAAAACAAAAGCTGTGTGACCGGGAATATAAATTAACTCCTCAGAGAAGGATTATAATGGAGATGTTTACCAATAATCAGGAAAAGCATTTAAGCGCGGAAGATGTATATGGAATGATTAAACAAAACAATCCTGAAATAGGGCTGGCTACAGTCTATCGAACTCTAGACCTGTTTGCAGAACTAGATATCTTGCAAAAAATCGATTTTGGCGACGGCCGCAGCAGATATGAGTTTTATACTGATGATGTTCACCACCATCACCACTTAATATGTCTTGAATGCGGAAAAGTAATGGAGTTTGCGGACGACTTGCTTGAATCACTGGAATCAGCAATTGAAGAAAAAATCAGGTTTAAGATTATTGATCACCAGCTTAAGTTTTACGGATATTGTGAAAAGTGTCATAAATAAACTCGTAACAACCCATTGTCATTAGAAAAATACCAAAAAGCCGCTGCAGAGCAGGGGCAGTTATCTTTGCAGCTATCATGGCACCAAAAAGTGCGCCCGCTACTGTACCGATGACAAGATAACCCGCAAGGCGAGGCCGTACATTGCCCTGCTTGTTGTGGGTAATAACTGCAACAATGGATGTGGGCACAAACGATAAAAGAGAGACACCCTGCGCAGTATGTTGAGTTATGTCGGTGAGGAATATTAACGCAGGGACGAGCAGGGTTCCGCCACCGACGGCAAGACCGCTTAATATTCCGGTGAAAAAACCGATGATTGTAACTATCATTTATAACATCATCCTTAAACCGGCTAAAAACATAAAAATACCAAAAAAACGTCTCAGTTTAGGTGCCGGAATTTTGTTTAACAGTTTTGCTCCCAGGTAACCGCCGCCTATACTGCCTGCTATTACCTGTATTGTAAGATTGAGATTCAGGTCATGATTTAACCCATAAATCAAACAACTGGCAAGCGTTGTTGGCAAAATTACAGCAAGGGATGTTCCATGGGCTTGATGCTGGGTTATCCCCATAAAAAAAACCATTGCCGGAATAAGAATTGTCCCTCCGCCAATTCCCAGGAGACCATTAATTAAGCCAGTTATTATTCCAATCATAATAATAATCAGGAGACTGATGTGTTTCATATTCCACCTATGACAAAATAATTTTTTTGTTAAGAATTATTATTTTACTTATTCCCGCTTTTGAGTCAGGTAAATATGTGGTATATTATAATTAAAAAGGCTTAATTATTAACGGGAGGTTTTTAAAATGGCAGTTTTTGTATGTGCAAACTGCGGTTTTACCAGAGAAACCAGGTGCAAACCGAAAAAATGCCCCGAATGTGGTGCTAACAATTCTTTTGAAAAGAAAGAAGAAAACAGTAAATGAAAAGAATCCTCTTTTTTTCGGTTTCTATTGGGTCAGGCCATGACCTTGCAGCTGAAGCCGCAGCCGGGGAAGTCATTTCGCGTTCCCCTGGCTGCCGGACAATGATTGTTGATACTTTTAAATACATTAATCCGGTTCTTAATAAGGTTGTCGCCGGAAGTTATATGGAATCACTCAAATTTAACCCAAAAATTTGGGGGTATTTATATAATCAGGCCGAAGCAGGAGACAAGTTTATTGATTTGAACCATATACTTTCAAAACTTGTATCGGTCAAGATGGAGAAACTGATTAAACAGATGGACCCTCAGGCAATTATCTGTACTCATGCGTTTCCCGCCGGAATATTGTCAATACTTAAATCTAAGCTTGAGTTTCAGATTCCTCTTATTGCCGTTATGACTGACTATACAACCCATCCGTTCTGGGTGCATGAAAATATTGATATGTATGTGTTGCCGTGTGAAGAAATTAAATACCAAATCAAAGAATATGGTATAGATGAACAAAAAATCATGTGTACCGGGATACCGCTGAGACAACAGTTTGCTCAGAAGATAAATAAGCAGGAAGCAAGGAAAAAGCTTGGTCTGGAACCAGAAATTACCCTTATGGTAATGGGTGGCGGACTGGGTTTGGGTGAAATTGAGGGTATCATAAATACCTTGGGAAATGCGGATATTAACCTGCAGATATTAGCACTGACCGGAAAAAATGATAAATTGAGTAAAGCGCTGCATCTGCTGAAGACTGAAAATAAAATAAAAATATTTGGATATATTGACAATGTTGCTGAGATTATGGCAGCCAGTGATCTTATTATTACTAAACCAGGGGGACTAACTACAGCCGAAGTCCTGGCACAGCAACTGCCGATGATTATTATTAATCCACTGCCTGGTCAGGAAGACAGGAATACCGAATTTCTGCTTAACAACGGTGTTGCAGTAAAGGTACGTAAATTGCAGTATCTAGTACCTCAAATTAAATATCTTCTTAAGAATAAAACCAGGCTGCTGCAAATTAAAGAAATGTCTGGGATGATTAGCAAACCTGATTCTGCGGTCAAGCTTGTTGATTATATTGAGACTCTGACAACATAGGGGGATTTGCCTTGACAAAGAGTTATATGAATCTTGATGTGACATATCAATTTGCTGTGGAAATGTTGAAAAACAAAGAACCTCAGGAAATAGCCAGAAATGCTGCGGTAGAATATTACCCCGAAACTAGTGAGTTTTCGGTTAAATATCTTGGTGGAACTTTTTTGGTTTCATTTAATGACGGAACAGTAGAACCTGTAGAAGAAATTAAGGTTTCCCTTACTGAAAAGATACTCATTTTGCATTATCTAAACACTGCAAACGGGGCTCCGCTGCAGGGCAAATTCATCTCTTTTAAGGAATTGCCTGATGGAGCAATTTATATTGAACCTTTTACACGAAGAACAATAAAACCAATGTTGAAACTGTTTGCTGAAAGGCAGGAAGAGTTTGTCGAACTTGCAAAGACTATTGGAGCTGAAATACAAGACCTTGGCGATACCAGTGTTACTATATACCCTTTTCCAAAAGTACCCATTACATATGTTATCTGGTCGGGTGATGATGAATTTCCGGCTTCGGGAAATATTCTTTTTGACGCATCTGCGCCTTTTTACCTGCCAACCGAAGACTATGCCCTTGTCTCAGGATTAGTTATCTATCAACTAGGCAGCCTTTTGCAGAATAGTAAATAATTTGGCGATGTGTACTTCTCTTATTTCAACAAGTTTCAGGACACCTCCGGTGTAAAATAATACCGGAGGTGAATGTTTTTATGGGCCGCGTTTTTTGTTTTATGATATTCCTTATTGTTTTTGGAGTGGCAATTGACACTGATGCGCCTGATTGGGATGAGGTTGTAAAGATTTGTGATTCACAGTATGCCCAACGACAAGTAGAACTAACTGCACCCGGAGTGAAAGTGGGCCAATCTGTGAAAGAGGGATGGGTTTATTATAACCTGGGTAAATATGATATGGCTAAGAATATAATGCAAGGCGTCTTTGAAAAGGATAAGAACTTGTCCGCACTTTACTGCTTGGGGAAAATCAGTCTGAATGAAGGAAACTATGAGTCCGCGGCAGAAACACTGCGGGATGTCCTTGACGTGTCACCACATCATGTGCCTTCTTTATTAAATATTGGTAAGGCTTATTATTTTTCCGGCAGGTATCATTTAGCAGAACAATATTTTGACCAGGTTTTGCAGTTGGAACCTGATAATTGGGAAGCAGCATCTTGGATTGCTAAGACGGGTTCCAGAGCAGGAATTTGAGCTTGAAATGTGGAAACTTATATACATAATGAAATGCAGACAATATATCGAGTAAGAGGAGCAATTACTGTGATGACTAGAAATATCGATAGAAATATCGATTGGTATGTATTGGTTTCAGTGTTGATTATGCTTGGAATCGGGATAATAATGGTGTTAAGTGCCAGTTCACCCACTACTGTGACTGGAGCAAGCAGGGATGGGTTTTTGTTTTTCCGGAAACAGCTTACATGGGTGGGAATTGGCCTTTTTGGAATGCTGGTAATGTCAAGATATAATTACCGTAAACTGCATAATCTGGTTATTCCCGCAGCTATATTGACTATAATTCTGCTTTTAGCTGTTTTTGCATTTGAACCTAAAAAAGGGGCTTATAGCTGGATTAGTATCGGTAGTTTTCAGTTTCAGCCTTCGGAGCTCGTTAAACTTTGTCTTATTTTGATGCTGGCAAAGGTCATTAGTGTTAAGCATAATAAAATGAGGGACTCTTTTATGGAAGGCCTGCTTCCTTCGTTGATACTTATCGGTGTTGTGTGGGGGCTTGTAGTGATTGAGCCCGACCTCGGAACAGCAATGGTAATTGGAATAACTTCGTTTATAATGCTTTATGCCGGTGGAGCAAACTGGAAACATCTCACCGGAGTTGCTATATTAGGCTTTGTTGTTGCATTAGCTGCTGTGTTTATCGAAGAATACCGGTTGGACAGATTTTATGCATTCTTATATCCTTTTGAAGACCCTCTGGGAAAGAGTTATCAAATAGTACAGTCATTATATGCAATAGGGTCGGGAGGATTTTGGGGTGTGGGGCTTGGACAATCCATGCAGAAGTTCGGACATATTCCGGAACAGCATACAGATTTTATTTTTAGCGTATTGTCAGAAGAACTTGGGTTTATAGGTGCGGTTTTCGTAATTATACTTTTCGTTATGTTTGCTTCCAGGGGGTACCGGATCGCAAGCAGTTGCAGGGACAACTTTGGCAGCATGCTGGCCTGTGGAATTACTACAATGATTATTGTAGAAGCTGTAATCAATATTGCAGTGGTTACTTCTTCTATGCCGGTTACCGGTATAACCCTGCCATTTATAAGCTATGGTGGTTCTTCGCTAATTTTTAAAATGATTGCTGTCGGAGTTCTGCTGAATATTTCAAAATACTCGCAAAAACAACAAAGGACCATAGGCGAATAAATGGATATTAAAAAAGCTGAAACCAATTATAAACTGGTCAGCCTTATCGCAGCTGATAGGGTGTTGTATCCTCAGGCTTATAAAACAATTGCCAAATCCGGCAGTTGGTCTTTAGCTGAGGTTGTTCAGAGAAACGAGGGATTAATACGTTCCTTTTTTGATTTTTTAGCAGATATTTCGGATAATGCTGAATATTTCTCTGAGACTGCTGCTCTGATTAAAGATTCTACCTCTTCCATATCACCAGGTCAGCTTTTGCATGTTCCAGGGCAGGCTTTTGAAGCATTAATTAGTTTGAATTACAGTAATAGCAAAAATACAGTTAAAAAAAATACAGGGGCATATTATACCCCTCAATATATTGTGAAACATATGGTTTCTCGCTGTGCTGCCAAAATTGCCGGTAAGTCGGAAAACAAAACCATTACCAAGGGATTCAATGTTATTGACCCAGCTTGTGGCGGCGCTTCATTTCTCATTGAACTTTTTGAGTGCCTTATTGGTTATGGGTATCCTCCCGAACAGGCTTTGGAGGCTGTTTACGGGACAGATATTAATCCGGATGCTGTAAAATTATGTATTTTTATTATGACTGTTTTATATGTGTCAAAGCTGTCTGAATATAAACATAGGAATGTTTCGGATTTTGCCGAAGCCAAAAAAATGAGCGAAAAGAATATCAAAGCTGTTAACACCCTTACTGCTGATTGGGAGAGTTTGTATCCTAATCTGTTTAACCCCAATACTCCTGCCGACATAAGGGGGTTTAATCTTGTTATAGGCAATCCTCCTTATGTTTCCAATAAGCTAATACCACCGGATGAAAAGGAACATTACCGTGAAAAATACCGGTCTGCATCCGGGCAGTTCGACCTCAGTGTTCCGTTTATTGAAGAAGGGGTTAAATTACTAGGAAATGAAGGAATCCTTAGTTATATTACATCTAATAAATTCTTAGCAGCGGAATATGGCCGGAATTTGCGTCAATTGCTCCTAGAGGATTATCATCTAACCGAAATTATCGATATTTCAACACTTAATGATTTTGGTGGCACTGCAGCTTATCCTGTTATTCTAACAATAAGTAATTCTCGGAAGAAACCTATTTCAGAGAATTTCTTAAATATTATTAAACTGTCCGATTGGAACAAGGTAAATAGTTGTGAACCTATCATTGTCAGGCAGGATTTCTTTCGAAAGCGTGAGGAACATATCCTAACAACAGAACTTACTGAAGAGACATTACCATTAATAGCAAAACTTGATTCTGTAAAAGGGCGTATTTCCCGCAAACGGATATTATGCGGGCTTGCTGTTGCCGGTTTTGGAAAATGGGTGATTGAGGAGGTCCCAACTGAAATCCAAGAGAGTCCTCAGAGCCCGTATCTGCCTTTCGTACAGGCAGGTGATATTAAGCCATACCATGTTAAACCGGGGGCATGGATTAACAGCAATAAAATAAAATATGCGAATATGGGAAAAATAAAAATACCCAAATTGGTTATTCCAGGTATTGCGCTGAAACTTACCGCAGCTGTGGACTACTCTGGGAGTATGTTGGGCAGGGTGTATTATATTACTAATGAGGATTTATTTAATGATTTAAGATATCTGGCTGTCCTCTTTAACTCATATTTGCTTAATTTCTTCTACAGGATAGTTTATTGGCCTGTCCACCTGGCAAATAACTACCTTCGTTTTAACAGTGGTTACATTTCTGGAATTCCTGTTCAGGATATGACCGGTGTTCCTCGGGATTTGGTGCATGATATTATCAAAACGGGGGAAGTTCTTGAAACCAGGGGGAATGGAACAAAGGAATGGAAAGATGCCAAAACCAGGGCAGAAGCCCTGGTATTTAAGCTGTATTGTTTTAACACCGCACAGGCTAAGACTGTTATGGATTTTATGCAAACTCCGGCTATGGAAATTGAGAGCATAATTGCTTATATGAAAAGGAATGATCAGGATTGAATGAAAAAACTGTTGACAGTAAAACCATATATGAGGGTAAAATTCTTAATCTGAGAGTAGATACAGTTACACTTCCAAATGGGAAGCCGGCGAAACGAGAAGTTGTGGTTCACCAAGGAGCGGTGGCTGTGGCTGCAGTTAACGAAAATGATGAAATTATCTTAATAAAACAGTTTCGTTATCCCGCTGGGAAAATCCTGTGGGAACTGCCGGCTGGCAAAATTGATTCCGGTGAAATCCCCCAAGAATGCGCGATAAGGGAATTGGCTGAAGAAACAGGTATGGGGGCCAGGGAATGGCAGCATATGGCAACATTTTACACCACCCCCGGTTTCAGTGATGAAATTATGCACGTTTATTTTGCTAGAAATCTATATCCTGATAGAAGGGAAATGGATGAGGATGAATTTCTTGAAATTCACCTGGTCCCATTTGAAAATGCGATAGAAATGATTAAAAGTGGAGAAATTGAAGATTCCAAGTCTATAGCCGGTATTTTGCTTGTTTCTCTAAAAACAAAACCTTAATAAGATAGGGGCAGATAAGCTCTAGTTGAATCCTGCTCTAGAGCTTATCTGCCCTTGATTTACTCTTCTAACTGTTTTAGGTCTTTTAATAGGGATTGACTGTCTACACCATGAACTTGGGCAGCCTGCCCAACGGTTTCGTAAGCCACACCGCCTCAGCCAAGGCATTTGAGACCATATTTGGCAAAAACCTTGATTGACTCGGGAAGCTTACGGATAATTTCAATGATAGGGGTATTTTCAGTTATCATTTTAACCAGCCTCCATTTCATCATAATTTTATTTTTTTAATATATTTGAATTATTTTACCAGGAGGCGTAAAATCCTCCTGGAGGTGCACAATTTTTGTTTTCAACGTTCAGGAGTATAACTTTCTGCCATGGCTTTTTCAGCCCTTTCAATAGCCAAGCGGACCAGATTGCCACAGTTTCTCGAGGATACTTCACCCCAACCATTCTTTTGAACAGTTTCGAGAACACCCAGTTCTTCTGCCAGTTCATATTTTAGGGCATCAGACATGATTCCGCGCCTTCCTGACATTAAAGTCCTCCTTTATATTTTAGCACCTTTTATATTTTTTGTTTATAATAAATTTTTATACTATTAGCGTGAAAAACACAGGTATAAAAATTTACAGCAGTGTTAATAATAAGGTTCAATGATTATTACTATATTTTTTAAAGGGGTGTTGGCATGAATAACAAGTTAAACGAAATGAAAATTTCCGATCTAAGCGACCAGGAAATAAAGTCCTTAGAAAAGTTCGAAAAGGATATGAATCAGATGCATAATGGATCAGAAGTTTACGTTATTGCATTGGAAAAGTGAATTAGTAGGGCCTCAGACAAAAGGCATGCTGAGCATAATCAGCATGCCTTTTATTAAGTTTTCCTAAGCCCATATGTAAGATAAGGCTCTATTACCATTTTGCCGTTAACCAGACGCGCTATTTCAGGATAAAGGGTTAACTGTTGGTTTTCTGGGGAGCGGCTGATAGTTGATCCAATCCTTAACTGAACAGGTTTCAAGCGAAATGCCATGATTGAACAATCTTGATTCCCACCTGCACCTGCATGAGCAATTCCCCTCAAACTGCCCCAGATTACAATATTACCTGAAGCTGTAACCTCAGACCCAGGATTAACATCACCCATAATGATAATATTACCGTCATAGGAAAGTTTCTGTCCCGACCTCAAATTATGGTTGATCAGAAGGCTTGGCTCTTGATCTGCCCTGGTAAGGCCGGATGCAGGAAGAGAAGACGAGGCTTCCTTCATTAGAGGTTTTATATCATCAGCCAAGGAAATGGCTGACTCGTTATTTGCCTGTTCAATGATTTCCTTATGTTCCGGCGCAGCTGGCCACGAAATATGTCTGTCAGGTATCAAGCCGCCTTCAGAACAAATATTTTCCAGTTCTTTGATCATTTCTTCTGTGAGGCATTTGTCAACCGGATAATGAAAAGTAATTTTGGCTCCTTTAAAAAAACCTCTTGAATCTTCTATTTTCAATTTTAGTGTATTCTTAATTTCGGTGAAGTCATGTTTTGTGTTAATAAGGGCAACAAGCCCGCCGCGCGTTCCTTTTATTTTAATTATGTCACCGGTCATAAAACATCAGTCCCTTTACATTAATTTTATTCAGCAGCTCTGTCTTAAAAAATTCGACCTGGTATGTCTTTTTCCTCCAATAAGTTATATTTTGACTCTAAAGTTTTTTTTGTTTTAACACGATAAAAGATACAAATCAAATAATCGGTTCATGGATGAACCGTTACCAATCCACGGAAGGAGGCTCTAAAATGCTCAGTTTAAATCTGGCGGCATTAGAGAAAAACCAGGATCAAGGAATCAAGTTAAAATATGGACTATTGAGACTTGTTTTTCTAACTGGTATTTTGGCAACAATATTGCAAAAATAAAACAGGCTTGTGCCTGTTTTATTTTTGACAATATCTTTCATATTCCTTTTCCAAATCCGGATTAAAAAGATGAGATTTGTTACGCCCATTATTTTTAGCCCAATAAAGAGCAAGGTCGGTCTGCCGAATAAAGATGTTTTTGCTGATACCGGCAAGAAAACCTGAGACTCCAATACTCACAGTAATGGGGTTCTTAAATATATTTCTCCTGTCATTAGTGGTTGTTTTTTCAATTGTGATTCTAATCCTCTCAGCAATCTTTAGGGCAACTTGACATTCGCACCTAGGGAAAATAACGACAAACTCTTCGCCGCCATAGCGGCATACAGAATCTATAGATCTTAGATTTCGTTTAAGTAAGTTTGCCAGTTCCCTGAGTACTTTATCACCGTATAAATGACCCCAGGTATCGTTAACATGCTTAAAATGATCAATATCAAGAATCATCAGTGATAATGGCTCGTTGTTTTCTTCCGCAATAGATATCTCCTCATCGAGTTTTTGATGAAAATAGCGGAAATTGTATAGTCCTGTACACTGATCCATAATCGCCTGTTCCCGCATGGAGCCAAACATTTGGGCATTGCTAATAGCAATAGATGCCTGACTGGCAAGGGCATAAACGAGAGAAATTTTCTCGTCAGTAAGGGGTTTGTCTTTGTACATTGAATGGATATTTAAGAAACCAATAACTTTGTTTCTCGAAACCAGGGGAACGGAATGAAGAAGAGGGAAAACACCTATATCACCGTCAAAGAACCTGGGTTTTTTATCTATAGTTATGTCATAGAAGAATCCTTCATTCAGCTTTGCATAATAAATATAAAAATTTTCTATATCTTTGGTAGACAGACCATAACTTTCTGCTATTCGAAGCGTATTGTCGGTTTCATTAATCAGGAGTATCGATACTCCCTGGGTATTTACAAGGGTGGTCAGGACCTGTAATATAAGAGAGAGGATTTCTTGCAGCTCGAATGTTGAAGTTATTGCTGTGTTTATTTCACGTAAAAGTCTACTTTCAAATTCTGTTCTTTCTATTTGTGATATTAATTCAGCATTATTTAACTGAGTATCTTCCAGCTTTTTTCTTAGCGTAAGCGCTTTTTGCCGCAGTGAAAATCCCGGTTTATATTTTTTTCCTGACATTGGAGAATTATTTCCGTCTGCCATATGAAAATAACCCCTTTCACTTATGATGCAAGCTTATTTAACAAGTATTATTCTATGCAAGATTCTCCAAAACCTCTAACTATTGATTTAATAATAAGGGAAAAATGGAAACAATGAGGAAAAAAATCAGTGATAGCCTAAACAATAAATTTATAGTACGTGCCGACTATTATGGAGATATCCCTTCAAATCAAAAGGGGTCTTTTTGGGTTCCTCAAAGCAAGGGAATGCTATGCTTCTCAAATGAACAAATTCTTTATCGGGAACGAACTTTGGATGACTGGTCTCTGGAACTTGATTTTAAAAAAATTATTAAGGTAAGAATGATTTCCCTGAATCCAAGCAAAAACATGTGGGCTTCAAGGTGTAAGGGTAATCCATTCTATTTTCTTTTCTGGAACCCGCTGTGGAACAGGTATCTTCTTAATGTTACATATTATGGCAACACTGATCGGCCACGGGAATTGTTTTTTAAGCTAAAAACAGGAAAAATAACTTTAGAAGCTGTTGGAATTCTTAAAAAAATGATTGAAGCGGGGGTTTCCCGGAGTGAGTAATACCATTCTTGTTGTTGATGATGACCAAAATATTTGTGAACTGATCAAGATGTACCTTGAAGATGATTTTAATGTTGAAATCGCAAATGATGGCCGGGACATCCAGGGAAAATTAAGAAACACAAGTCCAATTCTGGTGATTCTGGATGTTATGCTTCCAGTTAAAAATGGTTGGGAATTATGTCGAGAAATAAGGAAGGAATGGGATATACCAATAATAATGTTAACGGCAAAGGGAGATGAGACTGATAAAGTGCTAGGCCTTGAATTGGGAGCAGATGATTATATAACTAAACCTTTTAGTCCCCGGGAATTGACGGCAAGGGTAAAAGCAGTTCTTAGAAGAAGTAGTTCCGGGGGTGGTAATGCTCAGATAATTCGGTTTCCCGGTCTTGTTTTGGATATTGAGAGCCGCCGGGTAAAAGTTAACGGGGAGCCGGTTGAACTTACTCCAAAAGAATTTGAGTTACTCTTTCTGATGGCTTCCAACTCGGGCAGGGTATTTTCAAGAGAAAGTCTTCTTGAAAAAATCTGGGGATATGATTTTGACGGGGACACCCGGGCAGTTGATTCCCAAATTAAGAGATTGCGCAAAAAGCTGGAAATACTGCCGGATAATCATTCATATATACACACTGTGTGGGGAATAGGATACAAATTTGAGGTGCAGCCATGATTAAAAACCGGTTATTTGTCAAGATCCTGGCGACTTATCTATGTATTATTATTTCTACACTGGCAATGCTGGGGGTCTTGCTGTCTTTTCTGTTAAATAACTATTTTATATATAACAAACAAATGGAAATGATGGTAAAGGCAAATGATATTACCAAACTGGTAAAGCCATTCCTGGCAAATAAAAGGGATCCTGGAGAGCTTATTGGGTTGTTGAATTTTGCTGACAGTAACCTGGGTACTGAAATATGGGTTATTGACTCTAAGGGATTTGTCATTGCTGCTGCTGCCAACCAAAAAGCACATGAAGGCGACCTGCTTAATGCTGAAGACCTCTTGGCAATGCAGCAGGGGAAAGTCATTACTAGGAAGGGAAAGTCCCAGCTTTATGATGAAACAGTACTTTGGGTCATTAATCCGATTGAGGAAAACAATCGGATTATTGGCGGTATAATTGTGTATGCCCCCATTATTGGGATTGCTTTAACAATGATTAAGGTGAGAAACTTATTTATTTATTCTGCGGCTGTTTCTATTGTATTTTCTACCATAGTTGTTTATTTTCTTTCCAAGTATGTTACCGGGCCGCTGCATAAAATGAATAGTGTAGCTAAACAGCTTGCATCAGGAAATTTTGCGGAACGTGTTTCCGTGAAACAGGGAGATGAAATCGGAGACCTTGGAATGGCGTTTAACCATATGGCATCCGAGATTGAAAAAAGCGAGAAAGTGAGACGTGATTTTCTTGCAGACGTATCCCATGAACTAAGAAGTCCGCTGACGATTATACAGGGTTTTATTGAGGCAATGATAGACGGGAAAGATACAACTCCTGAAAAGAGGAAAAAATACCTCGGGATTCTCCATGACGAAAGTCTTAGGTTAGGAAGATTAGTTAATGAACTCCTGGATTTGTCAAAAATGGAGTCCGGAACCATGGATTTCATCAAGGAACCTATAGATATTGCTAAGATTGTTTGTGATACAGCAATCAAGGTAAGGGCAGCGATTAATGATAAGGAAATAAAAGTATATCCGGACTATACGGGTGTCAGTATAATAGTCCTGGGAAACAGGGATAGGCTGGAACAAGTAATGACTAACCTGTTGGATAATGCCTTCAGGTTTGCACCCTCTGGTTCAGAGATAGGTATCAGTCTGTCTGAAAGCGAAGCAGATATCACAGTTACAGTTCGGGACGAAGGAAAAGGAATTCCCGAAGAGGAGCTTCCGTATATATGGGAGAGATTTTATAAAGTTGATAAAGCACGCAATCGTGCTCAAAGTGGTACTGGACTGGGGCTAGCAATAGTCAAACATATAGTTCAGAGTTTGGGGGGAAGAGTGTTTGTCTCAAGCAGCATTGGCAGTGGGACAGAAATTGGGTTTGTCCTGCCAAAAGCCAATAATGGCACAAAGCAGTGTTGAAAAAACTGTTTTTATATATGGTCAAAAAAAATGTAGCTATAATTGGTGAATTTTAGTAAAATTTATATATATTAATTGATATGGAGCTGCTGAATATGAGAAAAAAGACAAATCTGCTTCCAAGGCGCTACTTTCGCATACCATTTGAACGCCCGGTGGATTTTACTATTCTTAAATACAAGCGTCGTTATATAACTCATTTAAGCACCAAATACGGTCCTGCCAAAGGCAATGACTTGGGTGAGGATGGAATGAGCTTCGTATCTCAGTACAGTCTTCCGGAAGATATTGTGGTTAGGGTTGTTTTTGAGCTTCCGGGATTAGGTGAACAGAGTATCCTAGCCAAGGTAATCCGTAACAGGCAGGTGGATTCAGGATATTTAACTGCAGTTCAATTTTTAAATCTTCATGGAGCTAGAAAGGATAAGCTGAGAAATTATATTGCCGATGAGACTAAAAAAGGCTACCAGTTCCTTCAGTATTTTTAGATTATTCGCTTTAAAGTATATATTACCATTAAGGGGAAATGGAATGCGGATGTTGAGTAAAAAGAAATGTAATGTAAATAATATTTTTGTATATGACACTCTTTGGAGATTGTTTTCAGATAACAGCTTGATAATCCCGGAGGAAAGCACATGAAAGTTGCTGCTGAATGCATACCTTGTTACCTAAATCAAATTTTAAACGCAATGGAAAAAGGAAGGTTTCCGTCAGAAAAGCGAGCTGAAGTTTTAATTGAGCTGCTTGCAGATGTGGCTGCTTTGGATAGGGAAAAGACTCCCGCTGAGAATTCCTCAGTTATATTGCATAGACTTGTACAAAAAATGGGAGGAATCGACCCTTTTAAAAATGCTAAAAAAGAATCCAATGAAATTGCTTTGGAATATTATCCAAAGCTTCGTAAGGATGTACTTGAATCAGCCGATCCACTTAAACAAGCAATTAGTTTTGCTGTAGCTGGTAATGTTGTCGACCTTGGAATATTTGCTGATTATGATTTGGGTGCTGCTATTTCAGAAGTGATGGCTATTGGGTTTAAAATAGATGATTATGACTGTTTTAGCAAAATAGTGGCAAGGGCGGAAAAGATTCTTATAATTGGTGATAATAGTGGGGAAATTGTTTTTGACATGTTGCTGGCAGAAATTTTGGTGCAAAGGAAGCTTGATGTTTATTACGGTGTCAAGGATTCATTTGTATTGAATGATGCTACTCATGAGGATGCCAGACAAGTTGGGATGGACAGGATATGTCAGGTTATTACTAATGGCAATAACTTTCTTGGTACCATTCCAGAAAAGTGCTGCCGGAACTTTATTGAATTAATGACTAAATGTGACTTGATAATAAGTAAGGGACAAGCTAATTTCGAGTCATTGGAAGGGACACAACTGGCAGGTGATAAGACTTTTTTTCTGTTAAAGGCTAAATGTAAAGTTGTGGCTGAAAAACTTAGTGTTAATTATGGTGAACTTGTTTTTGCCAGGAACAAAGTAAGAGAGGATTCAGTTACCTGAAAATTTGAACAATCTTGATAAATAGAGCGGTTAAGCCGGCTGCCATTAGGGGACCTGTTGGAATCCCCTTTAATATAACTATTCCGATAATCCCTCCAACAACAATGCCAACCATAAGCTCAGGGTCTAATTTCAGCATGTTCAAACCCTGTCCATTCATATAAGCTGCCAGTGCACCGCCCATAATTGCCGCCACCCCGGTAATACTTGTAAAGCTTCCGAAAATTTCTTCAGGAGAGACCTTCCCTGTGGCAAAGGGAACCAGCACCGAAATCATTAAAAACATAAGACCTAGTTCAAGGCTGCGTCTTTCGAGAAGGGGAAACAGCGAATACATTCGAGTTAGTTTAATTACCAGCAGGATACATGAAGATGCGGCCATTATACTGGATTTACCCAGTATCCCCAATATTATCAGTGATAAAAGAATAGCCTCACCCCACATGTACTAGAACCTCCCCGGCAACAATAGTATCATTTAAATTTATGCCAATAATTAAGTGATAGTACAAATTAGGGCCGGTATCATACCACTTGTTTTTTTTATTTCACTGTTGCGGGTCATTATGTAAGGCTATCGGCTGGGTTAATCTGATTATATTGTTCTTATAAATTGGTACCACCCGAAATTTATTTTCTTGCAGACAATAATAAATATCATCAATATATCCAAGGTTCTGAAGGTTAATTCCACTTCTGGTTGATAATAAAACCTGTTTTAGGTTGCTTTTAAAATAGAGATAGAGGTAATAAAAAGTTTTGGCTAGTTCAGCGAATCTTATCTCAGGCATTTGTTTCTTAAGTACAGATACATGGTATCCCGCAGCCAGCACATCTTCTAGTGCTATCTTGCCTTCGGATCCGGCACAAACAATGATAATATCTTTTTGATATCCTAGAGCACGTGAACACACAGCATCGACATTTAAAAAGCTTCCTATAAGCACCTGTTTTGCAGGTTTGCAGTATTTAATGGCTTTAGTCCCGTTTGTAGTTGTAAGAATTATTATTTTATCTTTTACCAGCGGTTCTTGAAATTCCAGCGGGGAGTTACCATTCTTGAAGTTTTTGCATTTTAGCCCCCGTATTTCCCCGGCAACCAGGATGTTTTTCTGATGTTTCTTTTCCAGTATGCTTTTCGCTTCCTGCAGGGTCACAGCAGGGATAATCTCGGCACACCCATTTGCTAGTGCGGTTACAATAGTGCTGCTGCACCTGAAGATGTCCAAAACTATAACGGTTTTACCATATATCTTTTGTGCCTTTACCTCCTTAAGAGTTGGAATAATATCAACATTCATAACGTTTCACACTATGGCCAAAGATGTTTCTTTGCACAAGATATCCTTTAAAGTATCACTTCGCAGACCGACCCGCAAGGATTCAAGAGCTATAACATCCGCCGGAGGTATGTTTCCGAGGTTTACATTGGGTCCAAAAACTTTGATAAGTTCATGCTGCTGATTTTTCAGCGGAGCCTCCCAAATAATTTTAGCAGAATCCCCAAGCCCTTGGATGAGATTAATGAAAAAACCATTTCGCATATCACCATTTTCGTTAAAGATACCGATTCCTTTTCCTGAATCTCTAGCTTCAAATATTACATAATCAGCTCCTGCATTTAGGTCATTGTGAACCTGGGACACCATTTCATCAATCTCAAGAGATTCCAAAGGTGATTTTTTGCCAACCTCACTAAGCACGGTAAATCCCATTTTTTTTGCCATAACTATTAATTCTGTTCTTTTATCAGGGGATAAACTGATTGTACCGTCTGAAACCTCAATAGCAGAGAACCCAAGGTCCCGGCATTTATCCAGAAACTCCGGGATTTTATCCTGGATTATAGCTATCTCCATAAATGTTCCCCCTGGATAGATTTGAATTCCACATGATCTGATGAAGGATACTTTTTCTCTGAGTATTTTGCCCGGATATAAGGCAGCAGTGCCAAAGGCCAATTTAATGTAGTCAACATATTCCCCTGCAACTGATAACAAATTTGCAGTTTCGGATAACCCCAAGCCCTTATCAATCACCATTGTAATACCATTTCCCCTTGGTTTAACCAACCTGGCGCTATTAGGAAATGCTATAGTGCCTTCCCATGTATTTACCAGACCAATACCGGCCACACATTTCAGCTCCTTTCTCTTCGCAGACGCTAAACATGTTACAGTTGTATTGTATTCACCGGGCTATTTTAAGGTTACGTTGAAAATGATGTTATTTCGGATTATTAGTTTTCCGGCACTTTGGCAGGCAGCGCAATGATACATAGTATCCCGACTGCCAAAGCTGCTCCTGCACCAGACCAAAACAGCACATACCTGCCAAACCCGTCAAGGATTCCGAAAAGCGGGGGGCCTGCAGCTACCCCGAAAAATCTTATTCCTCCATAGAGTGATGTTATCATACCCCGCTGCTCTGAGGATGATGAACTAGTAATCAGTGTGTTCAAACAGGGAAGTATGAGTCCTACTCCAATTCCGGCAACTGACATTACAACAATGTTTATCCAAGGGTTTTGAAAAAAAGGCAATAAACCAAATGAAAAAGTAATAATGCTTAAACCGCTTATAATAAGTATTTTCATTAGGAGAACCTTTTTTTTGATAAGACTTCCTGCAGCAAGTGATACGGCACTCATTACCAGTACCGGTACAGCAAGGGCAACCCCTTTTTTTACCCCAAACAACTTTAGAGATGCTTCAAGATAGTCAGATAAAAAAAACAGCAGACCAAAAAGCAGTAATAAGGAGAGCAAACCGGTAATGAAGGATGTAATCAAAAATGCTGCCTTATTTTTGAACAATGATATTATTGAATTAAAATACTGCATGATACTTTGCTTGTTTCTACTCATTTCAGGTTCATTTACCAAAAACCATACTGCAATAGCTGTGGGAACAGTAAGGACGGGAAATATAAAAAAAGTTCCGAACCAGGCAATAATTGCAACAAGTGAACCCAGAATTGGGCTGACAACCTTTCCTAGGCCATTAGCTGCTTCGATGTAGCCCAAGGCCTTGCTTCTTTCTTTTGATATGAATATATCTCCGACCAAGGCCATGGTAACCGGTGCCGTTCCAGCGGCTCCGATGCCTTGAATAATCCTGCCGGTTATTATCAGCCAGTAACCCTTATCAAGATAAAGGGCGGCAATACCGGCGATCAGACCGCCTAATCCATATATAATCAGTGATGGGGCTATGATTTTTTTCCTCCCCAGGCGGTCTGAAAAAAAACCAGCAAAGGGAATTGTCAAGCCTGCCGGAATTGAAAACATAGAGATAACGAGACTGGTTTGAAAATGAGTAATTCCCAGTTGTTTTTGCATCTCCGGCAATACTGGAATTAACATCGAATTTCCAAGCACCATTATAAAAGGTACTGCAGCGAGAGATGTCAAGATCGTTATTGTTTTTGCATTCAAAATTTTCAGTTCTCCTTTCATCTGCAAGGTTATTTTCCCACAATAAAATTAAGATATGAACAAATAGTAAACAAATATTAAACAGGCTGTAAAATAAGACATTAAGCACCCAATTACGGTACAAAAAGAGTTATAATTTACGTATTGAATAGTTAGGAACTTAGATGCTTCCCTTCAGTGAAAGTATTGTTAAGTGAAGGGTTTTCTGTTTAAAATTATGAGAGGAGGGATAACAGGTAACTCAATTTGAAGCATAATTAATTTAGGGAGGGATTAAAGTGAGAAAAAATAAAATAATTGCACTTTTGATGATTACAGTATTTATCTTAATGACCGCCACTACAGGCGTGGCTGCAAAAAAAGGTGTTGTTGATTCGACTTTTAATGATATGGCCCAGGCTCAATGGGCACTTAAGCATGTCTATAAAATGAAGTCACAAAACATTATCAAAGGTTATCCTGACGGTTCTTTTCAGCCAAACAAACCAGTTACCCATGCAGAAGCTGTTGCTTTAGTCCTTAGGTCAGCCGGGCTTGAAGAAGAAGTTGCGGATTTCGACCTAGGTTCAGTGGTTCTGCCGTACAAAGATGCCGCTCAAATCCCAGAGTGGGTAAAAAAATATGTAGCCTATGCATATACAAACGGGTACTTAGAAGTGTCTGAATCCGGGAATTTCCAGTCAAATAAGGGAGCCAGCAGACAATGGGTTGTCAAACTTATTGTTAAAGTAATGGGTTTAGAGGAAGATGCAGCCGGTATGGATAATGTGATCCTGCCATTTAAGGATGCTGCTGATGTTTCTGAGACTGGTTACGTAGCATCTGCAGTAAAAAATAATATTATTAACGGTTTTCCTGATGGAACTTTCCAGCCCAACAAAGGTGTTACCAGGGCCCAAATAGCTGTCATGCTGGGGCAATCAGTAGATGAGCTTCCCATCCCTGGGAAATTCAGCACCATTATAGAGGGTGAAGTAGTTGAAGTCTCTACTGATGAGACAACTATTTCCAACTCGGTTTGTGAAACAATATACTGCCAGGGTGCTGTAACACTTGACGTTGGTGATGAAGATGAAGTTACCTATCCTGTAGACGAGAATGCCCTCATCTATGTTAACGATCAGGAAGCAGAACTTGTTGATATAGAAGTAGGTGCAACCGCAAAATTGGTAGTTGACAATAACGGTGTTGCTGTATACATCGAAGTTGCTCCGGTAACTGTAAAAGGTGTTGTCTATGAGGTATATGCAGATGATAACACAATAGTAGTTTTGGAAAATTGTTGGGGATATGAAAGGGAACGCAATAGAAACATTAACAAGTTACAGGGAACAATCAAACAAGATAAAAAAACAGATGAACAGCCCACTGAACAGGAACGGGAACAAAACATTGAGGAAGCAGTTGTTTCTGATCCTGTTGAATATACCGTAACAAATGACGCGGTTATAACTTTGAATGGTGATGCTGCAGAACTTGGGGACCTTGAGGCAGGAAACATAGTTACACTCACTCTTAATGATGACAATGAGGCAATAAAAATAAAAGCATATTCAATGCCATTTAAACACAATAATCAAATTGTTGCCGATGAGGATGACGGTGACTTAGAAACATTAGATGAAGTTGTGCAAACCAACAAAGGTAAAAAAGGTATTAAATAAAGCATAATTTTTAAAGTAAAAAATTATGCAGCCCTCTACTTAAGCTGTTCTAGCTAAGTAGAGGGCTATCTTTTTAGGTTTTGTCATTGTTATTTTTTTATTATGTTTACTTTAACTATTCTTGATCCTACTACCTCTGCTACCTGAAAAATGTAGCCGTCAAATTCAATTTCCTCACCATTTTTGGGCTTTCGACCAATTTGAGCAAAAATATATCCACCAATTGTTACTATACCTTCTGCATTAATATTAGTTCCAAGAATTTCAGAGATATCATGAAGCAGAACTCGTCCATTGACCTCATAATCAGTTTCATTAATCTTTTTCACATGAGGTTGTTCCCGGTCAAACTCATCATATATTTCTCCAACCAGTTCTTCCAACATGTCTTCAATTGTTACCAGTCCTGAAGTGCCACCGAACTCGTCCGCAATAACTGCAATATGAGTCCGAATACTGCGCATCTTTTGAACCAGGTGAGAAATAGGTATTCCCTCAGGGACAATTAGAATATCACGTTTTAATTGTGAAAGTTCTTTTAGTGGATTATCTTTGTTTGATATCATATCTCTTATATGAATCATACCGATGATATTATCTTTATCATTATCACACAATGGATATCTCGTATGACCATATTCTTTGATAACATCTAATGCTTCATCAATAGTATCCTGAACATAAAGGCAAACCATATCTTGTCTTGGAACCATGACTTCGGCAGCTGTCCTGTCAGAAAACTCAAAGACATTATCTAACAGGGTACTCTCCATTTTATCCAAGAATCCATGGCGTTCACTGGCATCTACCAGCATTCGAAGTTCTTCCTCTGTGTGTGCAAGGTCAGCTTCGTTCGCTGGCGAGATTCCAATTAAGCGTAATATTGAGTTGGCTAAGCCGTTAAGAAGAAAAATGGCAGGATAAAAAATACGGTAAAAAAGTTTCAGCAACCCGGCAGTTCCCAGAGCAATTTTTTCGGCACTTTGTATTGCAAGTGATTTTGGTACCAGTTCACCTAAGATAATATGGAGAAATGTTATGATTAAAAAGGATATAATCAAAGCAACTGTATGTGTATAAATAGGTGACCAGTTGAGTATGCCGGAAAACAATGGTTCCAGCAACCTGGCAATAGCTGGTTCTCCTAACCACCCCAGCCCCAGGGATGCCAGAGTAATTCCCAACTGGCAAGCGGAAAGATATGCATCCAGTTTAGATGTCACATCAAGTGCGACCGCAGCACTTTTGGAACCATTTTCTGTAAGTTCGGCCAGACGGGTTTTTCTGACTTTTACTAAAGAAAACTCAGCAGCTACAAAAAAGCCGTTTAAAATAACTAAAAATAATGCTAATAATATCATAAATAAACTCCAGATAATATTTTCTATTGAAAACATCTCCTTTTTTGCTTGCCACTATATTAAAAAATGCAACAATTTATTGATGACTTAAATGATATCATACTACTTTTTTATAACTTAATAAAGGTATAAATCTAATTTTTGCTGTATTTTCTTAGAACGATAACTCACTTTGATTGAAATCCGAGTTAATTTGGATTATAATACTAATTGATTTAAGTTCGGCGTGCGAAATTTTAGGTAAGGATAAGGGAAGACTAAATACAGTGATTTTGTGATCAAAGGAGAAACCATACTTGGATAAGGATTCAATTAACAAGATTAACCCAAAGTATTTTTTAATAACTTTCGGCTGCCAGATGAATGAACGGGATTCAGAAATCCTTGCCGGAATGCTGCAGGAGATGGGGTATCAGCCCACAAGTGAGTTAAAAGAAGCGGACATCATACTTCTTAATACCTGCTGTGTAAGGGAAACAGCTGAAAATAAGGTGTGGGGCAGAATAGGGGAATTAAAGGCTCTGAAAGGAGAGTTTCCCGACCTTATTATAGGAATTTGTGGTTGCATGACACAACAGCCGGATATGGCTGCAAAAATAAAAAAACGCGCTCCCCATGTGGAACTGATTTTTGGAACTCACAATATACACCGCCTTCCGGAATTGGTTGACAAGATTAAGGTGGAACGCCAATCGGTTATTGAAATCCTGGAAACTGAAGGAAATATCGTTGAAAACCTTCCCTCTAAACGTGCTGAAGGCATCAGGGCATATGTGACCATTATGTATGGGTGTAATAATTTTTGTACATACTGTATTGTCCCTTATGTCCGCGGCAGGGAACGGAGCCGGCAACCGGATGACATAATCAGAGAGGTTCAAGAACTTATCAGGGAAGGCTATAAAGAGGTAATGCTTCTGGGACAGAATGTTAATTCCTATGGGAAAGACCTGGAACCTAAAACCCAGTTTGCTGACTTGCTTCAGAAACTAGATGCGATTGAAGACCTGGCAAGAATCAGGTATATGACCTCACATCCCAGGGACTTTGATGACAGGTTAATTGATGTAATAGCCTCTTCTAAAAAGGTGTGTGAACACTTCCACCTGCCTGTACAGGCAGGTGGCAATAATGTTCTGAAGGAAATGAACAGGGGTTATACTAAAGAAATGTATCTCGAACTGGTCAATAAAATAAGGACTAAAATACCTCAATCCAGCATTACTACAGATATTATCGTGGGTTTTCCGGGTGAAACTGATGATGATTTTAAGGAAACTCTTGACCTTCTGCAACAGGTTAGATTTGATGCAGCATTTACTTTTGTTTATAATAAACGTTCTGGCACCCCGGCTGCTGAAATGGCAGGGCAAGTGCATGACCAGGTTAAGAAAGAGCGAATTCAGAAACTAATTAAATTGCAGAACAAAATCAGCCATGAAATTAACTTGGTTCAATTAGGCAGGACCCATGAAATTTTGATTGAGGGAATAAACAGTGCTAACCCGGACCTCTTGGAAGGACGTACCAGAACAAATAAACTGGTTCTTTTTAAGGGTACCTCTGAGATGATAGGGAATTTATTTAATGTTAGGATATCCGATTCAGGGACATGGCATCTTGATGGAGAGCTAATTTAAAAAAGGTATTTTGAAAATATTGTCGAAGGACTAATGATTGGAGGTGAGTTAAATGTCAGTAGAGATTATAGAAAAGGCAAATGAACTAGCCGAACTTATTGCCGGCAGCGCCGAACTTGATTTTATGAGGCTTAAAGAAGAAGATATGAACCAGGATCCGGAGGCTGTTAAGATTATCACTGAATTTCAAAAAATTCAGCAAGACATTTATAAAAAGCAAATAAACGGTCAGGAACTTACTGATGAAGACAAAAAAATTGTTGTAGAAATGGAAACAAAAATGAAAGGCAATGCTGCTATTAAGGCTTATATCGAAGCATCCGAGAGTTTTGAAAATCTCCTCAGGAGTGTAAACCTTATAATTACTAAGGCACTTTCCGGAAACCAGTCCTGTGACTGTGATTCCGCTGATTGTGGTTATTCTTGCGATCCCGGATGCAGCTGTAATTAAAAGATTTCTTACATTTTTTTAAAAACTGGAGGAGTGTCTCGGGAAGAGACACTCTCTTTAGTTGAACAAACTTTTGTTCAGGGCCAGATTATGGTATTATTAATAATACCAGGCATTGATATAAAAGGAGGGACACTCTTGACAGAACTAACTCCAATGATGAAGCAGTACCTTACAATAAAAAAACAGCATCCTGATGAAATCCTTTTTTTCAGACTTGGAGACTTCTATGAGATGTTTTTCGATGATGCCGAGGTTGCCTCAAAAGCCTTGGAGATTACTCTGACGTCACGTGATAGCGGCAGCGGTAAAAAAACTCCCATGTGCGGTGTGCCTTATCATGCTGCAGAATCATATATTGCCCGCCTTATTGACAAAGGATTTAGGGTAGCTATCTGTGAACAGGTGGAAGACCCTCGGACAGCCAAGGGGATTGTTAAGCGGGAAGTGACCCGAATTATTACTCCCGGCACCGTTACCGAAAGTAGTATGCTTGACGAAACCAGATATAATTTCCTGATAGGGATTGTTAAGGATGACTTGGGATATGGACTGGCAGTTGCCGAAGTTTCTACCGGTTACTTTGCAATGACCGAAATCACGGGGCCAATGGCGCTAACCAAGCTTATTGATGAAATTTCCCGTTTAAAACCGGTTGAGTGCATACTTCCTGATGAACTAAAGGAAAACAGGGATTTGCAGGGTAAATTATTCAAATTCCGAGGATTGGCAATAAATCATTTTAATTGGAAATCATTTTCTTATAGCACATCCTACAGGGGTTTGATTGAGCATTTCGGGACTTCATCCCTGGAGGGTTTTGGCTGTGAAGGCTTGACACTTGGAATCAGGGCTGCCGGAGGCATCCTGGGTTTTCTGAAAGAGACGCAAAAAAACACTCTATTACATATCAACAAAGTTATGCCATATACTACCGACTGTTATATGCTTCTTGATAATGCCACGCGCAGAAATCTGGAACTAACCCAAACCATAAGGGATGGTCAGAAAAGAGGGTCACTTTTATGGGTTATTGACCATACTGTTACCGCAATGGGGGCAAGGCTTCTTAAGCTTTGGCTGGAACAACCTCTGCTCGATATTGCTGCAATATCGGAACGCCTTGACGCAGTTGAAGAGCTTGCCAATAATACTATCAAGAGGAGTGACCTGAGGAAGCTCCTGGATAGGGTGTATGACTTAGAACGGCTGGCGGGAAGGATTGCCTATGGTTCTGCTAATGCTAGGGATTTGATAGCTCTTAAGTGCTCTTTGGAGGTTTTACCACAATTGTGTTACCTGCTCCAAGATTCGTATTCTCCCGGTCTTGTCGTTATCCAGGAAACAATCGATTGCATGGATGATGTTGTCGGTATAATCAGAGATTCTATTCATGAGGAACCGCCTTTTTCCCTAAGAGACGGAAATATCATTAAAACAGGATTTAATCCTGAAGTTGATAACCTGAGAACTGCATCCAGGGATGGAAAACAGTGGATAACCTCACTTGAAGCCCAAGAAAAGGAACGAACAGGCATAAAGTCCCTAAAAGTAGGATTTAACAAAGTATTTGGTTATTATATTGAAATTACCAGGTCAAACCTTGCCATGGTGCCTGATGAATATATCAGAAAACAGACATTAGCTAATGCTGAGCGCTATATTACACCTCAGTTGAAGGAATACGAGAATCTGATTATGGGTGCAGAAGACAGGCTAACCCAACTGGAGTATAATATGTTCTGCGAAATACGTGAAACGGTAAACAGGGAAGTAGCCCGGATTCAAAAATGTGCTTCATTAATAGCAATCCTTGATGTATATCAATCAAATGCAGAAGCGGCAATCAGGAACAATTATTCTAAACCGGTTGTTAAAGACAGTGATGTGCTTGCAATAAAAGAAGGCAGACACCCGGTTGTTGAAAGAATGCTCGCAGAGGAGCCTTTTATCCCCAACGATACATATCTTGACGGGTCAGGCTACCGTCTTGATATCATCACAGGGCCAAATATGGCAGGGAAAAGCACTTATATGCGACAGGTTGCCCTGATTTGCCTAATGGCTCAGACAGGTTTATTTGTTCCGGCCGAAAACGCTAAAATCGGGATTATTGATCGGATATTTACCAGGGTGGGAGCTTCTGACGACCTAGCTACAGGACAGTCTACGTTTATGGTAGAAATGAACGAAGTGGCTAATATTTTAAATAATGCCACCTCAAAGAGTCTGGTTATTCTAGATGAAATTGGACGAGGTACCAGTACCTTTGATGGGCTGAGCATTGCTTGGGCAGTAGCTGAATATATTTTGGATACCGGTAAAGTTGGGGCCAAGACCCTGTTTGCTACTCATTATCATGAACTTACGGAACTTGCCGAAATATTTCCCGGTGTACAAAACCATAATATTGCTGTAAGGGAAAAGGGTGAGGATATAATATTCTTAAGGAAAATAATTCCTGGTGGTGCAGACAGGAGCTATGGCATTCAGGTCGCCCGGTTGGCAGGCCTTCCAAGCGAGGTACTTACCAGAGCTAAGGAAATTCTGGCTACTTTGGAAACCACTGAAGACCTGGCTAAAGGCCAGCGCGAGGCAGCTGCCGGCAGGAAAAAGCATGTCAGGGAAAATGAACGTCTGCAGTTAAGTATTTTTGAGGAGCCGGGAAACACCAACCCAGTTCTAGAAGAGATCAAAAAAGTTGATATTCTTAATTTGACACCTATTGATGCTCTTAACTTACTTTATAGACTTCACCTGAAGTTACGTGAGGAGTAAAAAATGGGCAGAATTGTTTTACTTGAAGAACATGTTGTCAACAAAATAGCGGCTGGCGAAGTTATTGAAAGACCGGCATCGATTGTTAAGGAATTGGTTGAAAATTCGATTGATGCGGGCAGTACCCGAATTGAAATTTGTATCACGGACGGTGGGTTCTCTGAAATCACTGTCTCCGATAACGGTAGTGGTATAGCCCCTGATGATGCAGTTTTTGCCTTTGAACGCCATGCAACCAGTAAAATCAAGAATGCTGCAGACCTAGAAAACGTACTGACACTAGGTTTCAGGGGAGAAGCCCTTTCAAGCATTGCTGCTGTATCACGTTTAAATCTCAGAACGCGCACTGCCGATTCTGTTTCTGGTACCGGTTTAGACATTGAGGGGGGAAATGTGCTCAAAAATTATGATACTGCTTCCCCACAGGGTACTATTCTAACCATAAGGGACCTGTTTTTTAATACTCCGGCAAGAAGAAAACATATGAAAACACCAAATGTAGAAGCAGGACACGTCAGTGATGTGATTAATAAATTTGCTATGGGCTATCCGGAAATATCATTTCAGCTTAAAACTAATGGAAGACTAATTCTTAAGACACCTGCAAAAGGTAACCTGAGAAATTCAATTGCTGCTGTTTATGGAACGGAAACAGCCAGGGAAATGTTGGCACTTGAGGGGGCAAATGATACCACTGAATTACGGGGTTATATTGGCAAACCCTCTCTGTCAAGGGCTTCACGTCATTATCAGACAATTTATATAAATGGCAGGTTTGTCAGGAACAGGATTATCAGTGAAGCTGTTGAAAAAGCATATCATAGTATGCTGATGACAGGAAGGTACCCTGTTTTTATTGTCAAGATTGGTCTTAACCCTTCGGAAATTGATGTCAATGTGCATCCGGCCAAAACTGAGGTGCGGATTCTTGATAATACGGACTTGGCAGGCTTTATTACAGAAGAGGTGTCCCGAGTACTCAGTGAAAGCAGGTTAATACCTGCGGCGGTTTTCCCGAAGAAAATGTTCCCGGGAATCACTCCAGTAAAGCCGGTTCAGCAATCCTGGCAGGCAGAAAGCATCGGACTTGCTTCAAGTAAGGTTTCTGAAACGCCCAGAGCAGAATACTGTTCAGATGAAAACTTTTCAGCAGAGCTGAAAACTGCAGTCACAGGTATTGCGGCCCCGGAACAGGGATTCCCTTCACTCAAGCCATTGGGTCAGATTAACGGCACATTTATTGCAGCTCAGGGGGATGATGGGATGTATCTCATTGACCAGCATGCAGCTCATGAAAGAATCCTTTATGAAAAATTTATGGCCCGGCCTGATGAGCATACGGTAAGTGAACAGCTTTTGTTTCCGGTAACATTGGAGCTTACACATCAAGAAGTTCAAACCCTGAATGAAAACATATTGAGTTTAACCGACCTGGGATTCGTGGTAGAACATTTCGGTGGGGATTCATTTATAATCAGGGCTATTCCTGCTGCAATTATAGAAAATGGTGCAAAAGAAATATTTTTAGATTTACTGGATTATTTTTCCCACAACCGGAACACAATATCAGGTAAGACCCTTAAAGAAAAGCTGCTCATTACTATGGCTTGCAAAAGCGCCATTAAAGCAGGCGACAGGCTGGGGATGCAGGAAACCGAGTCACTGCTGAGTCAACTGGCAGAAACCCGGAACCCCTATACGTGCCCACATGGCCGGCCTACATTGGTGCATTTTTCAGGTTATGACCTGGAAAAAATGTTTAAAAGGGTTCTTTAAATTATGCAGACAATAGTTACCACATCTCACAAACCTGACCCACGCTCCATGGAAATAGCCATGTGGGCGGCTGAACAATTAAAATCTGAATTTGTGGAACGAAGGAGAATGTCTCTAAATGACCTTAAAATTATAAATAATGCAGAAAACATTATAGTAGTGGCTAATAGTGAACTAAAACTGTACAGTTCACATGGTATTTACTTCTTTCATCCAAGTATGAGTGTGCCACGGATTAAAGCTATCAAGCAAGGGAAAAGTGACCACATGATTGAGGCAATGTCTGTACATCCTGGTGACAGGGTTCTCGATTGCACTTTAGGCCTTGGCTCTGATGCCATTGTTGCAAGTTTTGTTTCAGGCCCGGAAGGTCAGGTCACTGGCATTGAGGCTACATCTGAAATAGCTTTGATAGTAAAACACGGATTGGGAAATTATAATTCGGAATCACATTCTCTAAAGTCCGCTATGGAAAGGATTCAGGTTAAATGTGCTCTTTATGAGCATTATCTGACTGAAATTCCAGAACGGTCTTATGATATCGTTTATTTTGATCCCATGTTCAGGCAGCCACGGATGAGGTCCAGTTCTATGGAACCTTTGCGCGGAATAGTAAAACATGACCCCCTTTCACCAGAGGCGGTTAAAGAGGCCGTAAGGGTTGCCAGAAAACGGGTTGTTATGAAGGAGAACAGTTTTAGTAAAGAGTTTGCCAGACTTGGATTCAGCAAGGTTATTGGAGGCAGATACAGTCCGGTTGCCTTTGGGGTAATTGAAAAGGAGGCAGAAATATGAAAAAACTGCTGCCTTTAATAGTTATAGTGGGACCTACCGCAGTCGGCAAAACAGAAATAGGCGTTAAGGTTGCTCAAAAGATAAATGGTGCGATTATTTCCGGTGATTCTATGCAGGTTTACAGATACATGGATATTGGTACTGCCAAACCCACAATGGATGAGATGGGAGGAATTCAACATTATCTTATAGATTGTATTAATCCGGATGAAGAATTTAATGCTGCTATTTTTCAAAATCTTGTTGATAAACATATGATTTCTATACATAATAATGGCAATTTACCAATTATTGTCGGGGGCACCGGGCTTTATATTCGCTCCGTTATTGATTATTATGATTTCACCCCACCAGGTGAAAATCAAGTAAAGCGAAGGGAACTTCGTAAATTGTCAGACGTTCAGGGTAATGAACCTCTTGTGAAAATGCTGAAACAAGTTGACCCGGTTTCAGCAGGACGAATTCATCCCAATGATACCAGGCGTCTTATCAGAGCGCTGGAAGTATATTATTCAACAGGATTGCCACTTTCTAACTTTCAGTATCACACAGAAAGTTTGCCGCCAAAGTTCAATCTCGCGTATTTTGGGTTGACAATGGACAGGGGAAAATTATATCAGAGAATAGAAAAACGAGTTGATGCCATGATTTCAAGGGGGCTGGTTAATGAGGTAAACAAACTTCTGGAAATGGGATATGGAGCTTACCACAGTTCAATGCAGGCAATTGGATACAAAGAAATCATTGATTACTTAAACGGTGTTTACAGCCTTAAAGAAGCGGTAGAATTAATCAAGCGTAATACCCGCAGGTTTGCAAAAAGACAGTTAACATGGTTCAGGAAGGATTCCAGAATTAAATGGAAAGATGTCGAAAGTTACACCAATTTAGATGAAATTGCGAACGAAATAGTTGATGAGTCAGAAGGACAATTTTGGTAAAATGTAGAATAGAAAATAAAACTGAAATTTGGAGGGAACAGAATGACAAAGACGCAGATTAATTTACAGGATTCTTTTTTGAACCAAGTTAGGAAGGAGAATATTCCCGTTACTATATATCTGGTTAATGGTTTTCAATTAAAGGGAGTCGTCAGGGGATTTGATAATTTTACTGTTATTATAGAACATGAGAGCAAACAGCAAATGGTATACAAGCATGCTATTTCAACTATTACACCTTTTAAGGCGATTTCCACGAACATGAATGAGCAAATGAAGTCATAAATAAGACAGATATAGAATTAAAAAATAATCTTTTCGTTAAAAACACAAATGGGGAACGTACCATCTATGGGTGCGTTCCCCTTGTATTATTATTTTGCAACCTTGCTTTTAAGGGCTTTACCGGCTTTGAAAGCCGGAACCTTGGCAGCCGGTATGTTTATAACTTTACCAGTTTGAGGATTACGGCCTTTTCTAGCCTTACGTTGTTTAACCTCAAACGTACCGAAACCTATAAACTGGGCTTTTTCTCCTTTAGCAAGAGCATCCTGAATACTCTCAAATACAGCATTAACAGCTTTTTCAACGTCCTTTTTCTTGAGTGTTACCTTTTCAGCAACTTGAGCAACCAAATCAGTTTTTGTCACCAAGAAAACCTCCTTTGATAAAATGAATTGCAGGAGCTTAGAAATGTTATCATAAAAATATTATAATGAAGAAATGTGCCCTCCCTTCGAGTATTTTAATGTAGGCCAACATGTTATTAAATCGCAGCCCTTTAAATTCCCGCCCATAAAAAATAACCTGCCAAGCCATTGCCTAGACAGGTAATTTGCGTTGATTGCGGCAACTGGCTGTCCTATTATGTAGGACCCTGTAGTTTTGCGTCCTTTTCTTGCGAAAAGTTTGCCTTTATGCATTAATTACCTTTCTTTCCATTCTACAAAACTTATAAATTTCCTGCAATTATGTCCAAATTATAACAAGGTTTTTAAATTCCAGTCACAGATTATATAATTACGCGTATAATAATAGAGTAAAATAGTGTGCATTAAGGGGGAAGGCTTTTGGAAATACGAATTATGCGCCCCAGGCAAAATAAAACCCAGCAAAAGGAATTGCCGCCTGTTCCGATAAAAAGAGAGCAGCTGGAAAGCCTAATGAATGAACTCAATGACCTTGTTGGTTTATATTCAGTTAAAAAGTTAGTCTATGAAATAAGCGCCTTTCTAGAAATCCAAAAAAAAAGGCACCAGGAAAAACTTGTTTCCGAGCCCCTGGTAATGCATATGATTTTCAGTGGTAACCCAGGAACCGGCAAGACTACAGTAGCCAGAATTCTCGGAAATCTTTTCAGGGAAATGAACGTACTCTCAAAAGGGCATCTGGTTGAAATAGAACGCGCAGACCTTGTTGGTGAGTATATTGGTCATACAGCTCAAAAAACCAGAGAACAATTGAACAAATCTATTGGTGGGATTCTGTTTATTGATGAAGCCCATTCTCTGGCAAGAGGAGGGGAAAAAGACTTTGGGAAAGAAGCTATTGATACCTTGGTGAAAGCAATGGAGGACCAAAAAGATAACCTCATTTTGATTTTAGCAGGTTATAAACAGGAGATGGACCAGTTCATTAAAACAAACCCGGGATTAAAATCAAGGTTTCCGTTACACATAGAGTTTCCTGATTATACCAAAAAAGAACTCCTGCAAATTGCTGATTTGATGCTTGATAAACGGCAGTATAAGCTAACCGCTTCCGCCCGTGACTCCCTTAATCGCATTATTGAACTTAAAACCGGAAAGGGATATGAACATTCAGGAAATGCCAGGTTGGTCAGAAACTTGATTGAAAAGGCAATGAGACGACAGGCTGTCAGGCTGATAAGCAAAGATGAAATTACAGTTGAAGACCTTATGGTAATTACTGATGCTGACATTGAGGAGGCACATGAGGTCCTCAGAGTTTGTAAAGGTTTAAAGAAGGAGAATTTTATGTTATAACGAATAACAGATAAGATTCTGTTTATCAGGGAATTGCAGTAAGTAAAAAGGAGTTCTAAAATGCCCCAAAATATAAAAGGGAACATAGCCGGTTTGAAAAAGAGTCTGCTGCTGCAGCTAGAAAAATTATATACAATGAATACCGGACATTCTCAATTTATTACCGAAGAAATAGTCTCATTGATTACATCTGTTTCTGAGAAAATAAAAAGGGAAATTTCTGTTTATATAAACAGAAAAGGTAAAATTATAGATGTTGCAGTTGGAGACAAAGTTACTGTCTGTCTTGGAGAAATTAAATGCAGACGCAGTCAGAGACGATTCACCGGAATAAGGTGTATTCATACCCATCCGGGCGGCAGTGCCTTCCTCAGTGATGTTGACCTTTCAGCAATAGATTCTCTCAACCTCGATGCCATCGCTTCAATTGGACTTGATGAAAATAATGAACCGGAAATATATGTAGGAATGAGAGGAAATGATAATACTGTTAATAGCGACACTCAGGGAAATTATGTTATCTACGGGCCCTATAGTATTAATGGGATTTCTTGTAGCAGTCTGATGGATATTATTGAAATGAATGAAAAGCTGTTCTCAGCAAAAATAAAGGCTTATCCAACAGGTAACGTACAAGTTCAGGAGAGAGCTATTCTGGTAGCTGTCAGGAAACAGAATGATTCTGAGGAACAGATAGCAGAATCTCTTAGTGAGTTGTCTCAATTAGCTGATACCGCGAAAGTAAAAGTGCTTTATCAGATTGTTCAGTTCAGGGTGCGTCCAGATATGGCTACTTATATCGGTAAAGGCAAAGCCAAGGAACTCAGCCTTAAAGCACAGGTACTGGAAGCAGATTTGCTGATATTTGATGATGAGCTGAGTCCAGCACAACTAAGAAACCTTGAAGAAATAACCGGAATTAAAATAATTGACAGAACAGACCTCATCTTGGATATATTTGCCCGGAGAGCCCGAACACTAGAGGGAAAGCTGCAGGTAGAACTGGCTCAGTTAAATTATTTACTGCCAAGGCTTACTGGTAAAGGACTTGTTCTTTCAAGGCTGGGAGGCGGTATTGGGACAAGGGGTCCGGGGGAAACAAAGCTCGAAGTTGACCGCAGGAGAATTAGAAAAAGAATTACTGATTTAAAAAAAGAACTGGAAGCAGTTCGCAAAAACAGAAAACTTCATAGGGCAAGAAGAAAACGCAGATCTGTACCTGT
Source organism: Phosphitispora sp. TUW77 (assembly GCF_048453025.1). Lineage (GTDB taxonomy): Bacteria > Bacillota > Thermincolia > Thermincolales > UBA2595 > Phosphitispora. Next base: position 1,426,805 of record NZ_CP156677.1, read on the forward strand.
TATTTCTATTTGTGGATATACTAATTCGGGTAAATCCACTTTGCTTAACAGATTGACGGATGCCGGGATACTTGCTGAGGACAAGCTTTTTGCTACCCTTGACCCAACTACCAAACAGCTAAAACTAACCGATAACAGGCCTGCCTTGATATCGGATACCGTGGGATTTATTAACAAGATACCTCACCACCTGGTTGCGGCCTTTAGGGCCACTTTGGAGGAAGTAATTGAATCAGATGTCCTGCTGCACATTGTGGATATCAGTCATCCGTCTATGTACAGTCAAATGGAATCAGTTAATAAGCTTCTAGCAGACCTTGGGGTTTGTGAAAAACCTATAGTAACTGTTTTTAATAAGATTGATAAACTCGAAAAATCAGATAAGATATGTGAAGTAGGTTCTTGGAGAAACCGTTTTCCTGATAGTGTTTTTATTTCAGCAAGAACAGGGGAGGGAATAAATGAACTGCTGGAAATGATTTCTTTGAACCTGCCTGGCAAAATGGTTAGGGAAACTTATAGAATTCCCTATACACATGCATCCTTGATTTCTCATTTTCACAACCGGGCTAAAGTGATTCAAGAGAATTATCTTGAACAATATATTGAAATTACGATAGATGTGGATGAAAAAACCAAAATGCCGGCTGAAGAATTTCGGCTGACAGACTGTGCAGACGGAGGTAATACCAGTGTATAAACAGGAATTAAAAAACCTGAATGCAGATAAATTTATCGAGGAGGTTGAAAAACAGATTACACCTGTTTACAGCAAACTCGACCACATATCTTTAAATAATCACAGCAAGGTGCTTAAGGCTTTTCATAAGGCCAGGGTTAGTGAATTCCACTTGAAAGGATCAACAGGCTATGGATACGGAGATGCCGGCAGGGATGCTGTTGAAAATGTTTTTGCTGAAGTTTTTGGTGCTCAAGCAGCCTTGGTACGGGGTCAAATTGTATCAGGAACCCATGCCATAACGCTATGCCTGTTTGGTATCCTCAGACCTGGTGATGAAGTCCTTTCCATATCAGGAGCTCCCTATGATACTCTTCAGGAAGTATTAGGCATCAGGGCTAATGCTCCCGGCAACCTTGCCCAGTGGGGGATTAAATACCGTGAAGTTGACTTGCTCCAAGAAGGAGGGTTTGATAGAGAAGGTATAATTTCTGCAATAAACCAGAAAACACGAATGGTAATTATTCAGCGTTCGCGAGGATATGAATGGCGCCCGGCTCTCAATATATCACAAATATCTGAGGCCTGTAAGCTAATCAGGAGCGTAAATGATAAAACTATTATATTTGTTGATAATTGTTACGGGGAGTTTGTAGAAGAAATTGAACCGATAGAAGCAGGTGCAGACCTGGCTGCCGGTTCCCTAATTAAAAATATAGGCGGGGGTATAGCTGCTACCGGTGGTTATATCGTAGGTAATGCTGAGCTTGTTGAAATGGCGGCACATCGCCTAACTGCCCCTGGAATCGGTGGGGAAGTGGGGGCTACCCTAGAATATAACCGGATGTTTCTCCACGGGATATTTTTAGCTCCTCACATAGTTTGCGAAGCCTTGAAAGGAGCAGTATTTGCCGCTGCTCTTTTTGAAAAAATGGGTTATATGGTATCCCCGAAATTTAATGAAATTAGGTCAGACATTGTTCAGGGCATATGTTTTGAAAACGAAGAACAAATGATCGCATTTTGCCGCGGTCTTCAAAAGGGTTCTCCGCTGGACGGTTATGTTGTTCCAGAACCTGTACTAATGCCTGGATATACTGATAGGGTCGTAATGGCTGGAGGCACCTTTATATCAGGTTCGACTATCGAGCTTAGTGCTGACGGCCCGCTTAGGGAACCCTATGCTATATATATGCAAGGAGGCATTTCCAGGGACTATGTTAAACTCGGATTGATATCTGCTGCCAGGGAATGTATTGCTGAAAAAACTAAGTAATAACTAAATAATGTCGTTAGGCTTGGAAGGATTTAATGCCTTAAAGGAGAATATCTTAAAGACGAATATAAAGTTATCAAGAATTAAAAAAAGGGGGGTAGTTAGTGCAAAACATACAAAGTGCTAAGATACTTGTTGTTGATGATGATAGATTTATGCTGAGAGTCATTCATGACTGCCTCCAAAAAGAAGGTTTTTTAGTCGAAAGTGCCACAGATTTTAATACAGCAATGGATAAAATTTATCACTCTACCCCTGATGTAATTCTTCTAGATGTTGTGCTGCCCAAACTAAACGGATACGAAATTTGCAGATTGCTCAGGAATGATACCAGAACCAGCCATATTCCAATAATTATGCTTACTTCCAAGGTTCAGGTTGAAGATAAAGTAGCCGGTCTTGAAGCCGGAGCAGATGACTATATTACCAAACCCTTTGACACCCTTGAACTAGTAGCGAGAGTTAGGACTCACCTGCGCAGGTCAAAACAGGAAAAATCATTTAATCCGCTAACAGGACTGCCGGGAAATATTCTCATCGAAGAAGAAATTAAACAGAGATTGAAAGACGAAACTGTTTTTGCCGTACTGTATCTTGATCTTGATAATTTTAAAGCATATAATGACGTTTATGGGTTCCTCAAAGGCGATGAAGTTATTAAGTTTGTTGCTCATCTTTTGTCTAAAAATATTAAAGAACTTGGCAATTATGACGATTTTATAGGTCATATCGGTGGTGATGACTTTATAGCAATCACTGTGCCTGACAAGGTTGATAAAATTTGTAAATCAATAATATGTCAGTTTGACAGCACGATAGCATTATTTTATTCTGCTGAGGATCGCAGGAAAGGTTACATTGTTACCAGAGACAGGATAAATCAGGAAATTGAAATTCCTTTAATGACTATTTCCATAGCAGTTGTTTCCAATGACAAAAGGTTTATTGACAGCCATTGGCAGGTAGCAGAAATTGCTGCAGAAATGAAAAAATATGCAAAGTCAAAACCCGGCAGTGTTTATGTGAAAGATAGGAGAAACAGGTAATAACATTGGGAGTGGATGAATTTGTCAAATGCTGCATTTTGGTTAGCTATGCTGGTTATGGTCATAGGAACTATTGGTGCTTTTCTGCCAATGCTGCCTGGTACTCCGTTAATATTTATTTCAGCACTCGCTTATGGGTACTACGAGGGCTTTAATACAATTACTCCATTGATACTCGGAATTCTTTTTGGTTTAATGGTTTTGACCTTAGTAATTGATTATTTTGCCGGAGTCTTAGGTGTTCAGAGATATGGAGCATCAAAATATGGTGTTTGGGGATCATTCATAGGCGGGATTCTGGGAGTTGTTTTTTTTAGTATTCCCGGTCTTCTACTTGGTCCGTTTGCAGGAGCTGTCACAGGCGAATTACTGAATGGTCGTCAGGCAGAAGATGCAATAAAAGTCGGTTTTGGAAGTTTTATTGGCATAGCTGGTGGGTCGTTGTTTAAAGGAATATTTGCAGTTGCAATGATTATAGTTTTTATTACTTTTGCTATTTAACGAAATAATCCTTTAAATTTCAACACAGACCGTTAAACCTTAAAATAGGTTTATTAACGGAAATTTGTATAAATTGTTCAAGATTTTGTTTTATAATTAATTATAAGAAGATTTTAACTTTAAAATATATTTTGACAGTTTTTCTTACAAAACTACGGGAATTGTCCGAAGGGAGGGGAGCTAATGAACAGTAGTAACCCACTAGTACTTTTACTGATGTGCAGCAATTCTAAAGACATGTTAGAAAAACTGCTGCCTAAGGTGCAGCTTCGATTTCCTAAAAATGTTAAAGTAATGGCTGTTTCATGTCCATCGGAACTTGACCCGCTGGTTTATATAAGGTTGCTTAGGAAAAGTTGTGACGGATTAATTGTAGCCTGTTCAAAAAATGCCTGTAGTTCCCCTGAAAAAAAAGTTATTATGAAAAGGCGTGAAATACTAAAGGATATTCTCCCCATATTTGGTTTGCACAGAGAACAATTTAAAATTACTAGCGTTTCATCATTTAATGATGAACAGCTTTTTCAAATTATAGAAGATATGATTGAATTTCTGGGAATTGAGTTCCATAACAGGACTGAATGTAATTTCATAGGTGCAGAAGGAGCAATCTTCAGCATGTCAGGATGGATTAACTAATTTACTAAGCTTTACTAAAACCTTAAGCATAAACTATCATGCCCACTGTTGAGAAAAAGATATGCTTTTCTGAAATATAAAATAATAAACCCAGGCTAAAAAATGCCTGGGTTTATTATTTTATATTTATGTGAATTAATTATATAAAAATCAATCAATTATCTCAGTTAATTCGCCTAAATACTCCTGTTACCTTGCCCAATATTTTTACATCAGTAGCATAAATCGGATCCATAAACTGGTTTTCAGGCTGTAACCTGATGTAGTCCTTTTCCTTATAGAATGTTTTAACAGTCGCTTCATCTTCCAAAAGTGCTACTACTATATCACCGTTTCTGGCAATAGACTGCTGCCTGACCAAAATGTAATCCCCGTCAAGAATTCCAGCATTTATCATGCTTTCACCGCGAACAGACAAGATAAAAACATTATCATTATTAACAAAATCAATAGGAAGTGGAAAGGTATCTTCAATGTTTTCAACTGCAAGAATAGGTTCTCCTGCGGTTACCCTGCCGACAATAGGAACATTAACAATTTCCTTACGGACAAAGTTACCTTCTCCTTCTATAACCTCAATTGCTCGGGGCTTAGTAGGGTTACGCCTAATAAAACCTTTTTTCTCCAACTGGGCCAAATGGCCATGGACAGTTGAACTAGAACTAAGACCAACAGCTTCACCAATTTCTCTAACGGAAGGGGGATACCCCTTTTTTTGAAGTTCTTTTTTTATAAAATTAAGAATTGCGGCTTGCCGTTCATTAAGGTCTGAATACAAAAAACTCACCACCCAGTTAATATTTAGTTTGAATTTAGTTTAATTATAACACTATTTATACACATGTGCAAACATCTGTTCGTAAATTTTAACAATTTTGACCATGTTTTTTTCATAAAGCCATTGACACAGAACATTTGTTCGTGCTATATTTAGTACAAACAAATGTTCGGGAGGCTATAAAGATGACTGCCGTTAATAAAAAAAATAAGTTAATTAAAGAAAAAAGGAAGAAAATTAAATTCAATCCCTTCAAGTTCAGCAGAATGCTCTGTCTTACTTTGATACTATTAGCCGTAATGTCACCATTTTATAAAACATCTGCCAGTGGTTTTACAGGTAAAGAATATCAGGAAGTTGTTGTTTGTCAAGGAGACACTTTATGGGAAATATCAAAGAAATATTCTCATAATGAAAACCTTCAAAAGGTAGTTTATGAAATCAGAAAATTAAATGATATGAAACATTCAAACATATATCCGGGGCAAAAAATAAAAATCCCTTTAAATTAATAATCCCCATAAATCAGTAGAATTTTTTTCTTCAGTTCGAAGGATAATTGCGAGATTTGTCAAATAATATACAATATTACGAAAATAATCCTAAGGGGCTGGGGATGTGAATCAGATTAACTTGGTAATTGTTGGTGCAGCTAATGAAGGAATTAATTTATGTTTTTCTTTGTTGGAAAATCCAAATATTAAGATTCATGGAATAGTCAATTTAAAGAATGATTCATTAGATAATAATTCAGATGAATTTCTAGGACAAATTAAAAATGACTTAATTATCTTTAATTCTCTTGACCAATTAGATGATATTAAGGATTTGGATTTAATTATTGATACGACTAGGGATTCTTCAATATCAGATAAAATTAATAAGATAAAAAGAAGTAACACAACCGTGATTGAGTCCTCAGGTTTTGAACTGCTAACAGCACTAGCTGTTAACAAGGAGATAGCTGAAGCAGAATTGTTTTCACTGCTTAGCTCCATACAGGATTCTGTTGTAATTTCAGATAACAAAGGTTTTGTTAAATTTATTAACAAAACCTTTGAAAAATACATAGGTTTACATACTAAGGATATTCTTAATTACAATATTTTTGAAAAATATCCCGGTAATCCATTAGACCACTGTGCTAAGTATGGGCAGCAAATAACTGGTCAAAAGTATTCATTTGGTGATGACACTAAGGAATTCAGCTATACTGTTAATCCTATATTTGTTAGAGAAACTATGATTGGGGTTGTTGGCGTTTTTAGGCTTAATCCAGACATTTTTCGTTTAATGGAAGAATTACAGCGTTCAACTTCTATCATAGAGGGACTCTATGATAGGTTAGGACAGATTAATGGTCTTGATGAATTAAATATATCAGATGTAATGGCAATTGATAAAATGGAAAGAATAATGCTAAGACATGCATTAACAAGGTTTGGATATTCCGTTCAAGGCAAGAAAAAAGCTGCTAAAGCTCTTAACATATCATTAGCAACACTTTATAATAAATTAAAGAAGTACCAAATTAATTAATAGGTATTTTAATAGAACTCCAAAAGGAAACTTAAAATAAATAAAAAATGCCAAGGGCACAAAGGTACTCAGGTATTTTTTTTGAAGGCTTACAGGGCAATCTGAGGCCTCTTTTTTTAGCAAATTGATTTTAACAGATAGAACTGTAAAAATACCAATTTTAAACTTCCTATAATAATAATTATGTTAACTAGCGAATGAAAATGTTATTTAGGCATCATTTAATGATTTGTTGGACTCTTCCCACTTCCCCTGTAGTTAGCCTGACTTTTATTCCCCTGGGATGAATCTGGCTGTTGGTTAAAATATTTTGCACTTCACCGGTGGTCAATTTACCTGACCGCTGGTTTTGTTTTTCCACGATGACTACCATGAGTCCCGGTTTGATATTTTTTCTGATTGTGTGTTCTTCGGACAATTTTGTCTCCTCCATAATGTTGATTCGGTCGCAAGCCCCATTTTTATGTTCAACCATATTATATCACCCATAAAGGGCCGAAGATACTGCCTTTTATTTTGGCCTGTAAGGGTCAGTGATTTTCGGCAAAGTGATTATGACACAAACATAAACAAAACACAGGTAGTTATAAATATATTTGCAGGCATTTTATTAGCTAAATCTTTTTTTTATGATAAATCACAAACCCAGGATCCGTTTGCCGATGATAGAAACTAAAATTCTAAAATTGCTTTGCCATCTTCCCACTTCCCCCCGGTAGTCAACCAAAAATATTATTATGTAACCTTTCATCCTTTAAAGACATATTATATGTTACAGAAAGGGGGATTTCAGTTGATAAAAACTAAAGTTATTCAAGCCGATGGTGCAGTTCAGGGTGCAATCGGAAATGGGAACAGTGCCGCTGTTGAGGCTGTGGTTTCATGTGTTGATGGGGTTCCCTCAGGATATATAGACGGAAGTGCTGAGGTTTTCTCTGGTGGTCCTGTGAACCGCAAATTTAAATTTTATTCAAACAATGCCCTGATTGTTGCCACTTTAAAAGATCTTCAAAGTTTAGGAGCAATCTTTGATAACGTAAGTGTCCAAGAAGATGAATTCACACCTATAACGGGTTGTCGCGCAACCATAGATGCAACCAGGTTAAATTCTGGTCAATGGGTTGGTTCCTTCAACATAACCTGTCCTGATGGTTTACAATTGTTTTTCTATGGAACGTTCAGCGGGCAAATTGTGGTAAACCGCGAAGTGTTCTGTCAACCTCTTTTATAACAAAGAATCAGCTTAACTTTTAACCCCTGGTACAAATTTACCCAGGGGTTAAAAGATTTATATAGTTACCGCTTTTGGTGAAGTCGAGGGTTTGATTAACAATAATATAGGGACATGCTTCGTATCAAGAGTTCATGAACAAGGTTTTCCCATAATTCTATTACTTTCAGCATTTATAAGGTAAAATATAAAAGAAATATGTTTGTATAGCTAAGATATTATGTCAATGACGTAGGTCCCTGGGAACAGATATTTTATGGTGAATTTGACGGCAAACGCAAAAAACGTGTACTGATAAAAATAATTGGAGAATGACAAAAAATACAACCCTCTACATTGAGCTGTCCCAGCTGAGTAGAGGGTTTTTTAAATTTAACTGTTATTCCATATTATCACCTTTGGTTAAGTTTACATATCATATATTAGCAAATTTGAAAATTCGATGTAAATAATTTTTATTTTGCTTTATGGCTCTAACAGCCATATATATATAAATGACAAAGGAGTGAACTTTAATGATCATCTGTCCAAATGGTTTGCCCAATGGCGGTATAAATGGCGGTGTAGTTGAATACTGCCCTACTGATACCAGTGTAGCTGCATTTTTCACTGAAATTATCGTCAATGGCAATTTAGTTATCCCTCCTCATAAACCGCCAAAAGAACGCATTGTAAAAGTGACTCATGATGTCAGGCTCAATGATGTGGAAGTTATTACAGTTACCCTGCCGGATGGAACAATCCCTGGCAATAAAATTGTAGTTTCCGGTGTCATCACCCTAAACATTCAATATGCCGCTGATGTCCCAACTCAAAAGGTACACTTTGTGCACTATGACCTGCCTTTTAATGCCTTAATACTGACTGACTGCGGTGAACCTATTCCCCTTGCAGATTTCCCTGATGATTTCGTAGTCCATGTATGTGTGGAAAAACTGCGCCTTACACAAATTGACAGCCGCACCCTAAGCAAAGAAATCGTGCTTATGATATGGGTTGAAGAAATATAAGTAAAGGAGGAACAAAAAATGAACACCTGTCCTCAGTGCACTACAGATATAAATCCGGGAACCGCATGTCCTCCCGAAGGTTCAGAACTGACCATGTTTACGGAAATTGTAATTAATGACAACCTGATAATTCCTGAACCCAAACCTGATGTTGAAAAAATTACCAATGTAACTAAAAACTTTACTATTGATGATGTCGAGGTACTAGATGTGGATTTAGGAGATGTGCAGGGAAGAAAGGTCATCATTGCCGGTACCCTGAACTTAGGGGTAGAGTATTCTGCTTTAGTCCCTTCCCAGGAAGTCCATTATGCTCACTTCAACATACCATACAAGGCTATAATTAAACTTCGCCCCTGTCCGGGAGCATACCGCGGGCTGCTTCCACCTGATTTTGACATTAGTACGGTAAGAGTTAATATTTGCGTAGAACACGAACAGTACCACCTTATTAACCCCAGAGAAATACAAAAAGTTTTGGTTGTACTGATTTGGCTCGAAGTTATATAACCATGAAAAGGAGTGAAATTGGATGCCAACATTTACTGGTATATATCAGGAGATAGCTATTGACCACCAGCTTGTCATCCCCGAAATCAAGCCACCGGCTGAATGCATACTGGATGTTATAATCAATTTTGATATAACTAAGGCAGTTGTTATAGATACACCACTATTATACCCGGAAGACCCAAATCTTGAATTACAAAAGGTTTTAGTCGTTGGAACTGCTAAAATCATTGTTAAATACGCTGCCGATGTTCCAGACCAGCAGGTACATGCAGCACATTTTGATGTCCCCTTCCATGCATTGATTGAATGGCCGGACGGACCGCCACAGGGTACCCCCATATGTGTTGAACCTGTAATTGAGAAAAGCCGTTTTTGCCTTATAGATGGCAGACATATTTTCAAAATCATAGTTGTCCGGTTAGATATATATACACCTTAAAAGACTATTCTTATTTAAATAATTGCTTAGGCCGAACTCCGGGACCACGGCATTTTTTCCCGGAGTCGGTTCTTTCCTTTTACGTTTTGGAAGGAGGATTACTATGACGAAGTTCTGTCCCTTAGGTGATGTAGGAGATGAAAGATGTCCTGACTCCAACGATGTTGTCAGCTATCATACCCAGATACAGTTGAATGGGCTCCTGGAAATACCATTGAATAAACCCCCCAAAGAAAAAATGTTTAATACAATACATGAAGTTGATATCACTAAACTGACTGCAGTAACAGTAAAAAAACCACCTGGGAAAAAAATCCTGGTTGTAGGGAAACTGATGGTTGGGCTGGAGTATATCGCCAAAGTTCCGGATCAAAAAGTTCACTTTGCCCATTGGGAAATTCCATTTCAGGCGCTGATAAAAAATGATGACGGTACCCTTCTGCCCTTAGACTTTGACCTAGACCAGTATATAGCACATGTTTGTGTTGAATATGAAGAATATCATCAAATTGATGAAAGGACTATTACCAAGGAATTGGTCCTTTTAATCTGGCTGCAGCGAAAAGATAATTAAAACAAAAAACGGAGGTTTGCCTCATGGTAGTATTGAGAAGTATCCTTGGGAGCCCTGAAGTCTGGGATGAACTAGTGATAAACCATGACCTTACAATACCTGATATCAAGCCGCCGATGGAAAGGCTTTTAGGGTATAAGATCGAATACGCGATTACTAAAGCAGAAGTTATCGGAACCAAGCTGGTAACTGATGACCAGCCCCCTCTTCCTATACGCAAAGTAATAATTGACGGGATAGCGACCATCACCACTAAATATGTGGCTGATCAACCTGATCAACAGGTACACGGGGCGCATTTTGATGAACCATTCAATGCACTAATTGAATGGCCCGGCGGCCCTGCCCCAGGCACTCCCATCTGTGTTGAAGTTATGGAAGAACATGTTCAGATTCATATGATTGATGACCGGCATATGTCGAAAACAATTGTAATCCAGCTGAATGTTACTATTAACCAACCGTGCCCCTAAAGAAAGGAGGGTTGAATTATGGCTATAGAAGCACTGGCTGCCGGTTCACTTATCATCCCAATGGATGTAACATACCAGGATAAAGGAATGTTTTTAGCCTATGGCCTGGTCTACCGCCTGCTTGATAATGGTATTCCGGTTAAATGGGCAATTAAGGATAATAAGGCATATGGTGCTACCGATTTTTCGGCTACAACCAGAAACTATACAATTCCTGCAGAAACCCCAACCAGTAAAAGTTACGCCGGCGGCCCTTTTATTGTTCCTGCAGCCAATGCTGCGGCGGCTGGAGCTATAATTAATGCTTATCAATCAGCAAACCAGGCGGAATTCAGTCAGGGATTGCTGCCTGTGGTACATGTAGCTACTGTGGGTTTTAATGCAGATATTGCTTACACATTAAGCCGAGCTCCACGGATCGCAATGGAAGATAAAAACAGTTCTATCATGATAAAATATTTGAACACAGCAAAAGTACCGGATTCTAACGGCAGTACCTGGGTCAGCAGTTCCCCTGGTGTATTAACTGAAACCGAAATTGATAACGGCGCCCTTTTCGGCATCGACCGCAGTCAAATACCACCACCGCAGGAAGTATGCCTGAAACGTGCATATGATGTTTTCCTGTCACCTCACACTTCTGACGGCACTTGGCAGGGTACACCCGCGGCTAATGACCTGGTTGATTTTTTGGAAACAGGTGGATTTCTCCATGCTACCTGTCACTCCATGTCTGCATTAAACAATTATGATGCCGGGCCTATGCTCAACCCAATAGGCCAAACTAACTATGGTGACAACAAAGGTGATGCCAGCACCTTTACTGTAGATTTGCCGGATTATCCCTCAGCCCAGGCTGTACCCAGAGGGCCGGCTGCAGTACAGGACCTGCCCGGAGGTTCGGAGCAGACATGGCTGCATACAGATGTCACCTACTTCCCCTCAGTATTTGTATTAGCTCATTTTTTAGATAACTCCACTCAGTATGACTTTATGGCAGGTGGTTCTTTCAGAGGGACCGGAGCCGGAGTTGTTGTCTTCGAAGGCGGCCACGAATACAAAGATACCGATAAAATTCCTTCCAGTGAAAGTTATTCAACTGTGACTGACTCAGTTTATCATAGATTTGTATTAAACACTGTTTTTGCTTCAGTTGGAAAACCTTATCTGGAAATGATTGCTTTACCACAAAACGTGTCAGCTACAGCACTTACTCCGGCAACTTTTACTTTGTTAAATACCGGTGGTGCTCCAGCGCTGTATACTTCACCTTTTGTAGTGACACTGGCACCGTTTGTCAGCTATACACCGGGTACTGCTATCCCTGTACCTGATAGTGAAGTAATGATGGGTGGCCAGTGGGTGCTCACCTGGAACGCCGGGACATTACCGGGCGGGCCTGGTATTGTGGCTACAATTCCGGCAGTAATAGATCCTACTTTGGTTGGTGGGACTATCCCCAGCGGCAAAAACCAGGCGATAACTTATCAGGGGTCTTGGAATGATGCTTATAACCAAACTGCTTCTATTAATACTTGTACAGCAATCACTGCTCTTCCGGGTGCTGCTCCCAATATGC